>JAZQYW010000001.1:0-19974 GCA_045633745.1 Christensenellaceae bacterium
GTAAAATCCGATATATACCATTGCGGTGACGTTAGCGGTGAGGTCCCACCTGTTCTCATACCGAACACAGAAGTTAAGCTCACTAGCGCCGACAATACTTGACTGGCGACGGTCCGGGAAGATAGGTTGTTGCTGCATCCAAACAAAGAAGAACCACAAACGTGGTTCTTTTTTTGTTGCAACAACCATATCCCAGACCGCTAATCGTGAACGATTAGGACGGTCACGGGAAGAAGTCGCAGTTAGTTTTATATAATATTTAATTTAATGCCTTAATTTAGGTTGCTAAAATAGTTTGTTTTATATATAGCGACATATTTGTCTAACGCCAAAAGAATGCTTGTTGCTGCATCCATTAAAAACACTGACTAAAAAGTCGGTGTTTTTTTCATTTTAGGCAACAACCATCTTCCCTCGGGAAGAGGTCGCAGTTAGTTTTGAATTATACTTCCTTCTATTCCTAAATGTAGATAGTGATAATAGTCTGTTTTATATATAGCGACATATTTGTCTAACGCCAAATGAATGGTTTATGTTTTATAAACTAAAAATGCTTGACAGTTTTGATTTTCTTATCTAGTTGTCTTGACTTTTGAAGATATTTCATATACAATTTAGTTAGTCAAAACAATTAGGAGAAACAAAACTATGCAAATGCTTGAAATGTTATACGATGAAATACAAGACGCTGTGGACCGTAAAGTCCCATTTATTATTCCTATAGGTACGCTAGAGTATCACGCTCGCCACGCTTCTTGTGGAACAGATACGCTTGTTATTACAGGTTGCTTGAGGGAACTTGAAAAGGAAAAGGAAATTGTGGTTTGTCCACCAATTTGGTATGGCGTTGCATCATATGCAGTTTGTGAACCAAAGCCAAGCCACTTCCACGTTGACGAAGATGCTTACGTAAACTATTTGTATTACGTTTTAAAGTCTATGATAGACGCAGGTCACAAGAATATATATCTTGTTGCACATCACCAAACAGAAGGTGCAGGTTTAATGCCTATGACCATTGCTTGTCACAAGGCGGCAAAAAAAGTGACTATGGAATATATGGAACAAAAACTTGGCAAAGGTTGGTGGGGCAGTGATGCATATGCAACATATTATGAAGATATGGGAAGTCAAGATGACCCATTTTCATACATAAAAGTTATTCCACTTATCGGTGCTGATGCGCAAATCAAGTGCGGTGGCTTTGACCACGCTGGCAAGTGGGAAACCAGTCTTATGATGGGAACTTATCCAGAATTGGTTGACCTTGACCGTTGTAGTCGCAATACCGAATGGTTTGCAAAGAGCGCTGTTGAAGCAAGCGAAGAAACAGGCAAACATATGGTAAACTGCACTTTAGAGTGGTTAAGAAAAGTTATCGTATAATTAAAATATAAAAAATTAGAACACCACTAACTTTTGTTAGTGGTGTTAATCTTCTAATCCTAAAAGATAATCTGAAGAAACTTCAAAAATTTGGCATAGTTTAATAAGATTAGTTATCGTTGGTTCATTTATTGCATTTTCCCAAAAAGATATCATACCTTTACTCACACCGACTAGTTGTGCAAGTTCTGGTTGAGATAGTTTTTTTTCGGTTCTTAACATTTTTAATCGTTCACAAAAAATTTTTTTCATAATCTTAGTATACTAAAAATATAAAAAAATACTTGACATCTTAGTATACTAAGATGTATAATTATGTTATAATTATACAAAAGGAGAAAGAGACATGAAAAAAATTATGAAATCACTTGTTGCTATGGTTTTGTTGTTCTGCGTATTGCTATCAACAACAGGTTGTATCAGCAAAAACTGGAGCAAAGTTGAAAAGAAACTCGAAAAAAAGGGTTATGAAGTTGAATGCTTAACAAATGAAGAGGATATTAAAGATATGCTTGAAGATTTGTTAATCAATGAAGATTATAAAGAAGTTGTTGACCCAGACGACGTAAATTGTCTTATGTTGGCATATAAGGGTTCTAAAACAATAATAATTGCCTTCTGTGAAGACCGTGCAACTGCTAAAAAGATGGAAGAAGAAGCAGAAGATTTGCTTGTTGAACTTGCAGACCTTATGGATATGGATAAAGACGACTGTAAAGTAGGCAGAGATGGAAAAGTTGCTTATATAGGACATAAAGATGCCGTTAGAGCAGCAAAATAATTAAAAAAACAATAAGATTAAAACACCACTAACTTTTATTAGTGGTGTTTTTTGTTTTTTAATTTGTTATATATTACTTATTCCAAAGCCAAGGTTGTAAAACTCTTTCATCAACGTCCTTAAATGCAAGAGTAATTTTTTCACGACCAGTGTCGCTTATACTCTTAACGTTAATAAGGTCAATATTTTCTTTAACTTGTTCAGGTTTTTCAGCGCCCATAACTAGAGAAGAAACACCAGTCAAATCTCTTATATATGCTATTGCAAGACCTGCGATAGACATATTTTCTTCTTCTGCAATTTTTCTAACTTTCTTTAATGGTTCTTTTGCATTTTGCAACACGCCGTTAGGCAAAGTGTCTGGGTCACGGAAGAACAAACCTTGCAAGAAAACGCTACGAACGAATACCATAATATCTTTTTCTGCAAGTTTTTTGATTGAATCGCCGGTGGCATTTTTAACGTCCATCATATTGAGTGGAACTTGAACGGCTTCAAAAATATCGTTTTCAAGAACCATATCAACGTAAGAAAAGTGGTTGAGTGATGCACCCATTTTGTCAACAAGATTTTCGCTTTGTAATCTTTTTAAGATATCAATAAGTGTTTTGCCGTAAATTTCAACATCCTTTTCGCTATGTGAAAGAAGTAGGGGAAGTTTATTATATCCCAAGCGTTCAAGAGAGTTTTCAACTTGTTCTCTAACTTTCTTTTCCACTTCTTTTTCGCTCAAAGGATTGTCGAAACCACCAACGCCAAATTTGGTTATGATGATAGGCTTTTCTTTTTGTGTTCTAAAGAAATCGCCAACGACCTTTTCACTAGTGCCGTAATCAGAAGAAGTGTCAAAAGAAGTGATTCCACCATTTATTGCAGTGGAAAGAACAAGGCTAGCCAACTCTTCACTTGGTTTTCCGTCGGCATTGTTGATGCCGTAATTCATACCAAGTTGAACTGTTCCTAAGGTTATTTTTGAAATTTTATTTTTATCGAAGTTCATATTTTAACTCCTTATTTTGCAGTGTAGCCACCATCAACAGGGATAACTGTACCAGTGAGATAAGCAGATGCGTCTGACGCCAAGAAAACAACAGCACCGACAAGGTCTGTTTCGTTTGCCATACGTTTTAAGAAAGTTCTGTCGTTATATCTTTCAACGAAGATAGGGTCTTGGTTGCTGAAGAATCCACCTGGTTCAAGGATATTGCAACGAACACCCTTTGGACCATAATAACTTGCCATAAATCTTGTTAAGTTTGTCATACCACCCTTGTGGAAGAAATAGTCTGCAGAGTTATATCCAGAGAAAGAGCAATCACGATAGAGCGTGTCGTCTGGACCGAGTAAGCCCATATAAGAACCGATATTGATAATGCTACCAAAGCCCTGTTCAGCCATTTTGTCACCAAAGGCTCTGCACATTGCGAAGATACCCGTGCCGTTAACTTCTAAACTCTTGTTAAATTTTTCAAGGTCATCGTGATATGATTTTAATATCCTTAAAACCGCGTTGTTTACTAGAATATCGATAGGACCCTCTTTAGAAAGTTTTTCAACTAAAGCCAAAATAGACTTTTCATCGCCTTGGTCTAAATATTCGCTTTGCGCCTTGTAGCCTTGAGCAACCAATTCGTTAACGAATTCTTCATTTTTTTCAATATTTCTAGATGCAATAATAACTTTTGCACCCATTTGGCAAAGACCAAGTGAAATTTGTCTGCCATAAAGTCCACTGCCACCAGTCACTACTGCCGTTTTGCCTTCTAATGAAAACATTTTTTGCATTTGATTCATATATTTCTCCTTTAATATTAAATTTATTTATTTGTTAATAATCTTTTTGCGTTGTTATAGAAAATATCTTCTATTTGGCGACTGGTTAGGTCAAGCATTTTTGCCGTTTGTCTTACCGCCATAAGATTTTCTTCCAAAACACTCCAAAGTTTAACGGCTTTGGTTATTTCTGGTTGTTCAAAATCGTATAGCCAAAAGAATTTATCGGCAATAGAAATCGCCTTGCCCTTAAAGTCGGAGATAGGGAAGTCCGAACCCCACATAGCTCTTTCTAAACCACAAGTCTTAATAATTTGAAACATTGCAGGCACTTCGCATATTGCCGAAAGGTCAAACCAGATATTATCAAGCCCTTTTAGTTTTTCCACCACTTCAAAGCACGTCCAACAAGCAAACGACCTTGCCGCGTGCGCCAAAATTAAAATGGCGTTTGGATATCTTTTTGACATTTCTATTATATACTTAAGATTTTCAGGGTCGCTTAAAGATGCGTCCTTAACCAAATGCAAGGTGATAACCTTTTTGTATTCGTTTGCAAGTTCAAATGCTGACTCTGGCATATAATCTTTTATATCCAAATTCACAGTCACTTCTGCAGGTGAAAATGAGTGATAGCACTTAAAACCACAAACTTGCTTGCCCTTGATTCTATTATAAATATGTTCTACGCTCTCGTTTGGCATAACCAACAATTCGCCAACGTTCTCTTTATCTTTTTCAAGTTCGCCGTAAAGGAAATCATCGGCTAGTTTTAGATAGTCGTTGTCTTTAGAAATAACTTTACGTGAAGGGAAAGGGATAACGTTTGCCGTAATCTTTCTTTCTAAAAAAATCTGTTTCATACTCGAAAGATAATATTCTAGATTGACACTATCTGGCATGTGAGCGTTAGCGTTCATGAAAGACGCATCGCATAAATGCATATGCGCGTCAAAAATTTTATTTGGCAGAAAATCGTTTAATATTTTGTTTTTATCCATAAAAATTTGCTTTTTCTCCACAAGTTTTTATCTTTTTCTTAATTATATAATATAATGCAATATATTACAACGAGCAATTCTTTCGTTTTTCAATAAAAAAATGATTGATTTTTTGGTTTTTTGTTGCTTGCTTAAAAAATTTTTGGTATAATTTAATAAAGGGGTGAAAAATGTACGAAGTAAAACTTTCTTTAGGCGATGCGAATTTCGTTGTGACGGACAACTCAATACAATTAAAAAAATATAGTAATTGGGCAAGCAACGCTCACTTTCACGCTGATTATGAGATACATATAGTTTTAAGTGGAAAGACAAGGATAGAAATTAGTGGGGAAGATATTACGGTAAACGTTGGTGAGATTTGTTTGCTTGCACCAAAGTCCAGTCACTATCCAAAAAACTCAAGCGATGATTTGGTTAAAACTAATTTTTCTTTTAACTTAACAAGAAACTATGCTTATCACAACGCAAAAACCTTTTCGGAGTTTGCTTATTACGATAACGTTTTTAAGTCTATAAAAGGTTTTGCTATTCTTAAATCCCCTGAACTTATCGGCATCGTTAAAGAAATTTTAGAGATTGAAAATTCAGATTTTGGCGAACACGTTTCGCAAACGGCTTTTGCAAACTTTTTTATAAAACTCGCCAAAGAAATAAAAAAGAACAACAATTTAAGCGATAGTCAAATAGTGGGCGATTCATATGAGAGTGAAAATAGTTTGAAACAAAGAAAAATCGTTGAAGAATTTTTTCAAAGAAGATATAATGAGCAAGTGGGGATAGAAGATTTGGCAAAAGGCTTGTGCCTTTCCGTTCCACAAACGCATAGAATCGTTAAAAAGATTTTCGGTGTTGGGTTTAAGAAAATTTTAACCAAGCAAAGAATAGAGCACGCTTGCATGGTTATAAAAAACAAGAGTGCAAGTCTAGAAGAAGTTGCATATTCATCGGGCTATACTTCTTATAATGGTTTTCTTTCGGCATTTAAGAGTTATACTGGCAAAACCCCAAAAGAATATGAAAAAGACATACGATAACGTGTAAAAGGTGAATAATATGAAAGAACATAACGGAAAGATTTTTGTTGAAGGACAAAAACATAATATAGAAGAACTTTTAGAAGTGGTTGAAATTTTAAGGAGCGAAAAGGGTTGTGAGTGGGACAGAGCGCAAACGCACGAAACTTTAAAAAGGTGTTTAAGAGATGAAAGCCAAGAAGTAATCGATGCAATCGATAAAAACGACGATGAAAATTTGTGCGAAGAACTTGGCGACCTTTTATTACAAGTTTTGATGAACGCCCAAGTTGCAAAAGAAAGAAAGGCTTTTGATTTTGAAAAAGTGGTGCAAGGCATAACCGACAAATTGATTCGCCGACACCCACACGTTTTTGGCGATGAAGATAGACCTTCCACCCCAGAAGAAAGCCTTAAACTTTGGAAAAAGGTTAAAGAAATAGAAAAGCAAAGAAAAGAGAATAAATAATGCATAGAATAATGTTTGTTTGTCACGGAAATATTTGCCGTTCAACTATGGCTGAATTTTTAATGAAAGACCTTGTTAACAAAAACGACAAGGAAAAGGAATATTTTATTGCGTCATCTGGAACAAGCAGTGAAGAACTTGGCAACCCAGTTCATTATGGAACAAGAAAAATCTTAAATCAAAAGGGAATTGATTGCAGTGGCAAGTATGCTGAAAAACTAAAGGCAAGCGATTACGATAAATACGATTATTTTGTTTGTATGGACCAAAGAAACTTTGTAAATATGATGCGTATATTTGGGGAAGATAAGCAAAATAAGTGCTTTAAACTATTAGATTTTACTGATTTTCCACGAGACGTTGCCGACCCTTACTGGACGGGCGATTTTAACGCAACGCTATTTGACGTGGAGCAAGGCGTTAACGCTTTTTACGATTTTTTGGAAAATGAAAAATAAATAAAAGGAAATTTAAAAAAAGTGTTGACAAGGCATTTTTTAAATGCTATATTTAACGCACACAAAAGACTTTAACTTATAGTTAAGGTCTTTAATATTATAGGCGGATAGAAAAATGAAAAACATCGAAGGAAAGGAAATCCCCAAGCGAAGCGACTTTATAATTCCTGATTACGACCATCTTTTTAACGAGCAAAAAGTGGCTGAAAAATCTAAAAGAAAAAAAGGTTTTTTTAAGAAAGTTTTAAGTGTTAATAGAAGACCTATTATTATATCATCGTTTTTATTGATTTTTCAAAACTTACCTATTTGGATTACGCCATTGCTAACGGCAAACATTATAAATATTATAACTTTGGCGATAAGTAGTGGAGTTGGCGTGACCGACCAAATTATACAAACCATAGTTATAAACGCCGTCGTAATATTCGCATGCATATTGTTAAACGTTCCCGGCACTATGTTAAGGTGGCGTGTGGTTAGTAAGATGAATAGGCAAACTAGTGCTGCGATTAAGTCTTCGGTGGTTAGAAAACTTCAACATTTGTCTATTACATACCATAACGATATGCAGTCTGGCAGAATTCAGTCCAAATTTTTAAAGGACGTTGAATCGATAGACACGCTTATGCATACCATTATGTTCAGTTTAATTCCGTGCATAATAGGGATAATCGTTTCAACGGGCATCACCATTTTCAGCAATGAAAAAGGGTGGATAGTTTCTATCTTCTTTGTAATCGTTATACCGATGAACGTGCTTATAAGCAAGGCGTTTAATAAAAAATTGCGCGCAGGGTATAGAGAATATCGTTTGAAGAACGAAGCAATGGGCGCAAAAATGAACACTATGCTTGAAATGATGCCGGTCACTAAATCTCACGGTTTAGAGAATTCGGAAATTAATTCGTTTAATAAAAAAATTCGTGACCTTACTGGCGCTGGGCTACGCATTGATAAAAGGCTTTCAGTATTTGGCTCTGCCGTTTGGGTGGTAAACGAATTGTTAAAAACTGCTTGCGTTATTTTTTGTGTGTTTTTAGCACTTAACAAAATAATCGGTGTGGGCGATATAATTCTTTATCAAACGATGTTTGCTCAAATAAGCAATTCCATTATGGCGTTAACCAACATTGCACCGACGATAGCATCTGGGGCAGAGTCGCTTGATTCAATTTCTGAAGTAATGAACGCATCTGACGTTGAAGTTAGTATAGGCAAGAAAAATATTCCATCTATTAACGGCGACGTTAGGTTTGAAAACGTGTGCTATCGTTATCCAAAATCCGACCAAGACGTCGTTCATAATTTTACGCTTGACGTAAAGAGTGGGGAGTGTGTTGCCGTCGTTGGTAGTTCAGGCTCTGGCAAGTCAACCCTTATGAATTTAATTATCGGGTTTATGATGCCGAACAGTGGCAAACTTTCTATTGATGGAAACGCAATAACAGACCTTAACCTTTCAGAATATAGGCATCACATATCGGTCGTTCCACAAACAAGCGTGTTGTTCCCTGGTACAATCCGTGAAAATATTACTTACGGACTTGATAGATATACCGAAGAAGATTTAAATAGAGTTGTTGAAATGGCAAACATAACCGAGTTTATAAAGGACTTGCCAAACGGACTTAACACAGAAGTTGGCGAACACGGTGTAAAACTTTCTGGTGGACAACGCCAAAGGATAACTATTGCAAGAGCACTTATAAGAAACCCTAAAATTTTAGTTTTAGATGAAGCGACAAGTGCGCTTGATAACATTTCTGAATATCACGTGCAACAGGCAATATCTTCTTCAATAAAAGGAAGAACAACATTTATCGTTGCACACAGACTTTCAACTATTCGTGATGCCGATAGAATTGTGGTTATGGAACAAGGCGAAATGGTTGAGTGTGGAACTTATGAAGAACTTATGCAAAAACAAGGCAAGTTCTTTAGGCTAAAAGAGTTAAATGAAATTAACCTTAAAAAAGCCGAAGAAATGCTTGGATAAATTAAAAACAATGAAAAAGCAAGGAAATTAACCTTGCTTTTGTTGTTTTAAAGGAAAATATGGAACTTTTTATTCGTTTTTTTCATATAATTACAAGGTAAAACAAAATAAAATAATTTTCGACAAAAATTTTAAAATATATTGACAAATCAACAAAATTGTTGTATATTTAGTATATCAAAATTATTTATGCAAGGGCTATAGCCCTTCTACGTGTTTACACACGTAGATTGCGCTTGTTGGCTTATTGCAAAAAGGAGAGAATTATGGAATTCATTAAAAAGAACTTGCTTGCAGTAATCGTTGCAGGCGCAGCAGTGCTCGCACTTATCCTTGGTATGATTTTCCCAGGTGCAGTTGCAGAAATGGGTGGCGCAAAATATACAGTTGCTACTTTAGGTTTGGCATTTGGTGGTGCTAAATATAAAGTGACTGCAGAAGGTATGTCTGCTACTGCTAAAATCGGTGACGGTGGTGCATCAATCTTCGGTTTACTTTCAGTTCTTGCTTTAATCGCAGGTATCGTATTAGTAATCCTTTCAATCAAAAAGGGTGAAAAACTTGCTTTCATCGGCTCTATTTTAGTTGCTGTTGCTGGCTTGTTTATGCTTCTTCTTTTAGTTGCTGGTACAGACGTTACACAAACTATTGCTGGTACAAAGTATTCTGCTAAATTCACAGAAACATTTGAAGAATTCAAATTAGGCTTTGGCGCTATCATTTATGCTATCTTTGCTATCGCTGGTGGTGCATTTGGTATCGTTAACAAGTTTAAGAAACTTATCTAATTAGAAAAAACTAATTAAAAACAAAAACTAAAAAGCAAGGCAATCGCCTTGCTTTTTTACTTTTAAAATATTTTATAGCGACAATAAAAAACACTCACTTAAATTCAAGTGAGTGTTTTTAGATTAGTTAATTTACAAACTATTTAACAAGTTCGTTAACAGCATCAACAACCTTATCAACTGTAAAGCCATACTTAACGAACAACTTACCAGCAGGTGCTGATTCGCCGAAAGTATCGATACCGATAATCTTTCCATCTAAACCAACGTATTTATACCAGCACATTGTTGCGCCTGCTTCAATAGCAACTCTTGCACGAACGCCGTTTGGAAGAACGCTTTGTTTATATTTTTCGCTTTGTTTTTCGAACACTTCAACGCAAGGCATAGAAACAACTCTAACGTCAACGCCTTGTTCAGCAAGAACTTTTTTAGCGTTAACTGCAAGGTTAACTTCACTACCAGTTGCGATAAGGATAGCATCAGGAACTTTCTTGTTGCTGTCAGCAAGGATATAACCACCCTTGAATGCTTTGTCGCCAGTTCCTTCAAGCATAGGAAGTGTTTGACGTGATACAACGATACAAGATGGTTCTTTGCCAGTTAAAGCATCAATCCAACAAGCAGTTGTTTCTCTGCCGTCTGCTGGACGATAAACTTTCATATTTGGCATTGCTCTTAAACCTGCAAGGTGTTCGATAGGTTGGTGGGTAGGGCCGTCTTCACCAACACCGATTGAATCGTGTGATAAGATATAGATAACAGGCAATTCCATAATTGCTGACATACGCATAGCGTTTTTCATATAGTCAGAGAAAACAGCAAACGTTGCGCAGTATGGGATAAGACCGCCGTGTAAATACATACCGTTTACGATAGCAGCCATTGCGTGTTCACGAATACCAAAGTGCATATTTGAACCAGTTTTGTCTGTTGGCAAATAGTCGCCACGGCTCTTCATATTTGATTTGTTTGCAGGACCAAGGTCGGCAGAACCACCGATTAAACTTGGGATATATTTTGCAAGTTTATTTAGAACGGTGTGGCTGTAGCCTCTTGATGCATCGTCCTTTTCAAATTGCCATAATTCTTCAATAGCCTTAAGGTCTGGGAGTTCCTTCTTCTTCCAAGCAATATATTCTTTTGCAAGTTCTGGATATTGTTCGCTATATGCTTTGAACATAGCCTTCCAAGCCTTTTGTGCTCTTCTGCCTTTAGCACCGAACTTCTTGCAGTGTTTGAATACTTCTTCTGGAACTTCAAATGGAGCACTTGTCCAGCCAAGGTTTTGCTTTAAGGTTGCAACGCCTTCTTCGCCGAGAGGTGCACCGTGACAAGATGCCTTGCCAACAAGGTGTGAACCATAACCGATTTGTGATTTAATGATAATAAGTGATGGTTTTTCTTTTTCAGCCTTTGCTTTCTTGATTGCACGGTTAAGAGCACCGATATCGTTGGCGTCCTTAACGTTAATAACTTGCCAACCCATTGCTTCGTGACGCTTACCAACGTTTTCTGTAAAGGTAATATCTGTGTCGCCTTCAATAGTAATATCGTTATCATCATATAAAACGATAAGTTTGCCAAGTTTAAGTGAGCCAGCAAGAGATGCTGCTTCGTTTTCAATACCTTCTTGCATACAGCCGTCACCACAAAGAGCGATGGTGTAGTGGTCAACGATAGGGAAACCTTCTCTGTTGAACTTTGTTGCAAGATAATCTTCAGCGATAGCCATACCAACAGCGTTAGCAATACCTTGACCAAGTGGGCCAGTGCTTGTTTCAACGCCTGGGCATACGCCGTATTCTGGGTGGCCAGCAGTGATTGAACCGAGTTGACGGAAATTCATAATATCTTCTTTAGTTAAACCAAAGCCGAAAAGATAATAAAGTGCATAGTCAAGCATAGAGCCGTGACCAGCAGAAAGAATAAACCTATCTCTATTGTCAAAAGCGGTATCCTTTGGGTTAAATGTCATGTTAGTAAAGGCTGCATAGCCGATAGGTGCTGCACCAAGTGGCAAGCCTGGGTGACCAGAGTTAGCCTTTTGGATTGCTTCTGCAGAAAGCACTCTTATGGCGTTTACAGTAAGTTGTTTTGTGTCTTGCATAGTAAAACCTCCAAAAAACGAGTTGTATTTTATATTTTACCCACAAAAAAGGGGTATAGACTCGTGATACAATATATATTATATATTAACTTCAATTGTTTTTCAAGCCTTTTTCTGTATTATTGAAGAAAAAACTTGATAATTTTCGCCTTTGTTGTTATAATTAAAATATATCAAAATGGAAAAGTATGCACGGAGAAAGAATTATGAGTGAAAAACAATTCGTTAAGCAAATCGCAGACATCAATGAAGACTTCGCACAATGGTACACGGACGTGGTTTTAAAAACCGAACTTGTTGACTATGGCCCTGTTAAAGGAACTATGGTTATTCGTCCTTATGGTTATGCTATTTGGGAAAATATACAAAAAGATATGGACAGAAGATTTAAAGAAGCAGGCTCAAAAAATGCTTACTTCCCACTTCTTATTCCTATGAGTTATTTTACAAAGGAAGCAGAGCACGTTGAAGGCTTTGCACCTGAAGTTGCCGTCGTTACCCACGCTGGTGGCGCAAAACTTGAAGAACCACTTGCTATTCGCCCAACCAGTGAAACGGTTATCGGCACAATGTATGCAAAGTGGATTCAATCTTATAGAGATTTACCTGTAATTATGAATCAATGGTGCAACGTTATGCGTTGGGAAAAGACAACCCGTCCTTTCCTTCGTACAAGCGAATTCTTGTGGCAAGAAGGTCACACCGTTCACGCAACCGAAGAAGAAGCAATGGAAGAAACAATGAAGATGCTTCAAGTTTATAAAGAATTTATGGAAGACACCCTTGCTCTCCCTGTTTTCACAGGCAGAAAGACGGATAAGGAAAAATTCGCAGGTGCTGTTGCAACTTTTGGGCTAGAAGCAATGATGCTTGACGGCAAATCTTTGCAATCAGGAACAAGCCACTATTTAGGTCAAAACTTTGCAAAGGCTTTCGACATTAAGTTCTTGGATAAAGACAGCACTCAAAAACACGGCTACACAACTTCTTGGGGTACGTCAACTCGTATGATAGGTGCAATTATTATGGCACACGGTGACCAAAGGGGTCTTGTATTGCCACCAAAGGTTGCTCCTATTCAAGTTATTATCGTTCCTATCGCAACCCATAAGGGTGGCGTTATCGAAAAGGCAACCGAACTTCAAGATGCACTTGTTAAGGCTGGCATTAGAGCAGAAGTTGACACCCGTGATATGAGCCCAGGTTGGAAGTTCAACGAATGGGAAATGAAAGGTGTTCCTGTTCGTATTGAAATCGGTCCACGTGATATTGAAAACAATCAATGTATGGTTGCACGCCGTGATAACTTTGAAAAGAACGCTATGTCACTTGACAATATCGCAAGCGAAATCTTATCGCTTTTAGACGTTGTTCAAAAAGATATGTTTATTAAGTCAAAGGCAAATCGTGACAAGAGAGTTGTTGAAGCAGATAGTTTAGAAGGCATTTTGCAAGGCGTTGAAAACAAGAACTTTGTTAAGGCTGGCTGGTGTGGTTGCCGTGAATGTGAAGACAAGGTTAAGGAATTTGCATCTGCAACTGCAAGAGTTATGTGCGATGAAGAAGGCGTTCCAGAAACTTGCGCAATCTGTGGAAAGAAAGCAACTCATAAAGTGATTTTTGCACGTGCGTATTAATATTTTATAAAATAGTCAATAATGGAAAAAGAAAACAAGTTAGAGTAGGAAAGGAGATTTTATGGCAACTACTTTTGATATGGACGTGTCAACGGGAACGTTTACCACAATATCTATAAAGAACGGGTATATTTGGGCAGGGCTTGTAGTTGGGCTTGCTATTGTTCTTGCGTTATACGTGTTGCGTTCAATCGGTTTATTTATGCTTGCAAAAAGGCAAAAGGTTAAAAATGCATTTTTGGCGTGGATACCATTTGTTTGGTTTTATATTTTATGCAAATTGATAGGCAAATCAAGGCTATTTAATATGCCTTATGAAAAGATTGCAATTTGGCTTTGCATAATTTTTTCTGCGTCTGAAATCTTAACGGTGGCAATCTCTATCATTTCATATTTTCCATTACTTCAATATTCGCTTATTGAAGGGGGAACGCTATACGTTGCTCAAGCAGATCAACTTGATGAAAGTATGAAACTTTATATGCTAATTGAAGGCGACCTAGGCATTTATGTCACAAAAGTTATTCTTCCTTTTGGAATGAACGTAGGCGTATATTATAAACTTTTAGACATTTTAAATATATTCTCAATGCTCTTTGATTTGGCAAGCATTATCATAACAATTTCAGCATACTTTGCTTTCTTTAGAAAGTATTTGCCAAGACACTTTATGCTTGCAAGTTTGTTGTCAATTTTTATTCCTATCGTATTTGCACCTTTCGTGTTTGCGTGCAGAAACAAAGACGCTATTGACTACAACGAATATATTCGTTCAAGATATCAACAATATCAAAACCCATACCAAAACCCTTATAACAACCCATATAATCAAGGTGGTTATAACGGTTATTCACAACCAAAACAACCAGAACACCCATTTAGCGAATTTGCTGAAAAAGGCGAAGTTGACCCTGGTGACCCTTTTGGAGAGTTTAGTGAAAAGAAAAAAGACCCATTTGATGAGTTTGATAATAAAAATTAAATGAAGGCATTTATCACAAACTCTGGCTGATTTTTGGGGAAAAATACTGCAAATTACTTTGTGTTTTGTTCGGTCACAGACCACAGAGGGTATGCTTCCTTACAAGAACACTCGTCCTTTTTGTATTTTTCTCACCAAAACGTAAGGATTACTAATCAGTCATTTTTTGTGGCAAAAGCCTAAGGAATGTTAATATGCCTTTAGATACAATTTCTGCAATATCCACAGCGCTTGTTGCAAGTGGTGTTGCAGTTATAAGAATAAGTGGAACTGAATCAAAACAAATCGCCGAAAAAATGTTTGCGCCTTTGGGCAAAACCAAAGTCAAAGACTTTGAACCAAACAAAATGTACGTGGGCGAAATTCAAGCCGATGGTTTTTCTGACCACGGCTTGATGGTGTTTTTTAAAGGTCCAAAGAGTTTTACTGGCGAAGACGTGGTGGAGTTCCACTCTCACGGTGGCGTTGCCATCGCAAAGGGCATTTTAAGAAAAACCCTTTCGCTTGGTGCAAGACTTGCCAACAATGGTGAGTTCACAAAGCGTGCTTTTATGAACGGGAAATTATCCCTATCTTCTGCTGAAGGGCTTATCGATATGATAAATAGCGAAAGCGTTAGCGGTGTTAAGGCAGGGTATTATTTATATAGAGAAAAACTAACCGAAGAAATCACTGCACTTCAAGATAAAATCACAGACGCTTTGAGTGAAATTGACGCTGATATGGACTTTCCAGAAGAAGATTTGGAAATCGTTTCTACTATAAACGTTAAAAATGCACTTGTTGAAGTGATTGACAGAATAGAAAAATTGAAAGGAACTTATAGGTTTGGCAGAACACTTAAAGACGGCGTTAAAGTTGGCATCGTTGGAAAGCCAAACACTGGCAAGAGTTCACTTCTAAACGCACTTTTGAATTACGAAAAGGCAATCGTTTCGGATATCGCAGGCACAACCCGTGATATCGTTGAAGGAAGTATCGATATCAACGGCGTGACCTTTAACTTCTTTGATACGGCTGGAATTCGTGAAAGCGAAGACAAGATTGAAGAACTTGGTGTGGAACTTTCTAAACGTGTTCTAAAGCAAAGCGACGTTATTCTTTTGGTTTTGGACGGAAACAACCTAAATCAAGAAGATGACAAAATTTATGAAATAGTCAAGGGCGAAAACCTTATCGTTGCGCAAAACAAGTGTGATAAGACGGACAGCGTTGATAAAAGGGCTGATATTTGCATCTCTGCATTAAAGAAAGAAAATCTTGACGGCTTAAAAGAACTTTTATATCAAAAAACCATAGGTGACGGCATAGATTTAAATGGAGACTTTTTGTGTGAAGAAAGGCATTTTGATGCATTAAACAAGGCAAACGATAAGTTCAAGCAAGCACTTGCAAACATTGACCTTGTGCCACTTGACATTTTGTCTATCGACGTTAAGGACGGTTGGGATGCGCTTGGCGAAATTTCTGGAAAGACTGCAACCGAAGATATTATAAACAACATTTTCTCAAAGTTTTGTGTGGGAAAATAGGGGGATAAAATGGTAAACCTTGAATTATATAGGGTGTTTTACGTTGTTGCTAAGTGTGGAAGTTTAACAAAGGCGGCGGAAGAATTATATATTTCTCAACCAGCCGTTTCTCAAGCCATTAAGCAACTTGAAACACAACTAGGTGGAAAACTTTTTAATAGAACGCATCAAGGTATGGAACTAACCGAAACTGGTGGAAAACAAATTTTTGACACGGTTGAAAAGGCGCTTAAACTGTTTGAAGATGCAGAAAGCAAGTATGCAGAACTCAAAGACACGGCAACCGGTATAGTTAGAATTTGTGCGTCCGACACGGTTAGCACACACTTCTTGTTGCCTTACATAAAAGAATATCACGAAAAATATCCAAACGTTAACTTAATTTTGCAAAACTGCACTTCAAGTGAAACCATTGAATTGTTAAAGAACAACAAAGGCGATATCGGGTTTGTAAACTTACCTATTGATGACACCGATATCAACCTTTCAAACACGGTTATGCAACTTCACGATACTTTCGTTGCAAGTGAAAACTTTAAGGAATTGACCGACGGCGTTGTTGATTTAAAGAGATTGCAAGATTATCCACTTTTGATGCTTGAACTTTCCACTGCAACAAGGCAAGCGATAGTAAGTTTTGCTCACTCTCAAGGCATACACTTGCACCCTGAAATTGAACTTGCAAGTTTAGAACTTATGGTGCAACTTGCAAAAAATGGAATAGGTATTGCGTGTATCCCAAGAGAATTCGTTTCGCACGAATTGAACGAAGAAAAAAGTTTAACTGAAATTAAAACCAACCCAACCTTGCCAACAAGGGCGATAGGGTTAGCATTACCTAAAAAAGAAAATATGACCTTTGCCGTTAAGGAATTTATAAAACTTATTAGCAAAGAAAATAAATAAGGAGAATAAAATGGAAATTTGGCAAGCGATAGTTTTGGGGCTAGTTCAAGGCTTTGCAGAGTTTTTGCCCGTTTCATCAAGTGGACACTTGATTTTGTTATCTAACTGGTTTGGCATTGAAGATAACGTTATCTTTTATAGCGTTATGTTGCATTTGGGCACGTTAATTCCAGTTGTAGTCGTTTTGTGGAAACAAATTTTAGAAGTGTTTAAAAAGCCTTTCAACTTGTTTGGCTGTTTGGTTTTGGCAACCATACCTGCAGGTATAATCGGCATATTATTTTCAAAGGTGTTTGACCTTGACGCATTGTTTGCAAACAATATTTGGCTACTTTCAATTTCCTTCTTGTTTACGGCAGGGGAAATGATATACTCTGAAATAAGGGCGAAAAAATGTCAAATGGTAAACCAAATCAACACCAAAACGGCGTTTATAATGGGCTGTGGTCAAGCAGTTGGCGTGTTCCCTGGTATATCAAGAAGTGGCTCAACCTTAACTGCTGGAAATTTAGCAAAGGTTGATAAAACTCATAACGCAAACTTCACTTTCTTAATGAGCATACCTATTATTTTGGCAGCCGTACTTTTAGAAGGTCTTGATTTCGTGCAAGGTGGCGGGGGCATCGGCATAGATTTTCTTCCACTTGCACTTGGCGTTTTAACGGCAATGATTTCGGGATACATAGCCATCACCTTTATGCTTAAAATAATCAAAAAAGCAAACTACAAATGGTTTAGCGTATATTTGGTTTTAATCAGCATCGCAAACTTGATAGTATATTTAGTATAAAAATGATTAAAAAAGCACTTTGCATTTTAGCAAAGTGCTTTTATTATACAAAAGGTTAAAATTTGTCTTTAATTTCTTTTTCTAACTTATCTAAAAACTCTCTAAATTTACCTACAATAAAAAGATAAAGTTCTTTTTCTTGTGTGTTTTCAAGTCTTTCTTTTTTCATATCATAGTTAAGTTTTTGTTGTGAAGGTCTGCCTATTTTAGAAAAACAAGGTGCAACTTTGCCACTTTCAACTTGCTTAATTTTTTTAATTAAAACGTCTTTCCTGCAAGAACTTGGCGATTTAACACCTATTTCTTTTGCATACGTCCTTAAATAATGTATATTTACTTTTGAATAATCCATATTATTTTCCTTGTATAAAAAAGTGTTAATACAATAAAATTATATCAAGAAGAAATCTTCTTGTCAAGCACAAGATAGAAGAATTCTTCTATAATAATTTATATGAAAATAGGTGAAAGGATAAAGGAATTAAGAATAGAGAACAATCTATCGCAAAGCAAACTTGCCGAAGAGATAGGCGTAAGTCAAAAAGCGATAGATTTTTGGGAAAGGCAGGTTAACGAGCCAAAGGCAAGTTATATAATAAAACTTGTTAAGTTCTTTAGTTTGTCTTTTAATGACTTTTTTGAAGACATTGAATAGCATAGTAAAAACAAAGCATTTTGCAAAATGCTTTGTTTTATAATTTCATGAGTACAATTTATCTTTCACAAATTAGATGTTTTTCTAAAATAAATCGTATGAATACGTTTGGTCAAAGAGTAAAAGAGTTAAGATTAGAAAAAGAGTTAACGCAAAAAGAATTGGCAGATGTCTTAAAAACAAATAATAGTAGCGTTTGTGATTGGGAATGTGGTAGAACAGAGCCAAGTATCGAAATGATATTGTCTCTTTGTCGTTTATTCGAAGTTAGTGCTGACTATCTTTTGGGTCTAGAAGATTGAATAATTGAGATAGTGTCCATTAGTTTTATAATGGACACTTTTTTTAAGAAGAAACGTGGGCGCACCTGAAATCTTGATAATAGTAGTTTGATAATGGTGTGTTAAAGGTGCTGTTGTCGTGTGCAGAAACCTTTATTCCGTCGTCAAGACTTGTCACAAGCAAGGTGTGATAAAACCTATCCCCGTTAAACAGTTGTATAACGTCGCCCACCAACAAATCTTGTGCAGAACAAGGTGTTAATTTTAAGCCTACGCCCGTGTTTTTAGTGCCGAAATTCCAAAATTCGTTAACGCCCGTCCACGCAGGTGCACGGTTATATAAACTGATATAAAACCAGCCGTATTGACTATAATTCATAGGCAGATTGCCAGCGAATAGGCATTGCGAAACAAAGTTGGTGCAATCGCCACCGATATTAGAAAAGTTATAGTAATTTGGATTAAAAGAAAAAGCCCATTTTTCAGCACAGGCGATTGCAAGTGATGGATTATACATAGTATATAATATTGCAACTTTATTTAAAATGTTAAAAACCACCGAAACGGTGGCTTAAAATTTTTATAAATATTAAATCAAAATAGAAAGTGAAATCGTGCAGTAAATTATAAGAGCCAAAGCATCAACGATAGTCGTCATAAGTGGGCTTGCAACTACTGCAGGGTCAAGTTTAACTTTCTTTGCAAGAAGTGGTAATATGCAACCAACTAATTTTGCCATAACAAGCGTTATTGTACAAACAAGGGATATTACAAAGGCTTCGTTAAGTGCTATATCGCTGTATAATTTATCCACGAACATAATCTTGCCAAAACAAACTATGCCCACGGTTAAACCAACCGTTAAAGAAACTAAAAGTTCTTTTAAGATAACCTTAAATATATCCTTAAACTCAACGTCGCCAACGGCGATTGCACGAATAATAGTAACCGAAGTTTGTCCACCGGCGTTACCAGCCGTACCCATAAGCATAGGCACGAAAGCAAGTAAAATCGTGCTTACTTTATTTAACTGATTTTCATAACTTGCCAAAATCAAACTTGTAAAGGTAGAAGTGATTAAAAGCAAGATGAGCCAAGGAATTCTGGCTTTATAAATAGAGAAAACCGATTGCTTTAAGTAAGGCTTTTCACTAGGAAGCACAGCCGCAAGTTTTTGGATATCTTCGGTTGCTTCTTCTTGGATAACGTCCACAGCATCGTCAACCGTGATGATGCCGACTAAACAGCCTTCCTTATCAATAACAGGGAGAGCAAGTTTATCGTACTTTGAAAAAATCAAAGCAACGTTTTCCTTGTCGTCAAGCGTGTTAACAACAACGGCGTTGGTGTCCATAATGTCGGCAATGATAGCGCTCTTGTCTGCCAAAAGCATATCCTTAACAGAAACTG
>JAZQYW010000002.1:0-25602 GCA_045633745.1 Christensenellaceae bacterium
AGTGCCTTTTCGTGAACTTTTAATCCATAAAAGCCTTCACCACAAAAAGATGGGATAAGTGATGGGTGAACGTTTATAATTCTGTCTTTATATCTATCGGTAAAATCTTTTGAAAGAATACACATAAACCCGGCAAGCACGATAACTTGAGCGTTTACGTTATCAAGTTCAGCGATTATGCCCTTTTCAAATTCTTGTTGAGTTTTGCCCTTTCTTTCAACGACTGCCGTTTGTATATTCGCTTTACTTGCACGTTCCAACGCAAACGCACCACTTTTGCTTGCGATAACCTTAACTAGTTTTCCACTCTTAAGGTTGCCATCATTAGCAAAGTCAATAATCGCTTGCAAGTTGGTGCCACCACCCGAAACCAAAACGGCAACGTTAACTTGTTTTTCCATTTTTATCTCCCGCATCAATTAGCAAATCTTAATCTTGTTTGTGTCTTCCTTAACGATTTCACCCATAATATAAGCGTTTTCGCCAGCAAGTCTTAAAAGTTCGATTGCCTTATCAGCGTCTTCTTTCTTAACAACAATGCTCATACCAACGCCCATATTAAAGGTGTTGAACATATCTCTTTCACAAATATTGCCTGTTTTAGCAAGCAAATCAAAGATAGGTAAAATGCGAACTGCTTGTTTTTCAATTTTTGCACCAAATCCGTCTGGGATACTTCTTGGAATATTTTCATAGAAACCACCACCAGTGATGTGTGAAATAGCACGGATATTAACTTTCTTTTCAAGAAGTGACATAATTGCCTTAACGTAAATTTTGGTTGGTGTTAAAAGTGTTTCGCCCAAACTCTTTCCGCCAAGTGCTTCAAGTGGAGTTTTAAGGTCGGTCTTTTCAACGTCAAACACCTTTCTAACAAGTGAGAAACCGTTGCTGTGTACGCCAGTTGATGGGATAGCAATAACAACGTCGCCTGCTTTCATTTTCTTGTTGTCTAAAATCTTTTTCTTATCAACAACGCCAACAGCAAAACCTGCAAGGTCATATTCATCAACTGGATAAAAACCTGGCATTTCAGCCGTTTCGCCACCGATAAGAGCACAGCCTGCTTGAACGCAACCTTCAGCAACGCCTTCAACGATTGATGCAACTCTTTCTGGCACGTTTTTGCCAACTGCAATGTAGTCAAGGAAGAATAATGGTTTTGCACCGCTACAAATAACGTCGTTAACGCACATTGCAACGCAGTCAATACCAACCGTGTTGTGCTTATCCATCAAGAAAGCAATCTTAAGTTTTGTGCCAACGCCGTCAGTTCCACTAACTAGAACTGGGTTTTTAACTTTGCCAAGTTCAAAAAGTCCGCCGAAACCACCGATATCAGAACAAACGCCTTTAGTCATCGTTCTCTTGATATGTGACTTCATAAGTTCAACTGCTTTGTAACCTGCAGTAATATCTACGCCTGCTTGTTTGTAACTTTCACTATAACTCTTTTCCATAATATTTCTCCTTCAACCTAGTGTCTTTTGGTTTTTTCTTCAATGTTTATTTTTGTTTGATATTTATCTAAAACTTCTTCTGGAACTTTGGTTGCATACTTTCCATCAAAGCACGCATAACAGAAGCCGTTCTTTCCATTATTAGTTGCAATTTCTTTTAAGTCTTCAAGTGTTAAATAATTTAGACTGTCAACGCCGATTAACTTTCTTATTTCTTCTTGGGTATGTTGATTTGCAATTAACATATCTCTATTTGGAACGTCCGTTCCGTAATAACAAGGATACAAGAACGGTGGCGAAGACACCATAAAGTGAATTTCAGTAGCCCCTGCTTCTCTTAAAAGGTTAACCACCCTGCCACTAGTCGTGCCACGCACGATTGAGTCGTCAACCATAACCACTCTCTTGCCCTTGATGACAGAAGATATAGGGTTAAGTTTTTTTCTAACTTGGTCTTCTCTATCCTTTTGGTCTGGGAAGATAAAAGTTCTTCCAACGTATTTATTTTTCAAAAAGCCAAGTTCAAAAGGTATGCCAGATTGTTGTGCGTAACCTATTGCAGCATCGTTGCCAGAGTCTGGAACGCTGATTACCACGTCTGCATCAACTGGATAACGCCTTGCAAGTGCTTTGCCCATTTCCACCCTTGCTTCGTGAACGGAAACCCCATCAACGATAGAGTCTGGACGAGCGTTGTATATGAATTCAAAAACACAAGAACTCATTTTTGCACTGCCACAGTCTTCTGTTATTGAACGAACGCCCATTGAATCGAAAACAACGATTTCACCCGGTTCAACGTCACGAATAAGTTTTGCTCCAACTGCATCAAGTGCACAACTTTCGGAAGCCACCACGTAAGAACCGTCTGCCGTTTTTCCATAACAAAGTGGTCTAAAACCATATTTATCACGCACGGCAAGAAGTTTTGTCGGCGACATAACCACTATGCTGAACGCACCGTCAAGTTTTTTAACAGCCTTGCTTAATGCGTGTTCTATTGATGGTGATGAAAGCCTTTCTTTTATAATTTCGTAAGCAATAACTTCAGTATCGCCAGATGAGTGGAATATAGAACCTTGTAATTCAAGATTTGTGCGAAGTTCAGTTTTGTTAACCAAGTTGCCGTTAAAAGCGATAGCCAAACTACCCTTTATATGATTCACGACAAGTGGTTGTGCGTTTGCCCTTGATATAGTGCCTTTAGTGCCTGCCCTAACGTGCCCAACGGCAATCTTGCCGTGCTCAAAACTGGTTAAGACTTCTTTAGTGAAAACGTCACCAACTAGCCCCAAATCTTTTTTCGCTGTAAACACACCGCCGTCGTTAACGACAATACCACAACTATCTTGCCCACGATGTTGAAGGGCGTATAAACCATAATAGGTCATACTTGCAAGGTTTTGCTCTTTTGATGCATAGACACCAAAAACGCCACACTCTTCACGAAGTTTGTCCATAAATACCTCCAAAAAAACCTTTAAATAAGCGCAAAAAAGTGAAGTGTCAAATCTTCACTTTTTTTGTTAGTTATATTTTTCGTTAATTTCCTTATCAACAGCTAAAATCTTAGCCATCTTTTCATCTCTTGCCTTTTGTAATTTTTCAGCAAGGATTTTATCTTCAACTGCCAAAATTTGTATTGCTAAAAGCGCAGCGTTTTCAGCCCCGTCAATCGCAACCGTTGCAACAGGAATACCTGCTGGCATTTGCACGGTTGATAAAAGTGCATCCATACCGTCTAAAACAGACGCCTTTATAGGAATGCCGATAACAGGAAGGGTTGTGTTTGCTGCGATTGCACCAGCAAGGTGCGCAGCCTTTCCAGCACAAGCGATTATAACGCCGATACCGTTATCTCTTGCCTTTGCCGTAAATTCTTTTGCTTGAACTGGTGTTCTGTGTGCTGAATAAACGTGCACTTCGGTTTGAACACCATAATCTTTAAGTGTTAAGATTGCCTTTTCAACAACCTTAAGGTCACTATCACTGCCCATAACTACTGCAACTTTTTTCATAATAATCTCCTAATTTACGTAATTATTTTTCTTGGACTTCTTAAAACTCATAATTGTTTAAGGCTTTGGAACTGAACAAAACACAAAGTATTTCGCAGTAATTTCCGTTAAAAGTCAATCAGATGAAGTGACAATGCCTTTAACCAAAAAAGACAGTTTGAAAAAACCCAAACTGCCCAGACGGCCGACAACAATTTGTTCTTTGCTCCCCGTGGTAATCCACTTAGCCGTCAGTCGCAAGAAAACTTTTATTTACTTAAGTAAATATAGTATAACATTTATGAAAAATCAAGTCAAACGTTTTTGCCACAATTAAAGCAACTATAAATGCAGAAAACGAATTTTTTTCTTTTATTTAATCGGTTAAATAGAACACGCAAGAGCAAATCTTTTTTCTTTTTAACTTCAATTCTTTGCCACTATCCATTTTGTAAACAAAACCGTCTTGATATTTACAAGTTTCGCAAGTGCATTTAAGGTGGTTTTTCATAGGGCAAGAAATAAGCGTCATATGCGCAAAGTCAATTCTTTCCCCTATATCGCTTTCGGCTGTTATAAAAGGCTTTTGCCACTCAAAAGCAGTAAAATTATTGTAAACATTTAAGCCTGCACCAACGATAAAATTATCGGTCAAAGTGGTGGCGTAATAATTGTTTGCAACGATTGAAATTTCAGTCTTTTCTACTATTTCTTTAAGAACTTTTATATCTCTTTCAAGTGCAAAATTAGGCGTGTCTAAATATGCGTTTTTGCCAAGTTTTTGGCACTTGTTTTTAAACGCCAAAATTGTTTCCAAATCATATTTTTCGGGCGAAAAAATTATGTTTTTAGCATTAAATTCAGTGCCTAAATCTTCCACTATTTCAAAGTCTAAAAATGGTGTGACGCAAGGCAATTTTGGCAATTCTTTTTGCTCACAAATTTTATCAACTTTTGTCAATTCTAAATATAATTTGTCGTAAAAATTACGTCTAAAATCGTTTAATTTTTGCTTTAAGATAAAGACGTTATCAAGTTGTTTTACTTGTATTTTTGGTGTAAAAAATTCACTTTTTTCAAAGTTCTTTTCTATTTCCAAAAGCGAAAGTGGGCTTGATTTTGCACTTTCCAAAACTTCGCCAACCATTTCAATTTCTTTGCCGTTAACGGTTGCCGTCGCCTTTATTTGTTCTCCCACTTTTGCAAAAATTTGGATAGAAACAGGCACTTTTTTAACGTATTCCAAAACCTTTTTTTCATCAAAACTATCGACGATTAAGTTGACAAAAGCACCCACTTCAACCACAGCCGTGGTGGTTAAAAAGTATTTATTGCTGCCAAGGTCTTTAAGGTCGAAGGCAGAAATCGTCGTTTCTTTTCCTTTAAAGAAAAACTTAAAGGTTGACTTTGGATAAAGTTTTCTGTTTGAAGTGAAATAAATCTCATTAAAGCGCTTGCCAACCTTGACTTTTTCCACCTTTCCCACTTCAACACCTATATGGTTTTGAACGTTGGAAATAATATTGCCGTTGCCGTTAAAATAACCTTCGGTATAGGTGCGGTTAAATGCAAGTTCAAGTTGAGTTTTATCAGTTTTTATGCCGTTTAACGCATTGTAATATTGCCTTGTTGCGACTGCAACGTAATAAGGTCTTCTTGCCCTACCTTCAATTTTTATGGCATCGACGCCAGCCTTTTTCAAATCGTCAAGGCGTGATAACATATTAAAGTCTTTTGCACTTAAAAGATAACCCGACTTTAATGCCTTACCGTCCTTTTTAAGTGTGTAAGGAAGCCTACAAAGTTGCTTGCACTTTCCCCTGTTTCCACTTGCTGATAACGTGTATGAACTTAAATAGCAGTTTCCAGAAAAGCAAACGCACAAAGCGCCTTGTGCAAAGTATTCTATTTCTATATCGGTGTTTTCTTTTATACGGCGAATTTCACTTAAAGGTGTTTCCCTTGAAAGCACCACTCTTTTGAATTTATATTTTGAAAGGGCAATAATTCCTTCCAAATTATGAATACCCATTTGCGTGCTTAAATGAATTTCTGCATCTGGATAAAGTTTATTCACTAAAGAAATAAGCCCTAAATCTTGAATTATAAAAGCATCAACGCCCATTGCAAGTGCCTTGCCGACAACGTCGATTGCACTTTGAAGTTCATCATTAGAAAATAAAATATTTATTGCAAGATGCACCTTTACGCCGTAAAGGTGTGCAAAAGCAACGGCTTGCTCTAATGTGTCAATAGAAAACCCGTCGATATTGTTTCGTGCGTTAAAATTGTTTATGCCAAGATAAACTTCGTCTGCACCATTATAGATAGCCATTTTAAGACTTTCAAAATTGCCTGCTGGGGATAAAATCTTCATACGATTATTATAACATAGCGTGGGAAATTTTGAAAACGTTTAATAAAAATTTTTCACTTTTTTTATTTTTAGGTATTTTAGATAATTTACAAAATTAATATTATTTGTTATAATAAAGGCGATATTTAAGTTTAACCCTATGGGGTTAAAAAATTTTTCTTATAAAGAGGTTTATTATGGAAAAGATTTACACAGGTAAAACTAAAGACGTTTATAAATTAGATAACGGCAACGTTATGCTTAAATTTAAGGACGACTGCACGGGTAAAGACGGCGTGTTTGACCCAGGTGAAAACAGCGTTGGTTTGACTATCGAAGGTATCGGCAAGGCTAACTTAAAGTCTTCTATCTACTACTTTGAAATGCTTAAAAAAGCAGGTATCAAAACTCACTATGTTTCTGCTGATATTGAAAACGCTACTATGGAAGTTCTTCCAGGTAAAGTTTTTGGTAAGGGTTTGGAAGTTATTTGCCGTTTAGTTGCAACTGGCAGTTTTATTCGTAGATATGGCGAATATATCGAAGATGGCACAGTTTTAGAAGGTGGATACGTTGAATGTACTTTCAAAAACGATGCTAAAGGCGACCCACTTGTTACTTGTGAAGGTTTATCTGCACTTGGCGTTATGAGTGAAGAAATGTTCAAGAGCATGAAAGAACAAACCTTGAAAATCACAAAAATCGTTGCTGACGACTTAAAGACAATCGGCTGTGACCTTTGGGATATCAAGTATGAATTCGGCTACAATAACGACGAAGTTATTCTTATCGATGAAATCGCATCTGGCAATATGAGAGTTTATAAGGACGGTCAAAAACTTGACCCTGTTGAACTCACAAAACTCATCAACAACAGATAATTAAAATAAAAAAATTAAGACGGCTAAATTTAGCCGTCTTTTTTGTTGTTCCTTAAATCAATTCTTTTGCAAGTGCTTTGATTTGGTCGATATTTTCTTGTTTTACGCCAGATAAGATTTTAACTCCCGTGTTTGCAAAGGTCAAATTCTTACTCTTTTCAAGCATACCCTTAATAATCTTATCAGCAAGTGGTGCCCAAGAACCGTTTTCAATAATACCCACAAACTTGTTTTGGAAATTTCTTTCTGTCAAGTGGTTTATAAACTCTTTCATAAACGGAAAGATATCGCCGTTATAAGTGGTTGTTGCAAAAACTACTTTGCCATACCTAAAAGTATCTTCAACGGCTTCTGCCATATCGCATCTTGCAAGGTCGTTAACAGCAACTTTCACACCATTTTTTTCAAGTTCATCTTTCAATAATTCCACGGCCTTTTTGGTGTTGCCATAAACAGACGTATAGTTAATAACAACCCCTTCACTTTCCACGCCATAACTTGACCAAGTGTTATACAAATCAATATAATAACCCAAATTTTCAGTTAAAACAGGGCCGTGAAGTGGACAAATAGTTTCAACTTCGATAGACGCAAGTTTTTTCAAAACGTTTTGAACTTGAACACCGTATTTTCCAACTATACCGATATAATATCTTCTTGCTTCGCAAGCCCAGTCTTCGCTAACGTCAAGTGCACCGAATTTACCGAACGCATCGGCAGAAAACAAGGTCTTTGAACTTTTGTCGTAAGTCAACATAACTTCTGGCCAGTGCACCATAGGTGCTGAAACAAAAGTTAGTTGATGATTACCCAAACTCAAAATATCGCCTTCTTTGATTTCAATGCGTCTATCAGCAAAGTCAACCCCGAAAAAGTTATTCATCATCACGAATGCTTTTGCAGAAGACACTATTGTTGCCAAAGGATATTTTTTATTAAACTCTAAAATACTGCCCGAATGGTCTGGCTCCATATGTTGAACAATTAAATAATCAGGGGTTTTATCACCCAAAATGTTTTCAATATTTTTAAGCCAAACTTCAGAAAAGTTCTTATCCACACTGTCCATAACGGCAATCTTTTCATCAATTATAACGTATGAATTATAAGCCATACCGTTTGGAACGATATATTGCCCTTCAAAAAGGTCTATTTCCTTATCGTTTACGCCCACGTAAAAGATATCTTTTTTAATTTCCATTTTATTACCCCTATTTATTAAAAATCATTTGGCAAAACGCCAAATGATTTTCTTTTGATTTTTTATTAGGTTTTTACACAAAAACATACTATTTTGCGTATTCAGTGGCTCTCCATTCTCTAATAACGTTAACCTTGATTTGACCTGGATATTCCATTTCTTGTTCAATCTTTTTAGCAATATCTTTTGCAAGGAACAAGGTTTGAGCATCGTTGATTTGTTCTGGTTTAACCATAACACGAACTTCTCTACCTGCTTGAATTGCATAGCATTTTTCAACACCCTTAAATGAAGAAGAAATTTCTTCAAGTTTTTGCAATCTCTTGATGTAGTTAGTAGTAGTTTCCCTTCTTGCACCCGGTCTTGCGCCAGAAATAGCATCTGCTGCTTGAACGAGCACTGCTTCTAAAGTTTTTGGTTCAACGTCACCGTGGTGCGCCAAGATAGCGTTGATAACGTTATGATTTTCTCTATACTTTTTAGCAAGGTCGCCACCGATTTGCATATGTGTTCCTTCAATTTCAAAGTCAACAGCCTTACCCAAGTCATGCAATAAACCTGCACGTTTTGCTAATTGTGCATCAATGCCAAGTTCGGTTGCCATAACACCTGCAAGGTGTGAAACTTCGATAGAGTGCTTCAACACGTTTTGACCATAACTTGTTCTAAATTTAAGTCTGCCTAAAAGTTTAACAACTTCTGGGTGCAAGCCGAAGATACCGCATTCAAACATTGCTGCTTCGCCCGCTTCTTTAATTTGAACTTCAAGTTCTTTCTTGACTTTTTCAACCGTTTCTTCAATTCTTGCTGGGTGAATTCTGCCGTCTTGAATAAGTTTTTCAAGTGCAATTCTTGCAACTTCCCTTCTTACAGGGTCAAAGCCTGATACTATAACAACTTCTGGCGTATCGTCGATAATAAGTTCGATACCAGTTGCATTTTCAAGAGTTCTTATGTTTCTTCCTTCACGGCCGATAATTCTTGCTTTCATATCGTCGTTTGGAAGTGGAACGACTGAAACAGTTATTTCGGTTGCTTGTTCGGTGCTACACTTTTGAATAGCAAGACTAACGATTTCTTTAGCCTTTCTTTCGCCGTTTTCTTTTGCTTCTGCTTCGATGTTTTTAACCATACCAGCAGCGGCAACCTTTGCTTCGTCAGTAATTGCGTTAACCAACTCTTGCTTTGCTTCTTCTTTGCTCATTTGGGCAATCTTTTCAAATTCTTGAATCATCTTTGCGTGCTGTTCGTTGATAGCATCAATTTTGTTTTCAAGTTCGATTTCTTTTGCCTTTAAAGCGTTTTGTTGTCTTGTTGTTTCTTCGTTTCTCTTCGCAAGGTTTTCTTCTTTCTTATCTAAAGTTTCTTCCTTTTGATTAAGTCTGTTTTCCATTCTTTGAAGTTCAACTCGTTTTTCTTTTGCTTCACGTTCAAAGTCGTTGCGAAGTTTAATTTCCTGTTCTTTCGCTTCTAAAATAGCTTCTTTCTTTATAGCCCTGCTCTCTTCCCTAACGTCATCGAGCATTCTGTTTCGTTGTGTTTCAATGTCCCCTACTTCTTTTTGATATTTTTTCTCTAAAGATTTAGCACTTAATTTCCAACTAACCAGCCAAGCGACTATTGCTAATACTACTAATCCTGCAATGATATAAATTTTGATATCATTATTTCCGTTCAAGAACAGGGAGCCGTAATTAATATTTTGCATAACTGTATGCCCTCCTGTTTTTATTCAATGCTTTTGGCATTTATTTCTAATATTTATTTTACACTAAATATAGCAAAAAGTCAATGGATAAGTATATCCATTTTACTTCTTGTCATAAAAAGCGTCTAAAATTCTTTGCTTAACTTCGTTTGCAACTTCGATATTGCTTTCCAAATAAGCAACTGCCTTTTCTCTGCCTTGAGCAATCTTTTCTCCGTTATAAGAGAACCAAGCCCCGCTCTTTTGAATAATGTCGTATTGCAAGCCAAGGTCGACAAGGCAACTTCCGTGTGAAATACCCTTGCCGAAAATAATATCGAATTCCGCCGTCTTAAATGGTGGCGCAACCTTATTCTTAACAATTTTAGCCTTTGTGTGTGAGCCGTATGCTCCGTCACTGTCCTTTAATGAGTCAGCCTTTCTAACGTCAATTCTAACGCTTGCATAGAACTTTAATGCCTTACCACCTGCTGTGACTTCTGGGTTGCCGAACATAACGCCAACCTTTTCACGAAGTTGGTTGATAAAGATAATACAAGTTTTACTCTTGTTTGTGATTGCAGTAAGTTTACGGAGTGCTTGGCTCATAAGTCTTGCTTGCAAACCAACGAAAGAATCGCCCATATCCCCTTCTATTTCAGCCTTTGGAGTAAGAGCAGCAACAGAGTCGATAACGATAACGTCAACTGCTTTACTTGCAACCAAAGATTCTGTAATATCAAGTGCTTGTTCGCCAGTATCTGGTTGTGAAACGTAAAGTTCATCAAGGTTAACCCCTAAAGCCTTTGCGTAAACTGGGTCAAGTGCGTGTTCTGCGTCAACGAAAGCAGCGATACCGCCAGCCTTTTGTGTTTCAGCGATAACGTGGAGTGCAACCGTTGTTTTACCAGAAGATTCTGGTCCATAGATTTCAATAATTCTTCCCCTTGGAAGACCACCAACCCCTATTGCAAGGTCAAGTGAAAGACAGCCTGTTGGCAAAACTTCAATGTTAGTGTCGCCAGCATTTTGTCCAAGACGCATGATTGCGCCCTTTCCGTATTGTTTTTCAATCTGTGCCATAACGCCGTCAAGCGCTTTTATTTTTGCTTCATCCATAATAATTGTTCCTTTATAAATTTTTTAATATTTTTATTGCCAAAAACAGCGCAGTGTTCTTTGCTGTTTCGGTTATTTCTTCTCTTGTGCCCGATAAATTATATCGGTAAGTATGCACGCCGTTTTTCATACCCACGGCTATATAACATAAGCCGACAGGTTTTGACGTGTCGTCACTTTTTGGACCTGCAATACCAGTTGTTGAAACTGCGATATCGCACCCTTCTTTAAGCAAGCCTACCGCCATTTGATAAGCCACTATTGCACTGACTGCACCTTGTTTTTTAAGGTCGTCAGCACTGACCGAAAGCCTTTTTATTTTGCTTTGATTTGAATAGGATACAACGCCTTCGTTAAAGATGGCTGATGCACCCGAATTCTTTATAACTTCAACTGCAACCCTTCCACTTGTGAAAGATTCAGCCGTTGAAAGTTTCATACCCCTTAATTCAAGCAAGTCAAAAAGTCTTTGCCCCAAACTAACGTCATATTCTGCATATATGCCGTCCTTGTGATTTGAAACAATATACCTAACAACTTCCTTTTTAACGTCTTCTGCCGTTTCGTAAGCAAACAACAAGTCTATTGTGATATCGCCATACTTTTCGTTGGTAATCCACGAAAAACTTTGTTCGCCTATATTTTCGGCTTCCTTAAGCGTCGCTTCAATCTCTTCAAGTTTGCCAAAATATTTTAAGGTTAATCTTGTCTTTTTTATACCTAGTTTGTTTTCAAGATATGGCAAAACGTATTTATCGCACATTGTCTTGATTTCTTTATAATCATAAGGCAAAAGCGACAAGGTCAACTCATTACTATCTAAAATAAAACCTTGATACCCACCGTAAATGTTTGGAATAACACTGCTTTCCATAGGCAAACACGCATAACTGTCGTCATACTCTATTCCGTTTGCCTTTGATACGGCGTCTAAAAAAGCACGTGCGTTTTCATTTTCCACAATAACCGTGTCAAAGGTTTGGGCAATTATGTTTTTTAAGTCAAACCTAACGGCATCGCCACCGACTATAACCAAATTGTCAAACATATCCTTAAATTCGGTCAGCCTTCTTTTAAAACCCAAGTCATCTGTGTCCGAAAGCACTTCAATGGTATCGACAGTCAAGCCCCCACTGTTAAATGCGCCGACCACGTTTCCATAATAATCGCCATCGAAATAGGTTTTAAGATTGCGAAAAAATATCAACGCAGTTTTCATTTGCTATCCTTTAACACGTCAATATTTTTAACAATACATTCAATACCAGAATAGATTGTAAGCAAGGTCGCCAAACCTAAAAATACCAAGCCAACGATATTGATAACAGAATATAAACCAGCCATAAGGTCTGCACCTACAAGCAAGATTACAACAGCCACGTCTTGAGTAAAGGTCTTAATCTTGCCAGACTTATCTGCTGCCAACACCTTTCCGTTTGATGCAGCAACTATTCTAAACCCACTCACGATTAATTCTCTTGCAAGAATTATTGCAACTGCAATCGCACCATAAAATGGGATAATCGCGCTTTCTGTTGGGTATGGCAAAAGCATAACGATTAAAGCAGTTGAAACCAAAACCTTATCTGCAATAGGGTCTAAAAACTTGCCAAGGTTAGTCACTAAATTATATTTTCTTGCGATATATCCGTCCAAAAAGTCAGTAAGTGCTGCAAGCACGAATATAACTGCAGAAATAACGTAATTGTAAGGAATAACCGTTAGATAAAACACAGCCACGAAAAGTGGTATCATAATAAGTCTTAAAATGGTTAATTTATTTGGTAAATTCATAATCTTTCTCCATATAGGTCGTATCCCGTTGCCTTTATAATCTTAACGTCGTAAAACTTGCCATATTCAACTTCATCGCTAGAAAAGAAATAAATCTTTCCATCAATGTCAGGCGCATTAAAATATGCCCTTCCATAATAAACAAGTTGCTCATCATCAAACCCTTCGGCAACCACCTTAAACGCCTTGCCAACAAGTGATTTGTTGTTTTCTTTAACGATTTTCTTTTGAAGTGAATAAAGTTTTTTAAGCCTTGCAGTCTTAATGCTTGCTGGAATTTGTCCATCAAGTTTATATGCTGGCGTGCCTTGTTCTTTGCTGTACTTGAAAAATCCTGCGTTAAACAGTTTTGCACTCTTTAAAAACTCTTGCAAGTTGTTAAATGCATCTTCATCTTCTCTTGGGAAACCCGTTATAAACGTTGAACGGATAGCAATTCCTTTAACTCTTGCTTTCAATTTTTCAATGAGTTCCAAATACCCCTTGCCCGTGCCCTTTCTGTTCATAAGTTTAAGAACTTTGTCATCTGCGTGTTGCAAAGGAATATCTATGTACTTTATAACTTTTGCGTTAACTGCAATTTCGTTTATAAGTTCTTCGGTTATGTTTTCTGGATAACAGTATAAAAGTCTTATTCCCTTGATGTTTGAAAGTTTGCTCAACTCTCTTATCAATTCTGTCAAACTAACTTGTGGGATTAAATCAAAGCCGTATTTCGCAACGTCTTGCGCAACCAAAATAAGTTCGTTTAATTCGCCAAGCCCCTTTGCTTCTTCAATAAGGTCAGCAACAGGCACTGAACGGAACTTGCCCCTTATATACGGAATTAAACAGTAAGTGCAATGATTTGAACAGCCGTCTGCAATCTTTAAGTATGCATAGTTTGAAGTGGTAAGCACTCTATTTTTTCCACACTCACCCCTTGGCTCTCCCACCAAAACGACCCTTTCGCCAGTGTAAATTCTATCGATAACTTCTAAAATGTTATCGTATTCGCTAACGCCCAAAAAGGCATCAACTTCAATTAATTCATCTTTGATTTCACTGACAAACTTTTGTGGCAAGCAACCGGTGACAATAATTTTTTCTAAACCATTTTCTTTTTTTAGAATAGCAAGCAAAATTTCTTCTATTGCTTCCTTTCTTGCACTTTCTAAAAAGGCACAGGTATTGATAATTATAATATCGGCATTGTCATAATCGGTTGTCAAAGCGTGCCTTGTTGATAAAAAGTAAAGCATCTTTTCGGTGTCAACTCTATTTTTATCACAGCCCAACGAAATCACGCCGATTTTTTTGTCACAAATTTTTTGCATTATTCAACTTCGTCCTTTGGTCCAAATCTTGAAATGTATTCTTCCCTTGAAAGTAAAACCTTTCTTGCTTTACTTCCGTCATAGCCGGAAATATAGCCTTTTTGTTCCATCTTATCGATAAAACTGCCAGCCTTTGCATAGCCGATAGAAAATCTTCTTTGGAGTGCTGAAATTGATGCCGTGCCAGTGTTTACTGCAAACCAAAGAGCGTTCATAAACTCTTCGTTATTCTTTTCACCACCGTCGCCACCAACCGTTGCTGAAGTTTCTTCAACTTTAGGCTTGGTTTCGTTATCCAAGAATTGTTTAACGTCTTCATCAAAGTATGACTTGTTGTGTTCTTTGATATATTCAACGATATTAGAAATTTCCCTTCCGCTAATGTATGCGCCTTGATAACGTTCATAATCAGCCATTGATGAGTTCTTATAAAGCATATCGCCGTTGCCCAAAAGTTTTTCTGCACCAGCGCCACCCAAAATAGTTTGAGAGTCTGCAAAGTTCATAACTTTTAGTGCAATTCTTGACGGCAAGTTTGCCTTGATAGTTCCCGTTATAACGTCAACTGATGGACGTTGTGTTGCAAGCACCAAGTGTATGCCTGCTGAACGTGACTTTGCAGCAATCTTTCTTATGCGTTCTTCTAGGTCTTTTTTGCACGCTTCCATAAGGTCTGCAAGTTCATCGATAACAAACACTATTCTTGGCAACTTTGCAATCTTGTCGTTTGCGACCATAGTGTTATAGTCGTCGATATTGCTTATGTGTCCACCACATTCTGTAAACATTGCGTTTCTTCTGTTGGTTTCATCATAAGCCCATTGTAAAAGAGTGATTGCTCTCTTTGGCTCATCAATAATTTCATCAACCAAAAGGTGTGGCAAGTGTTCGTATTTTCTAAATTCTACACTCTTTGGGTCAACTAAAACAAGTTTTAATTCTTCAGGGCTATATCTCATAAGTAAACTTACAAGCATAACGTGCAAGCACACGCTCTTTCCCGAACCAGTTGCACCAGCCACCAAATAGTGTGGACCTTTGGTCAAGTCGTCACTTATCGCATTGCCAACTATATCTTTGCCTAACGCAAACATAAGCGAACCAGATTTGCTCTTTTTATCAACAAGTCCTTCCATAACTTCTTTTAAGCCGACGGTCACTTTAACGTTATTTGCAACTTCTATACCAACCAAATTCTTGCCAGGGATAGGCGCTTCAATTCTAACGCCGTTTCGTGCAGCCAAGCGCATCTTAAGGTCATCATCGTATCTCAAAACGTTTTTAACCGAAATGCCCGGTGGCATCATAATTTCATATCTTGTGACAGTTGGTCCTTGAATATGGTCTTTTGGCTCTGCATCAATCTTAAACTCTGCAAGGGTGCGCTTGATAATCTCTTTTCTTTCTTCGTGATTTTCTTGCGCTGCGTTTATAGGTTGAGCATAACTTTCCAAAAGGTCAAACGGTGGACGGAAATACTCTCTGTTAATAGGAATTTCTTGCTTTGCTGGTTTTTCTTCAACAACAGGTTGTTCAAAAGTAGTTGGTTGTTGGTCGAAAATAAACGAACGCCTTGAACCTTGATTATTGTCAGCAGAAACTCTGCTTGTAAAACCGATAGGTTGAGTGGTTGTACTTTCTTCTTCCTTTGGGTCGTTTAAGAAAATATCTCTAACACGACTTGTAGCCGTAGCACTAGGTTCTATCGTTTGTTCTATTATTTCATCATCAAAATTTTCTTCTAAAGCAAAATCTTCTTTTTCTGGCTCAACCGTTTGTTCAACAACAGGTTCTTGCACCTTGTCAAAAGAAGTAAAATCAAACCTACTTGCTCTGCTTTCTCTAGGGAATTCCACTTCTTCAGTGTTATCAATGAAAGGAATTTCTTCGGTCTTATTTTCCGTGACAGAAAAATAATCTTCTTGAATAGAAGTTGTTTGTGGCGTTTCAGTGTCTAACACGCCCAAATATTTATCTTCAAAGAGTTGTGCTCTTGCAGTGGCACTGTCGTCATCAATCTTTTGAGCGTTATCAATTTCATCGTGTTCGATAAACGGAATATCTTGTTTTTCAACGTCAGTAAACGGCATTGAACTTGTTTCTTGCCTTGGAGAAACGTATCCAGACACAGTTGTTTGACTTTGGTTTTGATTTTTTGTAAAGACGTTTCCATAATAATCGACTGAAGAATATTTTTCCATATCGATAACGGTTGGCGTTTTGATATAATCGATTTTAGACTTATAATCGTCTTGTGGCTTAACAGGTTGTTTTTCTTGCACGGTTGTGCAGTCAACAACACCTAAACCACCTTGAGAAAATTTCAACTTAATTGCTTCAGTTTGCTCTTTGTTCATTTCCCTTTTAGTTTTAAGAGCAAAATCTTCAGGGTTATTAACGAACAATTTTTGCTTGCCAGCAGGTACTGAAAAGTCCACGTCTTCAACAGGGTATTCTTTTTCGCCAGCAACTTCAACACCCAAATCTTCTTCCTTAACGAAAGAAGTTCTAAATTTTGAGTTTTGGTTTGCAACCGAAGAATTGTCACCCATCCAGTCCTTAACAAGAACGAAACTGATTATCGCAAGCAAAAGCCCCAAAATAACATAACTTCCAACGTTTGTTAAAAGTGCGCAAACGCCGTAAGTTATAATACCCATAAAAAGACCACCTGCACTTGTGGTTGCAATACCACCCTTGCCCAAGTTATAACAACTTACAAGATAGTTGCCAAAAGTCAACTTAGCACTGTCGGTGGTTATGATATGCAAAATCGCAACAAGAACGAAAAAACCCAAAGTGATAAGCGCTTTGCGTTTAAAAGACACGTTGAGTTTCTTACCACTGATTAAAAGCACGCCATAGCCTGTAAAAAACAAGCAAACGGCATAAGCAAAAAAGCCAAAGCAACCAAACAAAAATGCGTTGACGTTTTGACCTATCGCAGAAAACAACGTTTCACGAGTTATTAAGCAAATTAGACAAAGTGTTGAAAAAAGCACCATTACAACGCCCATCGTTTCTTTGGTGAATAATAAACTTTTTTCCTTTTGTTGTTTTGTCGTTTTATCCAAGATAACACCCCTATTTTTGTCTTACGTAAATTATACCAAATTTCACTTTATTTTACAATGCTTTAAGCAAAAGTTTTTAAATATAAATATTTAAAATTCGTTTTTTTTATCAAATATAATTTTTTTGACAATTTTTGTAATTTTATAAAAAAACGTCTAGAGTATTCTCTAGACGTTAGTTTGTTTTTTTATTAATTTTTACGACCAAAAGATTATTCTTTTTCCAAATAAATCATTCTGCCACATTGTTCGCAGTCGATAACTTCCCCGTTTTTAAGTTTATTCATATCGGACATCGAAAGTTCCATACGGCAAGCACCACAAGAATTGCCCTTAACTGCAAAGATTATAGGATACATCTTGTCGGCACGCTTTTTAAGGTATCTTTCCATAAGAGTAGCATCAACGTCCTTTTTCAAGTTAGAAAGTTCTTTTTCAATCTTTTCCTTTTCATCTTTAAGAGAACCTTCCAATTCCTTGTATTTATCAGCATTTTCCTTATATTGTGTTTGCGCTGCCCTTGTGGTTGCTTTAATCTTGTCGTATTCAGCAACGATAACCTTAATTTCTTCTGCAATCTTTGTTGCTTCGCTATTTAATGACTTGATTTTTGCAACAAGTTCATCAGCCTTTTTGATTAAGAAAGATGCTTCCTTTTCATCTTTGATTGAGCCCAAGGTTTCTGCAAGTTCGGTTTGTTGTTCTAAAAGTTTCTTTTGTTCTTCGACCGCCTTTGCATAAATGCCCTTAAGTTCCAACGCTCTGTCGTCAAGTTTGTTAACGTTTTCTTCAACACCCAAAAGGTATTTTTTTGCAGAACTCATTTTTTTTCTTTCTTCGCTTCCTGATAAGGTCTTTTCAATTTCCCTTAACTTTGCATCTTGAATTTGATATGCGATTAATGCTTTTACCATAATCATATCTCCTTTACATAAATCTTTTATCTAAAAAATAAAAAGTTTGCGCCTTGCCTTTAAGCAAATTAGTAAGCAATGCGTAAAAACTATTAAATCCGTACTGTTCGCTAACGTAGTGTGGAATAATCACCACGTTTTTGCCACTTTCAACAAGTGTCTTTAAGTGATGGTGTGGAATATCTGATGAAACGATGGTATCTGCAACAAGTTTATCTAAACACTCAATTGCTTGACTTGCCCCACTTCCACAAAAAGATGCTATAACTTTAACTTCCCCACTTCCATAAGCAATAACCTTATCGCTCATAAAAGTTTTCTTAACGCCATTAACAAACTCATCTAAAGTCGTTTGCTTAACAACGGCTTGTCTTCCGTAGCCATTTTTTTCATCAACAAGGTCTAAAATTTCAATGTTTTGTCCGCCTAAGCCCTTGCATAAAAGTTGGTCAATTCCATCGTCTGCAATATCTAAATTAAGGTGCATTGAAACAACGTTGATTTGGTTTTTTATCGCAAGAGTGATAGGTGCCGTTTCGCCAACAAATGAAAGGCTTTTTAAAGGCTCATAAATGGCTGGATGATGGGTGATGATGGTGTCACAACCAAGTTCTATTGCACTTAAAACAACTTCTTTAGAAAGGTCTAAAGAAAACAAAATTTTCGTGGCTTTTTCGCTTGATTTTATAAGCAAGCCACTGTTGTCATAACTGCCTTTTTCTATCATTTTATGGCTTAAAGAAAGTGGACAAACACTCTCTAAAACGCCCATAAATTCATCTAAACTAAACATATTTTTCTAATTTTTCCTTGATTAAAAGCATACTTTTTCTATCTTCGTTTGATAGTTTTTCGCTTTTTAAATAGGTGTTGAGTCGGCTGATTTTTACTTGCAAAAATTCCTTAAAATCTTGATTTTTTCCGTTTAAATTATCTCTGCCAAACTCAATTTCTTCTTGTGTAAGAGTGTCTTTCCCCTTTACTAAAAGCATAAGGTCATAATACTTTCCAGCACTCTTAAACATAAAATCTTTTTCAATTTTATACCCCGATTTAACAGCGCATAAACGCACTTTATCACAGTTTTTCATCGGTTGCAAAATTAGTGATGCAGGCAATGTTTTTGCACGTGAAATTATATCGCAAATTTCTTCCCCACCCATACCTGCAATAAGCGCAGTATCACAAGGTGGAACTTTGTCAAAGCCGTTTGAAACAACGCTTTCGGCACTGCCATCTTTAATATTTTCATCAAGCAGTTGCTCGGCTTTTTCCAAACATTTTGCACTTATATCTGCAATTATAACCTTTTTTGCCTTGCCTTGTTTTAGCATCGCCTCTGCAATATAGCCGTGGTCACAACCGATATCTGCAAACCTTTCGCACTCTGGAATAAGTGCGAAAATCTTTTCTAATCTGTCAGTCATTATTGTTTATCAATATATTCTTTAAGTCTTTTTGAACGGCTTGGGTGACGCAATTTACGAAGTGCTTTGGCTTCAATTTGACGAATTCTTTCCCTAGTGACGTTAAATTCTTTGCCAACTTCTTCCAAAGTTCTTGGCTTGCCGTCATCAAGTCCATAACGCAACCTTAAAACCTTTTCTTCTCTTGGTGTAAGCGTGTCTAAAATGCCGATAAGTTGTTCTTTAAGCATTGTATATGAAACTGCATCAGTTGGCGCGGCACTCTTTTCGTCTTCAATAAAATCGTAAAGGTGGCTGTCTTCTTCTTCACCGATAGGCGTTTCTAAAGAAACAGGGTCTTGTGCAATCTTTTGAATTTCCCTAACCCTTGCTTCATCGATATCCATTTCCTTTGCAATTTCTTCAGGTAATGGTTCTCTGCCCAACTCTTGCAAAAGTCTTCTTGAAACCCTGATGAGTTTGTTGATTGTTTCAACCATATGCACAGGAATACGAATTGTTCTTGCTTGGTCTGCAATAGCACGGGTTATAGCCTGTCTAATCCACCAAGTTGCGTATGTTGAGAACTTAAAGCCCTTTTGATAGTCAAACTTTTCAACGGCTTTCATAAGACCCAAATTGCCTTCTTGAATAAGGTCCAAAAATTGCATACCACGACCCATATAACGCTTTGCAATAGAAACGACAAGTCTTAAGTTTGCTTCGGATAAAAGGCGCTTTGCAGTTTCATCACCTTCCATCATACGCTTTGCAAGTTCGGTTTCTTCATCAGGTTGCAAAAGTGGAACTTTACCGATGTCTTTTAAGTACATCTTAACAGGGTCGTCCATATTGATTTCTTTTAAGAGTTGGTCGAACAAGTTCTTATCCATCTCATATTCATCAACGATTTGAACGCCTTGATTATCGAACATTTTATAAATTTCTTCTAATTGAACAGGTGTTGCGTGGAATTTTTCCAACTTGTCGAAAAGTTGAGAAGTTTTGATACTTCCACTCTTTTTGTATTCTAAAATGATATCAGCAACAACACCTAAAATTTCTGGTGACAAAATTTCGCCATTGTCTTGGGTTTGTTCACTAACTTCAATGCCATCTTTAATAATTTCTTCCATAATAGTTTCTCCTTGCAAATTCTCTTTATGCTAACTTGTTTTTTTCGGCAACTAACTTTGCCATTTCAATAATATAAGTTTGTCTTTTTTGGTTATCGGTTTCTGCTTCAAACAAAGCCGTAAGCCTATCTATATCATCATTTAATTTTTCCAACTTAATCGTCTTAACACAGTCAAAGAAATAAGTGTTTGCATCAAACTTCTTGTTTTCTTCCACTTCAAGACCGGCAATTTTGGAAATCTCATCGCCAAATTCTTCCCCAAACAGTTCGTAAAGGTCGTTAAACCTAACCACTTGTCCACTATTAAGCCTTTCAACCACAAAATCTTTAATGGATTTATGGATAGGCATAGTAAAGTCCAAAGTCCTGATATCGTATTCTAAAGCATAAGGCTTGTTAAACAAATATGATGCAAGCACAAACCTTGATGCAATAGCCGTCTTATCGCCCGAATTATCTGCGTAAAGTGGCGTTCTTTCAATATCGTTTTTAGGCTTGTCCACTTCTTGACTGTAAAGTTCCCTTTTAAGCGTTTCTAAAGAAGTTCCAGAAACGTCTCTAACCGTCTTAAGCAAGTCTTCTTGTTCGGCTGGCGAACTGCTTTCCCTAATAACGTTGATTGCATTAACAACGTATTTACGCCTACCGTCAAGCGTCTTAACGTCATAGGTACGGCGAACGATATCAAGTTTGAAGTCGATTAAAGGTTTTGCATCAATCAAAAGGTTTCTATATCCGTCAGCGCCAAACTGCTTAATAACGTCATCAGGGTCTAATCCGTCAGGCAGAGCCACCACCTTAACTTCAAGCCCTTCTTCGCTCAAGATTTCTAGGCCACGAATAGATGCTTTTTGACCAGCAAAGTCCCCGTCATAACAGATGAAAACCTTATCGGTATAGCGCTTTAATATTCGTGCTTGGTCTTTGGTTAACGAAGTGCCCATACTTGCCACAACGTTATGAAAACCTGCGCCAACAAGCGAAATAGTATCCATATACCCTTCAACGATAATAACGCCGTCAAGCCCCTTTTCGTTTTTCAACCTTTTAAGGTTGTTAAGGTTATACAAGTTATTGCTTTTAGAGAAAATAAGCGTTTCTCTAGTGTTTTTATATTTAGCAAAGTCAGCCTTTTCCAAAAGTCTGCCACCGAAAGCAACCACTTGGTTAAACTGATTTATAATCGGTATAATAAGCCTGCCACCAAGAGCATCGTAATATCTGCCGTCCTTACTATCCACCACACCCGATAAAGACATTTCTTCATAGGTATAGCCTTTAGAGAGCAAGAATTTAGGCAAGTCGTAAAAGTTAAGCGATGCACCTATGCCGAATTTTACCACGCAATCGGTCGGTATTTTACGCTTTAAGATATATTCAACGTGTTTAGATGCGTCTTTTGATTTAAGATTATAAGCATAAAACCTTGCCGTGTCGGTAAGGAGCGACAAAAGCCTTTCTTTTTGCTTTTTTTGTTCTTTAATCTTCTCATCATCATATTTAACTTCAGGTAGTGGAATTTTTGCACGTTCAGCAAGATATTTAACGGCATCGTTAAAATCAAGCGATTCAATTTCCATAATGAAAGAGATAACGTCCCCACTCTTATGACAACCGAAACAATAGAAAAACTGCCCGTTCGGGTTAACCGAAAAGGATGCAGTTTTTTCGTGATGGAACGGGCATCTGCCCCAGTAATTGCCACCACGTTGTTGAAGTTGAACGTATTTGCCAACCACTTCAACTATATCGTTTTTGTTTTTTAGTTCATCGATGAACTTGTTGTCAAAACCTTTCATTAAAATTCCTTAAAATAATTTATTAAAGTTTCCAGTTTTTTGGAATAAAAATCTCACTAAAAGTTCTCACTGCATACATATCGCTCATACCCGAAATGTAATCGCAAAGAACGGTGTTAATATCTTCGTTTTCCAAGCGCTCAAGATAAAATTCGGGCAAATTTTCAGGCGCTTTTTTGTAATAATCATAGAGTGCAGAAATCATACGATTTGCACGTTCTTCTTCATCACGGAAAGTCTTGTGTTTATAAACCTTATCAAACAAGAATTCCCTTAAAAGCATAGTTGCATCGTGGATATCTTTTGGCATTTCCACCATATTTTTGCCATCACTATGCGAATAAATTGCAGAAATCATAGTGTTTATTCTAACGCTTGACTTATCGCCCAAAAGTTTTTTAGCATCGGCAGGGATATCGTTTGCCGTGATAAAACCCCCGTCAATAGCATCGTCAATATCGTGATTTATATACGCGATTCTATCTGCCAAACTAACGGCTTTGCCTTCAAGTGTTTGTGGAGAGCACTTAAGTTTGTGATTGACAATGCCGTCAACGACTTCTCGGGTTAAATTCAAACCCAAACCATCGTTTTCCAAAATATCAACCACTCTGCCAGATTGCAAGTTGTGTTCAAAACCGTTTGGGTTAAGTTGGTTTAAGATACGCTCACCAGCGTGGCCGAACGGAGTGTGCCCCAAATCGTGCCCCAAAGCGATTGCTTCGGTTAAATCTTCATTGAGTGACAACCCCCTTGCGATTGCCCTTGCCACTTGCGAAACGGCAAGTGTGTGAGTAAGACGTGTTCTATAATGGTCGCCTTCTGGCGAAAAGAAAACTTGCGTTTTGTTCTTTAAGCGACGGAACGCCTTGCAGTGAATAATTCTATCCCTATCACGTTGAAAAGGCGTACGAGTAGGACAAGGTTGTTCTTCCCTAGTTCTGCCGACAGTATCAGCCGACTTAAACGCAAAAGGCGATAAAAACATCTCTTCAATTTTTAAGGTTTTACTCTTCATATCTGCCCCCGAAAGCCGTTAAATTAAGTCGTAAAAACATCAATCAAATAATAATACTATGTAAAAGTCAAAAACCCTTTTTTATTGCCAAAATTTATTAAAAAATATGTAATTTAATAAAAATTATTTTCATAACCGATAAAAAAAGCACACTGCAAGTCTGCAGTGTGCTTAAAATCAAATATTAATTTTTAAGTTATACATTTTGTCCTTCAAGACCTTGTTCAATAAAACCGTTTTTAGACATATCACGAACCTTATCAAAGGTATCGGTAATATCCTTGTCTGGTTGTTTAGTAAGTAGTGACACAACGACGATAGCGATAGAAGAAAGGATAAATGCAGGGAGCAATTCGTAAACTGCGAACACGCCACCGAGTGGGTTAAGAACAAGTTTCCAAACGAAGACCATAACACCACCGACAAGCATACCAGCGATAGCACCCTTTTGGTTAACTCTCTTCCAGAAGAGAGAGAACAACATAAGTGGACCAAACGTTGCACCAAAGCCAGCCCAAGCGAAAGAAACGATTTTGAAGATAACACTTTCTTCGTTCCACGCAATGATAATACCTACAAGAGCGATAGCGATTAAAACTATTCTAGACATCAACATAACTTGCTTGTCAGACGCATCTTTTTTAGCCACACCTTGATAAATATTTTTAGCAACTGCAGAAGATGCGATTAAAAGGTAAGAATCAGAAGAACTGATAGTTGCAGCAAGAATACCTGCCATAATAACACCAGCGATAAGTGGTGGCAAGAAAGTTTGAGAAAGTTCAACAAACACGTTTTCAGCCGAACTACTTGTATTGAGTGCTCCATGGTTAAGCGTAGGAATAGCACGACCAACAATACCAACCATAACTGCAACGAAGAGCGAGATAACAACCCAAACGGTTGCAATTCTTCTTGAACGCTTAAGTTCATCAGCACGACGGATAGCCATAAAACGAAGAAGAACTTGTGGCATACCAAAGTAGCCCAAACCCCACGCCATAGCAGAAACTACAGAAAGTGCAGGATATTTAGAACCATCAAGCCAACCGATTTGTGCACCAGCACCGTCAACGGCAGGGTTTGCAGTGCCGAAGAGCATAAAGTATCCATCGATAGATTTAGCGTTGTCAATAACAGCGCCGACACCACCGGCATTAGCAACGCCAACGACAAGCACAACAACAAGCGCACCCACCATAACGATTGCTTGCATAAAGTCAGATGCACTTTCAGCAAGGAACCCACCGATAAAGGTGTAGAACACAACGAAAGCAGCCCCGATAATCATCATAACGTGATAATCAAAACCGAATAAAGCGCTGAAGAGTTTGCCACAGGTGACAAAACAACTTGCGGCATAAACGGTGAAGAAAATCAAGATAAAGATAGCAGAGATAGAAAGGATAACCTTTTTCTTTTCATTGAAACGATTGCTGAAAAATTCTGGGATAGTGATGCTGTTGCCAGACACAACCGAATAATTTCTTAATCTTTTAGCAACGATAAGCCAGTTAACGTAAGTACCGATAGCAAGACCGATAGCAGTCCAAGCAGCATCAGCAAGGCCACACCAGTAAGCAAGCCCAGGCAAGCCCATAAGTAGCCAACCACTCATATCAGATGCTTCGGCAGACATGGCAGCCATCCAAGGCCCTAAAGACCTGCCACCAAGGAAATAGTTGCCGGAGTTTTGCTTTGCACGTTTGGCAAAATATAAACCGATGCCAATAACAGCAAGCATATAAATAATCATAGAAATTAAAATTTGAACTTGTTGAGAAGTCATAACTTTCTCCTTTACAAAAATAAAATTATGTATTTATTATATAATAAAAGCAGAAAAAAAACAAGAAAAAAGCACAACTAATAAACATTATATAATATACATAAAAAATTCTTATATATAAAAGTGTGCTTCGATTGACAAAACCCCATAAAAATAACGGCGAGAAATTCTTCTCGCCGTTAGATTTTAGTTATTCACTAATCAAGTTGATTAGTTAAGCATTATGCTTGTGGCAAAGTCTTCCATCTTACTGTACCGTTGTCGAAGTCCCAACATCCTGGCAAAGCAGTTGCGCTATTAGCTGTCGTAGCAGCATTGAAGTAATTCATTGCAGCAGATGTAAGTAGTGCTCTTAATTCTGCAGCTGTTGGCGCACCAATATATGTACCAGTTATAGCAGTTTGTACTGTAAACTTAATGTATTTAAGAGTTGTTGGTGATAATTCGTGGTTTTGAATACCATAAATTATGCCTCGATAACTATCAATACCTTCTGTGATTGCATCGATTTCATACTCTGTTCCAGCAACAACAGCACCTTCAGCAGTCTTAATCTTATTTAATTCTGCTTGAGAAATAGTTAAGGTCAATACGTTTTCTGCTGAGTTAGTTGTACTTGCACCATAAGCGATGTTATGTGCAGAATTACCAAT
>JAZQYW010000003.1:0-17573 GCA_045633745.1 Christensenellaceae bacterium
TCAAGGGAACTTTTGAAGGCAAAGACAAGAAGGCTCAAGCTTATGCTGTTGGTGAACTTCTTGCAAAGAAGGCAAAGTCAAAGAAGATAAGTGCAGTTGTATTCGACAGAGGCGGTTATCTTTATACCGGTCGTGTTGCTAGTTTAGCAGACGGCGCAAGAAACGGTGGCTTGGAATTCTAATAAAACAAGGAGAAAACAAAAATGGCAAGAGAAAATAATAGAGCACCTAGAAAAGCAGAAGAAAACGACGGATTGATTAAAAAGTTAATTTGTGTCAACCGTGTTACAAAGACTGTTAAAGGTGGTAGAAATATGAGATTTGCTGCCCTCGTTGTAGTAGGTGACGGCGCAGGCAAAGTTGGTTGCGCAATGGGTAAAGCAAAGGAAGTTCCAGAAGCAATTGATAAGGCAACAGCAAGAGCAAAGAAAAATATGTTCAAAGTTGCATTATTAAACACAAGTATTCCACACGAAGTACTTGGTAAGTTTGGAAGTGGTTTAGTTCTTATGATGCCTGCTGACGAAGGTACTGGTGTTATCGCTGGTGGTCCTGTTCGTGCGGTTATGGAAGCAGTTGGTATTACCAACATTAGAACAAAGTCACACGGCACAAACAACAAAATTAACTGCGTAAAAGCAGCGCTCGCCGGTCTCAAATCATTGAGAACTGCTGAACAAATAGCGGCTATTCGCGGAAAATCTGTTGAAGAAATCAACGGTTAAGGAGGGTACTTTTATGGCAAAGGCAAAGAAAGCAGAAAACGCAAAAATAAAAGTGACTCTTGTAAAGAGCACGATAGCATGTTTACCTCAACACAAGAAAATTGTAGAGGCATTAGGACTTAAAAAGATTCGTTCTTTCCGTATTCACGAAGAAAACCCATGCATACTTGGTATGATTAAGAAAGTTGGTTATCTTTTGAAAGTAGAAAAGATTTAAGTTTACTAAATTTTAAGGAGTATTAAAATGAGATTAGGTGAATTAAGTCCAGCAATTGGCGCTACAACGTCTAAAAAGAGACTTGGCAGAGGTATCGGCTCTGGTCTCGGCAAGACAAGTGGTAAAGGACATAAAGGACAATGGGCAAGAAGTGGCGGTGGCGTTCGTCCAGGATTTGAAGGCGGTCAAATGCCATTAATCAGAAGAATTCCAAAACGTGGCTTCAACAACCATTTCAGAAAAGTATATAGTATTGTTAACCTTTCAGTTTTAGAAGGATTTGAAGCAAACTCTGTTGTAGATATGCAAGTTCTTAACGAAAAAGGTCTTATCAAAGTGTTAAAGGGCAGCGTAGGACTTAAAGTTCTTGGCAACGGCACTTTGACAAAGGCTATTACCGTTAAAGCAGCAAGCTTCTCTGCATCTGCAAAAGACGCTATTGAAAAGGCTGGCGGAAAGGCTGAACAAATCTAATAACCCACTATTTATAAGGAGGGCGAAATGTTTCAAACAATAATAAATGCGTTTAAGATTAAAGAAGTAAGAAGAAAAATTCTTATAACAATAGCATTGCTATTCGTTTATAGATTAGGTTGTCATATCCCAGTTCCAGGCGTCACAGCCTTTAAGGGAGTTGGTCAATTCTCTTTCTTACAAATTATGAATGCCGTATCAGGAAGTGCACTACAATTAGGTACGTTCTTCGCAATGGGTATCGGTCCATATATTAACGCATCAATTATAATTCAACTTTTAAGTGTAGGTATTCCAGCACTTGAAAGATTAAGCAAACAAGGTGAAGAAGGTAGAAGAAAAATCAACACCTATACAAGAATTTTAACTCTTATCCTTGCTATCGCACAAGCAATCGGTATTCTTGTGACATTTAGTGGAGATGGTTTAGATTTGAACCAACTTTTTGGTGAACAAGGTTTTGGTAAATTCTTAAGTTATGCTATTTTAGTAATTATTTATACTGCAGGTGCAGCACTTACAATGTGGATAGGTGAAAGAATTACTGACCATGGCGTATCAAACGGTATTTCACTCTTGATTTTTGCAGGTATTTTATCTACAGCAGGCAACGCAATCTTCTCTATGATTCAAGGCTTGTTTAATCCAGATATTGCTCTTAACGCAATGTGGACACTCATCGGCTTTGTACTTGTTGCAATCTTAATCTTCGGTGCTATTGTCACTGTTGATAATGGCGAAAGAAAAATACCAGTTCAATATGCAAAACAAGTTAAAGGTAGGAAAATGTATGGTGGTCAATCAACACATATTCCTATTAAGGTTAATGCATCAGGCGTTATGCCATTAATCTTTGCTTTCTCAATTTTAAGTTTCCCAGATTTAATTATCAACCTTTTGGGTTGGCAAACATCTTGGTGGACAAGAAATGTGGGAACAGATAGTTGGTTATACGTTGTGTTGCTTTGCTTATTGATTTTATTCTTCTCTTACTTCTACAATCAAATTCAGTTTAACCCTGATGATATCAGTAAGAGTATTCAAGGTAATGGTGGTTTTATTCCAGGTACAAGACCAGGAAAACCAACAGCAGATTATCTTAAGAGAGTTTCAAACAGAATTACACTTTTCGGTGCAATCTTCCTAGCATTACTTGCACTTGTACCAACGGTTATCTTCAAGGCAATCGGTGGAGAAGGCTTAACAAGTGTATTCAGTGCAACTGGTCTCTTGATTATAGTTTCTGTAGCACTTGAATTTGAAAAAGCATTGCAATCGCAAATTATGATGAAAAACTACAAAGGATTTTTAAAATAGTTAGTGATATGAAATTAGTATTACTTGGCGCACCGGGTAGTGGAAAAGGTACGCAGGCAACTTTAATCAGCAAAAGATATAACTTGCCTGCAATTTCTACCGGCGACATCTTTAGAGAAAACATTAAGAACCAAACGGAACTTGGCGTTAAAGTAAAAGCGATTATGGACACTGGTAATTTGTGTCCAGATGACTTAACTATTGATTTAGTCAAAGATAGACTAAGTAAACCTGACTGTGCAAACGGATATTTGCTAGACGGTTTTCCAAGAAATCTTTTCCAAGCGAAAGCACTTGACGGCTTTAATCCACCTGATAAGGTTTTGGATATTGACGTTGATTTAGGAAAGATTGAAAGAAGACTTATCGGTAGAAGAAGTTGTCCAAAATGTAATGGTTCTTTCCATATCGATTTTATCGGTGACACCAAAGTGTGTCCAACCTGTGGTGGAGAACTTATTATTAGAAAGGACGATAACGTTGAAACCGTAAAAGAAAGATTATCCGTTTATCACAATCAAACGGCACCGTTGATTGAATATTATAAAAATCAAAAGATTTTGTTCGAAATAAATGGCGACCAAAAAATAGAAGATGTTTTTTCTGAAATTACAAAGGTTTTAGATTAATGATTAACATAAAAACTGATGACCAAATCGCTCGTATGCGAGAAAGTGGTAAAATCACCAGAGACGTGCTTGAATTAATCGGTAAATCTATTAAGGTTGGCATGACTACAAAGGACCTTGATAAAATCGCTTATGATTATATCAAATCTTGTGGTGCAATTCCTTCTTTTCTAGGTTATGGTGGATATCCCGCATCAATATGTGCATCAATAGATGAAATGGTTGTTCACGGGATACCAAGCGAAAATAAAGTTATTAAAGACGGACAACTTGTTAGTATTGACGTAGGCGTTATATATAATGGTTGGCAAGGTGATGCTGCAAGAACTTTTATGGTCGGCAACGTTAGTGAAGAAAAACGTAAACTTGTTAAAGTGACAGAAGAGTGCTTTTTCAAAGCCGTGGAAAATCTTACTGACGGCACACCGCTCGGCGATATAGGTTATAAAGTACAAACCCATGCAGAAGCAAACGGTTTTTCGGTTGTTAGAGCACTTGTTGGTCACGGTATAGGTAAGGAAATGCACGAAGACCCTTCAGTTCCAAATTACGGAAGAAAGGGAACGGGTATTCGCCTTAAGCAAGGTATGGCACTTGCCATTGAACCTATGATAAATATGGGTACGTATCAAGTTGACTTTATGCCAGATGGTTGGACGGTTTTAACCCGTGATAGATTGCCATCAGCGCATTATGAAAATACAGTTGTTATTACCGATAACGGCGTGGAAATTTTAACACTTTAGGTGGAAAAATGGAAAACAATGTTAAGAGTGGAGATTTAGTTCTTTCACTTACAGGTAGAGATAAAGGTAATTGTTTTTTAGTAATTAGTGTTGAAGGTGACTTTGTAAAAATCGTTGACGGCAAAGTTCATAAGATACAAAACCCTAAGAGAAAAAACATAAAACATATTAAAACAATTTTAACGGCAGAATATAAAAGTTATGCTGATAAAATAACAATCGGCTTGCCAGTTGGAAACAAAAAACTTTATCAACTGATTAAGTCTGAAAAAGAAAAATTACAGGAGGATTAGTTTGTGTCAAAAGACGATGTAATAGAAACCGAAGGCGTGATAGTTGAAGCATTACCAAACGCAACTTTTACAGTTAAGTTGTCAAATGGTCACGTTATAACGGCATATATTTCGGGAAAACTTCGCATGCACTACATTAAGATTATTCCCGGCGATAGTGTAAAACTAGAAATGAGTCCTTATGACTTAACAAAAGGCCGAATAATTTGGCGAAGCAAAAATTAATTAAAACATAAACGAATTCCAAAGGAGATATTAAAATGAAAGTTAGACCATCTGTAAAGCCAATGTGCGACAAATGTAAAGTAATTAAGAGAAACGGAAAAGTTATGGTTATTTGTTCAAAGAACAAGAGCCACAAACAAAGACAAGGCTAATAGCCTAACTCGTAGCCCTTAGGGGCAAACGTGAAAACAACAGCGAAAATAAAACTAGTAGCAATCATTCCAAGGTGAAAGTTTTCTTTCGCATTTATATAGATATTATAATAAAAAAACTAATAAGGAGAAATTGTTAATGGCACGTATAGCCGGCGTTGATTTGCCTAACAACAAAAGAGTTGAAATCGGTTTAACATATATTTATGGAATCGGTCTTACAACGGCAAAGAAAATTATCAGTGAAACGGGTATTAACCCAGATACAAGAGTTAAGGATTTGAGTGAAACAGATGTTGCTAAACTCAGAGAATATATCGAACACAATCTTCGTGTAGAAGGTGACCTTCGTAGTGAAGTAAGTCTTAACATCAAGAGATTAATTGAAATCGGATGTTATCGTGGTGTTCGTCACAGAAAGAGCCTTCCAGTTCGTGGACAAAGCTCAAAGAGAAATGCGAGGACAAGAAAAGGACCTCGTCGTACCGTTGCTAAGAAGAAAACGGCAACTAGATAATGGAGGTATTGAATAATGGCAGCAACAAAAAGAGTAGTTAAAAAACGTAAAGATGCCAGAAAGGTTGACAAAGGTCAAGCACATATTCAAGCATCTTTCAACAACACATTAGTGACAATTACCGATATGCAAGGTAATACAGTATCTTGGTCAAGTGCTGGTAGCCTTGGTTTTAAGGGTTCAAGAAAAAGCACACCATTTGCAGCACAAATGGCTGCTGAAGCAGCAGGCAAGGTTGCAAGAGACCAAGGTATGCGTTCAGTAGAAGTTTACGTAAAGGGACCTGGTGCAGGTAGAGAATCTGCAATCCGTGCTCTTACAAACTGTGATATGGAAGTTACACTTATTCAAGACGTATCTCCAATCCCACATAACGGATGCAGACCACCTAAAAAGCGTAGAGTATAATGGAGGATAAGATAAATGGCTAAATATACAGAATCAAAATGTCGTTTATGCAGACGTGAAGGCGCAAAATTATTCTTGAAAGGCGAAAGATGCTTTAAGGGTACATGTGCTTTCGAAAAGAGACCTGTTGCACCTGGTCAACACGGTATGGCAAGAAAGAAAATTTCTGAATACGGTTTACAACTTCGTGAAAAGCAAAAATGTAAGAGAATTTACGGTGTATTAGAAGGTCAATTCAGAACTTATTACGATAAGGCTGATAGAATGAAGGGTATCACCGGTGAAAACATGCTTTCACTTTTGGAAAGAAGACTTGATAACGTTATCTACAGAATGGGTATCGGTTCATCAAGAGCACAAGCACGTCAACTTGTGACACACGCACATTTCACCGTTAACGGTAAAAATGTAAACGTTGCATCTTTCTCTGTAAAGGTTGGGGACGTTATTGCTGTTAAAGAAAGCAAGAAAGACAATAAGTACTTCTCTGAAATTAAGCAAATGAAAGTTGGCAATATGCCAAAATGGTTAGAATTTGACCCAGAAACATTAACTGGTAAAATTCTTGCTCTTCCAGTAAGAGAAGACGTTGATGTTCAAATTGCTGAACATATGATTGTCGAATTGTATTCAAAATAATTAAAAAAATATTATATTATAATTTTTCGATGGATTTTTATAGGGGGAAAATTAAGGTAATCCACGCTTTAACAAGAATTCCTATAAAAATCTATATCGAAACTATTTTTTAGGAGGTAATTTTCTTATGATGGAAATTGAAATGCCAAAAATAGCAGTGGAAGAAAGTGAAGACAGAAGCTACGCAAAAGTAGTTGTAGAACCTTTGGAAAAAGGTTTTGGTCTAACTCTTGGTAATGCCTTGAGAAGAATTTTATTATCAGCATTACCTGGCGTTGCTATACAAAACATTAAGTTTAGTGAAGAACTTGGAATTAAGCACGAGTTTTCAGCAGTGCCAAGAGTAAAGGAAGACGTTACAGAGATTATTCTTAATCTTAAATGCGTTGCTTTCAAGTCTACTTGCATGGACAAGAACTACACAAAGACAATAAAACTTGTTAAAGAAGGCCCAGCCGTAGTTAAAGCAGGCGATATTCTTTGTGAAGCAGATTTAGAAGTATTAAATCCAGACCAATACATCTGTACAGTTGATGAAGGCGGAATTATCGACGTGGAATTAACTGTTGGCAGAGGTCGTGGATATCAAGGTGCAGATGAGCACAAAACTGATATTATCAACAATATTGCGATTGATAGTATCTATACACCTGTTAAAAAGGTAAGTTATAACGTGACGGCAACTCGTGTTGGTCAAAGCGTTGATTTTGATAAATTAACTCTTGAAGTGACAACTAACGGTGCTTTCTCTGGTAGAGATATCGTTAGTCTTGCTGCTAAAATTATGGAAGAACACATCAAAATGTTCGTTTCTTTATCAGAACTTGGAAACATTGGAATCTTGGTTCCACCAGAAGAAGATAAGAAAATCAAAATTTTAGAAATGACTATTGAAGAAATGGATTTGTCTGTTCGTTCATATAACTGCTTGAAGAGAGCAAACATCCACACGGTAGAAGATTTAACTAAAAAGACCGAAGACGATATGCTTAAAGTCCGTAATTTAGGTAAAAAATCACTTGATGAAGTTATTTATAAACTCGAAAGTTATGGTTTGAAATTACAGGACAAGGAGGACTAAACAATGGAAAGAAAATTAGGCGTAAATGCTACGCAAAGATTAGCACTTATTAAAAACCAAGCATCTGCACTTCTTTGGAACGGCAAAATTGAAACAACCGTTGCAAGAGCAAAAGAAGTTTCTGCTTATGTTGCAAAGATTATTACTCTTGCTGTAAACACATATGCAGATACTGTTGAAACAGAAGTTAAGGTTGTTGATTCTAAGGGTAAAGAAACTGTAAAGACCCTTGTTAAAGATGGCAATAAGAAACTCAATGCAAGAAGAAAGATTATGACTTTAGTTAACGACTTGCAAGAAGTTAAAGGTTTCAAAGAAAGCAAACCAGACTTCAAAAAGAGAACAAAGGCTATCAAATATCCACTTATCGAAAAGATTTTTGACGAATATGCACCAAAATATGCAAATCGTAAAGAAGAAAAAGGTCAAGGTGGTGGATACACAAGAATTTACAAACTTGGCGTTAGAAGAGGCGACGCTGCAGAAGTTGCAATTCTTGAATTAGTTGACTAATTAAATTATAACCGTACCAAATTGTTGGTGCGGTTATTTTTTTTGCTCTTTATCATATTATCTATACTTAAACAGTATATTATTGTATGACGTTATCTAATGTAAAAAGTGGACAAACTTGCAAAATCTTAAAATTTAACAATTCAAAAGAATTGATTAATAAGTTTAATAAGTTAGGAATTGTTGAGGGTACAAAAGTGACCATTGTGAGAAAAGCATTATTTAACGGACCTATAGAAATATTGATAAGGAGTTATTATTTGGCTATAAGAGTTATTGACGCAGACCAAATAATTGTTGAAGTTAAATGAAAATAGCACTTGTAGGTAATCCAAATTGTGGAAAAACAACCCTTTTTAACAATTTAACCGACAGTTATCAAAAAACTGGCAACTGGACGGGCGTCACTGTTGAAGCCAAAAAATCAAAATATAAAAATGATTTATCGGTTGAGATAGTTGATTTGCCGGGTATTTATTCACTTGATGCAACTTCTTTAGATGAGAAGGCTGTTATAAAATACCTAAAAGACACACCGCCAGACGTGATTATAAACGTCCTTGATGGCACTAATTTGGAAAGAAATTTATATTTGACGTTAGAATTGTCGTTATTAAATATTCCAACCATAATTGCCGTTAATATGTGCGATGAGTTGGATAAGAATAATATAAAAATTGACTTGCAAGCATTTGAAAAGTTTTTTAATGCCAAAATTGTGCTAATTTCGGCTCAAAAAGGCATAAATGTTGACAAACTCATAAATACTATATTAAAAGACAAACAAGGCTTAAAACCACTAAAAACGCCTTTAGACATTAAAACGCTTGATGCTAAAAGACGATATGACTTTATCGAACAAGTTTCCAGTAAAATTATTTTTGTTGGTAATAAGAAATCAAGGCAAATATCACAAAAGATTGATGCCGTTATAATGCACAAGTATTTTTCAATTCCTATTTTCTTTTGCATTTTGACAATCATATACTATTTATCAATAAGAATAGGTGGTGTTGTTGGGGAAAGGGTTTTAATTGCTTTTAATAATTTTTCGTATTATTCGAAATTTTTGCTATATGAAAAAAGCGTTAACGTTGTTGTCATTGATTTGCTTTGCGATGCGATAATAGGTGGCTTAGGTGCAATATTTTCACTTTTACCACAGGTGTTGATTTTATTTGCGTTATTATGCGTTGTTGAGCAGAGTGGATATGCATCAAGAATAGCATTTATATTTGACAGATTTTTTAGTGCGATAGGTTTAAATGGAAAATCTATTATTCCAATGATGGTGTCTTGTGGTTGCACGGTTTCAGGTGTTGTTGCAACAAGAACAATAGAAAAGGATAGTGAAAGGTTTGCAACTATATTTTTAACTCCATTTATGCCGTGTGGTGCTAAAATGGCTGTGTTTGGATATTTTTCATATACTGTTTTCAATGGAAATGCATTGATTGCAACGTCAATGTATTTTGTTTCGGTTTTATGCGTTGCTATTTTTGGAAAAATTCTGTATAAACTAAAACTTTTAGGTGGCAATGACGGAACTTTTGTTTTAGAAATGCCAAATCTAAAAGTACCTTCATTAAAAGAAATTTATTGTGTTTTAATAGAAAAAACAAAAGATTTTTTAATAAAAGTTGGGTTTATAGTATTTGTACTATCAGTAGTATTGTGGGTGCTAAAAAGTTTTGGTTTTAGTGGATACGTTGGTGCACAAGTTGAAAAAAGTTTTTTGTTTTCAATAGGTAATATAATAAAACCTTTATTTTATCCGTTAGGGTTTGGAAGTTGGCAAGCAAGCGTGGGGATATTGTGTGGGGTGTTTGCAAAAGAAGGCATTGTTGAAACCTTGCACGTTTTAACAAGTTCGCCAGCATCACTTTTTAACAATCAGTTTTCAGCATATGCATTTATGACCTTTATACTTTTATCGCCACCGTGTATGGCAAGTTTGATAACGGCAAAGCGTGAACTAAATAATAAAAAATTGTTTGTTAGTTTAATATTGTTTGAGTTTTTGAGTGCATATTTGGTGTCATTTATAATAAACTTTATTGGAATTATAATTGATAAGCCTTTGGGCTTGATTTTATTTGTATTAATTGGTATAATGGTATTGAAAATTGTGTATTCAAAAGGACTTTTAAGGAGCGAATAAATGCCACAAAACACTAAAACTATGTATGATTTAATGAGAGAGTCGGAATATAGAGAAGAAGATGCTTGCTATCCAGAAGAGTGGATTGATGAGCAAAAACTTACCGATAAGGAAAAATACTTTGATTTTTACGACGATATTAAATTAACACCAAAAGACGACTGGTGAAACTCTTTAATTAAAAATTAAAAAACGGCATTGAAAAGCAATTCAGTGCCGTTTTATTTGTATATTTATGACAAAAACACTTGAAATAGAAAAGTTTATGTATTATAATTAATACGATATGCAAACTATGATTTAGGAGATAACGTATGAAAAGGTTTATAACCTTAATTTTAACCATATTGTTGGCATTAACTTGCTTTAATTTTGTTGCGTGCAAGCACGAACATAAATTTGACCAAAAGGTTATAAAAAATGAATATAGAAAAACAATAGCAACTTGTGAAGCGCCTGCCGTTTACTATAAGTCTTGTTCTTGTGGTGAAAAGGGCGAAGAAACATTTAATGCAACTTCTGCGTTAGGGCATAATTACGTTAACCGTGAATGTATAAGATGCCATAAAGTTGTAGCAACTTCACAATATTTATCATTTAAGTCAATTGATGAAAACACTTGCTATTTAGATGATACGGGTATGTGTTTTGATAGAGACCTTGTTATTCCATCTGTTTATGGTGGAAGAACGGTAGTATCAATAAATGATGAAGTGTTTGAGGAAAATGATAATTTAAGGACTATAACAATTCCTAACACCATAACTTCAATAGGTAAACATGCCTTTTCTGGTTGTAGCAATTTAGAAACAGTAATTTTTGCTGAAAATAGTCAGTTGCAAGTTATAAATGAAGGTGCTTTTGAATATTGCTATAAATTAACGACATTTACAATTCCAGAAGGAACTGTAAGTATAAATAGGGATGCGTTCAGTAATTGTATAAATTTAGAAGAAATTACAATGCCAACTTCTTTAACAACAATAGGGGAAGGTGCATTTAATCATTGCAGTGAATTAGAAGAAATAACAATTCCAAGTAATGTAAATAATATCGGCATCGGTGCGTTTTCATCTTGTCAAAACTTGAAATCTTTTGTTGTTGAGAATAATGAATATTATACATCGATTGATGGTAATTTATATTCTAAAGATGGAACGACGTTGTTGCAATATGCAATTGCTAAACAAGCAGAAACGTTTGTTGTTCCAAATAGTGTCACAAAAATTGAAGAAAAAGCGTTTTATGCTAATAAAAATATAATATCAATAACGTTGCCAAGTGGTTTACAAAATATAGGATATGATGCCTTTGTTGATTGTAAAAATCTTTTTGAAGTATATAATTTGTCAAGTTTATTGATTACAAAAGGTTCTGATATGTACGGAAGCGTGGCAAAAAATGCCCGTGATATCTATACTTCACTTTCTGCACAAACAAAGTTAACAAAAGTGAACGATTGTATTTTATATACTGAAGGTCAAGAAAAATTTCTTTTAAGTTATGTGGGTGAAGAAACAATAATTGAAATACCTGCCGGTGTGACAACGATAGAGCAAAGTGCGTTTGAGTATAATACTTATTTGCAAAGCGTTTCGCTACCAGATTCTGTTAATACAATAGGTGAGTTTGCTTTTGCTTATTGTACTAATTTAACAACGGTCACAATAACTAAAACTTTAAGTAGAATAGAAATCGGTGCATTTTTAGGTTGTGGCAGACTAAAAAATATTTATTATAACGGAACGATAGCCGAATGGAATAATATTACAAAAGGCAGTTCGTGGAATTTTAGTACTGGTATATATACTATAACTTGCTCGGATGGAATTATTTGACAAATAAAAATTGCATTAAAAAAGCCAAACTTTTTTCAAAGTTTGGCTTTTTATTATTATAAATTAGTTCTGGGCGATATCTTTTTGTGGTGTTTCATCGCTTGTTTTATACTTATCTTTTCTAAATCTAAATTCAGCAATTAATACTGAAGATAAAGTCATAATTTCATTTAACGTTCCAGCAAGTGTAAATGCAACGAAGTTATAAACTAACCAACAAGTAGAGGAAGGAATATTAAGCATTCTCATTTTATGTGGGTCGGCAATTGAGTAAGAAATTGTGGAAATAAGTTTTGCAATGATTGATAATGCGCTAATAATAAGCATCAAAATAGTCGCAAATTTAACGTTATCAGTCCACCTAATTTTACTTACGTTCCACGTTAATGCTATTGTCAAAATACCAGCAACAGCAGTTATAGAAGAAAAAATTATAACAGGTAGCTTGTTAGAACGCTTATTTTTTACATTTAGACTAAAGATTATATTTCTAAATGAGCCTATAAGGTCCATAACCATACCAGCATAAGCACCCAAAAAGAAATATTGTAAGACAAAGAGTAGAGACCCTAACGTCTTAAAAAATATAATCGTTCCGTACTTATTAAATTGAACTGCAATGATATTTAGGGCAATTCCAACAAACCCTATCACTTGCACAAAAATTTCAAAGAACATAGTCATTATTATATATAAAAAACGTCAAAAAATCAAATGAAATAATAGCAGAAAAAAAATTTTAAAAAACTGTGTAAAATAATTGACACAAAATACAAAAATTTATATAATATAATTCGTTATTTAGTTTAGTTTTGTTAAACTTTTTGTTAAAAATGCCTAAACTTAATGGAGAAAATACAAAAAATGGTTATTGGTGAAAAGATAAAGAATTTAAGGCTTTATTGCGAATTGACGCAAGAAGAACTTGCCGATAGGTGCGAACTTACAAAAGGCTATATTTCACAACTTGAAAATGACTTGACCAGCCCGTCTATAGCGACCTTAATCGATATACTATATGCACTGGGCACAGATTTAAAAGAGTTCTTTTCGGATATTGAAAAAGAAGAAAAAATTTCTTTTAACAAAAACGAATTTATTGAGAAAATTACTGATGAATACGTGCTTAACTGGTTAGTTCCAAACGCACAAAAAAACACAATGGAGCCCGTGCATATGCACCTTTTTACAGGAAAGAGCACTGATGAAGATTTTCCACATGAAGGGGAAGAGTTTGGGTTTGTGTTAAAGGGGGAAATCACTTTGGTTTTAGGCAAGAGAAAAATCAAAGTTAAAAAAGGCGAAAGTTTTTATTTTTCAGCCGATAAAGTACATAAGATTGTAAACAACGGAAAAGTTGATGCAGAATTTATTTGGGTGTCGTCTCCACCATCTTTTTAGGGACAAATAAATTGTTTTCGAGGTAAATTATGAACGACAAAAGAGAAAAGATTATTGAAATTGTAAATTTGACACGTGAATTTGAAGATGGTGTAGTTGCTGTTGATGACATAACCTTTTACGTTAGAAAGGGTGAGTTTATAACCTTTTTAGGTCCTTCTGGCTGTGGTAAAACAACCACTTTGCGTATGATTGCAGGTTTTGACAAGCCAACCAGTGGTAAAATTTTATTAAACGGGCAAGATATTTCTTATTTGCCACCAAACAAGCGTCCTATAAACACGGTTTTCCAAAGGTACGCTCTTTTTCCACACCTTAACGTGTTTGAAAACATTGCTTTCGGCTTGAAATTAAAGAGATTTGAAGTGACTTATCAAGATAAAAAGGGTAAGGAAGTTAAAAGAATTGAAAAATTAAGCAAGGCTGAAATTTCACAAAAGGTTGAAAAGGCACTTAAAATGGTTGACCTTGAAGGTTTTGAAAAGCGTAGTGTTTCAACACTTTCTGGTGGTCAACAACAAAGAGTTGCTATTGCAAGGGCTATCGTTAACGAACCGGAAATTTTGCTTCTTGATGAACCATTAGGTGCGTTGGACTTAAAAATGCGTAAAGATATGCAACTTGAATTAAAAGAAATTCATAAAAAGTTGGGCATTACGTTTATTTACGTGACCCACGACCAAGAAGAAGCTTTGACTTTGAGTGATACTATCGTTGTTATGAAGGACGGCGTTATCCAACAAATAGGTACGCCAACCGATATTTACAACGAACCTAAAAACTCTTTTGTTGCAGACTTTATCGGCGAAAGTAATATTTTCAGTGGTACAATCGTTGGTGATAGAAAGGTTAGATTTATCAACTACAACTTTGACTGTGTTGATGACTTTGCTAAAAATGAAAAGGTTGACGTTGTTGTTCGTCCAGAAGACGTTATGTTAATGGATGAAGATAAGGGTCAAGTTAAAGGCAAGATTATAAGTTCTATTTTCAAGGGCGTTCACTACGAAATGGTTATGCTTGTTGGCAAGACCGAAATCGTTATTCAAGACACTGTTGAAAGAAAGGTTGGGGAAAAGGTTAGCCTATTTATTAAGCCAGATGCTATTCATATTATGGCAAAGAACTTCTCTTCAAACAAATATGATGGATATATTACAAAGAAAAATACCGTTTGCTTTGGCGACGGCGAATTTGAATGCGATATAACACAACTTTATCCAAATTCTTTTGTTGATGAAGAAGGCTATTTAATCACTGCAGACGGCGAAAAATTAGACTTAACCGACGTTGACGTTAACGTTGAAGTTGGCTTAAAGGATATAGAAATAAGTGACGATGCAGATTTGGGTGGTGCAATAGGTAATATCGTTTCAATGATTTATAAGGGCGACCACTATCAACTTATCGTTAGAACTGATGAAAACGAAGAAGACTTTGTTTTCGATACCGAAGATACTTGGAACGAAAACGATAGGGTAAGCGTAATTATTCCAAAAGACAAAATTAAACTTTCACTTAAACAGGAGATTAAGAGATGAGTTTATCCAAAGAAATAGCCGGCGCAACAGCAAAGAAAATTAGGCCATCTTTTTCAAGGAAACAACTTTGTATTCCATACGGCTTGTTTTTGGCGCTATTTGTTGTTTTGCCTTTGTTTTTAATAGTATTTTATGCGTTTACCGACCAAAATGGTAGCATTTCTTTTGCAAACTTTATAAGGTTTTTCTCAAGTGCAACCACTTTGTCAACATTGATTATCAGTATTTTGCTTGCCGTTGCAACCACTTTGATTTGCATTGTGATTGCTTATCCTGTTGCATATATTTTGGCAAGAAGCAACCTTAACAAAGGTGGCGTACTTTTAATGCTTTTTATTATGCCTATGTGGATTAACTTCGTTCTTCGTGCAATGGCGATGAAAGACTTGTTGACAATTATAGGCGTGTTTCAATTCAATAACTATCTTAACGTTATTATAGGTATGGTTTATGACTATTTGCCATTTATGATTTTGCCTATATATACCGTTCTTGAAAAGATGGATAAAAGCCTTATCGAAGCAAGTATGGATTTGGGTGCAACCCCTGTTCGCACTTTCACAAAAGTGACCTTCCCACTCTCAATGGGTGGAATTGCAAGTGGTATTACTATGGTATTTATGCCAACAATGACTTGCTACGTTATTTCCGATACCTTTGGTAATGGTTTAATCACTATCGTTGGTAAACTAATTGATGAACAATTTACAACCTTCCAAAACTGGAATTTTGGCTCTGCTATGGCAATGGTGTTGCTTGTTATTATGCTTGTTTCAATGTGGATAACTGGCGCATTTAAGAGTGAAGATACAAGGGGGACGAATTTATAATGAAAAAGTTTTTTCAAATTTTATACGTTGCTCTAATTTTGCTCTTTATTTACGCACCTATATTTACTTTGGTGTTGTATAGTTTTGTCGATGCTCCTATCGTTAATATTCAACAAGCATTTAAAATAGGTTTTTCATTAAATCTTTATAAAAAGCTTTTTGCAGATGCTGCATTGATGAAAATTGTTTACGATACTTTGTTTTTGGCAGTTATCGTTGCCGTTTTAGCAACTATTTTAGGTACACTTGGTGCAATAGGAATTTTCTATAGCAAAGGTAAGTTGGGCAAAGGCGTTTCTGCAGCAAACAGAATTCCTGTTATTAATGCAGAAATCGTGACTGCTGTTGCATTAGTTTTATTGTTTGCCTTAGTTTTTTCTGAAAGCCGTTCATATTTTTCAATGGTCGTTGGACATTTGGTTATAACAACACCGTTCGTGGTGCTTTCGGTAATGCCAAAACTAAAGCAAATGGATTCCAACTTATATGAAGCCGCTTTAGACCTTGGTGCATCGCCTATTAGGGCATTGTTTAGCGTCGTTGTGCCAGAAATCTTGTCTGGTATTTTAAGTGGCTTTATGTTGTCAATAACACTTTCGCTTGACGATTATATTATAAGTGCTTACACAAAACCTGCTGGTTTTGACACTATTTCAACTTATGTTTATGGCGCAATGGCAAAGTCTAACGCTAACTCATCTTTGCCAGCATTAAGGGCACTTTCTGCAATTATTTTCGTTGTAATTATTTTAGTTGTTGTGCTTAAAAACGTTCACGTTAGAAAAAAGGAGGCTAAATAAATGAAAAGATTTTTGGTTTTCCTTTTGATGATATTTGTTTTAACCCCAACCTTTTCATTGTTTGGTTGTGCAAAAACTCAAACAAACGGCAAGGTTATAAGGGTTTGCAACTGCGAAGATTATATTGACGAAAGCATTTTTGAAGAATTTACTGCTGAAACAGGTATTGAAGTAATATATTCAACATATGGCACTAATGAAAACTTATATAATGAGTTGGTTATCAATCCAAACAGTTATGACCTTGTTGTACCAAGCGAATATATGATTGAAAAACTTGCCGTTGAAGGCAGAATTCAACCATTAACACAAAATGCAGAATATCAAAGTTATTTGGACGATTATAACGATAATATTTCACCTTTTATCAAAAGTAAATTACAAAGCATTGAAATTGATGAAGGTAAATATGGCAACGCTAATTTGAGCCTATACGACTTTATGGTCGGCTATATGTGGGGAACAATGGGCTGGGTTTATAATACTGATACCGTTAGTGAAGAAGACGTTAACAGTTGGTATAGTCCGTTTGAAAATAGTGCTTTGAATAAAAAAATCACAATTAAAGACGCCGTAAGAGATTCTTATATCGTTGGTCTTGCAATGGTTTATGAAGATGAGTTAAGCGGTATAGTTGATGATAATCAAACTATCACGGAAATCTTAAATAGAACAGATAAAGAATCTATTGAAAAGGTTGGCAATAAATTATCTTCATTAAAAAATAAATTATATGGTTTTGAAGTAGATAGTGGTAAAAATGATATTGTTACTGGTAAGATTCATGCAAACTTAGCTTGGAGTGGTGATGCTGTTTATTCAATGGATGTTGCTGAAGAGGAAGAAGGCGTATGCTTAAATTATTCTGTTCCTAAAGAAGGAAGTAATGTTTGGTTTGATGGATGGGTAATGCCTAAAGGCGCTAATAAAGAACTTGCTCAAAGTTTTGTAAATTATCTATGTGATCCAAAAATTGCGGTAAGAAATATGAATTACATTGGATATACTTCAAGTATAGTTGGAGATGAAATCATTGATATGATCGATGATTGGTATGGAGCAATTC
>JAZQYW010000004.1:0-2542 GCA_045633745.1 Christensenellaceae bacterium
CCAGTTGGATAATCAGGTGCTGGAATAAATTCCATAAGTTCTTCAACTGTTATTTCAGGGTTATCCATAAGGGCAATACAAGCGTTTAGACACTCTGCAAGGTTGTGTGGTGGGATATTTGTCGCCATACCAACAGCAATACCGTCTGCACCATTTACAAGGATATTAGGTATCCTTGAAGGCAAAACAACAGGTTGCATTTCAGTATCGTCAAAGTTAGGATAGAAATCAACCGTATTTTTATCAATTTCTTTAAGCATTTCGTTGGCAAGTTTAGACAATCTTGCTTCAGTATATCTGTATGCAGCCGCAGGGTCACCATCGACTGAACCAAAGTTTCCGTGTCCGTCAACTAATGGGAAATTGATTGAGAAGTTTTGCGCAAGTCTTACGAGTGCATCGTAAACAGAACTGTCACCGTGCGGGTGGTATTTACCTAAAACTTCACCGACGATTTTAGCACACTTCTTGAAGGCTTTATCACTCGTTAAGCCCATATCGTGCATTGCATACAAAATTCTTCTATGAACAGGTTTCATACCGTCACGAACGTCTGGGATTGCACGTGAAACGTTAACTGCCATAGCATAGGCAATAAACGATTTTTTAACTTCGTTATTAACTTCAATGTTTATAAGTTTTGTTTTTCCTAATATATCCTTAAATTCTGCAGATAATTCAGAGTTAATTTCTTTTTTAGACATAACTTTCTCCCCCGACTAAATATCTAATTCGGTCACAAGTTTTGCGTTTTGTTCAATAAACGCACGCCTTAATTCTGGGTCATCACCCATAAGTGTTGTAAAGGTTTCGTTTGCTTCGATTGCATCTTCCATAGTGACACGAAGCATAGTTCTTGTTTCTGGGTTCATTGTTGTTTCCCAAAGTTGGTCTGGGTCCATTTCACCAAGACCTTTATAACGTTGAATATCACACTTACCAACTTCAGCAAGGTAATCTTGCAATTCTTTATCAGAATAGCAATATTTGTCAACCTTATTCTTGGTTGCCTTATATAGTGGTGGTTGGGCAATATAAATATGACCCTTTTCAACAAGTGGACGCATAAATCTAAAGAAGAAGGTTAGTAAAAGTATTCTAATATGGCTTCCGTCAACGTCGGCATCGGTCATACAAATAATTCTATCGTATCTCAACTTGCTTTCATCAAAGTCATCATGTATGCCACAGCCAAAAGCAGTAATCATACTCTTTATTTCTTCGTTTTCCAAAACTCTGTTAAGCCTTGCCTTTTCAACGTTCAAAATTTTACCCCTTAAAGGCAAAATCGCTTGGAAACGCCTATCTCTACCTTGCTTTGCACTACCACCAGCAGAATCCCCTTCGACGATTAAGATTTCGCAGAATTGTGGGTTTTTATCTGAACAATCGGCAAGTTTACCTGGGAGCGTTGTAGATTCAAGCGCACCTTTTCTTCTTGTGCTTTCTCTTGCAAGTCTTGCTGCTTCTCTTGCTCTTTGTGCCGTTATACATTTAAGCAATACTTCCTTTGCTTTGGCTGGATTTTCTTCCATAAACGCACCAAAGTATTCGTTCATTGCTTTTGACACGTAATTACGCATTTCGCTGTTGCCAAGTTTAGTTTTGGTTTGACCTTCAAATTGTGGTTCTGTTAATTTAACAGAAATTATTGCCACAATACCTTCCCTACAGTCGTCTGAAGAAACCTTTTCATCGCCCTTAAAGATGTTAAGCTTTTTGCCGTAATCATTAATGATTCTTGACAAAGTGCTCTTAAACCCTTCAAGGTGTGTACCACCTTCTTCGGTGTTAATATTATTAGCGAAAGCATAGATAAGTTCATTATAAGTTTCGGTGTATTGAAGAGCAACTTCTACTTCAGTATCGCCATAGAACACGTCAAAGTAAACAGGCTTATCAAACAATGGACCTTTATTCTTGCTTAAATCTTCCACAAAGTGAGCAATACCGCCTTCATAGAAGAATGTATCTTCCCTTTCTTTTTCAGGGCGTAAATCAAGCATTTTGATTGTCAAGCCCTTATTCAAGTAAGCAAGTTCTCTCAAACGAATTTTAATCGTATCATAATTAAATTCGGTTGTTTCGAAGATTTCAGCATCTGGCATAAAGGTCACCCAAGTACCAGTAAAGTCAGCATCGCCAACAACCTTTAATGGTGCTTGTGGAATACCCCTATTATAAGTTTGCTTAAAATGGCTACCGTTTTGGAAAACTTCAACATCTAACCATTCGGAAAGAGCGTTAACAACAGAAAGACCAACGCCGTGCAAACCACCGGAAATTTTATATCCGCCACCGCCAAACTTACCACCTGCGTGCAACTTTGTTAAAACTACTTGTACGGCAGAAACGCCTTCAGTTTGGTGAATAGCCGTTGGGATACCTCTACCATTATCTTTAACTGTGCAAGAACCGTCTGCATTGATTTGAACAATAATCGTATCACAGTGCCCGTTATTTGCCTCATCGATAGAGTTATCAACGATTTCTTGAACCAAATGATGCAAGCCTCTCACGTCGGTTGAACCGATATACATAC
>JAZQYW010000005.1:0-1608 GCA_045633745.1 Christensenellaceae bacterium
AGGCGCATAAGCCTTAATCCATCAAAGGAAAACACTTTGTCCGGTTCTAAAACAGTATCAAGTGTTTTATTCTTTATATTTTCTAAACCACCCAAAACGTCCACTATTTTTTGGTTTTTAATATCGTAGTAAACGGCATTGCACTTAAAATCACGCCTAACGGCATCTTCGCAAATGTTTTCGGTAAATTCAGTAAATTCGGGTGTATGTTCCCCACCGACGTATCTTTCACGGCGAAAGGCTGTGTATTCATAATTGTATTCCCCATCAACGAAAAGTACCGTGCCAGTTCTTTTATATATCGCACTTACACAAAAACCAAGTTGGTTTACTGCGTCGATAAATTGTTCTAAAGGTATAGATGCACATATGTCTAAATCTGTTGAAAGAGAACGGTCGATTAAATAATTTCGCACAGCGCCACCCACTAGATAAAGTGGCTTTGAAAATTTATTTGCAAGTGTTATTAAATTTTTTGGCAAAATATTAATCATAATAACATTATACCACAATTGTTTAAATATGGCACACTTTTGCAATATAAATTTAAATATAATATAATTTATTTATGTGTGATACAATTATTATGTAATAATAACTTGAAAAATTTATTAAATTGTAGTAAAATTTATAATAAGCACGAAAAAAAGGATAAAATATGTTAGATTTTATAATTAATCCAATCGCTGGTGGAAAGCACGGCAAAAAAATAAGAAAAACCGTTGCTTTGATTGAAAGTATTCTAAAAGCGAAAAATATTGAATATTGTCTTCACTTAACCAGTTATAAAAGGCACGCACAACACTTAACCGAAGTTTTGATTGAGCGTGGCGCAACCGATATTATCGTTGTCGGTGGGGACGGCTCTTTGCACGAAGTTGTAAACGGCTTTTCTAACTTTGAAAAGGTCAACTTGGGATTAATCCCTTGTGGTACGGGCAATGACTTTGCAAGTGCACTCAATATCCCCCTTGACCCAGAAAAAGCACTTGATATTATCTTAAGCGAAAAGCCAAAATTCGTTGACTTTATGCAAATGCCAACGGTTAGGGGCATCAATATAATCGGAACGGGCATTGACGTGGACGTGCTTAAACGTTATGAAAGCCTTAAAAAGAAAAACAAATTCAATTATACAACCTGCCTTATTAAAACGCTTTTTAACTTTGATTACACCGATTTTACGGCTAATATCGATGAAAAACCTAGCAAATATCGTTCTTTTATAGCGTGCATAGCAAACGGAAACGTTTATGGCGGTGGAATCCCGGTTTGCCCCGTTGCTGACCCAACTGATAACAAACTTGACTTTGTTGCAGTGTCTTCAATGGCAAAAATTAAAATCATAGGTGCATTTTTAAAACTTAAGCGTGGCAAGATTTTAAGCATGAAACAAGCAACGCATTGTACTTTTGAAAAAATAAAGATTGAAACGGAAACGCCTTGCACTGTCAACGTTGACGGCGAACTTTACGAAAATATTCCTTTTGAAGTAAAGATAGTTTCAAACACCTTAAAAATGTATAGAAAATAATAAAAACTCAACTCCCCTAAACAACAGTTTTTGGGGAGTTTTTATTTTCTTTTTCAGCGTATCAATCGGGGGGG
>JAZQYW010000006.1:0-46551 GCA_045633745.1 Christensenellaceae bacterium
AGCAGTTGCTAATTGACAGCCACAATGTGGGCAAAAAACAACTTGTTCTTCAACTTCTTTACCACAAGATTTACAAAACATAACTTTTCTCCTTTGAATAAAAAATACACTAAAAAGTGATGCTTTTATTATATATGTTTAGAACAATAAAGTCAAGTACATATAAAAATTCTAGTGACAAAAGTAGTGGCAAAAATAAAAACAAGTAAAAATGAAACACCCCGAAAGGTTTAAGCCTTTCGGGGTGTATGTTTTTAAGATGGTCGATAAGCCGAGTTCTGTCGTGTATGGTCATTTATCTACGAATAACGTTACCGGTATCCCCCAGCGATATTTGTTAAACCGCTTCGGTGAAACTCCCTGATGAAACGGTTTGTCAATCTTGCGTCGGGTGGGGTTTACATTGCACCTCGTGTCACCACAAGGTCGGTGTGCTCTTACCACGCCTTTTCAACCTTACCAATTGCTTGGCGGTAATTTTCTGTTGCACTTTCCTTAAAGTCGACTCCACTGGGATTTCTCCAGCACCCTGTTTCTAAAACGCTCGGACTTTCCTCATTGACAGGCTCTCCCTGTCCCCGCGACCATATAACCAACTTAAAAGCAAAAGTATTATATAGCATAAAACCATTTTTGTCAACAAAAAATGAAAAAAGACTTGCCCAACGCCCTTTATCAAGTTAATAAATCAACTTTTATCGGTTTTTTAGATAAGCCTTTTTTCTTTAATTTTCAAGGTTTAGTTTTAAGATTTATTATAAATCGTCAGCATCTTGCACAGGTTTTTCATATTTATCGTCTAAATCGACGCCTGTGTAAGAACCTTGCGTGTCAAAATTACTCTTAAAATTACTTACAATTCTTTGCGCCGTTTTGACTTTTGCCTGTCGTTTTACTTTTCTTCTTATCTCTCATAATCTTCCCCCTTGATAGTATGTTGTGCAGATAAGACAAAGTTATACATCAAATCCAAAAAATCGCCAAAGTTTTTTTGTTTGCTATCTTGTTTGACAGATAGTATTTTTTATGCTATAATAAACTTGTTGTAATGACAACAAGCAGGTAAAGTATTATGAAAGAAAGGTTTGAAATGTTCACCCACCTTATAGCAAAGGCGAACAGGTTGGTTTTTAGAATTAAGACCGAAGAAATGGAAGCGTTCAATTTAAGAAGTTCGCACGTGTCTTGTTTATATTATTTGTATAAGAAAAAAACTCTTACTGCAAAAGAACTTTCGGATATGTGTGGCGAAGACAAGGCTAATATTTCAAGAACGATTAATTTTCTTGAAAGCAACGGCTTTGTTAAGTGTGAAAGCACGGCGAAAAAGCGATACCAAAGTGCACTTTTTCTAACCGAAAAAGGGGTTTTGACAGCAAGTGAAATTGCTAAAAAAATAGATACCGTTTTAGAAAGGGCGAGCGAAGGGCTTTCCGAAGAAAATAGGGTTGTTTTTTATAATAGTTTTTTACTTATTTGTTCTAATCTTGAAAAGATTTGCAAAGAATACAGTAATTAATTTAGCACAAGTGCTATAAAAGGAGAAAAATGGTTAAATTTTTGATTGATTCGGCTTCGGATATTTCCTTAAAAGAAGCAGAAAAGTTGGGCGTTTATTTGGTTTCTATGTCAATTAGGTTTGGCGAAGAAGAATATCTTGACGGAGTGGACCTTTACCCTGAAGATTTTTATGACAAGTTGGTTGAAAGCACGGACTTTCCAAAAACAAGTTTAATCAATGAGTTTACTTGGGAAGAAGTTTTTGACAACCTTACCGAAGATGGAAGCGAAGTTGTGGCAATCACAATTTCATCACAACTTTCTGGAACTTATGATGCTGCTGTAAAAGCAAGCAAAAAGTTTGCCGAAAAGGTTTTTGTGGTGGACAGTATGAACGCTTGTGCTGGAGAAAGGCTGTTGCTTGAATATGCGCTTCGCTTGGGCGAACAAGGTAAAAGTGCAAAGGAAATTAAAACCGAATTAGACCAAAAGAAAAACAAACTTAAGATTATGGCAATGGTAAACACCCTTGAATATTTAAGAAAGGGTGGCAGAATTTCTTCTATCGTTGCAGTTGCTGGAAAAATGCTTTCCATTAAACCCGTTGTTGCTTTAGAAGAAGGCAAGGTCAAGTTGGTTGGAAAGGCAATGGGTTCTAAAAAGGCAAACAACTTGTTGAATTCGCTTGTTGAAAAATGTGGTGGAATTGATTTTACAATGCCAGTTTGTGCAATTTATTCGGGAAATGACGACAGTATCTTAAAAAAATACATTAAAGATAGTTCGCATTTGTGGGCGCACGCAACAGAAGAAGTGCCTGTAAAAATAATCGGCAGTACGATTGGTGCGCACGTTGGCCCTGGGGCTGTGGGTGTTGCTTTCTTTATGAAATAATATAGAAAAAAAGAAAACGGCATAGCAATTTTGCTATGCCGTTATAATTTTATTTATTTTTATCTTACACCTATTCTTGTTGCTTTTGCCGTGCCGTTCAACAGGTCGTGCAAGGTGCATTTTGCAGATGCGATAATAACCTTTGTGCCTATCTTAACAGCGTCTTTGATATACTCTAATTTGGCTCTTGCTCCGTTTGCCCCAGCACGAGATGCACCGTTGCAATATTCTTCACAAGCGGTAATGTTATCCAAAACTTCATAAATGTCTTTACCAGAAATTTCTTCTATCAAAGTATTTGGGTCGTGACTGTCTTTATAAATTCCGTCAGCACTTGTTAAAATAATCAAGTTTTCGGCTTTAACAAGGCAAGCGATTTGAGATGCCGTTTCATCGTTATCCACGCACTCAACAACCTTTGCATTTTTGTTCTTTAAAGACTGAATTTCAAAACGACGGCTTTCTTCAGTACTAATAGCGTCGTTATAATTGATAATAGGAATAGCGTTTTGTTCTTTTGCACGGAGAAGCATTGCCTTTAAGTGCTCTCTTTTTTGTGGGTCGTTAAAGTGTTGGTGTTCAACCAAAACTTGACGGAGAGAATACTTTGAGTCCACAAATTCGCGATAAGTTGACATTAAAATAGATTGACCTTGTGAAGCATAGTCGGTCTTAACGTCTTCTTTTTCGCCAACAAGTTCAGTGCCGTTTCTCTTGATATAGTCAAGTCTGCCCGTTTCGGCAGCACCGCTGGTTATCCAAATATAGCCCGGCTTAAGTTCAGATGATAACCTTGCGATAAGGGTATAGTCCAAAATATTGCTTTCCTTATCAATAAGCGCCATAGAACCGATTTTGCCAACAAGTTTTGTATCAAATTGCATAATTTTTTCCTATTAATAATTTTTTATAGGTATATTATAAAACAAAAAGTCAAAATATTCAACTAATTAACTATAAATGTGGTATTGTTTTTTAATTTTGGGCAAAACTATAAAAAAACTATTAATATTAAGGAGATAAAAATGAATTTAAAAGACAGCAAAACTTATCAAAACTTGATGACAGCCTACTTAAGAGAATCTGGTGCATATAACGAATATACCTTTTATGCACAACAAGCCAAAAAGGACGGCTTTGAAGCAATCTATAACACTTTTACAACCTTTGCCGATAACGAACAAGCCCACGCAAAAATTTGGTTTAAGTTGTTCCACGGAATTGCAGGCACTGAAGAAAACCTTAAAGATGCAGCAGACCTTGAAAATTATGAAAGAACAGTGCTATATTCAGAGTTTGCAAAAGTGGCAAGGGAAGAAGGCTTTCCCGATATTGCTGAACTTTTTGACGGCGTTGCCGTTATTGAACATCAGCACGAAGAAGAATATAAACGCCTTGCACAAAAGGTTAAAAATGACACTATGTTTACTGATAAACAAGAAGTTTCTTGGAAGTGCAATAACTGTGGGCATATTCATAAAGGCAAAACAGCGCCTATGACCTGCCCTGTTTGCTCTCACCCACAAGCATATTTCCAAACGACTGAATAAATTATTAAAAATTAATGAAAGGTGCCACCATTTTTGGTGACACCTTTTTAATTTTTGTGTCTAATTTTATTTTGCCAAGTCAAATATGGCCTTTTTGTAAATTTCATAACCCTTTAGCAAGTGCTCTTTAGGAAGATTTTCGTTCGCATCGTGAAGATGATTGTCAAAAGTTATCCAACTAGGGCCGAAAGAACAGCCTTTCTTAAACGCCCTTGCAAAAGTTGAGCCCCCCATACTTAATGGCACGGCATTTTCGTTCATAACACTATTATATGCGTTAAGAAGGGTTTGAACAAACCAGCCGTCTTTTTCCACCATCATAGGTTGGTGGCGAACTTTGGTTTTTACGGCTAAACCAAACGAAGAAAAAATCGGCATAATTTCTTCAAGAGTCATCGGAGCAGGAATTCTGCAGTCACAAGTTATGGTTATTGAGTTATTATCTTGGCTAATTAGGTCGGGCGAAAGTGTTAATTTGCCTTGTTCGGTTTTATGGTTAAACACCCCTGCCTTGTCATAGAACAGATAATCTAAAACCGATTGCACGTCTTCCCCCATAGATAAGAAGTATTCAAAGAGTGGCAACAGAGCATTTTTACCAAGTTCTGGCATTGAACCGTGTGCAGACTTACCCTTTGAAACAATAAGTCCGTTTTCAAGCGAAAGGTTAAATTTTGCCATTTTTCCCTTATCGATACCACCATCAAGTGGGCGTGCTGTTGCGTAATCACAAACGGCGTTAACCACGGTGCCACCCTTAATATCGGTAAAGAGTTTTAATTTAGGAAAGGAAAAAGAAACTTCCACAATACCTTTTTCGGCATAGGTCAAAGGGAAATTGCCGTCAGGTGAAAAACCATATTCTGGTAGCGTGGTTTTTTTGGCAAGGTAATCAATATCTCGCCAGCCACTTTCTTCATCACAACCAACGACAAGTCTAAACTTTTTATTGACGGCCACTCCACTATCCTTTAGTTCTTTGAGTGCATAAAGGCAAGATAAAAGTGGAGTTTTATCATCTGCAAGTCCCCTGCCGTAATATATTCCGTCCTTTTCGGTTAGAGTGAAAGGGTCTGTATCCCAGCCGATGCCGATAGGCACAACGTCAAGGTGACCGATAATACCCACTTCTTCGCCCTTGCCAAAAACGACTTCGCCAGCATAGTTATCGTAGTTTATGGTTTCAAAACCCATTTCTTTTGCACGGGTTAAAAAGAAATTTAAGCAATCTTTAATAGGCTTGCCAAAAGGTGCGTTTTCTTGTGGCTTATCAAAAACGCTTTTATAAGAAAGCAGTTTTTTTAAGTCGGCTAAATATTCATTAAAATTATTCATAACTTCTCCAAAACAGCCAAGTTTTATTCGTGGCTATAGTATATTATACAATATTATTAAAAATATTGTAATCATATTTATAATAATATTCTTTTTATTTTGTTTTTTTGCAAATTTATGTTAAAATATCCGTATGAGTGTGAAAGAAAACGTGCATAAGGGGCACAGAGAAAGAACAATAAAAAAGTTTTTAGAAAGTGCGGATTCTTTTTCCGAACACGAAGTTTTGGAAGTTCTTTTATTCTTTGCTATGCCTAGAATAGACACCAACCCTTTGGCACATAAACTTATACAAATGTTTGGAAGTTTATCTGGTGTTTTTAATGCAACGGCTAGTCAACTTATGTCGGTTGACGGCGTTGGCGAAAAGATTGCCACACAAATTTTGTTGGTTTCGCAAATTGTTAAAAGGATAACGGCTGGCACCAAAGAAAAGGAACGCTACTTAATTAATTTTGCAAAGGCGAAAGAATATTTGATTGAACTTTTTAAGGGATTGCATCACGAAAAGTTTGTGGTGTTGTTATTAAACAAGAAATATAAACTCATTGCAACCGTAGGGTTTACCGATGATGCCGTGCACACCGTTAAGGCTGAAGTTCCGGACCTTGTTAAAGCAATCAATATACATAAACCGGCTTATGCAATCATTGCACACAACCACCCAAGTGGCAACGTTGTGCCAAGCAGACAAGACGATTTTACAACCAAGAAATTAAACGTTATTTTTGAATTGCACGACGTAAACTTGTTTGACCACATTATCGTTTGGAACGACAAGGCGTATAGTTATAATCAAGAACAAAGAATTGATGAAATTAAAAAGGCAACTTTAGAAAAGTTGTTTGACGAAATACAATAGTTATTAGGAGATTATTATGGAAATGGTAAGAACACGTTTTGCACCTAGTCCAACAGGTTATTTGCACATTGGTGGGCTTCGCACTGCACTTTACGGCTTCCTTTATGCAAAAAGATACGGTGGAAAATTTATATTGAGAATTGAAGATACCGACACGGCAAGATACGTTGACGGCTCTGTTCAAATTATATACGACACTATGCGTGATTCTGGGATTATGTATGATGAAGGCCCAGACGTTGGTGGCGATTTTGGACCTTACGTTCAAAGCGAAAGAAAAAGCATTTACACCGAATATGCTAAAAAATTAGTTGAACTTGGCGGTGCTTACTATTGTTTCTGCACGCCTGACAGGATTGAAAGCCTTAAAGACGAAACGGGCAACATTAGATACGATAAACATTGCTTAAACCTTTCTAAAGAAGAAATTCAAAGAAGAATTGATGCTGGCGAACCATACGTTATTCGCCAAAACGTGCCACTTGAAGGTGCTGGCAGTTATAACGACCTTGTTTACGGGGAAATCAGCGTTGATTATAAGGACATTGAAGACGGCATTTTAATCAAGAGCGATGGTATGCCAACTTATAACTTTGCAAACGTTATCGACGACCACCTTATGGGTATCACCCACGTTATCCGTGGTATCGAATATCTTTCTTCTACCCCAAAATATAATCTTATGTACGATGCGTTTGGTTGGGAAAGACCTATTTATATCCACCTTCCACCTATTATGAAAGATGCACAACACAAGTTGAGCAAGCGTAATGGTGACGCTAGTTATGAAGATTTTGTTAACAAAGGATACGTTAAAGAATCTATCGTTAACTACATTGCACTTTTGGGCTGGAGTCCAAAGTCAAACGTGGAAAAAATGAGTTTGCAAGAATTGTGCGAATTGTTCTCTCTTGAAGGCATCAACAAGTCACCATCAATTTTTGACGAAACAAAAATGAAATGGTTATCTGGTGAATATATCAAGGCGATGACCGATGAAGAATTTAAGGAAAAGGCTTATCCTTTCTTAAAGCAATCAAAATGCTTTGGCAAGTATGATGACGATAAATTATTGAAAATTGCTAAAGGCAGAGTTCAAATCTACTCTGAAATCGCAGACAAAATCGACTTTTTGGAAGAATATGGCGAATTTGACCTTGCACTCTTTGAAAACCAAAAGCAAAAAGCATCTGTTGACCTTGCAAAAACTGCGTTAGTTCAAATTAAAGAAGTTTTATCTGGAGTTTCTGCTTGGGATAACAGCACACTCTTTAACGTTTTGGTTGAGTTATCGGCAAAAATGGAAGTTAAAAAACAAGCGTTGCTTTGGGTTATGCGAGTTGCTATTTCAGCAAAAGAATCAACTGCTGGTGGCGCAACTGAAATTGCAGATATTTTAGGCAAAGAAGAAACCTTAAGAAGAATTGACTTTGCAATAGAATTGCTTAACAAGTAATATATTAAACATTATATAATATATAAATACGCCCAAAACAAAAATTAGCCAAACAAAAATTATCGGCAATTAAAAAACTAATTAAAAAGCCCTTATTAAAGGGCTTTTTTGTTTTTAGGAAGTGCTTGAGTGGAAAAAGTGTTGTCTAAAGCGAACTTTTCTTTGTTTAACTGATAATTTATATATTTTTCAATACCGTCTGCGATGGTTTCTGCCATTTTGTAAATAAGGTTGAGCCTTGTTAGGTTGAATAAGTTGTAGTTTTGATTAGACTTGCTTGCAACAATTCCAACGATACTTAAATCCCCAACCGAGCCTAAATTTTTGTTTACCCCCAACCCAGGTTTTAGCCCCTTGTTTAACACTCTAATTAAACCGACGTCGTCTTTTTCCCCTATTGCTGCATCAATGGCAATGGAAATAGAGTTTGGGTGAATTTCTTTAAGATAAGTCCTTGCATATTCCACTTCTTTTGCAGTTATAGGAAAACAAAGTGTTCCGTAAACGTATGCACGCAAATTTTTATTTTTTAAAAACGTGCCCACAAGTGGACCTAAACTATCCCCCAAAACCAAATCACTGCCTATGCAAATAAAAATAGGCTTTTTATTGTCGCTATTCATTTCAATTAACGATTGATAAATTCCCGTCGATGAGTTAGCATTAAACGTGCTAAAGGTATAAGTGTTTTCTTTCATAATCTATCCTTAAATTTTGTATATAGATTATTGACAAAACTAAAAATTTTATGCATAATAAATATAAGTATTGTTAAACATTTAAAAAGTAAAAACAAAAAAAGGATAAAATAATGCAACTTCTGTTGTTAAACAATTTTAGCGCCACCATAGATATTGTAGCGCTAGTAATATTAATAATTTATGCGCTATATGGACTTATTCGTGGGTTTACAAAAACTTTCTTTTCAGTCTTTGGCTCAATTATCGGTGTTGCCTTGGCTTTATTAATTGCCCCATCGGTAATATCCTTTGTTCAAGCCAAGTTCTCGGTGCTTGATGGGTTTAAGAACAGTTTTTATGGCGTTTCCAAAAAAATACTTGGCTCTGAACTTTACGCAACACCTCTTGCCCTTGCAACGAAAGAAAGTTTAAATGGTGTTGCCGGTTTTATCGCAAATGCCCTATTGTCGCTTAAAAATAATGCAAACGTTTCTGCCGATGCAACAATCGGTCAAGCCCTTGCAACAATCTTTGCATATTACGCATTATTAATCATCTGTGGGATTATCGTATTCATTATATTAAAGTGTATATTTTATTTAATTAGCGAAGTCGTTAAAAAGGCATATAAAAATAAGTTTGTTGCCACTTTTGACAGGTCTTTAGGGCTTGCGCTAGGATTTATAAACGGAATTTTTACTTTAGAAATTATAATTTTGCTTATCGGGATATTGCCTATCCCCTTCTGTCAGCAAATAATTATCAATATAAATGATACGGCATTGACAAGGTTTATACAAAACATAAACTTATATCAACTGATAATAAACAACGTTATAAATGGTAATGTTTTGGGAGAAATAATATAAACCTTGTAAAACAAGGAAAATTTGGTTAAAAACACCTAAAACAAAGCAAAAATGCTTAAAAAGCACAAAAAATTAGTGTAAAATTGCTTTAAAATCATAATAACGCCATAAACATATCCACAAAAAATACTCAAATTAAATAAGGATAACACTTAAAATGCTTGTTTCACGTGAAACAAGCATTTATTTTTTATATTTATACATGTTTCACGTGAAACATAAAATATGGCAAAGTTCCACGTGAAACAAAAGTTTTTATAATTTTTAACAAAGTCAAACCGTATTAGTCCGTCTGTTTTTTTTGGCTAAAACACCCATTTTCACGCAGAATAGCAAAAATTTTACCCACCAAAAATTTTTAGTCATTCTGCCACAGAGCGTTAAAATGACAATTTTTAAATACCTGTGTTTTGATGCCCGTTGCAAATTCGGTTGGTTTCTTGATAGCGTTTTGCCTTTAAGTTGTTTTGTGTTTGTGTGGAAAGGGTGTCTAATCTTGTGAAAAATGTGTGCGAATTTTAATATATTGTTTTGTCAAACCATTTCATTTTGTTTTTATAAGGTATTGTTTGGGTAAGGTTGGGGTAAAGGTAATAAAACTTTTGTTAATTAAATTTGTTGCGCAAAAAATATTTTTGTTATAAAATTTTTTGATAAATTTTGGCGCATTTTGTAAAGTTGAAAAATTATGTTTGTGCGCTATTAAAAATGGCTTTGCGCCTATTTAAAAATATGATGAAAATGTTTTGCATTTAAATTTAAAAACTTATTGTATTTTTTTATAAATTGTTGTATAATATATTTATACGAAGTTTAACTTTGTTAAAAATTTAGAAAATGCTTAAAACGCTAGCACATATAAAGGATTTTTCAATCTTATTTTAATCTAGTTGTTTTATAATTATCTATATATTGTTTTTTATGTGCAAGGAGAAATATTTTGAAAACTAAAAGAAGCAAAAAACTTTGGATAATACTTGGGATTATCGTGGCTATAATTGCCGTTCTTTCGGTGACGTCTTGTTTAAATGCAAGCACCGAAGTTAGAACGTCTGAATTCCACTCTATTTTACAAACGATGGAAAATGGCGATTCTACGTTAAGCAAAAATGAATTGAACAATTCTAATGCACCAGCAATCGTTCAAGAAATTAAAAATAGTGGTTTCAGTATGAGTGAAGGTGCAAGACTTTCAAATATCGTATTCGACGGATACGTTATTGAATTTGAACTTTTGAGTGTTAAAACTGGTCAAAGAATTTCGTTTACAACAAACTATTCAAGAAGTGACGTTGAAATAGGTCAAATCACTGAAATTCTTGACAAGTTGCATATCAGTTATACCTACACAGACCCTAATGCAGGTTCAATTTGGTCATCATTGTTGCCACTTGGTGGAACAATTTTGATTGCGATTGTGTTCTTTATTCTAATGATGCAAACGCAAGGTGGCACGAAGGGCGCAATGAATTTTGCAAAAACAAACGCAAGGGTTAATCAAAACTTAAAAGTTAGATTTACCGACGTGGCAGGTGCTGAAGAAGAAAAAGAAGAACTTGCTGAAGTGGTTGATTTCTTAAAGAACCCTAAAAAGTTCTCTGACCTTGGCGCAAGAATACCAAAAGGCGTGTTGCTTGTTGGCCCTCCGGGCACGGGTAAAACCTTATTCGCAAAGGCTGTTGCTGGGGAAGCAGGCGTTCCTTTCTTCTCAATAAGTGGTTCAGACTTCGTTGAAATGTTTGTCGGCGTTGGTGCGTCTAGAGTAAGAGATTTGTTCGACGTTGCTAAAAAGAGTATGCCTTGTATCGTGTTTATTGACGAAATCGACGCAGTTGGTCGTCAACGTGGCACAGGTATGGGTGGTGGCCACGATGAAAGAGAACAAACGCTTAACCAACTTTTAGTTCAAATGGACGGTTTTGAATCACACGACGGCATTATCGTTATGGCTGCAACAAACAGAGCAGACATATTAGACCCAGCATTGCTCCGCCCAGGTAGATTTGATAGACAAATTTACGTTAACGTTCCAGACGTTCGTGGCAGAGAGGCAATCTTAAAGGTACACGCAAGAAACAAACCGCTTGCAACAGACGTTAATTTTAAGACGGTTGCAAGAATGACAAGTGGTTTTTCTGGTGCAGATATTGAAAACTTGTTAAACGAAGCGGCAATTCTCGCTGCACGTGCAAACAGAAAGTTTATCACAAATAAAGACCTTTACGAAGGTATAAACAAGGTGCTTATGGGCCCACAAAAGAAGAGCAGACTTGTCACCGAAACGGACAAGAGAATAACTGCTTATCACGAATCTGGCCACGCAATTTTGGCAAGGCTATTAAAACATTGTGACCCTGTACACGAAGTTTCTATTATTCCACGTGGTCAAGCGGCAGGCTATACTATGACAAGACCTGATAGCGATGACAACCACTTAACCAAGGCAAAACTTCTTGACGATATCGTTATGACGCTTGGTGGCAGAGTTGCTGAAGAACTTATTATAAAAGACATATCTGCAGGTGCGTCTGGGGATATTCAAGCAGTCACAAAACGTGCAAGGCTTATGGTCACAGAGTGGGGTATGAGCGAAAAGGTCGGTCCTATTTCTTACGGCTCTGATAAAGAAGTGTTTATCGGCAGAGATATGGCGTCGCACGTTAACTACAGCGAAGAAACGGCTGCTATTATAGATGAAGAAATTAGGCAAATCATAGACAACGGCTTAAAGACAGCAAGGGCTATGCTTTCTAAAAACAAAAAGTTGCTTGACAATATGGCAAGACTTTTAGTTGAAAGGGAAACCATTTACAGCGAAGAAGTTGATATGCTTATGGAAGGCAAGAGCGTTGAAGAAATTATGGCGTTTATGGACGCAAATGAAAAGACTTTGAAAGAAAATCCTTTTAACAGAAAGGGCATATTCGTTTCTGAAAAGGAAGCCCAAGAAAAGAAGGCTGAAAAGAAAGAAGAAAAAACCGAAGAAACAGCCCAAGACAAGATTGACCAAGCAGAACAAGAACAAAAAACTGAACAAACCGAAAAAGAAGAAAACAAAGACTAATTGAACGAAAACCAAAGCGCGAAAGCGAAAAAAGATAAAGCAAATCACTTGCAAAGGAGTAAATTATGGGAAAAATTATTGCTTTTTCTAATCAAAAAGGTGGCGTGGGAAAAACCACAACTTGTGTAAATATGTCGGCATACCTTGCTAAAAAAGGGTATAAGTGTTTAATAGTGGACCTTGACCCACAAGGCAATGCGACTTCAGGTTTAGGCTTTGCCAAAAATGAAGTTAAGAATTCTGTTTACAACGTTATGATAGACGATATGCCTATCGAAGAAGTGGTTGTAAAGACCTGTGTTGACGGGCTTGATATCTTGCCATCAAACATAGACCTTGCCGGTGCTGAAGTTGAACTGGTGTACGTTAAAGATAGGGAAAAAGTTCTTAAAAGGGTTTTGGAAAAAGCCGTTAAGAGTTATGACTTTATAACCATAGACTGTCCACCATCACTTGGGCTTTTGACAATCAACGCACTTGCATCAGCAGACACGGTTATTATTCCTATACAAAGTGAATACTATGCTTTGGAAGGTTTGTCACAACTTATGAACACGATTAAACTTGTTGTTAAGCACCTTAATTCTTCGCTCAAGATAGAAGGGGTTGTGCTTACAATGAACGATAACCGTGCAATTATTTCAAGACAAATTAGTGAAGAAATTCGCAAGTTCTTTGGCAAGCGTGTGTTTGACACGGTTATCCCAAGGAATATTCGCCTTGCCGAAGCGCCAAGCCACGGCGTGCCTATTATGTTGCACGATACGCGTTGTTCTGGTGCAAAGGCTTATCTTGCTTTAACTGAAGAATACATAGCAAGACAGCCAAATAAAAAAACTAAAGACTAATAAATGGAGAAAGTAAAAATGAAAGCAAAAGGATTAGGGAAAGGATTATCCGTTTTATTTTCAGAAACTGAAGAAGATTACGGCAAAAGCCTTTTGTTCGATGAAGAACAAACTGTTAAGGGCGAACAAGTTCAAGAAATAGAGATAGGTTCAATTTTTGCCAACCCAAATCAGCCAAGAAAGGCGTTTGACCCAACGGCATTACAAGAACTTGCCGATTCCATTTCAAAACACGGCGTGATTATGCCTATTATCGTCAACAAGAGTGGCGATAGGTATATGATTATCGCCGGTGAAAGACGTTTTAGGGCAAGTAAACTTGCTGGCTTAAAGACCGTGCCTACTATCGTTAAGAATTATAACGAAAGGCAAATTAAAGAAATTTCGCTTATCGAAAACTTGCAAAGGGAAGACCTTAACCCTATCGAAGCGGCAACGGCAATGCGTTCGCTTATGGACGACTATGGCATGACGCAAGAAGACCTTGCTGATAGAATAGGCAAGTCCCGTCCTGCTATTGCCAACACTTTAAGGCTTTTATCACTTTCACAAGAAGTTATTAAGATGGTTGCAAACGGCACGCTCTCTGCAGGTCACGCACGTGCTATCATTTCACTTCCACCAACCGAACAAATCAAAACGGCTGAAACGGCTATTAAAGAAGGGCTTTCCGTTCGTGAAGTGGAAAGAAGGGTAAAAGATTACTTCGACCCACCTGAAGTTAAAGAAAAAAAGAGAATTAAGCAAGAAATGTCTGCTGAATTAAAAGAACTTATCGGCGATATGCAAAGGGTTTTGGGCACGAAAGTTAATGCTATCGGCAACGATAAAAAGGGCAGAATTTATATCGACTATTATACCCGTGACGATTTGGATAGAATTAGCGAAATTGTGGAACACTTGAAAAAAACAAAAAAATAAACGATTAATTTCAAAAGGGCGTTGTTTAAGCCCTTTTGTTTTACAAGAGATTAAAAGAAACAATATGTTGCAGTTCAAAAGGCTAAACGAAGATTTTAGCCAAGTAAAGAAATATTTAATTGAATACGGTGGTGGGTTTTGCGACCAAACTTTAGGCGTGCGTTTTATGTGGAGAGATGATTTTGTTGTCGATTACGCTATTTATAACGACACCCTTATTATGAAAGAGAGTTGCCCTGACTATAAAGACGCTTTCTATTACCCTATGGGTAGTGACGTGTTAGGCGCACTAGAACAGATTGAAGAGTTTTGTAGGTCGACCTTTTTGCCACTCAAGTTTTGCTGTATAGATAATCCAACTGCTGTACTTTTAACCGAACGTTATCACGCTGTAAGCATATCAAACGACAGGGACTGGAGCGATTATATTTATAACGCAGAAAACTTTAAAACTTATGCTGGCAAAAAGTTCGGTGGGCAAAGAAACCACGTAAATAAATTCAAAAGACTTTACCCAAATTATAAGTTTAAGGAAATTGAAAAAGAAGATTTTCCAAGAATAAAAGAATTTTTAGCAGAATTTAACTCAAGAACGGAATTTTTGCGTTGGAGCGAAGCCGTTGAACAAAAGAAAGTGTTTGATTTAGTTGAAAATATGTTTTCGCTTAATCAAGTGGGTGGGCTTATCGAAGTTGATGAAAAAGTGGTTGCCTTTTCGGTTGGCGAAAAAATAGGCGACACTTTAATCGTGCATATAGAAAAAGCACTCACTAAATACGAAGGTGTTTATCCGCTTATGGCACAAGAGTTCGCAAAGGCGTTTGGGGACGGCGTGCAGTTTATTAATCGTGAAGAAGACTGTGGGGACGATGGGCTTCGAATTTCTAAACTGCAGTATAGACCGATTGATATTAAAGAAAAGAATTTGGTCAAAGTCAAAACCTTGTTTGACAAAATCTCTTTGCCAGTAATCGTGCAGGCAGATAACCTTGTTATAACCGATATCTTTGAAAGCGATAAGGACAGATACTTTGACTTGTATATGGACGATGACTTAAATAAGTGGTGGGGGTATGATTATCGTGAAGACTTGGGCGAACAAACCCCAACCCCTGACTATTTTTTTGAATTTCAACAAAAATTAAAAGACAAAAAAGAAGAATATGCCCTTGCCGTTAAAAAGGACGGACAAATGGTGGGCGAATTAGTTTTGCACAACTTTGACTATTTTGGTGGCGTGGAAATAGGGTTTAGATTTTTTAAGGAAAGTCAAGGCAAAGGCTATGCCACAAAAAGTGCCACAGCCCTTATGGACTATGCTGTTGGCGTTTTGGGGGCAACAAAACTTAAAACAAGGTGTTTTAAAGAGAATATTCCGTCGTTTAATCTTATAGGAAGGCTTGGTTTTAAGCAAGTTAGAGAAGATAATACACACTATTATTTTGAAAAAGAATAAAAAAGAAAACAATGAAAAAGGATAGCAGTTTTGCTATCCGTTTTTTTATTATAAAAATGTTGAATTGTTTTTAATAATTGCCTTCTAATTCTATGTCCTTAAACAAATCGTCGTTGAAAAAATCAAAAAGAGTAATGTTTAACGCTTGACACATATCAAGAATTGTCCTTGTGCCAGGATTTTTGCTTTTTCCATAAAATATGCTTTTTATTGAGCCAGCAGGCAATCCCGAAAGAGTTGCTAATTTGTTGGGCGTTATAGAATTTTGTTCACATAAAGCATAAATTCTTTTTGTGATTGCATCTTCTAGTTTCATAGTAAAAATTTACCCCAAAGTTATATCTTCTATAATTTTACCAAAAAATATTTTCAAATATAGAAGATATATCTTCTAATTTATGCTATAATGTAGTAGGGGTAATTATGAAAACGATAGCATTTTTTGGGCATAGACAGGTTTTAGACAAAACAGCCGTTTTTGAACGGCTAGAAAAGTTGTTAAAAGAAATAGTGACTGGTGAAAGTGTAAGGCTGTTGATAGGGTGTCATGGTGATTTTGATAAAATTGCTTTGTCAACAAGTTTAAGACATAAAAAAACTTATAATTTTGAAACAAATATAAATATTGTATTAACAAGTCTATCTTTTTTAAAAAAAGATGAATATGGTTATAGTAAAAGCGATTTTTATAAAAATTTAGGGTGCGAAACAATGTTTTATAATATTGAAGAGCAATATTTTAAAAATCGCATATTTTATTCTAATAAAAAAATGGTAGAAGAAAGTGATTTGATTGTTTGCTATGTTGATATGAAGGCTTTTAAAAGTGGAGCAAAAACTACAATTTTATATGCGATAAAACAAAATAAAAAAATCATTAATTTGTTTGAAAAAAGTGATAGAGGTGTATAAGTAAAAACAAACGGCTAACGAAAATCGTTAGCCGTTTTAGTTTATTTCTTTAATTCTAATATTTCATCTGCAGAGACATCTAATACTGCGCACAATTTTGCAAAAGTGGCAAGTGTTGGCTGAGCCCTTCCTGAAAGATATTGCGAAATTGTTGCCCTTGACACACCAATGGCATCAGCAATTTCACTTTTCTTCAAACCAGATTGCTCTATTTCTTTTTTTAAGTTTTCACTTATAATTAAATCTAAATTTTTATCCATACTGCAATTATATTAGGTATTACCTAACAAATGCTTGACAATTAGGCAATGCCTAATTATAATGTGTGTATAAAATACCTTTTTATTAGAAGATGATGAAAGTTTGTTGTATAATAGGTCATAGAGATTTTGAAAAGAACAAAGAAATTGAATTGAGGCTAAAAAATATAGTGACTGATTTAATTGAACAAGAAAACGTTAACGTTTTCTTGTTCGGTAGTAAAAGCAAGTTTATTGACTTTTGTTACGATATAGTTACCGAATATAAAAAGATTTATTCGAACTTAAAACGTATTTTGGTTAGGGCAGAATATCCCATTATAAGCGATAGTTACTACGAATATCTTAAAAATTTTTATGAAGATAGTTATTTTTATAACGAAAAACTAATAAGTAATAGATTTAGTTATATTAGGCGTAATCAAGTTATGATTGATAAAAGTGATTTTTGCATATTTTATTTTAATAAAAATTATTTTCCTAAAAGCAAAACGCAAAGTGGAACAACCTTAGCGTATAACTATGCAATAAAAAAGGGTAAAAGAATTTTTAATTTATTTGAAAAAAATGGATAGTTTAAAATAAAAAAACAAAAGTCTAACGAAAATTCGTTAGACTTTTGTTTTTTATCCTATCAATTCTTTTGCGACGGTTAATACCTTTTCTTTTAGGGCTAATATGTCGCCGTCGTTATTTATAACTGTGTAAGGGGTTTTATCCAAAGCATCATAATCAACTTGGTTAGAGATACGTGCCAAAATTTGTTCTTCGGTTAAGTTAGAGCGAAGTTTAACACTTTCTATGCGTTCTTTTTTATCACGCATAACCACAATCACACCGTCAAAATAATCTTGATATTTGCACTCAAACAAAAGGGGCACTTCAACGAAAAGTGGTTTTGTCGTATTCTTCGCCTTTTTCAAAATTTCTTCTAAAACAAGTGGGGTAATGGTGGAAGTTAATAGTTGGTGTTTGTCTTTGTCAAAAAAGACTTGCTTTGAAATTTCTGCACGATTTAGCCTTAATCTTTTTTCGCCCGAAACGGCGATAGGGAACATTTCTTTTAGCAAGGCTTTGACCTTATGCGTTTTATAAAGATTAGAAACAATTTGGTCTGAAGAAATGGCTAAAAAACCTGCGTCTTTCAAAATTGAAAGAACCAAGGATTTGCCACTGCCTATTCCACCAGTAATTGCAAAAAGTTTTTTGTTCATTTTTATTTAGCATCAAACCAAGTTGCGCCACAGCCGAGTTCAACGGTAAGTTTAACAGCAAGGTTAACTGCTCCCTCCATTTCTTCAACGAGTATTTTTTCTATTTGTTGTTTTTCGTTTAAGAACGCATCAATAATAAGTTCATCGTGCACTTGCAAGATAAGTTCGGACTTTAGATTTTCTCTTTTCAATCTATTATGAACGTTAATCATTGCGACTTTTATGATGTCTGCCGAACTTCCTTGAAGTGGCATATTCATAGCCACCCTTTCGCCAAATTGACGCAAGTTATAGTTAGATGCAGAAATTTCCCTAATATATCTTCTTCTATTAAGCAAAGTTTTTGCATAACCCGTTTGTTTTGCAAAGTTAACGTTATCTTCCATATACTTTTTAACTTCTGGGTATTCGTTAAAATAAGCGTTTATAAAATCCCTTGCTTCGCCGTTTGAAATCTTAAGCGTTTTTGCAAGCCCATATTCGCTCATGCCATAAATAATACCAAAGTTAACGGCTTTTGCCCTACTTCTAATTTGAGAAGTGACTTCGCTAACGTCCTTTTTGAACACTTTAGACGCCGTTGCCGTGTGAATATCCTTGCCGTTGTTAAATGCGTCGATTAAACTTTGGCATTTTGAAAAGCAAGCAAGAAGTCTTAATTCAATTTGCGAATAGTCTGCGCTGACAAGCACTCTATCTTCGCCCTTTGGCACAAAGAACTTTCTTATTTCTTTACCCATATCATCTCTAACGGGTATGTTTTGCAAGTTTGGTTCTTTGCTTGAAAGTCTGCCCGTGGCAGTAAGCGTTTGGTTAAAGGTGGTGTGGATAAGCCCAGTTTGTTTGTCAATTAGGTTTTTAAGCCCGTCCACGTAAGTAGAGCATAGTTTTTGCACTTGCCTATGTTCTAAAATAAGTGGGATAATAGGGTGGGCATCTTCAAAACTTTCCAAAATTTCAGCCGTGGTTGAATAGCCTGACTTGGTCTTTTTGCCCTTGCCTATTTTAAGTTTTTCAAACAGAACGTCCCCAAGTTGTTTTGGTGAGTTTACGTTTAAGTTCGGTTCATCTGCCAAAATGCGAATTTTGTTTTCAAGTTCGCTTAAAATTTGTTTATACTTACTGCCTGCTTGCAACAGTGAGTTTAAGTCCACCTTAAAACCACTTTCTTCCATATCAAACAAAACATCTGCAAGTGGTAATTCCACTTGAGAATAAAGGTCGGTTAAACCTTGCTCAACAAGTTTTTTCCACAATTCATTAAAAAGTTGGAACGTTGAAAAAGCAGGGGTGGTGGTGTCATAATTATATTCGGTGAGTAAGGCAGAAACGCTTTCTTCCTTGCCTGAAAAATCTGCAAGGTATTTTACTATCGCAAGGTCGTCGCAAGGTGCAGTAAGGTCAAGCGAAACGCTATTCTTTATAAAATGTCTTAACCCCTTTTTGTCAAAGACAATCAGTTTAGTTTCGCTAGTAAACAAATCTTTTAGGGTAAGCAAAATTTTAGAAAGTTCAAACCCATCGTCAAACAAGTTTTCCCTTATCTTTATGGTGTATTCATCTATACCGTCGCTTAAAGCGATTTTTTTATCGGTTGTCGCAACAGCAAGTTGAGAAAAGTTTTTAGTAAAAATTTCGTGGTCAAGTGCCGTTATTTCAACAACGTGTTGGGGGGTAAGTTGCTTTTCCGTAACGCTTTTTGTTGGTTCTAAAGCCGTTTGGTCAAACCAACTCTCTTTAGAATAAAGCGACTTAAATTCAAGTGTGATAAACCTTTGCTTAACGGCGTTTGCAAAAGGCAAAGAATATCTCATTTTCTCCAAATCGGTGTCAACCCCACAATTACAGTCGATTGTGGCAAGTGTCTTTGATAAAAATGCACTTTCCTTTCCACCGATAATCTTTTCTGCAAGTTTGCCCTTTAATTCATCAGTATGTTCGTAAAGGTTATCCACGGTTGAATATTCTTTGAGCAAAGTTTTAGCCGTCTTTTCGCCGATACCACTAACCCCAGGGATATTATCACTTGAGTCGCCCATAAGTGCCTTTAGGTCAATAATTTGGCTTGGAACAAGTTCGGTCTTTTCAGTAAAGTTATCAAGCGTGTAAATTTCCACGTCGGTTATACCACGCTTTGTAAAATGTACTTCGGTTTGTTCATCAACAAGTTGAAAAGAGTCCTTATCGCCCGTGATAATTATAGTCTTAACGTCGGTTGCTTTTGCAATCGTGCCGATAATATCGTCGGCTTCACTTCCTTCAAGTTCAAAGGTCTTTATGCCCATAGTGGCTAAAAGTTCTTTTAAAAGTGGAATTTGTGGACGCAATTCTTCTGGCATAGGCTTTCTAGTGCCTTTGTATTCAGCATACATTTTATGCCTAAAAGTTGGTGCTTTTAAGTCAAAGGCAACCCCAACGAAAGTTGGTTTTTCTTCAGCAAGCATTTTGAAAAACATATTCATAAAGCCATAAACTGCATTAGTATAAGTGCCGTCTTTGGTTGAAAGGACAGGCATTGCGTAAAAGGCACGATTTATTAAACTGTTTCCATCAATAAGAACTAACTTTTCCATAAAAAATCCTTTAATATGCTTGCATTTTAAAAAAAATTGTGCTATTATCTTATAGCAAAGTTTGAAAAAGCCTTGCAAGTGATATTGTTTACATATATAATTTTACCAAAAATACGTAAATAAATCAACAAATAATAAAAAATTTTTGCCGCTGTGGTGAAATTGGCAGACGCGCTGGACTCAAAATCCAGTGGTAGTGATACCGTGCCGGTTCAAGTCCGGCCAGCGGCACCACGTCAAAGCAAGGCCTATGGTCTTGCTTTTTGTTTTCACAAAAAGCAAAGACTTATCTGCCTGCTTTTCCTTAATCGCAAAAAGTTCTTACGATACTTTTTGCGAGTTTTTATTTTTATGCCTGTATGGACGGACTTGACTAGAAACCAAGGCTCCCAAAAAGTATTGAAAAACTTTTTGGGAAGAAGAAAATTCCGCTGGCTTATACCGACTAAATAAAGCAAGCGAAAATCAATTTTTGAAAAAAATAAACAAGTTCAAAAAATAGCGATTTTATTAGCATTTTTCTCACTTTATAAGATAAACAAACATTTTTTGACAAGTTTATATTTATTTTTTGCCAAAAAAACGATTGACAAAGTCTTTAATTATAAAATATAATTAACAAAAATATATTTTAGGAGAAAGAAATGCGTAAAAAATTATTGATAACAATATTGTCTATTGTTTCAACAGTATGTTTGTCCTGCTTTATCGCCTGCGATAAGCACGAATGCAAATATACTGAACAAGTGACCGCTCCAACCTGTATTAGTCAAGGTTATACCACCTTTACTTGTTCTTGTGGAAAAACTTACGTTGACGATTACGTTGAAGCAACAGGCGAACACGTGTATGATGACAACTGGGAAGTGACGACTACAGCAACTTGCAGTGCAGTAGGTCAAGAAAAGAGAGTGTGCACAGGTGACCCACAATGTAGTGAGTATGAAACAAGGGTAATAGGAAAAATAGACCACGTTTTCACAACGAAAACATGTTCTGGCTGTCAAACAGATATTTCTAGCATTGCATCTCACAAATACAACAATTTCTATTACTTAGTGAGCACTGGTGACGGCTATTACGATTGTTATTTATTCGGCAACGGCGCGATAACCGAAACGCCTACGAATAAGATTAGCGATTACAAAAACGTGAAAAAAAAAGTTAAAAACGCTTACATAGCAGAAGGTATTACAAGTCTTCCAGCAAATATGTTCTTTTCTTATGAAAGCATGGAAACAATAACTATTCCAAGCACTTTGAGAAGTATTGGTGCTTCAGCCTTTATGTCTTGTGGCGAATTGCAAAAGGTTTTCATAACCAGTGTGGAAGATTGGTGTAAAATTGACTTTGATGGAACTAATGCAAATCCATTATATGCAAGTTATTATTATGAGCATTATGGATACGGCAACTTATATATTGGTGAAAACAAGATAACCAACCTAGAAATTCCAAACACAGTCACAGAAATAAAAGATTATTCTTTTTACACTACTAATTTGGAAAGTGTTTCTATACCAAGCAGTGTGACAAAAATCGGCAACTGGGCATTTGCTTATTCAACATTAGGTAGCATTTCAATTCCTGACACGATAACAAGCGTGGGCGACGATGCTTTCTATAGATGTAATAATTTGCAGTTTGCAGAATATGAAGGTGGCAACTATTTAGGAAACGCACAAAACAATCATATGGTGTTTATGAAACCTGTGGATAACTACACAACCGATATTTCATTGCACGGCGATATGAAGATTATTGCTGGTGGTGCATTTTCTGGCTCAAGAATTGAAAATATCACAATTCCATCAACGATGAAAACAATTAGCGACTCAACTTTCTCGGGATGTTCTTCTTTAACACAAGTTGTTATTTCAGAAGGCGTTGAAAGTATCGGTGCTAAAGCGTTTATGAATTGCACAAGTTTGTCCAGTGTGGAAATCCCTAACAGCGTTATAACTATCGGAGAAAAGGCTTTTGAAGGTTGTACGGCATTAAGTGATGCTACTGTAGGCGACAGCGTGGTCACTTTGCCAAACAGACTATTCTATGGCTGTAATAACCTTACGTCTGTCACGCTAGGTGAAAACGTTGAAAACATTTCTGATAACGTCTTCTATGGCTGTGCTGTTTTAGACAACGTATCATTGCCAGATAAAGTTTCTTCAATTTCATCAACTGCTTTTACTGGTTGCAGTGGATTAACCACCATTTTAATGGGCAATGGACTAAAAGAAATACCACAAGGACTATTTAATGGTCTTGCAAATCTAACAAGCGTGGCTTTAGGAAATGACGTTGAAGTTATCGGCGCATCTGCTTTTGAAGGTTGTTCTAAATTAGCAAGCATAACACTTCCTGTAAACCTTAAGACGATAAGTTCTTCAGCATTTAAAGATTGCGTACTTTTGAACGGATTAACGATTCCTGCAAAAGTGGAACTTATAAGAGATTATGCGTTTTCTGGTTGTATTGCCTTAACAACTTTATCAATTCCAAACAGTGTTAAGTCAATTGAAAACAACGCGTTTGAAAACTGCAAAAACTTAACGACTTTGGCGATGGGAACAGGTCTTAACAGTGTAGATGCATATGCGTTCTCACATTGTGAAAAATTAGCAAATCTTACTTTGGGTGAAAACCTAAAGAGTATCGGCGACTATGCGTTTAGTCATTGTTATTACATAGAAGGACTAACTCTTCCAAACACTTTATTAAGTATCGGTCATTCTGCGTTTAACTGTTGTTCAGGTTTGAAAGTTGTAGAATTTAACAATTCACTTAAAGTTATTGATTCAAGTGCTTTTGCAACTTGTAATTTGTTAAAGAGCGTAGATATACCAGATAGCGTTGAAACTATTGGTCACGAAGTGTTTGAACAATGTGGTGGATTAGAAAGCGTTGTTATCGGCACTGGCATTAAAACTATCGGCACTGGCGTGTTTGAATACTGCCATAAATTGACAAGCGTTAAAATAAAAGGCGCTGTTTATGAAGTTGGCAAATCTATTTTTGAAAGTGCAGACGTAATGACGTTTAACGAATATAACGACGGTTATTATATCGGCGACGATACAAATCCATATAAAGTGTTCATAATGCCAAAAACGGAAGACGTTATAAGTATGACTTTCCACGCTGATACAAAGGTTATTGCAGGCGATGCTTTCTTGTATCACGAAAAAATAACAAGCGTTGTTGTTCCTGAAGGCGTTGAAACGATAGGCGATTTTGCTTTCTATTACAGTACGCTTAACAAAATAACTCTTCCATCAACGTTAAAGACCATCGGCGAAAATGCCTTTGCATATACAAAAATAACTTCAATCAGCATATGTGATGGAATAACAAGCGTTGGCAGAAATGCGTTTGCTAACTGTAATTACTTAACCTATAATACGGAGTCTTATGATGATGGAAATTATTTGGGCAATGATTCAAATAAATACTTGGTGTTCATCGGACCAAAAACGGGCTCAAATAATTCTTCTAAAAAGTCAATAGAAGTTAACAGCAAAACTAAGGTTATTATAGGTGGTGCGTTCTGGGGTTATGCATATTTAACAAGCGTAATTTTACCAAGTGGCTTAATTAGTATCGGCGATGCTGCGTTTAACGATTGTGAGAATTTAATAAACGTAAATATACCAAGTGGAATAAAACATATCGGCGCAAACACCTTCTTCCGTTGCCGTGATTTAGCCAACGTGACCTTGCCAGACGGCTTAATTAGTATCGGCGATTCGGCTTTCTATATGTGTGATTCATATCGTTTTACCGAAGTAATCATACCAGACAGCGTTGTTTCAATCGGTGAAGAAGCGTTTATAAATTGTAGTTATTTAGAAAAACTTGTAATAGGCTCTGGCGTTAAACACATAGGTGCAAATGCTTTTGCCGATTGTTCAGATTTGACAAGGGTGACCTTTAGCGAAACAAGTGGTTGGTATTATACTGCAAGCAAAACGGCGGCGGCTGGTACAGAGTTAATTCTTGATGGTTTGGGGTATACTGAACTTAAAAATTATTTAACCACAACTTACGTGGATAAGTGCTTTAAGCGTTAATTAATAAACTATAGTTTTGAAAACAAAAAAGAAGGACCTTTTATTAGGTCTTTCTTTTTTCTTGACTATGCTTTTTGCTAGTAAATTATTATTAAAGAAAATAAAAACAAGTATTGACTTTTTATTTTGTCAATGTTATAATAACTGTATTCAAATATAGACAATATTTTTAGGAGAAATTATGGACAGATTATTTAAAAGAAGTAATAGCATAAAGTGGTTCAAACTTGATAAGTTTTGGGATTTTTGCTTAGACCCAAATGAAAAGGGTACCGAAGAAAAATGGTATGAAAACTTCCCTGAAAAGAAAGAAAAGATGTACGTTCCTGCTTGCTGGAACAACACTCTTGGTCTTTATCAATATGAAGGCACTGCTTGGTATAAAACCGATTTTGAAACAACTTTAGATAACATTTATTTAAAGTTTGAAGGCGTTGCAAACGAATGTGACGTTTACGTTGACAAGAAGTTCGTTGGTCATCACTATGGTGGCTTTGTTGAATTTGGCTGGGAACTTTTAGGCATCGGCAAAGGTCAACACGAAATCGTTGTAAGAGTAAATAACACAGTTGACCTTACGACCACAATTCCACACGCAATCAGTGACTGGTATAACTATGGTGGTATCAATAAGGGTGTTGAAATCCGTGAAATCGCTGACTGTTATATTAAGGATAGCCGTATCGATTATACTCTTGATGGCACAACGGCAACACTTTCTGTTAAAGCAAACGTTAAGGCTCTTAAAAAGACCACTGACACTTTTGAAGTATTAGTTGATGGCAAGAGCGTTTATACAAAAGAAATTACAGTTGACGGCGAAGAAAACGTCGTTGCCGACGGCATCGTTCTTAATGACGTTAAACTTTGGGACGTTAGAGAAGGTAATCTTTATTACGTGACAGTTAAGTTCGGTGGGGAAGACCTTATCGACAGAACGGGCTTTAGAACGCTAGGGGTTAAGGGCAAGGATATCTTATTGAACGGTAAAAAAGTTATGCTTACAGGTGTTAACCGTCACGAAATTCACCCAGACTGGGGTCTTTCAATGCCTTTCGAATTGACAAAGAAAGATATCGATATCATCATTGAATTAAACTGCAACAGTATCCGTGGTTCACACTATCCAAACAGCAAAAAGACTTTGGACTATATGGATGAAATGGGTATTTTGTTCTGGGAAGAAGTTCCACTATGGGGCAACCGTCCACAATGGGCAGAATCATTTAAGAACGAAGACTTTATTAACCGTGCAATCACAATGCATAAGGAAATGGTTATTCGTGATTTAAACCACCCATCAATCGTATTCTGGGGCTTACATAACGAAGTCGACACAACCTTGCCACAAACAAGAGATTTTTCTATTAAACTTATCGAAACCATTAAGAAACTTGACACTTCAAGACTTATCACTTTCGCATCAGTTGTTGGCGAAAAGGATATTTGTTTAGACCTTGTTGACGTTGCAAGTTTCAACAGATACGTTGGTTGGTATATTCCAAAGAGAATGGACACACTTCCTGCATACGTTCAAAGAATTACCGATAAAATTAAAGAAATCGGTGAAAAGCCTATCATTATGTCTGAATTTGGTGCAGCGTCTATTAAGGGACACACTGGTTTAGAAGTTATGAGATGGACTGAAGAATATCAAGCCGAATACTTAAAGAAACACATTGAAACTTTCTTTGGAAACGATGCATTCTCTGGAACTTACATTTGGCAATTCTGCGATATGAACACTCAACACGAAGATTACTTGATGAAACCAAGAGGGTTCAACAACAAGGGCTTGGTTAGTGAATACAGACTTCCAAAACTTGCTTTCCGCACAGTTAAAGAATTGTATAAGAAATATAATCCAAAGGCTGAAGAAAAAGAAAGAGAGTTCTTGATGTACTAATATTCAATTTGTATCGAAAAGAGTTTTTGGTTAAAAAGAATAAGGCACACTAGGTTTTCTAAAAGAAAAAGTGGTGTGCCATTATTTTTGTTTTGAATAAACATATATTATATATAGGAGCGAGATTATGAAAAGAAGAATTTTAAGTTTTATTTTGGCAATGTTAATGGTTATCCCTTGTGCGATTAACCTAACTGCTTGTAAAAAAGAAGAAGACGGCGGAAATGGCAATGCCGTTTACACCGTTAGTGAAGCAGAGTGGGATATTAACTTTAATATCACTAAAAGTGCGCCAACGGCAACCCCACTTTCAGCACAAGTATATTCAAATGAACCAACAGGATTAGCGCCTATCACTTCTTACACCTTGCGTGGCGAAGGCGTTTCGTTTGGACAACAAGGTTGGGGCATCTTAAAACTTGCACCAAACGGTATTGATATTGAATTTTGGCTAGACGGCAAGTTGGAAGATGAAACACAGGTACTACCTAACACCGACCCATTTTACGTTGGTATGAAGTTGATGCTTGCAAGTTATTTTCCATTTTCAGGCAAGTATAATCAATTTACTTATGATTCAGCAAAAAAGGTTTATACTGTAGAAAGATTAAAGAGCACTGTTATTAATGAGTCAGACATAACAGAGATTCTCGATATATATAATAAAAGAGTTGAAATACAATTTGTTAACGGATACTTAAGCACCGTATATGTGGAACTTTGCCAAGACGAAGAATATGGCGAACCTTTTTCAGTGTTGACTTTCACTTTTTCAAACATAAACAATACCACAGTCACATTACCTGTATAAAAAATAAAATACAAAAAAAGAAGAGTATGGAAAAGCCATACTCTTTTTTTATCTAAAAGGGTTGGTTAAAAAGGGTTGAAAAATTTCAACCCTTTCTGTCTTTTAAAATATTGTATCGTAAGTTAAAGTTGAACAACAATCACGATTCTTCAATGCCTAAAAGTTCAGCAATAGAACAATCGTAAAGTTTTGCCAACTGGATAAGTTTTTCATATTCGGGCCTAGAAATATCGTTTTCCCAATCGCTTACGTTCGATTGATAAATGCCAAGCCTTTTGGCAACTTCTTTTTGAGACAAGTTCGCTTCGTGTCTCAATTTTTTAAAATTATCCCCAAACACCATAAACATAGTTTATCACACAAACAAAAATATTTCACAGTTATGTGCATAACACATAAAATTAAAAAGGTTTAATATAATTATTGTGTGTAATTTTTTAAAAAATAAGCAAAAATCGTTGACAAATCAAAAAAATTTTAAAAAGTAGTGAAAATTAGTTGACAATTATGTGTAATGCACATATAATGAAAAACCCAACAGTTAGGCTGGGGTATGGGTCAAATTTTTTAATCAACACCATGTAGGGTGGTAAAAAATTAAGAAAAACAAGGGGTAGCGATGGAAAAAGGGAAAAACAAGAGAATATTTGAAAAGACGCTTGGCGTGTTTGCATGGCTTGCCCTTTTGCTTGCTATAATCACTTCGATTTTAGCCACCTGTGCGGCATTTAGCGGTGAAAACAACGGCAAAGAAATTTTCGGGCACAAGATATTAATAGTAAACACCGATTCTATGAGCAAGTCTGCCACAAGTCAAAACGAACCGATATTCTTTGATGCTGGGGACGTGATAGTAATTCGCAAAGTGGAAGACCCTTCAAAACTTAAGGTTGGTGACGTTATAACCTTCTTTTCTTTTAACGCCGAAAGTATGGGAAAAACAGTGTCGCACAAGATACGTGAAATAAAGTATTCCAGCACGGGGCAGGTGACGGGGTTTGTCACTTACGGCATTAACACTGGCGTCAACGATATGGTTGAAGTTAAACCAGAACACCTTATAGGTAAATACGTTTTCAAAGTGCCGAATATGGGCACGCTGTTTGCCTTCTTAAAAACACCACGTGGTTATTACGTAAGCATTTTAACACCGAGTGTGTTGTTGATAATCTTTTTTAGCATCAAGGTTGGCAAGGTGCTGGGTAAAAAGGAATTTGCAAAAGAGTATAACCAAGAAATAGATAGTATTAAAGAAAAAATAGGTTTGCTTGAAGGACAGAGCGTTGTTCTTCCTATGGGGGCGACAGGTTCGGCAAACTATATAAACGATATAAATATAATGGATGAAGATATGAGAAAGAACAGAGAAAAAATTGAACAAGAAATGAACAACGCACAAGTGCAAGACCAAACACAACAACAAGAACAAGCACCAGCACAACAATCACCAGTCGTTTACCAAACAATTAATATAACGTATACGCCGTCACCATATATGGTAGCGCCTGTAATATGTCAAACAGCACCTAGTCAAGACAAGCCTGTGCATCAAAGCATAAACATTGCTCCATCACAAGCGCCTGTTGTTTGCCCACAAGCACCTACATATCAAGGGGTTCAACCAACACCACAATTTGTTTATGCTAGTATGCCTATGCAACAACCTATTATAAGCCAAACGGCAGGGGGTTGCGCAGTACAACCACAACCGGTTATGTATCAAGGCTATCCAACAATATCGCAAACAGTTGGCAACGTGCAAGTTCCACAACAAGCGCCAGTTCAACCAGCAGTTCAAACAGCACAACCACAACAAGCGCCAGTTCAAGCAGAACCCGTCGCTCAACCAGTTGTAAGCGAGCAACCAGTGCCACAGCCAGTTGCCGAAGAAGTTTCTGCAACCGAACAAGTGGTGGAAGACGTTGAAGATGACGGCAACGATAAGTTGAGTTTTCCTGAAAGCAAAAAAAAACCTTTTTCAGAAAAACTAATCGAATCTAAAGAAACAACTCAAAACCATTTTAACGAATTGCACAATCAATTAATTTCATATAAAAAGGTAAGTTCAAGAATTTCATATAGGGGTGCATCTTACAGAAAGGGTCGCACGCTTATCGCAAAGATAGGAATTCGTGGCAAAACCTTGTCGGGATATTTTAACCTAAACGTAGAAGAGTTTAACAAGAACGTATATTTCCAAAAGGATATGTCGTCTGTTAAGGCTTATCAAGAAGTTCCTTTTGCTGTCAAGATTAAGAGTGACCGTGCTTGCGCAAACGCAATAAAACTTGCAGACGCAGTTGCAGAAAAGTTTGAACTTCAAAAAAACCCAAAATTCGAAAAAGTTGATTTTGTAAAACAATTAAAAAATAAAGAAAACAAATAAAAGGAGAAAACTAAAATGAAAGTTAAAAACGCAGGAAAAATTTTAGTGACAAGCGTAATGGCTATCGTAATCAGTTTCAGTTTACTTATCGGTAGCACTTTTGCGTGGTTTACAGATTCTTCAGCAACAGGAATTAACAAAATTCAATCAGGCAACTTGGACGTTAACTTGACTTATATGAATTCTTACAACGGCAAAGTAGAAAACGTTGATGAATATACTAGAGTTTTCACTGATATCAATGGTGACGATATCGTTTGGGAACCAGGTGCGTCTGCTAATGGTCGTTTTGAAGTTGCAAACGACGGCTCACTTGCGCTTAAATATCAATTAAGCATTGTTAGTGCAAACGCAACTTTAACCCCAACTGGCAAAACACTTGCCGATGCCCTTTCTATTTACGTATTAACACGTAATAAGAGTACTGGTACAGATGACGTTATGGGCGATAGCAGATTGCAAGCATTAGATATTGACTCTGCTGTTCCAGCATATGACCCTATGAATATGCCATCATTTAAAGACGGTATGTCATTAGAAGGCTATTTGCTTCCACAAGAATCAATCACTTATGAAGTTGGTATCGTATGGCAACCAACTGAAAATGACAATGAATTTAACGTTGCTGGTGGCTTATCAATCGACTTCGCTGTTGGTCTTGTTGCAACACAAGTAAGTTATGAAAACGATGGCGACGGATTCTTCTATGATTCTAACGCAACACTTCCAAGTCTTCCAGAAATTCCAGCACCACAAACTGCTTGGGACGGAAACGTTGATACAACTTGGTATAATGAAGAAGACGTAGAGTTTGTACTTAACACAGCAGAAGAATTTGCTGGTTTTGCAAAGATGGTTGGCGAAGGCGATGATGGTTTTGCGGGCAAAACTGTAAAACTTGATGCTGACGTTGATTTAGGCTTAATCGATGAAAACGGCGAACGTGTAAGTTTTGAACCTATCGGCACAACAGGCGAAAGAGATAGCAGTGGCAGATTAGTGACAAAACCATTCAAGGGAACTTTTGATGGTCAAGGCAACACTATTTCTAACTTATATCAAAGTGGTTGGGCTTTCGGTTATGAATGGGGCAAATATGGCTCTATCGGTTTGTTCAGTCAATTAGAAAGTGCAACAATCAAGAACGTCACCATTTCAGGTGTTGAGGCACAAGTTGAAGGTGGCGACATCGGTGGCATTTGTGGTTCAGCAGAAGGCAACTGTACTTTTGAAAACATCACGATTGAAGATTGTGATTTTGGAACTTATAATAATGGTATCGGTGGTATCATCGGCTGGTCAGGTGCCGGCGTGTATAATTTCAAAGATATAACTATCGGTGAAGACGTTGTTCTTGGTGGACTTTGGGGCTCTTTTGATAGTTCAATAGGTGGCGTTGTTGGTCAAGCAGAACCAGGCGCAACTTACAACTTTGAAAACGTTGAAGTTAATTGCCGTTTAGATGCTTATAACGACGTTACTGCTGCTTATAAATATTATCAATATCGTATGTGTGGTATGCTTATCGGTCGTTGCGAAGCAACAACAGTTATCGATGGAAAAAATTATCCAGACCTTTCTCAATACAATTTAAGTTTTAAGAACGTGACGGTTAACTATGGCGACTGGATGAACTATCACTATTGCGTTGTGGCTGGTAAAACTGCTTGGCGTGTTGAACCTGGTTATGCATATGGTGGAATTCCTGCAGACCACGACCACAGCACTTGTGCAGTATGTTGCAACTTGTTGTTGCGGTTTAACCAACTTATCGGTGGCGACCAACTTGGCATCACGCCTATTAGAGCAATTGACGGCGTGACTGTAAACTATCCAGCAAGTTATAACCCTGATTTAAACGACTAAAATTATTCCCCCAACTAAAAAGGAATGATTAATACACAAGCAAAAGGGACGCACTAAAAAGTGCGTCCCCTTTGCTTTATCAATAAAATAAACGCTAGTAAAAGAAGATGAATAAAGTTAATTAAAGTGCACGCATTTGCCAGAATCGGCATCTTGAAACATTATCCAGTATCCAGCACCAAACATATTGAAAATGGATAGGGGAATAAAAGAACAAAAGCCAGCAAGTTCTTTTGGTGGGTTTTTAGAATAATTTGCAGGCACGCCGTAGCATATATACTTTTCTTCCCCACCTTCGCATATAACGCCAACCACGTAATATTTGTCGGCTGAATAATAAATTCTTGCCCAACGGCTATCCTTAAAATGATTTTTAAGCGATTGTTCTTCGGGGAACTTAAAAAATATTTCGTCAAGTTCGGCTTTTACTGTGTCGAAGTGCTTTGAACAAGGTTTTTGGCATTTATCAAAGTCCTTTTCATCTTCATCGCACAAAGTTTGCGACAAGTCTTTTTGTTCTTTTTCTTGACAGTCGCAAGTAAAAAGTTCATTCTTAAACTGTAAACTTTCATTTTCTTTGTCCTTTAACGATAAAAGTTTTTTATTTATCTCATCATCAATTTCAAAATAGTTTTCGGTGGCAACGGCTTCATCGTTATAAGCATCGATAATTTCGCTTTGAACAAACGGGAAGACGTTTTGTTCTGTTTCTTGTTTAATGGACTTCTTATGTCTTGAAAGGCACTTTTCGGCAATCAACTTCTTAAAGTCTTGCAAGCAAAAAAAGTTGCAATCGCTTGCAAACCCCAAAAGTAAAGGCAGGCTGTCCTTTATAAGATAAATTCCAACACAAAACCCCTTGTCTAAAAGTGGTTCGTTTGGGAAAAGGTGGGCAGAAGAAGTTGGGCGCACGCCAAGATTAAACTCAAACTCATTTTTTTTGCTGTCTATAAAAAGCAAGTGATAATCACTTAAAATGTTTTGTGGCAAATTAATTAAAGAAATATGTATTTCGGCAACCCCGTTTTCAATCTCCACTCTAATAAGCCCGTTCAATTTTTGCTTGTTATCCAAATGATTTTCAACGCTTTTAAGCACTAAAACTTTTTTAACGTATTGCATATATCACCTTAAAAGTGTAAAACTTATTGAAAGAATTTTCATATATTATATATGATAAAACAAATAAAAAAAGAAATAATTTTGTCAAAAATTTTCATTTTTTGAAAATTGAAAGGTAAAACTTTTTATAAAAAAAGAAAAATGCACAAAATGTGCTTTACAATTAACGAAAACTATGATAAAATGTAAACTGCAGTACGATAGACTTTTTCTGGGAAAATAAAGTTTTTTGGAAACAAAAAGTGTTATAATTTATCATAAATTTGCTTAAAAATGTTCAAAATTAAAGCAAAAGTGTGAAAAATATCCTAAAAGGTTAAAAGTATAAAAAAATAATTAAAAAATCGGAGTAAACCGAAATACATAAGGAGAACTATTATGACAACGAACAAAAAAGTTATTGATTTTATCAATGAAACAAAAGCACTTTGTACGCCAGACAATATCGTTTGGATTGACGGAAGCGAAGAACAACTTGAAGCATTAAGACAACAAGCAGTAGAAGAAAAGATTCTTATCAAACTCAACCAAGAAAAATTACCTGGTTGCTATCTTCACCGCACAACTGTAAACGACGTTGCAAGAGTTGAAGGAAGAACCTTTATCTGTTCAAAGAACAAAGAAGACTCTGCTCCTATCAACAACTGGATGGAAACTGGCGAAGCATTTGCTTTAATGAACGATTTGTTCAAGGGCGTTATGAAAGGCAGAACAATGTACGTTATTCCATATTCTATGGGTGCTGTTGGCAGCAAGTTCTCAAAAATCGGTATCGAACTTACTGACTCTATCTACGTTGTATTAAATATGGCTATTATGACCAGAGTTGGCAAGGCTGTTATTGATGCTCTTGGCGATGGAGATTTCATTAAGGGCTTACACTCTTATGCTGAACTTTCTGAAGAAAAGAGATACATTATGCACTTCCCAGAAGAAAACACCATTATGTCAATCAACTCAAACTATGGTGGCAACGTTCTTCTTGGTAAAAAGTGTTTTGCACTTCGTATCGCATCTTTCCTTGGTAAGAACGAAGGCTGGATGGCTGAACATATGCTTATCCTTGGCATCAAAAATCCAAAGGGCGAAAAGAAATATATCGCTGCTGCTTTCCCAAGTGCTTGCGGTAAGACAAACCTTGCAATGTTAATCCCACCTAAAGCATATTTAGATAAGGGTTATGAAATTGAATGCGTGGGCGACGATATCGCTTGGATTAGAGTTGGCGAAGACGGCAGACTTTGGGCAGTAAACCCAGAAAACGGTTTCTTCGGCGTTGCTCCTGGCACAAATATGAAGTCTAACCCTAACGCACTTTTATCAACAATGAAAAACACCATTTTCACCAACGTTGTTCAAAATCTTGACGACAACACAATTTGGTGGGAAGGTTTGGATAAAAATCCACCAAAGAACGCTATCGACTGGAAGGGTAATCCTTGGAACGGCGATATGAAAGATGCAGACGGAAAGGCTATTAAGGGTGCTCATCCAAACAGCCGTTTCACTGCTCCAACAATCAACTGCCCATGTCTTTCTGACCAATTCGAAGCACCAAACGGTGTTCCACTATCTGCAATCGTATTCGGTGGCAGAAGAGCAAAAACTGCTCCACTTGTATATCAATCAAAAGACTGGAACAACGGCGTTTTCGTAGGCTCAATTATGGCAAGTGAAACAACTGCTGCTGCAACAGGTGCTGTAGGTGTTGTTCGTCGTGACCCAATGGCTATGAGACCTTTCGTTGGTTATAACATGGGTGATTATTTCAACCACTGGATTGAAATGGGTAAGAAGGTTTCTAACAAACCACAAATCTTCAACGTTAACTGGTTTAGAACTGATGACAACGGTAACTTCATTTGGCCTGGTTTCGGTGACAATATGCGTGTTCTTGACTGGATTATCGACCGTTGCGAAGGCAAGGTTGACGCTGTTGAAACACCTATCGGTTTCGTTCCAAAGGCTGAAGACATCAATATCGAAGGTTTAGAAGACGTTACTCTTGATACAATCAAAGAACTTCTCACTATTGATAAAGAAAACTGGAAGAAGGAAGCAGAAGGTATTGAAGGTTTCTATGGCGAACTTACAAGAGTTCCAGAAGAACTTTACAACCAACTTGCAACCTTAAAGGCTAACCTTGATAAATAAGTTTAACTAAAAAAAGCACTTTGCAAAACGCAAAGTGCTTTTAAGTTGAATATATAAAACTAATTTTTGCCAACACTATTATAAAAATTATAGGTGAACTATGAACAACGATACTAGAAAAAAGGTTTTATTATTTTCTGTTATTAATTTAATTATGGGGATTGTGATGCTTGCGCTAACTTTTTACGTGTTTCATTTTGTGACCGATACTGGTTTAACTTTGGTGTATCACAAAGAAGCACAAAAGCCTTTCGTTGCAATGTTGATGGGTGTGTTTTCTGTTTTATGTTTGTTCACATCAGCAACGGCTTTTATCATTGCAAGAATTTTCTTCAAAAAAGAAAATTAATAACCAACAAACAATCAAAAAACAAAAGCACTTTGCAAAACGCAAAGTGCTTTTTATATTTGTTTATAATAATTTAGTTTTTGTGATTTAGTTTGTTAGAAAATAGCCTTTTCGATAACGCCACCGCCGATACACTTATCGCCGTCGTAGAAAACTGCAAATTGACCTTCGGTAATGGCACGTTGTCTTTCCTTAAACTCAACTTCAATATGGCCATTTTTAATATGCACGGTGCACTCTTGTTCTGGCTGACGATAACGGAACTTTCCCGTGCAAGTAAAGTCTTTTTCCTTTGGTGCACAAGGTATCCAGTTGCAATCTTTCATAATAAGCCCTTTTGAATATAGTTTGTCTTCAGCGCCGTGTGCAACGTATAAAACGTTTTCCTTTAAGTCCTTTTCAATAACGAACCACCTTGAGCCGTCATCACCCTTTTGTCCACCGATGTTTAAGCCACGGCGTTGACCTATGGTGTAATACATAAGCCCCAAATGTTCGCCCAAAACTTTTCCGTCATAAGTCTTTATAAGCCCTTTTTGGTTAGGGATATAAGTTTGCAAAAAGTTTCTAAAATTTCTTTCGCCGATGAAACAAATGCCCGTTGAATCTTTTTTTTCAGCAGTTGCCAAGCCGTGTTTTGTGGCAATTTCACGAACTTCAGTTTTGTCTAACTTACCTAGTGGGAAAAGCACTTTATCTAATTGTGATTGAGAAAGTTGGTTTAAAAAATAGGTTTGGTCTTTAGACTGGTCTTTCGCCTTTAGAAGATAATGGGTGTCGCCATCGTGCAAAATATCGCAATAATGCCCAGTTGCAATATAGTCAGCGCCAAGTTCCATTGCCTTTTGCTTAAAGTCCTTAAACTTGATTTCTCTATTGCACAAAACGTCTGGGTTAGGGGTTCTGCCAGCCTTATATTCGGCAAGAAAGTATGAAAAAACCCTGTCCATATATTCTTTTGCAAAGTTAACAGAATAATAAGGGATACCGATTTTGTTTGCAACACGCCTAACGTCAGAAAAATCTTCTTCGCTGGTGCAAGCACCACACTCATCTTTTTCTTCCCAGTTGTTCATAAACAAGCCTATAACGTTATAGCCTTGTTCTTTTAAGATAAGTGCAGCAACAGAACTATCCACACCGCCACTCATTCCAACAACAACCGTCTTTCCCATAAAGTACTCCTTTGCCTATAAATCGAATATATCATAACATAAAAGACGAAAATTCGCAATAAATTATATATTAAAAACAAAATATTTGGTTAAAGAGCAAAAAATTTGCCTATAAAACTCAAAATTCATTGATTATTAAAGCATTTTGTGTTAGTATAAGAATACTATATTTATTTTTCTTTGGAGGATATTATGCCAGACGGCTCGGTTCCCATACTGATTGCACTTATCGTATTGATTTTATTTTCAGCCTTTTTCTCAATGACTGAAACGGCATACTCTTGTGCTAACCGTATTAAACTTCGTGCACTTGCATCAAACGGCAATTTAAGGGCACAAAAAGTTTTAACACTTGCTGAAAAAGACTATGACAGACTTATCAGCACAATTTTAATAGGAAACAATATTGTAAACATCGTTGCAACCACACTCGCAACTATTTTGTTTGCTTTTGTTTATAAAGATAACCCTTCAATGGGTAACGTTGTTTCCACCGTGGTTATGACGTTGTCTATCTTAATATTTGGTGAAATAACCCCAAAACTAATAGCAAAAACCTATCCTGAAAAGATTTCTATGGTGGTTTATCCGCTAATCAAATTATTTTATTACCTTTTGTTTTTGCTCAATCTTCTCTTTTCTGGTTGGAAGTGGGTTATAAGCAAAGTTTTCCGTTTCAAAGATAATGACGTTGTCACCGAAGCCGAAATTATGACTATGGTCGAAGAAGCCGAAGAAGACGGAACTTTAAAAACCGAAGAAACCGAACTTATCCGTTCTGTTATTGAGTTTGATGATTTGGAAGTTGGCGATATTCTTGTTCCAAGGGTTAATATCGTGGCTGTTGACGTGTCGTCTTCAATGGATGATATCAAAAAGGTTTTTGGCAAAGAAGGCTATTCACGTATCCCTGTTTACAAAGAAAGCATTGACACGATTATCGGCACGATACACGAAAAAGATTTCTATAACGCTTATTTGCAAGGCAAAAAGGGTATTGACGGCATAATGCAAAACGCCCTTTACACAACCGAACACGCCAAGATTTCAGACCTACTCCGTCAACTTCAAAAGAAGAAAATGCACATTGCAGTCGTTTTAGATGAATATGGTGGAACGCTTGGTCTTCTTACTATGGAAGATATCTTGGAAGAGTTGGTTGGCGAAATTTATGATGAGCACGATGAAATTATCAATTACTTTAAGGATATTGATGAAAAGACTTGTGTGGTTGATGGCAATGCGCCACTTAAAGATTTCTTTGAAAAGTTTGCCCTTGATGAAGATGAAAGCATTGATGCCAACACCGTTAGTGGCTTTGTGATTGAACTTGCTGGCATTATTCCACACGCTGGCTATCAACTTGAATATAAAAACCTTTTAATCGAAGTATTAAAATCAACAGTTAAAAGGGTTTTGCAAGTTAAAGTTTCGGTAATTGAAACCGAAGAAGAACAAGAAGAAAAAGATTAATTAAATATTATCAACAAAAAACTGCTACTTAAGAAATTTAAGTAGCAGTCTTGCACTTGTGGCCCAACTGGATAGGGCATTAGATTCCGATTCTAAAGGTTGTGGGTTCAAATCCCGCCAAGTGCACCAAATCAGTATAATCCGAACCAAATCCTTGTAACGAGTGAATGGTTCGGATTTACTTTTACTCTTTAACTATTATAACGGTAGGAATTTAGGCTCCTACCGTTTTTTCTTTTTACGACAAAAACTTCTAAAAAACTTTCAAAAAAGATGTTAGATGTCCAAGAACGTGGACAATTGACTATTGACTTTCCCGTTTTTATATGATAAAATAGAATTACAAACACGAACATATGTTTAGAATATGCTTTGTGTGGGTATATATAATTAAGGGCTTCTGCCCCTTAACAAGGGGAAAGCAAACTTTGGTTTGCGAGGGGTTTGCCGTCTGCGGCGAGCAATCTGCCCCTTTATTTAGCTTGCAAGCATCGGCAGGCTTTGTTTGGCGTACATTTTTACGCTTGTGGGAGATATTCTCCCGTTTACCCGAAGTCGTTTTACATAAAGGGAAACAAAACGGCTTGTTGAGGGTTTTATTGTCGTACAATTTTTTACGACAATGTGCCGTCCTTTCGTTTTAGCGAAAGGCTTGGAAAGGCTGACCAACTTTTCAAGTAGGCGCGCCAACGTTCAAAAAACGGGGTTTGGCGATAGGTCTATTTTGTAGTACAAATTTTTAGGTGCTACACTCAAAAAATCAAATACTTCCGGATAAGAATCCGTGTAGAAGTGAACCCATAAGTGGGCGAGATTTTTACACGGATTTTTTTATTCCCTATCGGAAAGGAGATGTGCTTATGTAGAACAATTAAAACTTAATAATGTGTGCGTGGCATTTTGCCCTTACACCTTTTAGGTCGGTGGTAGTTATTATCAGCGACTTTTTTGCGCCCTTTTTTAAGGAAGAAAGTTTTATAAAAAACCTAAACTCTTACTTCTCTATTGTCCATTAATAGTGATGGGTTTATCAAAATTAGGAGGAAATTAAAATGGAAAATTATCATCATTACCACCCGCCGTGAGCGTTAAGCAAACGGCAAGCAAAACTTTATAGAAGGCTTGTAAAGTATAGCACACTATACTTTCCTTGAAAGTAGTGTGCTCTGCGAGGCTATTTTACGACCAAAAAAATTATAAGGAGGAAACCAAAATATCGTATTTAGTATGCCATATGGAAAAGTATCATAAAACGGATATTTGCCCCATAGAAAATGAAAACGAGCGCGACGAAAACTACGTCGGCTCAAACACTTGTATAGACAGTTCAAGGACAAAAGACAATTACCGCCTTTTGTTTAGGAGCAGTTCTTATACGGATTTTATCAACCAAAGAATAAGCGAGTTAAACTTACCAAAAGCACCCCGAAAAGATGCTGTGCTAATGGCTTCATTTGTAGTCGGCTCGGATAGAGAATTTTTTAAGAGTTTAGACGAAGATGAGCAAAATCATTTCTTCCGTGACTGCACTAAATTCTTTGCTGAACGATACGGCAGAAGAAACATAATCTCTGCCGTTGTCCACAACGACGAAACCACTCCGCATATGCACTTAAATCTTATTCCTATCAAAAACGGACGGCTCTGCGCTAAAGACCTACTTAACCGCAACGAGCTGTCTAAACTACAAACGGAATTTCACGAGAAAGTCGGAAAGCGTTGGGGTTTAAAGCGTGGTAAGGAAGGAAGCACCGCTTCCCATCTCTCCACCGCCGAGTTTAAGGCTAAATGTATCGTGGATGAAGCGTGGGATAAATCAACTGAAATTCTTTCAAGTGCAGGAAAACGTGTGCAAGCGGAATTAGCAACGATGGAAAAAGCCGTTCAGAAAGCGGACGAGCATTTTACTGAAACAATGAAAGAAATCTCAACAGCGAAAGCCGAAAGAGATAAAATCATTGAAGAACGTAATTCCGAAGCCGATTATACCCAAGCGTTAGATGATGCCAAGAAAGGTAAGTTCGCTTTTACGAAAAATGGATTAAAAAACCAAATCGTCGTATTGACCGCTGAAGTTCAACGTTTAGAAAAAGAAGTAAAACGTCAACAAGCGGACAATGGTTTATTGTTCAAGGAACACCAAGAACTTTCAAAAGATAAAGATAAGTTCACAAAAATGAGTCGTGCCTACACTCTTTTTCGAGAGCGAGAACCTGAAGCGTTTGCACGTGCTTTTTACCGTGCGCCGTCTATCGTTGGTGCTTTTATTCCCCAAGGCGAGCCTATCGCCAACTTGGGAAAAAGTCGTTTACAGCAAATCGAAGAAGAAATCGAGCGTGAAAAATCGCCGAAACCAACGAACAAAAAATTTAATAGTAAAGGAGATTAATAAGGAGGAAAAAATTATAGGTTAATGTCAAGAAAGCGTAAGAACAACACGGGAATCCCTGACTTTGAAAACGATTCGCTTGCAAGGGCGTTGTTGCCTGCAATACAAAAGTTATTTGAAAGCGAAGAAGGCAAGCGCGAATTTGAAGAATGGCAAGCCGAAAGGCAAAAATCACAACTGAATAAAAAACAAAATAAAGAATCTCGTTGATTACATAGAGATAACCGCCGATTAAGGTAAAGAAAATAGTAAAATGTATATATGAACGGCGGACGGGTTTTGACCGTTTTCGTATCCCGAAATAAAAAAACGGTTAAAAATAATTAAGCCGTTCCCCTATAACGGGGACGGCAACACACAAACGGAGGTAGACTATTGAAATATAAAAATTGGTTAAACGAGTGGCTTGCTTTGTACGTCAAACCCACTACGAAAATAAGAACGTACAACAAATATAAAAGGCAAATAGAACTACATATACTCCCCACGCTTGGAGAGTTTGAACTACAAGATTTAACGGCAACCGTTTTGCAACGTTTTACCGTGGATTTATCCGAAAAAGGTTTATCTGCAAACACTGTAAACGGCATTATATCCGTGCTTAAATCTTCTTTGCGCCGAGCAGTATTACTTGGCGTAACGGACAAAGAGTTTACAATGGCTATCGTGCGTCCTAAGGGGCGAGAAAAACAAGTAGATTGTTTTTCTAAAGAAGAACAACGCAAAATCGAGCAATTTATCTTTGAAAAGAAGAAAAATAAGTTGTTTGGCGTGGTTCTTTGCCTTTACACGGGCTTGCGTATTGGAGAAGAGTTATCCCTTACTTGGGATGACGTAGATTTACAAAAAGGTATTATATCCGTTTCTAAATCTTGTCACGACAGTTGGGAAAACGGCAAATACGTTAAGGCAATCGACACGCCGAAAACGGACTTTTCGGAACGTATTATTCCTTTACCCAAGCAACTGCTTTCACGATTAAGAGAGTATAAGAAATCGTCAAGCGGAAACTACGTTATTTGTGGTGAACGCGTACATGGTGCACAGGTTCGCTCTTATCAAAAGAGTTTTGAATTGCTTTTAAAAAGGCTTAAGTTACCGCATAAAGGCTTTCACTCTCTTCGTCATACGTTTGCAACGCGCGCTTTAGAGTGTGGTATGGATATTAAAACGCTATCTGAAATTTTAGGGCATAAAAACCCTACGATAACCTTAAAACGCTACGCCCACTCTATGCTCGAACATAAAACGGAAATGATGAATAGGCTTGGTAAATTACTATTCTAAAAATGGTAAAAGTGGCGAGTTTAATGCTCGCCACTTTTATACATAGATTAAACTAATCTATGTAAAGATTTTAATTCTTTTATACAAAAAAGTCAATCGTATTTATTGTTCTATACGAATTTTATACTAAAAAATTACATTTGATAAAAATTATATGAACTTTTTCGATTAGATGTTCACGGATTAGTTTAATCTATGGTAAAAAGCACAATCAAAAATACATTATATACTTGGAGGTTTTATCAATGAAGAGAAGTTGCTTTTTATTAAGTTTTGTATGCTTAATGATGTTTGCACTAAGTATGCTTTCACTTACAGCTTGCAGTGAAAATGGGTCACCGCACACGCACGTTTACGACAAACAAATAGTAAACGATACTTTTAAGGCAAGTGATGCAACTTGCGAAGATAAAGCAGAATATTATTTTTCTTGTTCTTGTGGTGAAAAAGGCACGGCAACTTTTAAACACGGTGAAAAATTAGGTCACTCTTATGGTGATTGGATTTCTATCGGAAACGGTCAACACAAAAAGACTTGCGTTAATGATAACAACCATAATATAACAGAAAATTGTTCTGGTGGAAACGCAACATGTATTAAAAAAGCAGTTTGTGATGATTGTGGAATTGAGTATGGCACAACAAAACCACACAGTTATACTATACTTAAACAATCAGCAACACAACACTGGTATGAATGTGTTTGTGGAGCAAAAGACGGTGTAGAAAACCATAATCCAGGTGCAGAAGCAACTGAAACAACCGACCAAAAATGTACAGAATGTAATTACGTGATTACACCAGCATTAGGTCACGTACATACTTTGCACTTAACAAAGGTAGAGGCAAAACCACAATCTTGCACTAAAGAAGGCAATAATGAATATTACACTTGTTCTTGTGGTAAGTGGTTTACAACAAATACTGCTACTACTGAAATCACTGATAAGACAAGCGTTGTAATTGAAAAAGATGCTCATGAATATGAAACGTTGAAGAAAACTGCTACCGAACATTGGTGGGAGTGTACTTGTGGTGATAAAGATGGTTTAGAAGAACACCATGGTGGAAACGCAACATGTATTAAAAAAGCAGTTTGTGATGATTGTGGAATTGAGTATGGCACAACAACACCACACAGTTATACTATATTTAAACAATCAGCAACACAACACTGGTATGAGTGTACTTGTGGTGCTTATGAAACAAAAGAAAATCATAAACCTGGGGCAGAGGCAACTGAAACAACTGATCAAACATGCACGGAATGTAATTATGTCATAACTCCAGCCTTAGGTCACGTACATACTTTACATTTAACTAGAGTTAATGCAAAGGTTCAGTCTTGCACAGAAGAAGGAAATATTGAATATTATACTTGTTCTTGTGACAAGTGGTTTACCGATAATACTGCGACTACTGAAATAATTGATAAAGAAAGTGTTGTAATTGGAAAAGATAACCACATTTATACAATACTAAAACAATCTGCAACGCAACACTGGTATGAGTGTACTTGTGGTGCTTATGAAACAAAAGAAAATCATAAAGGTGGAACTGCTACTTGTACGGAAAAAGCTAAATGTTCTGTATGTTCAACCGAATATGGTGAAGCAAACGGACACGATTATGATGAAGTAGTATCTGAGCCAACGTGTACTGAACAAGGCTATACTACATACACTTGCCTTTGTAACCATAGTTATATTGATAATTACGTTGACGCACTAGGACATACAGAAGTGATTGACGAGGCAGTTGCACCTACTTGTACAGAAACAGGTTTAACTGAAGGAAAGCATTGTTCAGTATGTAAAGAAGTTCTTATTGCTCAAGAAGTGGTTGAAGCAACTGGACACGATTATGATGAATTAGTAACCGAGCCAACGTGTACTGAACAAGGCTATACTACATATACTTGCCATTGTAGCCATAGTTATGTCGCAGATTACGTTGATGCTTTAGGACATGCGGAAGTGATAGACCAAGCAGTTACTCCAACATGTACTGAAACAGGTTTAACCGAAGGAAAGCATTGTTCAGTATGTAAAGAAGTTCTTATTGCTCAAGAAGTAGTTGATGCTCTTGGACACGATTATGATGAAGTAGTATCTGAGCCAACGTGTACTGAACAAGGCTATACTACATACACTTGTCATTGTAACCATAGTTATATTGATAATTACGTTGATGCTTTAGGACATAGTGAAGTAATTGATGAGGCAGTTAACGCTACTTTCTCATCACCTGGCTTGACGGCTGGTTCACATTGTTCTATTTGTAATGAGGTTATTGTAGCGCGAATTGAAATACCAGCATTGGGTTTAGGTGGTGATTCACAGCAAGGCATAGTTGCTAGTCCAGAATATAGTGACGTAGAAGAAGGTGTGTCGTATAGATATAGTTATTCTCTAAATATCAAAGACAATGATTCATTTGTTTTGACAACACTAACAATTGGCTCAGATGAAACTTATTCACTAAATTATTCTAGTGGAACAATTTCTAATATTGGTGACGGAATCTATGAACTTATATTTGCTGATGGACGTGATTCCATGTATATAAGATTTATTGATAATAAGTTTGAATTTTGTAAGAGAGACGGTTCAAGTTGGGATAAAGAAAAGTACGAAAGACCAGAAGGCGTTACGACCATTGATTTAGTTCCTAGACTAGGCAATAGTACTTATGGTTACTACGACCTTGCAAATAATGTTCACGGTGAGTCAATGCAAGAACTTTATAGAAGAATGTTCTACGCATGTGAAGCTTTTGTAAATAATAAGGACGATATTCAAAGCACAAACGGATTCTATATTTTAGATACTATTGATTTAAGCCATTATATTATCAACATTAATGAAGTTGTTGCAACCTGGAAAGTATTTATTGTTGAAAATCCTAGATATTATTGGCTTTCAAACAGCCTTACAGTAGATGGAAGCAATCTTAAATTCTGCATTGACGAGGCTTATTCAAAAGCGGATTATCGTGCTCAATGTGATGCTGCTATTGATAATATGATAGAAGAATGCAATGCTCTTATTAACGAGAGTATGTCGGAATTAGAAATCGCATTAACTGTTCATGATTTTATTATAAATCGTATGGATTATGCATATGAGAGTGATGGTGTAACACCGCAGGACGATATTTGGGCGCATAATATGGTAGGTTGTGCAAAATACAATCTTGGTGTTTGTGAATCATTTGCAGAAACGTTTATGTACTTGTGTCGACTAAATAGTGTAGAAGCAATCATAGTAACAGGAACCGCTAATAACGAAAGCCATGCATGGAATACTGTAAAAATAGACGGTGCATGGTACGGAGTAGATGCAACATGGGACGAAACAAATGAAGAAGGCTTGATTTCATACAATTGTTTTGGTATGTCTAGACAATATTGTGATTCTACTCACAATGCAGATAGTTTTGACAAAATAGGTGTTAATTACTTATATCAATTACCTGACATGAGTGAAAATTCTATCGAACTTGTTGACTTGTTTAAGAATGGGGAGTTTGTTGGAACGTATGTAAGTATTGACAAAGCATTTGAATATATGACCGACCAAAATGCAGATTATACGTTGCAATTATATTCATATACTTTGCAAGGACCATTGTTAATTTCATCTCCAAGTATAGTTCATAATATCTATATCACACAAACACCTGATGTTAAAAGTATTACGATAAAGGGACACCATGAGGATTTGGGTAATGGCTACGAAACATGTACCAGTGTGTATATTGATAGTGCTTTAACCTTATTCGCCGATACTTTAATTTTATATGATATTAGTCCAAAGGGTGATTACCCATTGTATATTCAAAACAATTGTTTAGAGATAGTGGGAGAATCTACTAGGATAGTAATTCCCGTAATAGGCAATATTGAAGATGGCTCCACATCAAAAATAATATGCAACACAATAACTGGAACGGTCGCAGAATTCTGTTACGAAGTTGAAGTTTATGAAATGGATGCACCAGGACAAGTTAACTTTAGGGGAGTAACTACAATAACTCATTTGAAATCGAGACATGTTGTTGTTTATGGTGGTAATGCTTTAATTGAAAATTTACATGGTATTTATGAACATTGCTATATTTATTTAGAAAATATGGCGAGTGTTAATATTCAACACATTTATTCAAGTATAAATCAAATTGGTATTACATTAACATTTGGAAAAATTGAGGAGTTTCCGTTGTTAACATTAGGAGACATGGAAAGTTATGTAAATATTACTCTTAATGGAACCGTTTATGTTTTAGTTACAGATATGTTTGGTAATGAGATTAGTAGGTATAAAGAAGAAGCTAAGCCGTATAATGTTACTAAACCTATTGCTCGTTTATCACAAATTTCTGATTTTGGAAAAGTTAGAATATGTTTTGTAGACAAAAATAAATTTAATATCGAAAGAACATCGTTGTATCTTGTGGATTCTAATGGCGATATAGTTGCAAAGCCATATGAAGTTAAAGATGGATTTATAATAATGGATGGTGTAATTTTGCACTACGACGGAACAGCCACAACATTAAATATTCCTGAAGGTGTGACAGCTATTGATGCTTCTGTATTTAAGGGTTGTACTTCTTTAATAAGTGTAGTAATTCCTGACAGTGTAATAAGTATAGGCGAGAAAGCATTTTATAATTGCACATCGTTAACAAGTGTAACAATAGGCAACAGTGTAACGCATATAGGTGCAAATGCCTTCGAGCATTGTAATAAACTTATAGAAGTATATAATAAATCAAAGTTAAATATTGTTGCTGGTAGTGGGCCCTATGGCTATGCTGGATATTATGCTTTAAATGTTTACACAGAAAACGATGTTAGCAAATTATTAATAGATAGTGAGGGATATATAATTTATAACGATGGAAAAGAAATGTTATTAGTAGGTTACGTGGGTAATGAATCTAATTTAACCTTGCCTAACGGAATAACTGCTATTTATAAATATGCATTTTATGGTTGCAAATCTATAACAAGTGTGGCAATACCTGATAGTGTAACGAGTATCGGTGATTATGCGTTCTTTAGTTGTCAGTTTATAACAACTATAACAATGAGTAATAGTGTAACAAGTATAGGCGAATGGGCATTCTATGGGTGCAGTTCATATACAAGTATAGTAATTCCCG
>JAZQYW010000007.1:0-16996 GCA_045633745.1 Christensenellaceae bacterium
GGTTTGTGGGCGAACTTAATTTTAAGCCGACAGATAAAGTGCTTGCAAGTGCAAAAAGGCACAGCGATAATATTTTGGAAATTTCGCCCGAAAGAATTTATAAAGAACTTAAAATGATTTTGATGTGTGATAGTAAGTATCCGTTTTCAGACCCAAATGGTCATTATAATGCATTAAAGATTTTATCGCAAACGGGAGTGCTTGACAAAATTATGCCAGAACTAACTGCTGGCAGAGATATGGCACAACGCAAAGATTTTCACAAGTACGACGTGTTGGAACACACTTTGAGAACGGTTTTATATTCAAACCCAAAGGTAAGGTTGAGTGCGTTGTTGCACGATATAGGCAAGCCGTTTTGTCTAAAAAGAGATGGAAAATATCACTATCACGCAGTTGAAGGCGAAAAAATTGCTGAAGGCGTGCTTAAAAGATTAAAGGCTGATAATCAAACCATTGATAAGGTTAAGTTTTTGGTCAAGTCGCATATGCTTGATTTAGAAGGCAATATGCGTGAGGGCAAGATTAGAAAATTTATAGTGACAAATATTCAAGAATTAGAAGAATTGTTTATGCTTAAACAAGCCGATTATATGGCTGGTAAGGATAACACGGATATTTCGCCAACCGTAATAAAGTGGCGTGGCATTTTGGAAAAGATGAAAAAGGACGGCGTGCCTTTTGGTTATAAAGACCTGTCAATTACCGCCGTCGATTTGATGGAAATAGGGTATAAGGGCAAACAAATAGGCAAAGAACTTAAAAGTTTGTTTGAATATTGTTTGTTAAACCCACACCAAAATAAAAAAGAAATTTTATTAGAAATTGCAAAAAAAGAATTTTAGATAAAAGTAGCAAATCTTTTGGGAGAAAGTTATGGCAAGAAGAAAATTGTCTAAAGAAGAGAAAAAAAGATTATTAAAAGAGCAAAAGCAAAAAGATGCACTCCGCAGTTATAGGTTTAGGGGATTTAAGAACTTTTTATTCTGGCTTGCAGGTATGTTTACTTGTATAGTGCTTATTGTTTCATCAATATTCGTAGGGGTGGCAGTAATTCCTGTTGGCACTTATTTTGGGGATAGTGCAGATGAATACGTTAGTGAAGACGTTTCTTCAAAGAGTTTGCTTAATGCTATATTGAAAGCAAATACATACGATATGACCGATTTTCCGTTAATTGCAGAAGCACTTGACAGTTTGATTAAGGGTGCAAATCTTGATAAGTACGTTGAAATAGACGTTGACAAGATGAAAACCTTGAAGTTTGATGAAAACTTTACAACAGAACTTCAATCTTGCATAAAAGTTGTTGCAACTTTGGATAGCGTCGGTGGGGCTGACTTGCTTGAAGATTTTGCAACGTTGGATATTTTTTCTTGGGCACAAGTTGAATCAGACGGTATGCCTGTGGACGCCAACAACGATGGTGTTATTGATAAGGACACGGAAAGTGGCGAATTTTTAAGCAATCCAAAACTTTATTATTACAACGAAAACGACGCAGTTGGTTCAAGAAGTACTGAAGGCATTATTCATACGGACGGTTGGAAAAGAGCGTTTGACAATAAGGGAAACAGATTATGCGATATGGCATATCCACTTTATTATGCAAACTTATCTTGTGTTCCAATACTTGACGCTATGGATTTAATTGACGAAAGTTTTGGTAGAGTAAGTCTTCTTAATATATTAGAACTTGCAGGCGACGAAAATGGTGATAATGATGATTTTGAATTAATCGCCAACATTTTGGGCGATAAAACTATCGGGCAACTTCAAGGTATTACAGGGGACGATATACTAATCAATACTTTCCTTGGTGAACCAAATACAGATAATCAACAAATTTATGACATTTTGTGTTCTATCGTAAAGATTGACGGTGGGGAAAGTCCAAAACCAGAAGAATTGACTTTAGGACATTTGCAAAAAAACATAGATATCTTTGGAATATCTTTGTCAACTTTTAATTTAGATAGTTCTATCACAAAAATACTTTTTGATGCAGTAAACGGGGGAATTGAAGAGTTTAATAAAGAAAACTCACAAAAGCCAGTCGAAGAACAAGAACAACCAAAAGAAAAATTGCAAAGTGAAAGCGATTTAACAGTTGGGCATTTGACAATGATTGACCCAAGTTATATTTCTTTTGACGCAGTTTTACCATATGCTCAAAATAAAGATACTTATAAAATGCTTTTCAATATTCTCGGCATAGAAATTCAAGACTGGAATGATGAAGAAGAAATTAAAAATGCACTTGAAGATTTGACTATTGATTCTTTTGGCGATATCAACTTGGACAACGTTTCAATCGATATGTTTGAATTAGATGCCGACACCTTAAAGATATTATTCGATGCTGTAAACAACAAGATTAAAGAAGACAATGCTGAAAAGATTGGACAAGGCAAAGAAGATGAAGTAATAGCATTGCTTAAAAACGCAGGGGATTTAACTGTTGGACATTTAGGTATGCTTGACCCTGATTATATTACGCTTTCATCATTGTTGACTTATAGTGGCAACAAAGATATGTATAAAATTCTTCTTCAAGCGTGTGGCAATGATTTAACGATTTTGGACGAAACAGAAATTGCAAATCTTGCAAATCAATTGAGCATTAATTCATTTAAAAAAATCAACTTTGATTTAGTTGCAATATCAACTTTTGGCTTAAGTGAAACGACATTAAATCTTTTATTTGACACGGTAAATGCAAAGATTAAGGCTGAAAACGATAAAAAGATAGCACAAGGTTTAGGGGAAGAAGAATTAACGCCATTACTTGAAAGTGCAAGCAAACTTAACGTTGGACATTTGGTTAATTTAGACACAAACTATATAAAATTGTCTTCGATATTAGTTTATAAAGACACTGAAAAAAATATAGATAACTCTAAATTATATAAGATTATTCTTCAAGCAAGTGGCAAGCAAATTGACAAATTAAACGACACTAAAATAGAAGAATTGGCAAATGACCTTGACGTAAATGCTTTTTCAAAATTTGATGAAACAAAGATTGCTTTAGACACTGTTTTACCTGTTGATGCAACCGATAGTGAGGGCAATAAAGTAAACGAAGGAATTTATAAGATTTTACTTGACGTTGTAAATAGTGGGTCTAGTCAAAAAACTGCAAAAGAAATTACCATAGCAGACCTATCAAATTTTGAACTTGATAACATAAAACTTTCAACCGTTTTGCCTTATGAAGATGAGAAAAAAAATCCGATAAATACCGTGCTTTATAGCATCTTGCTTGATGCTGTTAACGGCGACAGTGGAAACAAAAAAGAAAGCGACTTAATTTTGAGTGACTTGACTGGTTTTACTTGTGACAACTTACATTTAAGCACCATCTTAAAACCTGAAGAAAACGCTGGTTTATATAAAATTTTGCTAGACGTTGTGAACAGTGGAAACAGTAAAAAACTTGAAGAAAATGACTTAAAAGTTTCACATTTGAGCACTTTTGAAGTTTCAAAATTACACTTGAAAACAGTTTTAGGTACTGCAAAAACCGGCAACGTGATTTTGGATAAACTTATTGAAAAGGACGTTGAAATTAGTGGATTAGCAAGTGCTATCAACAGTTTATCATTATATGAAATTTACGGGCAAAATTGTTTCGTTAAGGCTGGTTGTGATGAGAACAATATCGCAAGATATAGAAAGGAAGGTAAATCATTTATCCTTGATGAAGACGGCGATTATAAAATAAGCAACAAAGCAGGAATTTGGCTATTCTTATGCTTTGACTTTGTAAATGAAAGCATAGAAAAAACAAACTCTAGAAACGCACTTGGTTGCAGAACGAAATATACTATAAGCGATGCGACCTTAAATGCCTTAACAGAAGAGGGAAGTGGCAGTAAACTTTCAAGCCAAATAACCAAGGCGACTGTAAGACAACTTATAGATGCAGGTGTTTTAAGCACTGCAAGTTCATTGTTATACACGTTGACGCTTGAAGACGCCGTTAAGATTAACCCTTAAGTATAAAAATAAATAATATTTATTAATAGCATTAGATACGATAAAAATCGTTGACAAAATTACAAAATTTTGTTATTATAGTGGCAGTTATTTCTAAAAGTATAGAAAAACTTAAACCTTGCTTGCCTTTGTGGTAAGCCGAATAAGTCCAGGAGGTAAAAAAATATGACGAAATATGAGATGCTTTATATCCTTGATGCTTCACTTTCTGACGAAGCAAAAGACGGGATTATTAAGAAAATCGAAGATTTGGTTAGTTCAAACGGTGGTGTAGTTGAAAAAACTGACCGTTGGGGTGTTAAGAAATTGCAATACCCAATTAACTACAAGTCTGAAGGTTATTACGTATTGACAACTTTCGAAGCAGAAAAAACTCTCGTTGTTGAAATCAAACGTATTATAGGCATTACAGATGGTATCATTAGAAGATTGATTACCAAAATTTAAGTAGGAGAAACAATATGAATAAGGTTATTCTAATCGGTAATTTGACGCGTGACCCTGAACTCACAGAAACTGCAAGTGGCATCGCTGTTTGTAGATTTTCTATCGCAGTAAGTCGTGATTATGCTGGTGCTGATGGAAACAGAGAAACTGATTTTTTCAATATCACAGTTTGGAGCAAACAAGCAGAAAACTGTGGCAAATATTTGAAGAAAGGAAACAAAGTTGCTGTGGTCGCAAGATTGCAAAATCGTTCTTATGAAGATAAGGATGGCGTCAAGAGATATGTGACTGACATTATTGCAAGCGAAGTGGAATTTTTAACACCAAAGGGAACTCAAGGTGAAGACGACACGCCTGTTGTTGGAACAAGAAGAGAAACCCCAGTTTTAGAAGCGATTGATGATAATCAATTGCCATTTTAAGAGATTTCACAAGGATTATTAAGGAGTTAAATATGGAAGAAAATATCAACGTTGCCACACCTGTTGCAGAAGGCGCAACAGCAAAAGAAGGCAAGAAATTTGTTAAGAGAATGCCACGTAAGAAAGTATGTTCTTTCTGCCAAAACAAAGTTGAAAGTATCGACTATAAAGATATCAACACTTTGAAAAAGTATATCACTGAAGGTGGTAAAATTCTCCCAAGACGTATGACTGGTATTTGCGCAAAACACCAAAGAGTTTTGGCAAAGGCCATAAAGCGTGCTAGAATCGTTGACTTATTGCCATTTAAGGGCGAATAATAAGCGAAAAATTAGTTATAAAAACCTTGCGAAAAGCAAGGTTTTTTGTTTTTAGTGAAGTCGGGCGTTTAATAAAAATTAAGCAAACTAAACAAGATGAAATCACTCCGTTTTTAACGGCGTGATTTTTCTTTCTTTATTTTTTTTGATTTGTCAACAATTTATCTTCTTATTAACTTTCTTTGCTTGCTATTTATAGTAAAAAGTAGTATAATAAAAAATAATCGCATAAGAAAAACGATATGCTTAATTGAAAGTGTTGAGAGAGATGGAAAGAAATTATCATAATGAATTTAGAAGTAGGAAATTAAAAAAACCGAACTCATTTATTGCGCATATAGTTCAGTTTGCGTTTAGGCGAATTGCTAAAAGACGCAATGTTGAGTTTGTTTATTCCGAAGAATATTTGAAGATGAAGGATAGTCAGGCAATATATTTGTGTCAGCACAAGTCTAAACTTGACTATATTTATTTGTTTGCAGGAATTAAAAACTTGAACGTACACGTTTTATGTGGATATCAAAACGTTTTTCAAAAAAGTCTTTATAAGATACTTAAAAGTTTGGGCATTATTGCAAAGATGTTATATCAACCAGACGTGCAAGCAACAATGCAAATGTTCCAAGCGATTAAAAGGGGAGGCAGTGTGGTTGTTTTCCCAGAAGGAATACAATCAACTTCTGGTTCAACTCACCCGATAAACCCTGCAACCCAAAACTTTATTAAAAAGGCTGGGCTTCCTGTCGTTTTGGTCACCCTTAAGGGTACTTATTTTTCAAGAACTCGTTATTCAGATGATATAAAAAAAGGAAAAATAACGGTTGCTTTTGATAAACTTTTTAGCAGTGAAGATTGTAAAAATCTTTCAGTAGAACAATTACATAATCAATGCCTTGAAAGATTTAAATATAATGAGTTTGAAGAATTTAAGGGCGAAAAAATTGCTTTCCGTGGCAAAAAGCCTAATATTTATGGTCTTGACAACATTATTTTTAGGTGCCCTAACTGTCAAAGCGAATATTCTTTTTCAACTGAAAATGACCATATGACCTGTTCTCACTGTCAATTTTCCGTTAAAATGGATGAGTATTATGATATAAGCAGTGTAAACGGAAATTTGCCATTTAAGAATATAGATGAGTGGTATAAATGGCAAAGAAAGGTCATTGCAAAAGAAATTACAAGTGATGATTTTATCCTTTCAACAAAGGTTAAAATAGGCAACATTAACGTTAAAAAGTTGGATAACAACTATTCATTGTTGTCTCACGGAGAAGGGCAACTAACCTTGACTAACAAAGGGCTTACCTACGAAGGAACTTACGATAACGAACAGGTAAAAATGTTCTTTGAACCAGAGCAAGTTTATTCTTTGACAATGTCTTTGCAATATGATTTAGATTTGTATTATAAAAACAACTATTTTAACTTTAAACTTTTGCAAGATGAAAAACAAGTTGCAAAGTGGATGATTGCAGCAGAAGAAATACATAATTTATATGACGCCACTTGGAAAAAGGTTAGTGATGAGGTTTATGAGTATGAGCAGTAAAAAAGAAAGGATAATAATATTAATCACGGCTTTACTCTTGGTGTTTATTGTCACTTTTTCTATTTTGAACTGGAGTACCATAAAATTTTTGTTTGAAAAAGTTTCATCAGGCGCTGTTGTGGTTAAAGAATACGTGCAATCACTTGGTGTGACGGGGGTTATCGCCTTGTCAATAGTGATGATTGTTTGCTTTTTCTTTCCGTTTATATCATCTGTTCCCGTACAACTTACGTCTGCTGTAAGTTATGGTCTTTGGTGGGGATTGCTTCACGTGGCTCTTTCTGTTTTTGTGGCAAGTCAGTTGGCTTTCTTGTTTACAAAAAGCACGCTGTTTTTAAGTTCGCAAAAGAAAAGAGAAGAGCATCGATTAATGGAAGAAAAAATTAAAAACGGCAAAAGAAGTATTTATTACTTTTTGTTTTTAGCATATTTAGCACCGTTTGTTCCATTTTTAATAATACATATGATTGCTGCAGATAGTGGTATGAAATGGTGGAAATATGCCATCATTACCTTGCTTGGCCCGATACCAGATATAATCGCAACACTTTGGGCTGGCGTTAAAATAACCACTTCTTCTTCGCCGATTGTTTCTTATATAATTTTGATTGTTATACTTGCGATAGTGGTTTTATCTATGGTTTATAAGAACAAGTTGGTTGATAGGATTTTTACACCAAAGGAGAAAGTTAAAAATGAGCAACAAGACTAATAAGGAATTAAATTCAGACCTTAAATTTAGTTTAAAAAGTTTCATCACAATCTGTGCAATTTTATTTGGCATAATGGTTTTTGTTGGAATTTTGACTTTTATCGTTCCTGCTGGTAGATATGAAACAGTAAACGGCAACGTTATTCCTTCTTCTTTTGCCTTTATCAAAAGCGACACAACTTTGCCCGTTTGGCGTTGGATAACGGCGCCAGTCGAAGCGCTTTTGTTCGGTGAAGGTAATTTCAATATTATTCAAATCATTGCAGTATTGTTGGTTTTGGGTGGAACTTTTAAGGTCCTTGATAAATCTGGGGCATTAATCGCTATCGTTAACATTATAGTTGATAAGTTTTACAACAAAAGATATTTATTAATCTGGGTTGTGACCTTTTTAATGATGATGCTTGCTTCTTGCTTTGGACTTCAAGAAGAACTTTTAATTCTTTTTCCTATCTTTCTTGCCATATCAAAGGCGATGAACTGGAGTAAAGAACAGGCCGTTAGTTTGGTGTTGATTACAACTGGCGTTGGTTTTACAACGGCTATGTTTAATCCGTTTACGATAGGGGTTGCATCTAATCTTGCAGGCAAAAGCGTTTTAGATGGACTTTGGTTTAGAATTGTAATTTTTGTCATTTTATATTTGTTCACTTGTTTGTATTTGGTGCAAATGGCAAAAAAAGATGAAAAAGCAAATATAAACCTTGAAGCAAAACAAGATTTTGCACCTTTGACCGAAGAACAAAAACAAGAATATTCTAAAAAAGCAAAGATGGTAATCATTTTATTCTCAATGGCTTTGCTTGTTATCGTTGTTTCTTCAATCGTGCCATTTTTGGCAGATTTGGGTTTAGGTATGGTCTTTATGGCGTTGGCATTTGTTGTTGGAACGTTTATTATCGGCAAAAAATGTTTGAGTTCATTGAAAGAAACTTTTAAGGTGTTCTTATTAGGGGCAAAAGATATTGCACCATCAATAGTTATAGTGTTGTTGGCGTTCAGCGTTAAATATATTGCAGAGCAAGGCAATATTTTGCATACTATGTTTTATTATTTCCACACGTATATGAGTGGACAATCGCCTTATTTTTCGGTTATTTTGTTATATTTGGTAATCTTGGTGTTTGAATTTTTTATCCCCGGTTCACTTGCAAAAGCACTGCTTTTAATACCACTTTTAACTTTAGCGCCATTACCTGGTATTAGCGAAAATATTATAATTTTGGCGTTCTTGTTCGGCGATGGTTATACCAACGTTTTATATCCAACTTGTGGAACGCTTGTTATAGGTTTAAGTTTGGCAAAAGTAAGTTATACAAGTTGGCTAAAAAGGACTGGGCTATTCCAAATAATGCTCTTTATAATATCGGTTGCTTTCTTGCTGTTTGCTGTGTATATCGGGCTTTAATAAATATTTTCACACAAAAAAATCAGTTAGAAAAAACCTTGTTTTACACAAGGTTTTTTTACTTTTAAAATTTTTGACTTATTATTTGATAAAATAATAAATTATTTGACTTAATTTTAAGTTTTCTATTGACAAAGCATATTAGGTGTGATAGGATATATAAAATATTAAAATATAATAGGAGTTATATTATGAAATTCAATTTACCAAAAGATTTTATGTTTGGCGTTGCATCATCTGCTGTTCAAATTGAAGCGGCATCTTTTGAAGATGGAAAGGGTATCGACGTTTGGCAACATAGATACACGCTTGACCCTGAAAAATACGATTTCCACGATACTGATTTTGGTGCAGACTTCTATCATAAATATCCTGAAGATATAAAGTTAATGAAAGAACTTGGCGTAAACGCGTTTAGATTTTCTATCGCTTGGACCAGAATTTATCCAAACGGACCAGACAAGGTTAATCAATTAGGTATTGACCACTATCACAAACTTTTTGATGAACTTATCAAAAACGGCATCAAACCACTCGTTGACCTTTGGCACTGTGACCTTCCACAATGGGTAATGGATAGGGGTGGTCTTGTTAACCCAGAATTTATCGACTGGTTTGTTAAGTATGCAAAAACTTGCTTTACAGAATACGGCGATAAAATCCCTTACTGGACAACAGTAAACGAACCACAATGTAATATTATGGCTCCTTATGCGTGGGGTATTCAACCACCATATGAAAAGGATATCAAAAAGGCAAACATTGCTGGTCACCATATGATTTTGGCTCACTTCAAAACTGTTAAAATGTATAGAGAAATGGGCTTTAAAGGTAAAATCGGTATCGTTAACCACTTCCAACTTGCTTACGGCGCAACTTTAGATGAAAAAGACCAAGAAGCAGCTGAAAGAGATATGGATTTCTATTCTTACTGGTACACCGATGCTATTTACGCTGGTCACTATCCAGAAAGAATTTTGAAGTATCCATATATGAAAGACAATATGCCAGAAAACTATCAAAAAGATTTGGACGAAAACTTTGTTAAGTCTGACTTTATCGGCGTAAACTACTATGGTGCTTATAACGTTCAATACGTTGAAAACGGCATTTTAGATTATCAAGTTGCTCCATCAAAAGTGACAGACTCACTCGGTTTCTCTCCAAACGCTGCTGGTATTTTTGATGCTCTTAATGAAATTATCAAAAAATACCCTGGTTATGAATTGATAATAAGTGAAAACGGTGCTGGTGGTATGAGAAAAGGCCCTTACGAAGATAGTGCTACTTATGAAAAAGAACTTGATGACGAATATCGTATTACTTGTATTCGTGAACACCTTCGTGGATTATGGAGATGCCTTGAAGTAGGTTTCCCTGTGACAGGTTATTTCCACTGGACACTTTTGGATACGACCGAAGGTGCAGGTGGTGGTTTCTCTCGTATTTTCGGTATGGTTCAAGTTAGATTTGATAAAGAAGAAAGAACAAGAGTTCCAAGAAAGAGTTTCTATTACTATAAAGACGTTATTGCAAAAGGATACGTTGAATAAAACAAAGTAAACAAAAATAGAAGATGATAGCACTTTGATATCATCTTCTTATTTTTTTGCTGTTTTTTAATTATAGCGCAACAAAAATTAAAAAGGCAACTACAATGAACTTTATGGCAATATTCGTGTTTTTTTAGAATAAAAATTATGATATAATTAAGAAAAAAATAAAAACATTTGTGAAGATAAAAATTATTCACTTATACTTTCAGATGAAAACCTTATTGAAAGTGCTAAAATAGTCAGTGGTAAAGAGTTGAAAGAAGGCTTTAAGGTTATAATTGACCAAGCCCCTGCAAGTTTGCTCATTTACTATAGTGCGATAGAATAAAAAGGAGTTTTTATGGAAAACAAATATTTACAATTAAAAGATGAATTGTTAAATTCTTGCGTGCCTTTTTGGCTTAACAACGGCGTGGATGCTGAATATGGTGGGGTTATAAACTGTCTTGATAGAACGGGTGAAATTTATTCAACCGATAAAAGTGTTTGGATGCAAGGCAGAGCAGGGTGGATGTTCTCGTATATTTATAATAAGATTGACAAAAAGCAAGAATATCTTGACTTTGCAAAGAGTTGCATTGACTTTGCCACAAAATATTGCATAGATAAAACTGATGGCAGAATGTTTTTTACCATAACAAAAGATGGCAAGCCACTCAGAAAACGTAGATATTATTTTAGCGAACTTTTTTATGTAATGGCTAATGCTGAATACTATATTGCGACTAAAGATAAAGCATATTTAGACACCGCTAAAAAGTATTTTGACTTTGTTTATGCTATGTATAAAGACCCAAACAAAGACCCTTTTAAGATTACCCCTAAAAGTTATGCTGAAACTAGAAACGTCAAGGCACTTGCAAATCCTATGATTATACTTAACGTTGCAAATATCGTTAGGGAAGCAGATGTGGAAAGGAAAGAGTATTATGATGAAATCATAACTGGGCTTATTGAAGATATCAAGTGCTTTTATAAACCTGAATATAATGCGACGTTTGAAAACGTTAGTGCGGAAGATAACAGTGTAATTTTAGAGTCGTCTCCTTGTCGTGTAATAAACCCAGGTCACGATATAGAGTGTTCTTGGTTTTTGCTTGAAGAAGCACTTAAAAGAGATGATAAAAACCTTGTTGCTTTTGCCGAAAAAATGTTTAATGATGCCTTTAATTTGGGTTGGGATAAGGAGTATGGTGGCATAATTTATTTTAAGGACGTTTTGGGTTTGCCTGTTGAAGCATATGAGCACGATATGAAACTTTGGTGGCCACATAACGAAACTATTATTGCATCGCTTATGTTTTATAAGGCGACGGGCAACGAAAAATATAAACAAATTTTCGATATGGTTTACGAATATGCCTTCAAGCATTTTTCCGATAGGGAATATGGGGAGTGGTTTGGATATCTTCGCCGTGATGGAAAGCCAACCGAACCACCTTGTAAAGGTCATACTTATAAAGGGCCTTTTCACGTTATGCGTATGCTTTCAAAATGCATATTACTATTACAAGATAATAAATAGAACAAGTAGTAATATAGTATATTCAAGTTTTTATTAAAGAAAGTGCTTGATAAAAAAAACTTTATATGCTATAATAAGCACGTTGTAAAATTAAATTCAAGAAGGTAAACAAAATGAAAAGAGAAGGTATATCATTTGCAGGTAGTTTAATACTTGACCACATTAAGAGCATTGCAACGTTGCCAAACAGAAGCGACCTTGTTAAAATCAATGCTATCGAACATAACGTTGGTGGTTGCGTTTGCAACACTGGTATTGACGTTAAGTGTTTAGATGAAAACATTAAAGTTGATGCTTTCGGCGTTTTAGGTGATGATGGCGACGGCGAATTTATTCTTAAAGAATTGCAAAAATACGGCATTATAACCGACCAAATTAAAAAGAGAGGGGGCACGTCTTTTACTGACGTTTACGCTGAAACAGAAACTGGTTGTCGTACATTCTTCCAATATGGTGGTGCAGACGACCTATTCTGCCTTGACGACGTTGACGTTGATAAAGTGACTTCAAAGATTTTCCACTTGGGATATTTTCTTTTGATGGAAAAACTTGATGAAGAAGATGCTGAATATGGTTGCAAGGGCGCAAGACTTTTGGCAAACCTTCAAAAAGCAGGTTGCTTGACTTCTATTGATACAATCAGTGAAAATAGCGATAGATTTAAGAGAATTTTAATTCCAGCATTAAAGCACGTTGACTATTTGTTTATCAACGAATTAGAAGCATCAAGAATTACCGATATTCCACTTGAAGTTGTTGATAACAAAATCGACCAAGACGCTGTGAAAAAAGTTCTTGCTAAACTATTAGATATGGGCGTTGGCAAGAGAGTTATTATCCACGCATCTTGTGGTGCTTACGGTATGGATAAAGACGGAACTTATTGCTTTGAATCTTCTAGAAAACTTCCTAAAGGCTTTATCGTGGGCACGGTTGGCGCAGGCGATGCTTTCTGTGCAGGTGCACTCGTTGCAAGTTATAGAGAACTTCCACTTAAGGACTGCTTGCTTTACGGCAATGCATCAGCAATGATGGCACTAACCACTGCAAGTGCAACTGGTGGCGTTATTCAAGTTGAAAAGGCTATCGAAAAATATAACGCACTTCCAGCATTGACTGAATAATTTATACCTATAAAATTAAAACCCATCGAATTTTCGATGGGTTTTCGTATACAACAAAAAAAGACAAAGAAAAAACTTTGTCTTTTTTACTATATCAATATATTTGCTTTAAGAAAGTTGTCTATATTTAAGTGGGGAAACGCCGTATAGTTTTTTGAAAACTTTACTAAAATACGATAAACTTGAAAAGCCCACTTCAAAAGCAACGTCGTTTAAGGACTTATCTGAAAACATAAGCAAGGAAAGTGCTAGTTCGCATCTTCTTTTATTTATATAATCTTTTACTGAAGTGTTAAAGTTTTTGTAAAACAATTTATAAATAAGGCTTACCGAAACAAAGTTTTCTTGGGCGATATCTTCAACCGAAAGAGGGGAATGTATGTTTTGATTTATATACTCCACAAGCGTGTCCAAAGTTGATAAATTCTTTGGCTTAACGATGTTTTCAAGGAGCAAGTGTTTTGCCAAAATGGTTGCAAGGTTAATTATGCTCTTAATAAATTCTTCATTTTTAATAGGCAAAGTGCCGTAAAGAACTTCTAATTTATTAATATCTAAATCGTCACGATTAAATTTTTGTTTTATATCCTTAAAATTATCGTCTATCTTAAGTTGTCCAAGCATAATATATCCCAAGATAGATTGATTGTGCATAATAGGGATAGCAATATCAAGAAGCCCTGCGTGGCAAATGTGCGAAACCGGTTGTTTTTTTTCTTTGCACTCTTTAAGCAGGGCATAGTCGCAAATCAAACATTTTGAACTTATTGCAGAGTTTGAGTTTATATATTTGCAGTATTGATTTGCAGAAGCCTTGTCAGTATATTGCAATCTGGCAAAGTTTGAATCCAAAATGGACAAGTTTATGCCCGTTGCACTAAAGAAATCGTAGGTAATGTCGGTCATTTTGTTTGTTTTATATTCAAGTGACATTTTAGACATATTAAAACCCCTAAAATTATTGTTTATACAAAGTATAACATAAGCAAACGCAAAAATCAAGAAAAAGGTGTAAATTAGTACAAAAAATGTAAAAAAATAAATGTTGAAATATGAATATATTTATGATATAATTTAAGCATAATAAAAGGGCAAAAACTGCCCTGAAATAAAAAGGTAAAAAATTTTTAGGAGGACAAAAGCATGCCAGTATATGAATCCATAAAAAATGCTGACAACAAAATCGTTATTTCTGCTAAAAATAGAGATAGCGTAACTTTCGGTTGGGAAAAAGTAGTTGACAAAATCGCTTCACTTGTTGACTCAACTGATAAAAACATTGCTCTTGATGGTTGGTACGGTATTGATTTTGCAAAAATTGCAAACGCAGTTGCTGACAAATTAAAAGCAAAGGGCTTAAGAGTTGAACTTTTCAACGCTGCTGACCTTTACAAATCAAGAGAAGACATCATCGCTTACAACGCACCATACGTGACAGATGACCCAGGCTTTGGTAAAGTTAACAAAGTAGGCGTTATCGAAGACATTATGTGTGCAGATGCAATCAACGGCTTAAAAGCAAAACTCGCTTCAAGCGTAGTAGTTATCGCTTACGGCGAAGGCGCTTGCATTAAAGAACTTGCTGACCTTTATGCTGTTAAATGTTACGTTGATAACACACACCAAAAAGTTCAATGGGATATGTGGGAAGGCAGACTCAACACGTTTGGCTGCAAAACACCTACAAAAGATTACAACTGGAAAGAATATAACTATTCTGACTACTACATGTTGAAACGTCAAAAGGACTTCATGTACGGCGCAATGGATTTCTACGTAGAAAACTACTTCGAAAACGACCTTGTTCTCGTTCCAAGAGTTGCTTACGACGAAATTATGCAAACATTAGTTAAATACCCAATCCACGAAGTTAAAATCTTCAGCCCAGGTCCTTGGGGTGCTTACAGATACTTAGATATGGATTATCAAGTTGAAGGCCTTGCTAACAACGCATGGAACAAAATCGCTGGTCCAGAACTTCGTATTCTTATCGACTTCGGTGGCGAAAGAAGTATTTCTATGCCAATGCTCAACGCAATGCAATATGGTAAAGAATTAGTTGGTGAACTTATCGATAGCAAATATCCTGGTTTGTTCCCACTTGATATCTGGCTAGATGACGGTTGGCACCCAACCCCACAACCAGCAGAAAGAATTTCAATGCCAATGCACATCCACCCATCAAGCAAATACGTTGCTGACCACTTCGATGAACCACTCGGCAGATATGAAACATACTATATCGCTGAAGCATACGAAGGTGCTAACACATGGATGGGCTTCCACGATGGCGCTGACATCGAAGAATGGGAAAGACTCTGTGAAGAATCACAAAACATCAAACCTATCGAAAACTGGAAAGACTTTATTGCTAACTGGTCAAGCAAGGAAGGCGACCTTTACTTAATCCCTCCTGGAACAATGCACGGCCACGGTGGTAACCAAATGGTACTTGAAATGGATACAAACCCAAGTATCAACGGTACAGAATATTCATTCTTTGAATATGACTTCGCTAGACCATCTTGGGACGACAATGCAAAGACCATGACTGGTAAGCCATTAAAGATGCACCTTGAACACGGCAGAAACATGGAAAAGACAAGAAGAGCATCTTGGGTTAAAGACAACCTCTTGTCAACACCTAACGTTGTTAAGTGGACAAAAGACTACTTCATCGACCGTTATAAGACAACTCCAGTTATGCCATACCACGTTGAAAGAATCCACTTCGAAAAAGTTGGTGAATTCTCAACAGAAGGTAAGTTCATGAACATGCTTACTTTAACCGTTGGTTCTAAAGTGACCGTTCGTTCTAAGGCTAACCCAGAACTCTTCGCTATCTGCGATAAGTTCCAAACATTAGTTGTTCCTGCATCTTTCGGTGATTATGAAATCATCAATGAAGAAGGCGGTCGTGCAACTTGTGTTATCCAAAGATGGAAACAAGGTTAATCTAAGACTTTAGATTAGTCTAATAAACTTATAAATATACGAGCCGTGTTTGAAAATAAATCTTATTTTTGACCATGGCTCGTTATTTTAAAAGGCTTTTATCTCTTCAACTAGTTAATTTTTAACGGGAAACTACTGCAAAATGCTTCGTGTTTTGCTCGGTTACAGACCTTACAGGTATGCGCCCTTGCAATAACACTTGTCTTTCTTGCATTTTCCTCGTTAAAACGTGGTAAACCACTAATCAACTATTTTCATCGATAAAAGCCGATATCCAAACTTGAAAAAGGAGTATTATATGAACATTTTAGCAATTGGTGCACATCCAGATGACGTTGAAACTTGTTGTGGTGGTACACTTGCAAAGTATGCAAAGTTAGGTCACAAGGTTTTCACGGCAACAGCAACTAACGGAAACGTTGGTTCGGCAACACTTTCTATGGAAGAAATTGCAAAAATTAGAAAAGAAGAAGCGCGTAGGGCTGCTGCTCATATCGGTGCTGAATACGTTTGTCTTGATTACGATGATGAAATGTTTTTTGACAGCAAGGAAGCAAGAATTAACTTCATTAACCTTGTTAGATATTGCAAAGCAGACGTTATCTTAACACACAATCCACACGATTATAATCCAGACCACGAATTAACCAGCAAAATCGTTAGAGATATTGCTGTTATGATTCCTATCGCAAAGATTGAAACAAAGGCAAAACCATACGATAAAATTCCACTACTCGCTTATTTTGATACAGTTCACGGAATTGAATTCAATCCAACTGAATACGTTGATATTTCAGACGTTATTGAAATCAAGAGAGCAATGTGTTATGAACACAAGAGTCAAATTCAATGGATGTCAGATAACTACAAGGATGCTTGTGGTGACAAGGACTTCTTTGAAGGCACAATGATTCAAGCAAAATATAGGGGATTACAATGTGGCGTTGACTATGCAGAAGGCTTCCGCCTTGCA
>JAZQYW010000008.1:0-4486 GCA_045633745.1 Christensenellaceae bacterium
GCTAAGGTTACGAAGCAGGGGGGCGACGCGTTAAGCAAATAGTTCAGTGAACTGTTTGTAGCCAAAGCCCACGAGCACCCTTGTGCGAGGGCGGGGTCGCCTTCGGCCTCTTGGGTATTTCTCCGTAGTTTTTTTAAAATAATATTAAATTTTATTTGTTGCGGACCTGCTAAGGTTACGAAGCAGGGGGGCGACGCGTTAAGCAAATAGTTCAGTGAACTGTTTGTAGCCAAAGCCCACGAGCACCCTTGTGCGAGGGCGGGGTCGCCTTCGGCCTCTTGGGTATTTCTCCATAGGTCAAGTTTTTACTTGATTTATTTAGTTTTAGCATTTGATATGTTATCACAAAAAACAATATTTGTCAAAGTATTTTTTATGCTTTGAAAACTTTTTCTTTAATTTTCATAAATTTCTCTTATTTCCCCACTTTCTTCAGCCTGCTGAATAGGTTTTTCTGCATTGCCATAAACAATAAGACCACGTGTTGCACTATACTTATCTTGTCTAATTTTCTTTTTAGTTCGTTTACCCTTTTCGATTTTAATTAAATAGCCTTGACTTATATACCCTTCTTTGCCAAACTTAACTTGTTTAAACTCCCCCTTAAAAATATCGGGATACTCGCCCTTTTCATCAAAAACAACTTGCGTTTCAGGTATAGGCACACTTTCAACGACAACACTTTCTCTTTCATACTTTTCAAGCATTTTTTGTCCAAATACACTTATCTTTAACACGTTTCCATCAGCCGAACTTTTTATAATAATAGGGTTTTTGGTATTATTCCTAAACCTTAAATCAGCATAACCCGAATTAACCATAGCATCAAAAGACGGTGCAACGTAAGTGACTGGTAAACTGTGTGGATGATATTCAACTATTTCAAGCCCAGCAAGAATTACGGCATTATAAAGGGTGGTGGAAACTTGGCAAACGCCACCGCCGATGCCGTCAGCGAACTCCCCATTTACGATAACTTTTGATTTTTGATAACCTCTTTTTTCCGTACGTTCCCCCACTATCAAATTAAAAGAAAATTCGCCACCCACGTCAACAAAAGCATTGTTGATACTGTTTGACGCCAACTTAATATTGTGTTTTCGCTCTTGACTTGATGAAGAATAACTTGTGTAAAAACTCGCCCTTAATGTGATTTTTGATGGTTGCAAATCATAAAATGGCATAGCAAGAGCAGACCTTGTGGAAAACGAAAACACCAAAAGGCAAGCAAACCAAATTGCCAAAAGATTTATAGCCGACAAAATTATTTGTCTTTTTGCACGATTAAAAGCAGTTTTCATCAAAACTAGTATGAATAAATACGCAAAAATAATACTCTTAAAAAAACGCTTGCATTTAAGCAAAATTATGATAAAATATAATTATTAGAAGGTATTAAAAAAATGTTAAAGTACGACACTCTTCCAAAAGAAATTGCCCAAAAAATTGAGTTTGACAGGCAAACCAACAAAACAAACCCTTTCGCCACGCACGATGAAAATGCAATCCGTCGCAACAATCAGCACGACGGAGCAACGCTTTTACGTTCTAATTTTATTAGGGATATCGACAAAATTTTGAATTGCCCTTTTTATAACAGATATGCAGATAAAACGCAAGTTTTTTCCTTTTATAAAAACGACGATATAACCAGACGTGCCTTACACGTTCAGTTGGTTTCACGCATTGCAAGGACTATCGGCAAAGCCCTTGCGCTTAACCTTGAACTCATTGAAGCCATTGCTTTGGGGCATGATATGGGACACACTCCTTTTGGACACACGGGCGAAAAAATTCTTGACAATCTTTACTTTTTAAATGCTGGTAAACATTTTGCACACAATATTCAATCGGTTAGGGTGCTTGATAAAATTTTCAATTATAACGTTAGTTTGCAAACGCTTGACGGCATTGCTGGGCACAATGGCGAAATTGAAAAGGAAGAATATCACCCACAATCGCTTAAAGACTTTAAGCAATTTGACTTGCTTATTGAAAGTTGTTATTTGGACAGCAAAAACGTTCTTAAACTTTCGCCATCAACACTTGAAGGTTGCGTGGTTAGAATTAGCGATATAATAGCATACCTTGGCAAAGATAGGCAAGACGGCACAAAGACCAACACCTATAACGAAAACGACTTTGAAAAGAACGCTATCGGCAACTTAAACGCTGAAATTATCAACAACTTGACCGTGAATATTGTTAAAAACAGTTATGGCAAAAATTACATCAAGATGGACAAGGAATATTTTAGCGACTTGAAAAAATCAAAAAAGGAAAATTATGCTTTCCTTTACCTAAACGACAAGACCAGAAAGTATGAAAAGACCATTGAACAAATGATGCAAATGGTTTACGAAAAGTTGCTTGGCGATTTAAATAATAACGACCTTTCTTCACCTATTTTTTCTCACCACGTTGAATATATTAAAAGGCATTATCACAACAAGAATTGTTCTTATCTTGATAACCAGCCAAACGATATAGTGGTTGACTATATAGCAAGTATGACTGACGATTACTTTATTGAGTTATTCCAACACCTTTTCCCAAAAAGTTCACTTAAAATTGAATACAAAGGATACTTTGAATAGCAAAACGGCTGACAAAATGTTGTCAGCCTTTTTTATTGCGTTAACGCCTTTTTCCTAAACCATTTTGGAAAATTCTTTTTTTAATCTGCCGATAATCTTTTTTTCTAGTCTTGAAATATAACTTTGCGAAATGCCAAGCATGTCTGCAACTTCTTTTTGTGTTTTTTCATCACTACCGTCAAGACCATACCTTAACTCCATAATCTCACGTTCTCTATCGTTAAGTTTTGTTAAGGCGACACCTAAAAGTTCGCTTTCCACACCGTTTTCAATTTTTTTATAAACTATATCGCCATCAGTTCCCATAACGTCACAAAGCATAAGTTCATTGCCTTCCCAGTCGGTGTTTAGTGGCTCTTCAAAAGAAACTTCACTTTTGATTTTAACAGTACGGCGCAAGTGCATCAAAATTTCGTTTTCAATGCACCTTGACGCATAGGGTGCAAGTTTTATGTTTTTATCGGCATTAAAAGAATTGACTGCCTTGATAAGCCCTATCGTTCCAACTGAAACAAGGTCGTCTAAATCAACGCCAGTGTTTTCGAATCGGCGTGCGATATAAACAACAAGTCTTAAATTATGCTCAATAAGTCTATCCCTAATATCCTTTTCGCCACTATTTAGTTTTGCAACCATTTCATTTTCTTCATCTTGCGAAAATGGTTGTGGCAAAACTTCGCCCCCACCGATAAAATGCAAAATGTTTTCCGAAAGAGAAAACATTTTAACTAACTTTTTCAACACCAACAACATTTTCATTATCACAATTCTCCTTAATTAAATCGGGGTGCAAAATAACCGAATATCCATCAAAGTTTAAGTGAGATATGCAAACGGTTACATTATCAAATATATGCACTTTGTCCACCGCATATAATACCAGTTTATCTAAATTAAATGCAAAATTTTGCCGAACCCCTGTTGCTGAACAAATTTGAATTTTCTTAAACCTTATTTTTGCAAGTTGATTGCCGATAAGTTTATTTGCAAAGTGCTTGTCGCATAAAATCACAGGTCTTCCATTATCTAAAAGAGAATTGCCCGTATCCAAAAAACCTTTGGCTTTTATCGTTTGAGCATTTTTTGTAAGTTCAATATCGTAAAGCAAACTTTGAATATTTTTTCTTTTGAAAAAGTATTTGATTACTTCTGCACTTGCCCTTAACACTAAATAAACAGGAAACACTATACTTGCAACGATAAATTCTGTTTGATATTTTACGTTTAACAAATTAAATACGCCTATTATTGCACCACCTGTCAAAAAGGTGTAAAAGAAAAATATCACAGCATTTATGTAAAAGTTTTTCACACTCTTATAATCGCTTGCAATTAGCACGATAAGTAGCCCAGCCATTATCTTGACCAACGATAAAATTGTTTGATTAATTTCAAGGGCTGGGTAAACGAGTGCAATTACCCCACCCAAAAAAGCACAAAGAAAAAGCCTACGTTTATGTATAGGGTTTCCCGTAAGCACAAACGTGGCTTTTAACATTAGATAATCAATGATTACGTTGTTGATAATCACGTATTCAATATAAACGGTCATTTCTATCCCCGAAAATAAGTCTAACACTTTAGGGCAACCGTTTTAAGTAATATTTTTTGTTATTTAATTGTTTTTTGTAGAAAGTGGTTTAGTATTCTCTACCCCTAATTTAATAACGTTAAAAACGTTTCAAATGCGAGTAGGTCAAGGCGTGTGAGTATTGCGACGGGGCGCATACGTCTGTATGTAACCCAAGCAACACGGAGCACAACGCAGAGATACGACAAGTCCTTTATGTACACCTGATTTAAAAACGTTAAAAACGGGTTAGATGCGAGTCAGACGTGAAAAACGAGCATTTTATGTAGGGCGCGTATGCCTATACGCAACCAAATAA
>JAZQYW010000009.1:0-7944 GCA_045633745.1 Christensenellaceae bacterium
TACTTACGTCGCTTTAAACCCTAATGAATATCAAGATACAAAATATATCTTTATTGATGAAAGTTTAACTAAAAAGCACTCTAACTACCCTATGCGTGTTAAGGTTTCTTCTGATAGACAAGTTAAATGGGTTAAAGAGTTATTGATTGAAAAAATCAATAAAGAAAATCTAACTTTATTAGATGAACCAAAGACTGCGACAAATGTTTCTGCTTTTGCACATTTAAAGAATAAGAAAACAAGTAAGACCTTTAAGCAAAAACTTAAGGCTTCCCCTATCGCAAAAGAACGTTTTAACCAAATTAAAAAAGAGTTAGAAAACATACCTAATATTAGGCTTATTGAAGGCAAGAAAAACCTTTCTTACAAAGTTAAAAATCTTGCTGTCGTTAAATTCTTAATTAAAGGCAAAACGTTAAACGCATACTTGAACTTAAATCCAAGCGAATATCAAAATACCAAGTATATTTATACTGACGTTTCTTCAGTTAAAAAATATGCAAACTACCCTATGCGTGTTAAGGTTTCTTCTGATAGACAAGTTAAATGGGTTAAAGAACTTATTTCCCAAATCTTAAACAAGGGGGATAAGTAAAATGAAAAAGATTTTTGCTTTCATAATGTTGGCTGTTTTAGTTTCATTATTGTCAGTTGGAAGTGTTTCGGCTATGTGGACATACACTGATGATTTTGTGGACGGAACGGGAACCCAGTTAGACGTCGGTATTGGAGAATTTGCTTGGGAAGGTTCTGATATTTTACCAGATGAAGAAGAGTTGGGTTTGGACCACATTTGGCTTGTAGGAAACCTTGTAGATGGAGTGACTTCAAGTGGAAAAGAGATTGGGCTTAATAACCCTGATTCCGATTTAAATGAATTCATTAATAAACGTTTAGAAGGGGGCATTGGTTGGAGAGACGGTAGAAATTATTTTGGCAGTATGGCTGTCACTGGCGAACAAGAAATGGAAGAGTTATTCGGTGCTAAGGCTAAAGGTTTATCATTTATTATTGAAGTAGATGAAAAAGACAGCAACATATATTACCTTTATACTACTGATGTTTATCTTGGCGAAAGAGGCGAACCTAACTGGCTTCATACCAGCAACAAGACACCTGGAAAACCAACCACACCTATCGGTCAGTACATAGAAGTCATTTATAGGACTAAATTAGTTAGAGAATCTTCTTCTTCAGACTTTAATATCATCGAAACAAAAAAGGGTAAAGCGAAGTCTGCTTGGTATGATGAAAATAGGTCTAATAATATTACTCAAATTCCTTCTTTTGACGTAAACACTTGGGTAGAAATTGAATAAGACTTATATACTGAATTTATAAAAAACAACATTAAAAAACTTCCACGAAATTAAATCGTGGAAGTTTTTTTATAAAAATTTTTGATTAAATTTTATCTTTTATTGCATTGCATAGGTTTTCTGCATAATGATTAAATCCCATATCGTTTGGGTGAAGATAAAGGTCAGCAAAAAGTTCTTCTTGGTGTGGAACTAAATTAAAGCCATCTATATAAACGGCATTGCCAAGTGTTGCAACAACTTCTTGTATAGTTTGGTGCACTTTCTTAAACTCAAAAGCCTTTTCATCGTTAAGATTAGCACGCCAAATAGGTGAAAGTGCAAAGATTTTTGCTTTTGGATAATTACTTCTTATATTTTGATAAAAACCTGTGCAATTGTCCTTAAATTCTTCAAAAGAAGGAGTTCTGCCCCAATCGTTTGTGCCATATATAACCACCACGTAATCAGGCTCAATATCATCTTTTAATTTTGCTAATCTTGGGTTAAACACTTCCCCCGCGATTGCTTTGTTAATAAAATCAACGTCTAAAAGTTTTGATAATTTTACCGCAAAGTGATTGATTGGATGCAAACCATCATAACCTTGTGTAATTGAATCGCCAAACAAAAGCCCTTTGTGTTTTGCTTTTATTGGTTTTACAAACGCACCGTCATCAAGAGAAATTTCTTCAATATCTGTTCTTACTGAAAAAGGCAAGTAAACTTCAACTTGTTTTTCACCATCACCAAGTTGGAAAACCTTTTCAAACTCACCAATAGGAAACTTTTTCCAAAAATAATCGTTATTTTCGCTACCACCAAAGTTTGCAATACTATCCACGTGTTCGCCGTTAATAGCAACGTCAATAGCGTAATAATAACGCGCACCAGCCAAAGATATATTGCCCTTTAATTTTAATGTTTTACTATCGGTAGTAAACGCTAGTCTTGCACCAGCCGAAGAGTGTGTTTTTTCTGAAAACTCACCGTCATTATACTCTAAAAACATGGCAATTTGCTCATCGGTAAATCTATAAAGCCTAACAAAATTGCCGTCGGCAACAAGTTTAACGGCGCCAACGGCTATATTTTCAATTTGGTCTATTGTCAATTTCATTTTCACTTATTCTTTTACTTTTTCTTTAAGTGGTTGCCCGTTCTACAAAGAACAACTTTTATCGTCTTAAAAAATATCTTTATATCAAACCAAAGTGATGCTCTTTTAACGTATTCAGCATCAAGCAATGCTTTGTTTTTATAATGCACGTCATCTCTGCCACAAACTTGGGCATAACCCGTAATCCCCGGTTTCATATCAAAAACGCCAAGGCGCATACGCATATCGTTGCACTTTTCTTCAGAAACGATTAATGGACGATATCCTATAACCGACATAGTGTTAAACAACACGCAGAAAAGTTGTGGCAATTCATCAATACTTAATTTTCTTATAACCTTTCCAACTTTTGTATAAGGGTCAATTTTTTCACTCAAAAGTGAAGTTGCACATTCGTGTGGTGCGTCTTGTTTCATTGACCTAAACTTAAAGCAAGTGAAAATTCTGCCACCCCTTCCAACTCTTTTTTGCTTAAATAAAACTGGACCTTTTGAGTCTATTTTTATGGCAATTGCAGTTATTAAAAATATAGGCGACAAAATAATAATGGCAAGAATAGCCGTTATTAAATCAAAAAAACGTTTAAAAAACCTATAAACCCAACGACCTTTGGTGTTCTTTTCAAAATTTTCTATATACTCTTCATAAAATTCATTAGAATATTTTTTTGAGTAATCCAAATTTGAAATATCCAAAACTTCTTCGTTTGTTGGCGTTAAGTTGGTTTCTTCGATTAAATTGTCTGTCTTTAACGCTAAATTTGCCATATGTTTTTCCTTTGTAAAAGTATTATAGCATTTTAAAATGAAAAATACAAATAATTATACTTACAATATTGTTAGTTTGTGTTAAATTCTATGTTTCTAAACACTTTTTCGCAAGATATCCCCAGCACAAAGTTTTACGCTGGTGTAAAGCCTGATTTTTTGTTGAACGAGTTTTGCGTCTAAAATTTCATTTCCCTTTTCATCTTCCATCTTTTCAATCTTAATAATCTTATTAAAACTATCCGTTGGCGATAAAATCTCTAATTCGTCCCCCACTTTGAACCTGTTTCTTTGTTCAATAGTGGCATATTCGGTTTGTTCGTTTCCACTTAAAACGTTTGACATAAACTTAAACGTGCCTTTGCTTTGGCTATCGTCATAGTTAACAGTTCTATCGTTAAAGCCAGTTATGTAAGCCGTTGTGAATTCTCTATGCGCAGTCTTTTTAAGTTCTTCTTGATAAAGTGGGTTTTCCTTATACTTTTCACCCAACTCATAATAAGCGTCAATCGCACGCCTATATGCGTTGACAACGGTGGCAAGATAATATTCAGACTTCATTCTGCCTTCAATCTTAAATGAGCATACCCCTGCTTTTGCAAGGTCATCAATATAATCAAGAAGGTTTAAGTCCTTGCTGTTCATAATGTAAGTGCCCCTTTCGTCTTCTTGCATTTCCATAAAACCGCACTCACTGTCTTTTTCCCTTATTTCATATTGCCAACGGCAGGCTTGCACGCACTCGCCCCTATTACTTGACCTGCCCGTGCGATAATCGGATAAAAGACATCTTCCACTATATGAAATACACATTGCACCGTGGATAAAGGTTTCAATTTCCATTTCTGGAACTTTATTTTTGATTTCTGCTATTTCATCTAAAGACAATTCTCTTGCCAAAATAACCCTTTTTAGCCCTTGTTTTTGCCAAAATTCAACAGTTTTATAGTTGAGTGTGTTGGCTTGTGTTGAAAGGTTAATAGGAAGGCTTGGTGCAACTTGTCTTGCAAGATAAATTAAACCTGTATCCGAAATGATTGCCCCGTCAATATTAGCACTCTCTAAAAACTTAAAGTATTTTTCGGCTTGTTCAATATCATCGTTTCTACCAAAAATGTTTACAGTCACGTAAACCTTTTTGCCGAGTTTATGTGCAAATTCAACTGCTTCAATAATCTCTTCATCGGTAAAATTGCCAGCAAGTGCCCTTAAACTAAAGTGCTTTCCGCCGATATAAACTGCGTCTGCCCCAAAGTAAAATGCCGTCTTAAGTTTACTCATATCGCCTGCTGGCGACAATAATTCAATTTTGTTCATCATAATTTTTCCGTTATACTAATTCCGTCTTCTATGTCTAAAATTTGTGTTTTTAAGTTTTTATCGTTTGAAATCGCCCTTAAAAATCTTTCCATACTGTGCTTTGTAGTGTTAAATCTATGCGGTGCTTTTTTGTCTTCCCCAACGTAGCCACGGAAAAGCACGTTATCAGCAAACAAAATACCACCTTTATTAAGCACTTCAAGTAAGTGTGGCAAATATTCAAAATAATGACCTTTTGGTCCGTCTAAAAAGATAAAATCATATTCACCCGTTAAAATAGGAATAATTTCAGATGCATCGCCTTGAAATATTTTAGCCCTATTTTGAACGCCAAAATCTTGATAATTCTGCTTTGCTATTTTTATCTTTTGCTCATCTATCTCTATGCCTGAAAGGTGTGAAGTTGGACTTTTAAGTAGCATTGCTATGCCAGAAAGCCCACGATTAACACCGATTTCTAAAATTCTGTTTGGGCGTTTTTTCTCAATAGTTTCAAGCAAAATCTCAAAAGATTTTTCCCTTAAAACAGGTTCGCCTTCAGCAAGCGCTTCTTTTCTTAAATCGTAAATTCTTTGCAATTAAACCACCATAACAATAGGTAAAATCATAGGATTTTTCTTTGTTGCCTTAAATATATAATTCTTTATACTACGCCTAATGATGCCCTTTAGTTCATTTTCATCACTAACCGTACGTAAATCTATTCTATCAAGCGTGTGGATAACGTTTGACTTTGCTTCCATAATCATATCTTCGCTGAAAACCAAGCCCTTTCCTATAATTTCAAGCGAACTCAATTTTGCACTCAACTCATCAATGCCAACAACCACGACAACTAGTCCGTCTTCGGAAAGATGAATTCTATCCCTTAAAACGTAACTATCAGCACCGTCAATACCAACGCCGTCAACAAACCTTGAACCAGCGTGAAATTTTTCGCCGAACTTCATTGTGCCCGTCGTGAGTTCAACCGTATCGCCGATATCAGCAATCAAAATGTTGTGTGCTTTTGTTCCAACGCTTTCTGCAAGGCGTGCGTGCTTTTTTAAGTGCCTATATTCGCCGTGAACTGGAATAAAGAACTTTGGCTTAACAAGAGAGTGCAACATCTTCAATTCATCTTGGCAAGCGTGCCCAGATGCGTGAATAGGCTCTAACGATTCATAGATTACTTCAGCGCCTAACCTATAAAGATTGTTGATAACGCCGTAAATCATTTTTTCGTTCCCTGGGATAACTGATGCACTTATAACAACCGTATCGTTATCGCCGATAACAACCTTGTTAAACTCCCCACTAGCCATTCTTGTAAGCGCACTCATAGGCTCACCTTGAGTTCCCGTTGAAACGATTAAAATTTGCTTATCTTGATAATTTTTTATCTTTTCGATATCGATTATTAAGTCTTTTGGAATTTTAAGTTCGCCTATTTTAGATGCTGCTTCGGCAATATTTATCATACTGCGTCCAGAAAAAGCCACCTTTCTTTTATACTTTTCAGCAAGGTCCAAAATTTGTTGCAATCTGTGAACGTTTGATGCAAAAGTTGCTATGATAAGCCTTCTTGCCATATTGTCTGCAAACACGTGGTCCAAAGTGTCCTTAACCACAGATTCGCTGATAGTTGTTCCACTGATTTCAATATTTGTGGAGTCTGCCATCATCAAAAGAACACCCTTTTCACCGATATCTGCAATTCTTGATAGGTCCATAATTTCGCCGTTGACTGGTGTGAAATCCATCTTAAAATCACCAGAGTGGAATACCACGCCCACAGGCGTTGTGATAGATAGCGCAACTGCCCCAGCAATAGAGTGGTTAACGTTGATAAATTCAACGTTAAAACAACCCAACTTCATTGAACTGCCAGCCTTAATACAGTTAAGGCTAACGTCAGAAAGTTTTTGTTCCTTAATTTTATTTTCAATTAAAGTTAACGTCAACTTCGTGCCAAAAATAGGCGCATTTATATCCTTTAGGATATATGGCAAGCCACCGATGTGGTCTTCGTGTCCGTGAGTGATTAGATAGCCACGAATTTTAGATTGATTTTCTGCTAAAAATGAAACGTCTGGAATAACCAAATCTACGCCCGGCATACTGCCTGTTGGAAAGGTTAAACCAGCATCAATAATAATGATGTCGTTGCCATATTCTAGCACTGTCATATTTTTGCCTATTTCCCCAACGCCACCCAAAAATCTAACCTTTAAGGTCTTTTTTGTATCGACGGTTGGCTTTTTTGTTGCTTTAACTTTTTTAACGCTTTCCTTTTGTGATTTTTTTATACTAACTTTAACTTTTTTTTCTTTTGTTTTAATTTTTTTAGGCACTTCTTTGCCCTTAATTTTTTTCTCTTTCAAAAAATTGCTCCTTTATAATTTTCAATCTATAACTAAACTTCTTTGGTAAGTAAAACTACATATTCTTTCAGTTTAATATTATACACTTTTTTTCATTAAATGTAAACGGTATTTAAAAGACAAAAAAAATATTTGTGTTTTTGGTAGGCAAAACGCTTGAAAAAATTGTAATATAAATGTATAATATTAAAAATAATATATTTTTAAGGAATAAACTTCTTAAAGGAGATAAATAAATGAGAGTTTTTAACTTTGCTGCTGGTCCATCAACCTTACCATTGCCTGTTTTAGAACAAGCACAAAAGGAACTTTTAGATTTTAACAATACTGGTATGAGCATTATTGAAATGAGCCACCGTGGTAAGCCTTTTATGGCCGTTAACGATGAAGCAAATCAATTGCTCCGTGAACTTATGAATATTCCTGATAACTATTCAGTTCTTTTCGTTCAAGGTGGTGCAACACAACAATTTGCTGCAGTTCCACTTAACCTATTAAAGAACGGCAAGGCTGACTATATCGTGACTGGTAATTTTGCATCAAAGGCTTATGAAGAAGCAACAAAGTATGGTGACATCGCTATTGCAGCATCTTCTAAAGAAGCAAACTATACCTATATCCCTGATATGAAAGACGTTAAGTTTAGAGATGGTATTGATTACGTTCATACAACTTATAACAACACTATCTTTGGCACAAGATTTACAGAACTTCCAAAAACAGATGCAACACTTGTCACAGATATGAGTTCTTGCATTTTAAGTGAAGTTGTTGACGTAAACAAGTTTGGTCTTATCTATGCTGGCGCACAAAAGAACATTGCTCCTGCTGGCGTAACTATCGTTATCGTAAGAAACGATATGCTTGGCAAAGAAAATCCACTCTGTCCCACTATGATGAAGTGGTCTACTCAAATCGAAAACAAGAGTCTTTACAACACACCTCCTGCTTTTGCTACCTACGTTGCTTCTGAAGTATTTAAGTATCTTAAGAGCATTGGTGGTGTTAAAGCAATGCAAAAGATTAACGAAGATAAGGCAAAGATGCTTTATGACTTTATTGATAACTCTTCTTTC
>JAZQYW010000010.1:0-32409 GCA_045633745.1 Christensenellaceae bacterium
GATAGAAACACTTCTATCTTGGACAGAGTTGAAGAGATTGAAGAAGAAATTGACGATTATTGTGCAATGCTTGAAGGTCGCCATATTGATAGGGTTAAGCAAGGCAACTGCACGGCACAAGCTGGTTCTATTTTCTTGCAAACCATATCTAATTTGGAAAGAGTTGCAGACCATATCAATAACGTTGCGAAGAGTATTAAAATTTACAGAATGGCTAAATAATGCAAAAAATGTGCTAAAACATATAGAAATTAAAACAAATATCCACCGTATTCGTTTGACAATCGGTGGATATTTTTTATATAATTGTTGTAACCTAATAATAGGGTAATTTGGCAATAATAAAGTAAAAAACTTTTAGGAGAATAAAAATGAACAAAAAGTCAATTAAAGATGTACAAGTTAAAGGCAAAAAGTGTCTTGTAAGAGTTGATTTCAACGTTCCTATGAAAGACGGTGTTATCACTGACGAAACAAGAATTAACGGCGCACTTCCAACAATTAAATATTTGGTTGAACAAGGTGCAAAAGTTATTCTTTGCTCACATATGGGCAAGCCACACAATATTTTTACCGAAGGATTTTCTTTAACAAAGAAAGAAAAGAAAGCAGTTGAAGCACTTCCAGCAGAAGAACAAGCAAGTGCAAAGGCTGAATATCTTAAGAAAGCATTAAAGGATAAGGAAAAGTTCACACTCCGTCCTGTTGCTGAAAAACTTTCAGAAAAACTTGGTCAAAAAGTTGTTTTTGCTGAAGACGTTGTTGGTGCAAGTGCTGACGCTGCAGTTGCAAACATTAAAGATGGCGAAGTTGTTCTTTTAGAAAATACTCGTTTTGAACAAGGCGAAGAAAAGAGAGATGAAGCACTTTGCAAGAAACTTGCTTCATACTGTGATATTTACGTTAACGATGCGTTCGGTACTGCTCACCGTTCACACGCAACGACTGCTGCTATCGCTGAATATGGTTTTGTTGACACAGCAGTTTGTGGTTTCTTGATTGAAAAAGAACTTTCAGTTATGGCAGATGCTTTGGAAAACCCAGTTCGTCCTTTCGTTGCTATTCTTGGTGGCGCAAAAGTTGCTGATAAATTAAAAGTTATTTCTAACTTGCTTGAAAAGTGCGATACTTTGATAATCGGTGGTGGTATGGCTTATACCTTCTTGAAGGCAAAGGGCTATGAAGTTGGTACTTCACTTGTTGACGATGAACAAATCGATTACTGCAACGATATGATGAAAAAGGCAAAAGACCTTGGCAAAACATTGCTTTTACCTATCGATGCTACTATCACTAAGGACTTCCCAAATCCTATCGATGCAGAAGTTGCTTGTGAAGTTTGCGATATCGAAAATATCCCAAGCGATATGATGAGCCTTGATATCGGCACAAAGACAGCCGCTCTTTATGCAGACGCTGTTAAAAATGCAAAGACTGTTATCTGGAACGGACCTATGGGCGTGTTCGAAAACCCTATCTTCGCTAAAGGTACAATCGCAGTTGCAAAATCTTTGGCAGAAGCAGAAGGAACAACGATTATCGGTGGTGGCGACTCTGCAGCAGCAGTCACACAACTTGGCTTTGCAGATAAGATGAGCCACATTTCAACTGGTGGTGGCGCATCATTAGAACTCTTCGAAGGCAAAAAGTTGCCAGGTATTGAATGCTTGAACAATAAATAATTTACACGACGAATAATATATAAAGGAATTACTGACTATGAGAAAACCTATTATTGCAGGAAACTGGAAAATGAACAAAACTGCTAAACAAGCAGTAGAACTTATTAACAACCTTAAACCATTAGTTGCTAAATCAAAGCCAGAAGTTGTTGTATGTGTTCCATACACTGATTTGTGGGCTGTTAAGGAAGCAATTCAAGGCACAAAGATTAAACTTGGTGCAGAAAACGTTGCTTGGGCTGATAGCGGTGCTTTCACTGGCGAAATTTCTGCAGAAATGCTTAAAGAAATCGGTGTTGAATACGTTATTATCGGTCACAGCGAAAGAAGACAATACTTTGGCGAAACCGATGCAACAGTTAATATGCGTTTAATCCAAGCATTAAAGAACGATTTAAAACCTATCGTTTGTGTTGGCGAAACTCTTGCAGAAAGAGAAAAGAACAAGACAAAGAAAGTTTTGAAGAAACAAGTTTTGGAAGGATTTAAGGACGTGACTGATTTTTCAAACATCGTAATCGCTTATGAACCAGTTTGGGCAATCGGTACAGGCAAGACAGCGACTGCTGAAGATGCAAACAAAACTATCGGATATATTAGAAGCCTTGTTAAAAAGACTTGGGGTGCAGAAGTTGCAAAGGCTCTACGTATTCAATACGGTGGAAGCATGAAACCATCAAATGCAAAAGAACTTATGGCAATGAGAAACATTGACGGTGGTCTTATCGGTGGTGCAGCATTAAAGGCTGAAGACTTCGCAGGTATCGTTAACTATAAAGGTTAATCAATAAATACTAATAAAAAGGCAAATTGCTATCGGCAACTTGCCTTTTTTTGTTGTGTTTTTTCTTAAAACATTGTATAATAAGCGTGATAAAAATTTAAGGGATATAAAAATTATGAAAACAAGACCAAATTGTATTATTATAATGGACGGCTATGGTGTTAACTGCAAGACTGAAGGCAACGCAATTAAGTGTGCAAACAGCGAAAAGATTGATGCTTTAATGGCAAAATATCCAACAACTATAATCGGCGCAAGTGGTATGGACGTTGGACTTCCTGATGGACAAATGGGCAACTCTGAAGTAGGGCACTTGAACATCGGTGCTGGCAGAGTAATTTATCAAGACTTAACAAAGATAACAAAGTCTATTTTAGACGGAGATTTCTTCACAAATCCAGCGCTTTTAAAGTGTGTTGACAATGCTAACGACATTAATAAAAATCTTCATTTATACGGTTTGCTTTCTAACGGTGGCGTGCACTCAACAATCGCACACGTTTTTGCACTATTAAAACTTGCTAAAGATAAGGGCGTTAAAAACACTTTCGTTCATTGCTTTTTAGACGGAAGAGATACACCACCACAATCTGGCATCGATTTTATTAAGCAATTACAAGAAGAAATGGATAGAATTTCTTATGGTAAAATTGCATCTATTTGCGGAAGATATTACGCAATGGATAGAGATAACAACTGGGATAGAACCAAAAAGGCATACGATATGTTAACTATCGGCAACGGCGTTCAAAAACCAGATGCTATTTCAGCAATAATGGATAGTTATGCTGACGGTGTGACAGACGAATTCGTTCTTCCAACAAACATTTGCGAAAACGATAAGCCTATCGCTTTAATCGAACAAGGCGACTCTGTAATTTTCTTTAACTTTAGACCTGATAGAGCAAGACAAATTTCAAGGGCTGTTTCTCAAAAAGAATTCACACCTTATCTTGATGAAGAAAAGGGCAAACAAATGTATTTTGAAAGGGAAACAGGTTTCTTAAGCCCAGTTTATACTGGCTTTGCCGTATATGACAGTTCGTTTAAGGACGTTTTTGTTGCTTTCCCACCAGAAGAAATTACAAACACACTTCCACAATATTTGTCAAAACTTGGTTTAACCCAACTTCACATTGCAGAAACCGAAAAGTATGCGCACGTGACTTTCTTCTTTAACGCAAAGTTAGAAGCACCTGTTGAAGGGGAAACAAGAATTGTTATTCCATCACCAAAGGTTGCAACTTACGACTTAAAACCAGAAATGAGTGCTTACGAAGTGACAGATAAGGTAATTGAAGAACTTGATAAAGGCATTTACGACGTGGTTATATTGAACTTTGCAAACTGCGATATGGTTGGACACACCGGTAACTTTAACGCTGCAGTAAAAGCAGTTAAGGCTGTTGACGAATGCGTTGCAAAAGTTTTAGATAAGATACTTGCTTTAGGTGGAAGTGCAATCGTGACTGCAGACCACGGCAATGCTGATAAGATGGCAGAAGACGATGGTTCTATGTTCACAGCACACACCACAAACCCTGTTCCTTTCATTATTGTTAGTGAAGAATTTAAGAACGTAAAACTTTATAATGACGGTAAACTTTGTGATATAGCACCAACTTTACTTGATATGATGAATTTGCCTATTCCACAAGAAATGAGTGGAAAAAGTTTGATTATTAAGTAAAAATGCTTAAAAACAGTTGAAATTATTGTTTTTGTGTGATATAATCAATACCGTTAATGTTTAGATTTAACCTTTTAAGGAGATAATTATGGATATGCTATCTATGCTTATGGCAAAATTCTGGAACGTATGGCACGGCAATCAATTTGGATTGAAACACGCTTTCCTTATTGTTATGGCTATTTGTGCTTTGTTTATAATACTTGTTGTGTTGTTCCAACCAGGCAACTCATCAGGTGTAAGTGCACTTGGCGGACAAAGTGAAACATTTTTAAGCAAAAACAAAGGTAAAACCTTTGAACATAAAATGAAAAAACTAACTGTTATTGCAGGTATTGTTTTTGCTCTTTTATGTATTGTTTTTGCAATTGTAAATTATCTTATCGCACCTTTGGGATAAGATATAAGATGTTTATTAAAGACGGTTCGCTTGTTGAATCGTCTTTTTTATTTTTTTGGGTTATTAGGGAGTTTTATGGCAAGAGAAATAATTGAAGGAAAATTACAAGGGAATGAAAGGGGATACGCCTTTTTAATCCCAACTGATACGGAATTAGATGATTATTTTATTCCACATAGTGATTTAAGGGGCGCAATGCACGGCGACCTTGTTCTTGCTGAACGTACCCGTGGAGAAGGGGAAAGAACTACTGCAAGGGTTTTGAAGATATTAAAGCGTGGAATAACCGAACTTGTTGGCACTTATTTTTCGCACAAGGCCGGCGGTTTTGTTTGCCCAGACGATAAAAAATATTATAACGATATTTACGTGCCTTTTTCTAAAGGCTTAAGGGCAAAGTCTGGGGACAAGGTTGTCGTTAAAATTTTATCATACCCAAAAAGGCAAAATCCTGAAGGAATAATAAGCAAAATATTAGGTCGCCAGTTTGATAAAAACACCGAACTAAAATGTATTTTATATACTTATAATTTGCCTGAAAACTTTCCAAAAGAAGTTGTTGAAACGGTAGAAAATTACAAGCCTTTTAACAGCAAGGATTTAGGGGACAGAAAGGACTTTAGAAATCTTACAACAATGACTATTGACGGCGAAGATGCAAGGGATTTTGACGATGCTATTTCAATAGAAAAATTAAAAAATGGCGACTTTAGGTTGGGTGTTCATATTGCTGACGTCACCTATTACGTAAAGAAAGATGATGCCGTTGATAAGGAAGCATTTAATCGTGCAACAAGCGTTTATTTTCCTGAAAAAGTTATTCCTATGCTTCCAGAAAGGCTTTGCAACGACCTTTGTTCGCTGGTTGAAAATCAAGATAGACCAACCCTTTCTTGTGTGATGATAATAGACAAAAAGGGAAACGTAAAAGATTATGAAATTACACCGTCTGTTATCAACAGCAATGCACGTATGACTTATACAAAAGTGCAAAAAATTCTTGATGGAGATGAAAAATTAACTGAAAAGTATAAGTCAATCGTTAAAGAAATTAAACTTATGGACACGCTTGCCGATATTTTGATAGCAAAACATGATGAAAACGGCAGTGTCGATTTGGACGTTAAGGAAAGCACCATAACAGTTGATAAAAAGGGCGAAATTTTTGTTTCTGCTACAAAAAGAGATAAAGCACACAGAATTATTGAAGAGTTTATGATACTTACAAACTGCACCATAGCAGAGTATATGTATTATTTGGAAAAGCCTTTTGTTTATCGTGTTCACGGAGAGCCGACGCAAGAGAAGTTAGACGGCTTTTACGACTTCTTGAAAGGCATAGGCATCAACGCAAAAAGAAAGAAGGAAGGCGTCTATCCAAAAGACTTTCAACAAATTCTTAAAAATGCAGAAAACACCCCTGCTTTCACGCTTATAAATAGGGTAATGCTTCGTTCAATGCAAAAGGCAAAATATTCGGCAACCGACATAGGTCACTTTGGACTTTCAGCAAAACATTATTGCCACTTTACTTCGCCTATAAGAAGATATCCTGACCTTGTTATCCACAGGATAATAAAGGAGTTTTTGGCTAATAGGGAAGATTTGGAAGAAAGATACGGTGCACTTGTAAATTCGGTGTCAGCACAGTCATCAGAGCAAGAGAAAAATGCCACTGAAGCAGAGCGTGCAGTCGATGATTTTTATAAGATTTTATATATCAGTGGGTATATAGGAGAACAGTTTGAAGGAATAGTTAGTGGGGTCACAAACTTTGGCGTTTTTGTTGAACTTGAAAATGGGGTTGAAGGACTAATTAAGGTTGAAAACCTTAAAACTAGAAAAAGATTAATCCACGATGCGAAGAATTATACCCTTTCAGACGGCAAAACCACGTATAAACTTGGTCAGCCGTTAAAGATTGAAGTTGCGGGCGTAAACTTTGGGGATAGACGTGCAGAGTTTATTTTAGCAAATTGATAAATAACTATTGCAAAATCTAAATAATTGTAGTAAAATATTATATTAAAGGAAAATCAATCGATAGAAAAACTATTTGCCTAAATAGGCAAGCCACTCACGAATATTTTATTTTAGAGCGTTATGAAGCAGGGATTGTTTTAGATGGTGGCGAAGTTAAGTCGTTAAGGCTTGGCAACGTCAACTTGAAAGACAGTTTTTGTATAATGCAAAATAATGAGTTGGTTATCAAAAATATGCATATTGCCGTCTATGAAAAAGCAGGGGCGTTTAACGTAAAAGATTCTCGTAGGGATAGAAAACTTTTACTACATAGAGAAGAAATTGTTAAACTCAACGCAAAGATAACACAAAAAGGTTTGACGTTAATCCCACTTAAGTTATACTTTAAGCAAGCGCTTATTAAAATGGAATTAGGCTTGTGTCAAGGTAAACACACTTTCGATAAAAAGCGTTCGCTTATGGAAAAAGACATCAAAAGAGAAAATGAACGCCAGTTAAAAAACTATAGATAATTTTTTTAGGAGAAATTGATATGGAAAACAAAAAGAGAATTGAAACAGTTTGTGTTCAAGGTGGTTATACGCCAAAAAATGGTGAACCAAGACAAATACCTATCTATCAAAGTACAACTTTTAAGTATGACACTAGCGAAGATATGGGCAAACTTTTTGACCTTGAAGCAAGTGGATATTTTTATACAAGACTTCAAAACCCAACCAACGATTTAGTTGCTGCTAAACTTTGTCAACTAGAAGGTGGTGCAGCAGGTATGTTAACTTCATCTGGTCAAGCAGCAAACTTCTATGCAATTTTTAATATCGCGAACTGTGGCGACCACGTTATTTCAAGTTCTGCTATCTATGGTGGCACTTTCAACCTTTTTGCTGTCACAATGAAGAAAATGGGTATTGATTTTACTTTCATTTCTCCAGACTCAACCGAAGAAGAAATTGATAAGGCATTTAGACCAAACACCAAAGCAGTTTTTGGCGAAACAATCGCAAACCCTGCTTGTTCAGTTTTGGACATTGAACTTTTTGCAAAGGTTGCACATAAACACGGTGTTCCATTTATTATCGACAACACTTTTGCAACACCTATAAACTGCCGTCCTATTGAATGGGGTGCAGATATTGTCACACACTCAACCACAAAGTATATTGACGGACACGGCGTTTCAGTTGGTGGTGCAATTATCGATGCTGGTAAGTTTGACTGGATGGCACACAAGGATAAATACCCAGGTTTATGTACGCCAGACGACAGTTATCACGGCATCGTATATGCTGAAAAGTTCGGCAAAGAAGGTGCGTTCATAACAAAGGCAACTGCACAACTTATGAGAGACTTTGGTTCAATTCAATCTCCACAACACGCTTTCTATATAAATCTTGGTTTGGAAAGCTTGCACGTTAGAATGAAGCGCCACTGTGAAAACGGACAAAAGGTTGCTGAATTCTTACAAAGCAGTGACAAAATTGAATGGGTTAGATACTGTGGTTTAAAGGGCGACAAGTATTATGACCTTGGTCAAAAATATTTGCCAAACGGCTCTTGTGGTGTTTTGAGTTTCGCTGTTAAGGGCGACAGAAAGACTGCTGAAAAGTTTATGAAGAGTTTAAAAGTTGCAGCCATCGAAACACACGTTGCAGATGCAAGAACTTGTTGCTTGCACCCAGCAAATGCAACTCACCGTCAAATGACTGATGAACAATTAGAAGCAGCAGGTATTCCACCAACACTTATTAGATATTCTTGTGGTATAGAAAATGCCGAAGATTTAATTGAAGATATTAAACAAGCACTAGACCAAATTTAGTTAGAAAAACAAAGGAGAATTTATATGCCAATAATCGTACCAAAAGATATTCCAGCAGCAAAAATTTTGCAATCGGAAAATATATTTGTTATGAACGATAAGAGAGCCGAACAACAAGATATTCGTCCGTTAGAAATAGCAATTGTTAACCTAATGCCAACGAAAATTGTCACTGAAACTCAACTTATGCGCTTATTGTCAAACTCTCCTTTACAAGTGAACGTGACGCTTATAAGCACGTCAACTTACGTGGGTAAGAACACACCTTTAGAACATTTGGATAGGTTCTATAAGAGTTTTGAAGAAGTTAAAAACAGAAAGTTTGACGGTATGATAATAACTGGTGCTCCAGTTGAAGAAATGGAGTTTTCTGAAGTTAAATACTGGAAAGAACTTGAAGAAATCTTTGAATTTGCAAAACATTGTGTGACAAGTACGTTGTTCATATGTTGGGGCGCACAAGCAGGTCTTCATTACTATTACGGCATAGATAAACACCCATTGCCTAAAAAACTTTTCGGTGTTTATAAACACAAAAAGTTGGTCGGCTATGAAAAACTTCTTAAGGGTACTGATGATAGGTTCTTTATGCCACACTCACGCCATACAACCGTGTATGAAGAAGATATAAGAAAGTGTAAAGATTTGGTGCTTTTAGCAAGTTCAAAAGACGCTGGTGCAACCATTATTCGTTCAAAAGATAACAAGTTTATCTTTATCACTGGCCACGCTGAATATGATAGGGATACTTTGGAATTAGAATATAAGCGTGATTTGGATAAAGGGTTAGAAATCGACCCACCAGAAAATTATTACGTAAATGGTAATAAGGGCGAAATAAAGATGAGTTGGTCATCAACAGCCAACCTAATCTATATGAACTGGTTAAACCACTACGTATATCAATTAACACCATACGAAATAAACGATATTGAATAATTGCCAAATTTATTTGGCAATGCTTGGGGGCGTTATAGATTCGATTGTGCGTTTATTGAAAAGGTGTAAGCATACCGAAGGCTCGGCTTCGTTAAAACGGAAATTAAATTTAAATGCAAACAATAACGAATTTGCATTCGCTGCGTAATTAGCGAACGTCAGTTTCTTTCTCGCCTGTTGGGAAGAGATTTGGCGTCAAAATGACAGGGGACTGTTATTTGAGTTTGATTTTACTTGAATAATCGACTTGAAAAATCAAAGGGCAGTTATCGGTTGCCGTTAACCAAAACTGCCACGAAAATTAATTATCGGATAAGTATGTAGAAGACTTTTTTAATGCGTATAAGACTGGAGTGCAAGTCTCCACGTCTCCACCAAAAAGCGAATAAGGGCGTATCTTGCGCCCTTTTTTCATATAAAAAGTTCAGTCACGCACGAAAAGTGCGCTCCTTCTCTTTTTTACTTAAAAGAACACAATCTACAACCCGTCTTCACCTTTTGGTTTGTTGACTTGTTGGCTGATGGATAAAGTCTCCACGTCTCCACCAAAATGTGAATAAGGGCGTATCTTGCGCCCTTTTTTCATATAAAAAGTTCAGTCACGCACGAAAAGTGCGCTCCTTTTCTTTTTTACTTAAAAGAGCACAATCTACAACCCGTCTTCACCTTTTGGTTTGTTGACTTGTTGGCTGATGGATAAAGTCTCCACGTCTCCACCAAAAAGCGAATAATGGCGTATCTTGCGCCCTTTTTTCATATAAAAATTTTTAAAATAAAAAAACAAAAACGACTTGAAAAATCAAGTCGTTTTTTAATCAAAAAAGCCGTGCATCTAGCCTTGACAATTCTTGCCGAAGCGTTAACGCAGTAGGTGGCTCCGTCAAAGCAACCTTATATCACACGTATCTTACTGCTTAGTGCTGCTGTATTCCTACTCTGACACGGTTCACAGGGATGCGTTGCATAAGACCTTGAAATCAACACTCCTTATTGCGCACAGCCTTCCACAAGAAAGGCCTAAACTAGCATTCTGCTCCACTAAGCGAATTGTGGATAACAGGGCATCGCTAACTCCCCGCATAGCACGGTGATATTATTTTAACCCAAAAAACGAATTTTAGCAAGTATTTTTTAACTAAAAATTTATAAAAGCAAAAAAAGACTTTACAAAATTTGCATTTATATATATAATTAATAGAGTATAATTAATATAACTTTTTAATTTTGTTCGGGAGACTTATATGTATAAAAAAGTTGATACTACCCTTAATTTTTTAGATAGGGAAAAAGAAGTTTTAAAATTCTGGAAAGAAAACAAAATTTTTGAACAAAACGTTGCAGAAAATGAAGGCAACCGTGAATTTACCTTTTACGACGGCCCACCAACAGCAAACGGCAAGCCACATATCGGGCACATTTTAACACGTGTTATAAAAGACATTATTCCACGTTATCACGTTATGAAGGGTGACCACTGCTTAAGAAAGGCTGGTTGGGATACTCACGGTCTTCCTGTTGAACTTGAAGTTGAAAAACTTTTGGGTATTGACGGCAAGCAAGAAATAGAAAAATACGGTATTGAACCTTTTATCAAAAAGTGCAAAGAAAGCGTATGGAAATATAAAGGCGAATGGGAAAAGATGAGTGACCGTGTTGGCTACTGGGCTGATATGGAAAACCCATACGTCACTTATGACGATAACTATATCGAATCAGTTTGGTGGGCAATTAAGACCATCGCTGAAAAGGGGCTTTTATATAAAGGTCATAAAATCGTGCCATACTGCCCACGTTGTGGAACAGCACTTTCTTCACACGAAGTTGCTCAAGGTTATAAGGACGTTAAGGACGTTTCAGTTTTCGTTCGCTTTAAGATTAAAGATAGAGAAAACGCATACTTCCTTGCGTGGACAACAACTCCTTGGACACTTCCATCAAACGTAGCACTTTGTATGAATCCAAAGGAAGATTACGCTGAAATCGTTGCAGAAGACGGCGCAACATATATCCTTGCAAACGCACTTGTTCCATCACTCTTTGAAAACTATCAAACAGTTAGTCTTAAAAAGGGTAGCGAATATGAATATACCGAATATATCCCACTATTTGATTATGCAAAAGGCACGTTTAAGGAAAAGGCTTATTACGTAGTTTGTGATAATTATGTCACACTTACCGATGGTAGTGGTATCGTTCACATTGCACCAGCGTTTGGTGAAGACGATGCTAACGTTGGCAGAAAATATAATCTTCCTTTCGTTAAACTTGTTGACGACAGGGGAAATATGCTTGAATGCACAGGCATTTTAGCAGGCAAATTCGTTAAAGATGCTGACAAGATTATTATTAAAATGCTCAAAGAAGACGGCTTGCTCTTTAAGGAATTACCTTTTGAACACAGTTATCCATTCTGCTGGCGTTGTGATACACCACTCTTGTATTATGCAAGGTCAAGTTGGTTTATCAAAATGACGGCAGTTAAAGATAGACTTATCGAAGCAAACAACTCTGTTAACTGGATGCCAGAAACCATTAAACACGGACGTATGGGCAACTTCCTTGAAAACGTTATCGACTGGGGTTTATCTAGAGAACGTTACTGGGGAACACCACTTCCTGTTTGGGTGTGCGAAAAGTGTGGCAAAATCCACGTTATAGGTAGCAAAAAGGAATTAAAAGACCTTTGTCATATTGACGGGGACATTGAATTACACCGTCCATATATCGACAACTGCACGTTTGAATGTGAATGTGGCGGAACTTTCGTTCGTGAAAAGGAAGTTATCGACTGTTGGTTTGACTCTGGCTCAATGCCATTTGCTCAATACCACTATCCATTTGAAAATAAAGAATTGTTTGAAAGTCATTTCCCAGCCGACTTTATCAGTGAAGCGATTGACCAAACACGTGGTTGGTTCTATACCTTGCTTGCTATCTCAACATTGTTGTTTGATAAGGCACCATTTAAGAACTGTATCGTTTTAGGTCACGTAAATGATAAGAACGGTATTAAAATGAGTAAACATAAGGGCAACGTAGTTGACCCTTGGACAATTCTTGATAAACAAGGCGCAGATGCTGTTAGATGGTATTTCTATACTGGGTCAGCACCTTGGCTCCCATCAAGATTCTATGAAGAAGCCGTTTCAGAAGCACAAAGAAAGTTTATGGGCACACTTTGGAACACCTATGCGTTCTTTGTTCTCTATGCTGATATCGACAAATATAACCCAGCAAATTACGATATTAAAGATTGCAAGTTAACACTTATGGATAAGTGGGTGCTTTCAAAACTCAACACTCTTGTTAAAACTGTTGACAATGGTTTAGCATCATACAATATCTTTGATAGTGCAAGGGCATTGCAAAGTTTCACTGACGACTTGTCTAACTGGTACGTTCGCCGTGGCAGAGAAAGATACTGGGCGTCAGAAATGGATGACGATAAGATTGCTGCTTACACAACACTTTACACAGTGCTTGTGACAATGGCAAAGATTTCTGCTCCATTTACACCATTTATGGCTGAAAGCATCTATCAAAACCTTGTTCCACAATTCTATGCTGACGCTCCAAAATCAGTTCACTTATGTCCTTTCCCAGCAGTTGACGAAAGCGCTATTGATAAGAATTTGGAAGACGGAATGCAAAACGTTTTAGATATCGTTGTATTAGGTCGTGCTTGCAGAAATATTGCAAACATCAAAAATAGGCAACCACTTAGAAAGATTTTCGTTTGCTCTGAAAGAAGAACTGAATTATCTGCTGGTTTATTAGAAATAGCAAAAGATGAATTGAACGTCAAAGAAGTTGAATACTTAACAGATGCATCAAAGTTTGTTTCATACAAGATTAAACCACAACTTAAGACGTTAGGTCCAAAGTACGGCGCACTTCTTGGAAAGATTAGAAAGTTCTTTGAAGTTTGTGATGCAAATCAAGTTGTTGCAACCGTTAAGAAAGGCGAAACTTACGCTGTTAACTTTGAAGGCGCAGACCTTGAATTCACTCTTGATGACCTTCTTATTTCAACCGAAAGTGCTGAAGGCTTTATCGCATCAAGTGATAACGGCATAACAGTTGTTATGGATACGGTTGTGACAGATGAATTAAGGGCTGAAGGTATTGAAAGAGAACTTATTTCTAAAATTCAATCAATGAGAAAGGAAGCGGGCTTTGAAGTTGTTGATAGAATTATCGTAAACTACATTGCTCAAGATGCAAACGTTATAAATGCACTTACAAACGGAAAAGATATTAAGAGTGTTGTTTTAGCAGATGTTATCATTGAAGGTGAAACAGATGGATTTAAAAAGCAACTTGATATCAACGGTGCAGAATGTACTATTATAATCAATAAGGTAAGTAAATAATGCGAGTAGCAGACTGGAAAGACTATTCGGTTATTGCCACAGGAAATGGATATAAACTTGAAGACTGGGCGGGTATAACTCTATTGCGCCCAGACCCACAAGTTATTTGGGAAAGTAAAGTTGATATGGACAAATATCCAAATCTTGTTGCAAAATACGTTCGCAGTGAAACCGGTGGCGGTAAATGGAATTTTAAGGGTAGAATGCCAGAACAATGGACTGTAAAGTATAAGGACCTTAAATTCTTAATCAAGCCTATGGGGTTTAAGCATACGGGGCTTTTTCCTGAACAAGCGGTTAACTGGGATTTAATGACCGATTTAATTAAAAATGCAGATAGGGAAATAAACGTTCTTAACCTTTTTGCTTACACGGGTGGGGCAACGGTTGCTTGCGCAAAAGCAGGTGCAAAAGTTTGCCACGTTGACGCTGCAAAAGGTATGGTTGAAAGGGCTGGCGAAAACGTTAGACTTTCAAAGGTGGAAGAAGGAAAGGTTAGATATATTATTGACGACTGCAAAAAATTCGTTGAAAGGGAAATTCGCCGAGGCAGAAAATATGATGCCATTATAATGGACCCACCAAGTTATGGCAGAGGCCCAAACGGTGAAATGTGGAAACTTGAAAACGAACTGTTCTCTTTCGTTAAACTTTGTGCTCAAGTGTTAAGTGACAATCCGTTGTTTGTGCTTATAAACAGTTATACAACTGGTTTGCAACCACAAGTTCTAAAAAATATACTTGCTCTTACAATCGGCAATGAACACGGTGGAAAGATTGATGCTTACGAAGTTGGGCTATCAACAAAAGAAAAAGGCGTTATTTTACCTTGTGGAAATAGCGGAATTTGGATAAACGGAAAATAATTATGGAAGATTTAATAATTTTACACGAAGACAACCATATTATCGTTGTCTTAAAACCACAAAATATTCCTTCTTGTGAAGATGAAAGCAAAGATAAAGATATGCTCACAATTATCAAGGAATACATAAAGCAAAAATATAACAAGCAAGGCAACGTATATTTGGGCTTGGTGCATAGGCTTGACCGTCCAACAGGCGGGGTTATGGTCTTTGCAAAGAGTTCAAAGGCGGCGTCAAGGCTTTCTGAACAACTTCGCAGTGGTGACTTTGAAAAGAGATATTTTGCCGTTTTAATGGGCGTTCCAAAGGAAGAAAAAGCAACCTTGACACATTATATGAAAAAGAACGCAATCAACAACGTGGTGTATATTTGTCCACCAACTGTTGCAGGTGCAAAATTTGCTGAACTTGAATATAAAGTTTTGGAAAAAAACGAAGATTTATCACTTGTTGACGTTAGACTTCATACTGGCAGAAGCCACCAAATCAGAGTTCAAATGAACGCAATCGGCACACCTGTATATGGCGATATGCGTTATGGTGGAGAAAAGGCAAAGAAAGGCTATCTTGCACTTTGGGCATACTACTTATCTTTCTCACACCCAGTGAGCAAAGAAAGAATGGTTTTTAGGCTTCAACCACCAAAAGATTTAACGCCTTGGAAAGAATTTGATACCGACCGTGCTGTGACAATTATTAAACCAAGTATTTAAGAAAAAAATGACAAAAGCGATGGAAAATTCCATCGCTTTTTATATAAATAAACCGAGCAATTTATATCCACCCAAAAGAATTAGGATAATAGGTGGAAGAAACTCGATTTTTCCAAATTTTTTAGCAAGACTTGTGTTTGAAAGTATAATTCCAAGCCAAATCATAATGGCGTGCATTGTTGCGATTGTTATAGGCACGTAAAAATGGTTAATCGACATTAATGCAAGCGATAAATTTGCCAGAGCACCGTCCGTCCCTACTGCAAGACCTATAAGAAAGATTTTATGCAGTGAAAACCTGTCGTATTCAAGGTCGCCATTTTGTTTTTTAAACGACCTTAACAAATTAAAAACGCCAACAAAAAGCAGGATTATTCCGCCAAGACTTGCAGTCTGTTCAGTTATAAAATTTTTAAGTAAAAGAGTTGCATAATTTGCTAGCACGCACATAGCGAAAACGGTAAGTGCTATTATCAAAACTATGGGAAATTTTTTCTTATTTGTAAAGGAAAGTGAAAACCCACATATAAACGAATCGATGCTGACTGTAATCGCCGTTATTATCAAAAAGTAAATCATTTGTGTAAACCGTTAAATCGTTCTTAATTTATGATATGAAATATTGATTAAAAAAGTGTTTTTTGGATAAAAATGAATTAATATAAAATAAAAATGTTAATATTTTTAAAAATATTATAAAGTGGATTGACAAGAAGGAATTTTTCGTGTAAAATAAACTAGGTATTATTATAAATGATGAGGAGTTTTAGGCTTATATGAAGATGGCTACTAAATCCTATAAAATTATTATTCTTTTAACAGCGTTCATTTTATCCATTGCGTTTGCTTTTGGATTTATGAAAACGCCAAGCGTTTATGCAGATGAAGTGAAGCCTTTAACAGTTTCTAATGCTGACGTAAGTGCTTTTTTCAAGTTAGACAGTTCGTTTAATGCAAGATTTAACACAAAGGGCTTGGAACTTGACGTTAACAAAACAAACTCTAATGATGACGCTGGTTATGCTAAAGTGGTTAAGTTTGTAAACGACTTGATGGTTAACGATTTGGATATTAGAATGCAATTGCCACAAAACGCCGTGACTTCTTTTAGATTTGATATTGATTCACATTACGTTAACGGTAATCCAGTTGAATATTCAAATGCTGACACCGAATACGACAAGACTATTGAAAACATAATCAAATTATCTTATAACGACGAAAAAACAAAAGTTCTTTGTGAATTAAACGGTGTTAGTGTTGGTGAATTTGATTTAGATGCTGACAATAAGCACTTTACTTTGAAAGTAAGAGTTAAAACTTATACAGACGATACTGCTGATGCAAACGGCATTAAGTACGTTAGAAGTTATTTGACAATCGGCAACTTTGATATTAGAGCAAACTATGGCGACGACCAAAAGATTTATTATCAAATTAAAAACATCGATGAAAGGGCAATAGCAACTGATATCGAACTTGATTTCAAAACACAAAAGGTTGAAAACGAATCTTTCGCTATTGAATCTGTTGACCAAATGTCAAGTGATATAAGTGCTGACGGTCAATCTGCATATAAGCAATCTTTGGTTTGTGAAGCATCTCAAACAAGAATTAACTTGGCTAAACCAAGAGTATATTTAAACGATTCTTTCTATGTAAGAAAGGCAGATGGTTCTTATTCTTCAGTTAAGATTGCATATAACAAAACTTACACTTTGAATATTAAGTCTTGCTCACTTTTGGGTGGTTATACAAGCCTTTATTTGATTAAGGCTGATTATGAAAATATTTTGTTGGAATCAAACACATCAAACCCAAATGAAATCACTTTCTTAAAGGCTGGTGTTCCTGCAACGTTTGCAATCGGTGGACAACAAAGTAGCACTGACGTTATTTATGAAGAATTTACTGTAAGTGAAGTAAAAGCGTACGACTATTTGGATAGTGACGCAAATACAGCACCTAAATATATCAATGATGAAGTAGCATATAAGAGTTTCGTAAAAGCATTTAACGACGCAACTGTTGTTAAAGAAGACGGCAAAGAAACTTCAATCGCTATGGGCACAGAATTTAAAATTCCATCAATGAAAGATTTAGTGACTGACGACGTGACACCATATGAAGATTTGTCAACATCTGTTTCTTACGCAACAAGAACCACAAGGTCAACTGCAAGTTCAATGAAGTTTAAGATTAACGATATCGGCGAATATGAAGTCCTTGTTAGATTTGGCGATGGTAAAAACACTATGGATGCAGAACTTTTCTATGAAGTTGATGAAAATGATGAAAACGTGATTACTTATGGTGATTACAAGAAATTTATTTTCAACTTTGAAATTAAAGACAATGCAGATATAGTAGTTAAGGCCCCAACTGTTCAAGGTAAGGGATATATCGGTGTTAAATACACAGCATCTAAGTTTACTATCGATGCAGAAGGTAAATCAATCAAATACGAATTGTTTTATAATCCAACTAAAAACCTTGAAGATGCTGATGCATCTGGTTGGGTGGCAATTCCACAAGCATCATTGATTAGCGATACCGAATATGATAAAGACGGATTTGATTACGATGAAATTAAAGAAATCGGTTATAACGGAAAGTTGATTTTCACGCCAACAAGAGCCGGTTCTTATATGATAAAGTGTACTGCATCATCAACAACATCTCCACGTGAAGCATCTGCTAACACATTTATCAGTGTTAACTCAAAACCAGCAGTTGTTGAAGTTCCAAGCGAATGGCTTGCAAATAACGTTTGGTCAGTTGTTTTCCTTGGCGTTGGTTCGCTTTGCTTAATCGGAATTATCGTATTACTTTGCATTAAACCAAAAGAACAAGTCGATAATGACTAATAAATGCTAATATTTTGCGGGACTTCGGTTTGTCGAAGTCCCGTTTTAATATAATAAAACAAAATGAAATCATTTATATGCAATGAAAATCGCAAGTTAAGTAAACTTGCTTTATATCACATTGAAGATTTATCATATTCTGCACTTATGAAGGCTTTGCGTAAAAAAGACGTTAAAGTTAACGGCAAAAGGGTTAGTGAGGACGTGATGTTATCGGTTGGGGATAAAGTTGAAATATTTTATGCCCAAACTTCAGTTGCCAAATTTGAGGAAATCTATAAAGATGAAAATCTTTTAGTTATCAACAAGTTTAGTGGCTATACTTCTGAAAGCGTGTTTGAAGAAATCAGTGCAAAATATAATGGCGCTGGCTTTATTCACAGGCTTGATAGAAACACTGACGGAATTATGGTTTTTTCACTTTCTTCCATTTGCGAAAATGAACTTCTTAACGGCTTTAAGTCAAGAACGTTTGAAAAGTTTTATACTGCACACGTTGTTGGAAAAATGCCAAAGAAAAGTGACGTTTTAACTGCATATTTACTTAAAGATAAAGAAAGCGCAACGGTTAAAATTTTTAATAAACAAGTTAAAGACAGCGTGCTTATTAAAACTGGTTATGAAGTTATAAAAGAATATGCTGATTATTCAATACTTTCAGTTAGACTATATACAGGCAAAACACATCAAATAAGGGCGCATTTAGCACACGTTGGGCACCCTATAATAGGCGATGGAAAGTATGGCGATTTTGATGCAAACAACAAGTTTAAAGAGAAAACGCAAAAACTAACTGCATCTAAATTAGTTTTGCACTTTACTGAAGATAGTCCATTATATTACTTAAATAACAAAAGTTTTTCAATTAAAGGATAATTATGCCACAAGATGCGTTTACACTTCGTTATCTATGCGAAGAATTAAACTCAATATTTATAAACGGTAAAGTCAACCGTATAACCCAGCCATCAAACGATGAGTTGGTTCTTACTGTTTATACTGGTAAACGCACGGAAAAATTGCTTTTAAACGTCAACCCGTCTGCACCTAGAATAGGCATTGTTAAGACTGAAAAAGAAAGCCCTTTAACTGCACCAAACTTTTGTATGCTTATGCGAAAACACCTTCTTTCAGCCACTATTCTAGGTATGGAAGTTGTTGGGTTTGACAGAATAATTAAGATAGATTTTTTGGCGTCTGGGGAGTTTTTTGACAGTGTTAAAAAGACCCTTTACGTTGAACTTATGGGCAGATATAGCAATATAATCTTGACAGAAGATGGCAAAGTTTTGGGTGGAAATCGTGGCATAAATATGTTTGATGATGGAGTCAGACCACTCATCGTTGGAAAGCCATACGTTTATCCACCAGTTGGCAATAAAAAGTTGCCTTTTGATAAAGAATTAATACAAATTTTTGATAAAAAACAGATTGAAAATTTATGTGATTTAATTACAGAAAACGTTCAAGGTATTGCTAAAAGTACAGCAAGGGAAATTGTCTTTAAATATGAACAAAAAAATTCTGTAAGTGATATTTGTGGCGAAGATTTTTTTAATTACTTAAATGACTTTTTGTTCAACACTAAAACTCAACCTTGCATACTTGAAAAAAATCAGGAAATAATTGATGTTTTAGTGTTCCCATATTCAACGCTAGAAGGTGAAATTGAAGGCTTTGAAAACCTTTATCAAGCCGAAGATTTTTACTTTGAAAACAAGGAAAAAATCAAGCGATTTAAGTCTAAAAAAGAGCGATTAAATTCTATTGTAAACACAAATGTTAAGAAGGTTAAAAAGCGTTTAACAGCCATAAAAAGTAAGGAAAAAGACGCACTTTCTGCCGAAGAAAATAGAATTAAAGGCGAATTGATTTTGTCAAACATTTATTTGTTAAAACAAGGCGATAAAGAGTGTGAATTAGACAATTATTATGACGGCACAAAGATAAAAATTCAACTAAATGAATATTTATCGCCAGCCAAAAACGCCGAAAATTTTTATAAAAAATATAACAAGCAAAAACGTACGCTTATTGCATTAGAACCGCAAAGACAACAAGCAGAAAGCGAACTTGAATATTTTAACAGCGTGCTTGATGAAATAAGCCTTGCTGAAAATGTTTTTGAACTTAATGAAATTGAAAAAGAACTTGTTTCGGTTGGTTTAATTCTTGAGCAAAAACAAGATAAAAATAAAAAGCAAGAACAAGCAAAAATTAAGGCTTATTTAATAAATGGATATCGTGTTTTGGTGGGTAGAAATAATCTTGAAAATGACAAGATAACTTTCACTGCAAAGCAAGAAGATATATGGCTACACGCAAAAGATTACCACTCATCACACGCTATTATTGAGTGCAAAGGAAAGGCCGTTCCTGATGAAGTTTTGGTTAAGGGTGCGCAAATTTGTGCTTATTACTCAAAAGGAAGAGACGGTGGCAAGACTGAAATAGTTTATACACAAAGAAAGAACGTGAAAAAGCCATCTAAATCAAAACCTGGGTTTGTCACTTATGTAAACTTTAAGTCTTTGATGGTAGAGCCAAATAAATACCAAGAGTTGCAAGAAAAATAATTTAATTGAACAAAAAAACAAAATTTATATAGTTTTATGTCATTTTTACGTAGTAAAGTTGTTAAAATGCTATTTATTATGATTAAAAAACTTGCCTTTTGTTTTACATTGTGATAAAATGTGTTAGTAATTAACGTTTAGGAGACAGTTATGAAATATACTTTTGAAAAAGGTAAAAAGAGTACAGTAAAAATCACTATTGATTTAACAGCAAAAGAATGGAAAGATGCTATTGAATTAGCGTATAACAAGACCAAGGGCAGATACAGTGTCCCTGGCTTTAGAAAGGGCAAAGTTCCACAAAAAGTTTTGGAATCTGCTTACGGCGTTGGCGTTTTCTATGAAGAAGCAATCAACCAAGCATTCCCAAAATACTATACGGAAATTTTAGAAAAAGAACCAACGATTGAAGCAGTTGCTGCTCCAGACCTTGACATTAAGAAAATTAGTGAAAAAGGTATCTCAATGATTGCTATCGTTCCAGTTAAGCCAGAAGTTGTTATCGGCGCATACAAGGGTATAAATTATAAGAAAAACGTATATAATGTAAAAGATGAAGACGTTGAAGAAGAAATTAAGCGTTTGCAAGAACGCAATTCACGTTTAGTTGACGTGACCGATAGAGCAGTTGAAAACGGCGACAGCGTTGTAATCGATTATTCTGGTAGCGTTGACGGGGTTAAGTTTGAAGGTGGCACGGCTGAAAAACAAAATTTAGTTATCGGCAGTGGTGCATTTATTCCTGGCTTTGAAGAACAAATCATCGGTATGAATATCGGCGAAGATAGAGATATCAACGTTAAATTCCCTGAAGAATATCACGCAGAAAACCTTAAGGGTAAAGATGCTGTTTTTGCAATCAAACTTCACGAAATCAAGAAGAAAGAACTTCCAGAAATCAATGATGAATTCATTAAGGAATCAGTTGGTGCTGAAAGCGTTGATGCTTACAAGAAAGAAACAAAAGAAAGACTTGAAAAGCAAAATGCTGACAGGGCTGAAAGAGAACTTGAAGATGAAATGATTAAAAAGATTACAGAAACAACCGACGTTGAAATTCCTGATGCGATGATTGAAAACCAAATCGACCGTATGGTTCAAGAAATGGAATATCGTCTTTCTTACCAAGGTCTTAAACTTGCCGACTACTTAAAGTATATGGGCAAGTCAATGGAAGACTTTAGAAAAGACTATACAGAACAAGCAACAGAATACGTTAAATCTCAACTTGTTATCGAAACGATAATTGAAAGAGAAGAAATCGTTGCTACTGATGAAGAAGTTGAAAAGAGAGTTGAAGAAATGGCAAAGGCTCAAGGTAAAGAAGTTCCTGATATTAAAAAGAATATGGGCGCTCGTCAACTTGACTACATCAAAAATGATATTATCATTAAGAAATTCTTTGATATTCTTAAGAATTTCAACACAATAGAATAAGAAAAAACAAAAGGTATCGTCGGCAAATGTCGGCGATACTAAAATAAATAGGCATTATTGCTAAAATTTTTGCAATAAAACCTAAAACAAGTATATTTACGGGGGTGTACGTATATGGATATAAAGAACACTGTTGTTCCATACGTTGTTGAACAAACATCAAAAGGCGAAAGAAGTTATGATATTTACTCAAGATTGTTAGAGGATAGAGTTATCTTTTTGACGGGTGAAATCAATGATGCTGTTGCAGATACGGTTGTTGCACAACTTATTTTCTTGGAAGCAAAAGACCCAAATAAAGATATCTGTCTTTATATAAACAGCCCAGGTGGAAGTGTGACTGCTGGACTTGCTATTTACGATACAATGAATTACATTAAGTGTGACGTAAGCACTATTTGTATCGGTCTTGCTGCAAGTATGGGTGCGTTCTTGCTTTCAAGTGGCGCAAAGGGCAAGAGATATGCTCTTCCTAACAGTGAAATTATGATTCACCAACCTTTAGGTGGTGCACAAGGTCAAGCAAGCGATATTAAAATTCAAGCAGAACATATCTTAAGAACAAAACATCGCTTAAACAGTATTCTTGCATTAAATAGTGGAAAACCTATTGAACAATTAGAAAAAGATACCGATAGAGATAATTATTTATCAGCAAAAGAAGCAAAAGAATACGGACTTATTGATGAAATTTTAACAAAGAGACAATAATAACGGAGATATATGAAAGAAACTGAACATTTGCATTGTTCTTTCTGTGGCAAGCCGGAAGAATTGACAAAACGCTTAATCGCAGGACCAAACGGAGTTTATATTTGTGATGAGTGTATTGAAATCTGCCGTGACGTCATGAAAGAAGAAAAAGACAAAACTAATGAAAAGGAAGCAGTTCAATTATTAAAGCCTGCTGAAATTAAGGACAAACTTGACGAATATATCGTTGGGCAAGACCAAGCCAAGAAAGTTTTGTCTGTTGCAGTATATAATCATTATAAGCGTATCAATGCGTCTAACGATAATAGTGGGCTTGAACTTGACAAGAGCAATATTTTAGTTCTTGGTCCAACAGGTAGTGGTAAGACCTTGCTTGCAAGAACGCTTGCAAATATTCTTGACGTGCCTTTTGCCGTTGCCGATGCAACAACGTTGACTGAGGCTGGCTATGTTGGTGAGGACGTTGAAAATATTTTGCTTAAACTTATCCAAAGTGCTGATTTTGATATTGAAAGAGCGCAAAAGGGTATAGTTTATATTGATGAAATAGACAAAATTGCAAGAAAGGGCGAAAACGTTTCTATTACACGTGACGTTTCTGGCGAAGGTGTTCAACAAGCACTTTTGAAAATTATCGAAGGCACGGTTGCATCAGTTCCACCACAAGGCGGAAGAAAACACCCACAACAAGAGTGTATACGAATTGACACAACGAATATCTTGTTTATTTGTGGTGGTGCATTTGTTGGTCTTGATGATATTATAAGCAGAAGAAAAGGTACAACGTCACTTGGTTTTATAGGAAACGTTGAAAAACCAAAAGACGTAAATCCTAACATAATCAATGAAGTTCAACCACAAGATTTGATTAAATTCGGTTTAATTCCTGAATTTGTTGGAAGAATACCTATAACGGTAGGTTTGCATCCACTTGATGAAAAGGCTTTGGTTAATATTTTAACACAACCAAAGAATGCTATAGTTAAACAATATAAAAAACTTATCGGTTTAGATAACGTTGAACTTGAAATCACTGACGAAGCAATTTATGCTGTGGCAAAGAAAGCGATTGAGTTAAAAACGGGTGCAAGGGGACTACGAACTATATTTGAAAACCTTATGATTGATACAATGTATGAGTTGCCATCAATGCCAAATATTGAAAAGGTCATCGTTGATGAAAACGTTGTGGTAAGTGGTTCAAAGCCTATTTTAATCAAAAAAGAAATAGCCTAAACAAGAAAAGATAAGGAAAATACAAGCGATTTTCCTTTCTTTAAAAAAATAAAAAAATTTCAAAAAACCTTGTAAAAATGATTGACAAGCCTTGTATAATTTTGTATAATGAATAGGCTGTGTAATCTGGGATGATACGGGAAGTTACTTAAATCGGTTTTTTCGATAGATAATTTCCGTTGACAAGTGTGGGGGCCAGACCCCTGCGACTAACTTCAATATAGGAATTAGCAGAGTCATTCGCAGCGACTTAAAAAAGTTAAGTATCGGCGAATGATTTTTTTATTATCAAAAAAGGACACACACGGCAGAGTTTACACACACAAAAAAAGTTAGGTAAAAAGGAGAACAAAAATGGCAAGTCAAAAAATTAGAATCAAATTAATGTCTTATGACACAGAAATGCTCGACCAAGCAACAACAAGAATTGTTGAAACAATGAAGAAATCGGGCGCAAAAATCAGTGGACCTATTCCACTACCAACTGAAAAAGAAATAGTAACAATCCTTCGTTCACCACACAAGTACAAGGATTCACGTGAACAATTCGAAATCAGAACACACAAAAGACTTATTGATATCTACTCACCAAACGTAAAACTTTTGGATAGCATCCATTTGCCAGCTGGTGTTGATATCAAAATCAAATTGTAATTTATAAACATTATATAATATATATGGAGGTGAACTTTATCTATGAATAAAGCAATCATTGGAAGAAAGTTGGGAATGACACAATTATTTTCCCAAGACGGCAAAGTTATTCCGGTAACAGTTATTGAGGCAGGTCCATGCCCAGTTGTTCAAGTGAAAACTTTGGAAAGAGACGGTTATTCAGCTGTTAAACTTGGTTTTAGCGAAGCAGATGAAAAGACCTTGAACAAACCACAATTAGGTCAGTTCAAAAAAGCAGGCGTAACACCTTGTAAAGTTATGAAGGAATTCAAACTTGACGGTGCAGACACAATGACAGTTGGTTCAGTTATTACATGCGACACTTTCGCAGCTGGTGATAGAATTGACGTATCAGGTGTTTCAAAGGGTCACGGATTTACCGGTGTTATTAAGAGATGGAATCAACACAGATTAAAAGAAACCCACGGTGTTGGCCCTGTTCACAGAGAACCAGGTTCAATGGGTGCTATCAGTAATCCATCAAGAGTATTTAAGGGCAAGAACTTACCAGGTCACTGGGGTAGCGAAAACGTTACTATATTAAACCTTGAAGTCGTAAAGGTTGATAAGGAAAGAAATGCAATTCTCGTTAAGGGTGCAGTTCCAGGTCCTATCAAGGGAATCGTAACATTAAGAAACAGCGTTAAAGCGTAAGGAGATTAATTATGCCAAGTGTTAAATTATATGATATGAAAGCAAAGGAAGTAGGCACTCTTGAATTATCTGACGCTTTGTTTAACGTAGATTTTAATGAAGCAGTTATACATCAAGCAGTAGTTGCAAGACTTGCAAACGAAAGACAAGGTACAAAGAGCACATTGACACGTAGCGAAGTTCGTGGTGGCGGTGCAAAACCTTGGAGACAAAAAGGAACAGGTAGAGCAAGACAAGGTTCTATCAGAAGCCCACAATGGGTTAAGGGTGGCGTAGTATTCGCACCAAAGTCAAGAGACTTTTCAAAGAAAATGAATGCAAAGGCAAAAGCAGTTGCGCTTTTCTCTGCTCTTTCACAAAAGATTAGAGATGATGAAATTATCTTCGTTGACCAACTTCAAGTTGCAGAAGGTAAGACCAAAGAAATGGCTGCATTCCTCAAGGCATTTAACTTGGAAAAATCAGTATTACTTGTTATGGACAATAACGACGAAATGGTATTGAGAGCAAGTGCAAACATTGCAAAACTTTCAACAATCGCAGCAAGCCAAATCAACACATATGACGTTGTAAAGAATGCTAAACTCGTTATTTCTAAACAGGCCGTACAACAAATCGAGGAGGTCTATGGAAAATAATGGCTGCACGTGATATTATAATTAAACCGCTTCTTTCAGAAAAGAGTTATGCGGGTATTCAAAATAAGAAGTATAGTTTTATCGTTGCAAAGAATGCAAATAAAACAGAAATTAAACTCGCCATTGAAGAAATTTTCGGCGTAAGCGTTGAAAAGGTAAACACAGCAATCGTTGGCGGTAAGTTGAAAAGACAAGGCAGATATGAAGGTTATACACCTGATTACAAAAAAGCCATCGTTCAACTTAAGCAAGATAGTAAATCAATTGAGTTCTTTGATTCATTGTCTTAATTAAATTTGGAGGATAGATAAATGGCTATTAAAAGATATAAACCGACTTCAGCAGCACGTCGTTTTATGACGGTTAGTGCTTTTGATGAAATTACGGCAAAGAAACCAGAGAAATCTCTTTTAGAAGACCAAAGAAAGAGTGGTGGTAGAAACTCTCAAGGTAAAATCACTGTTCGTCACATCGGTGGCGGTAACAGAAGAAAATATCGTATTATTGACTTCAAGAGAGCAAAAGACGGTATTCCAGCAACAGTTAAGAGCATTGAATACGATCCAAACCGTAGTGCAAATATTGCGCTTTTATACTACGCTGACGGTGCAAAGACATATATCCTTGCTCCAGTAGGCTTAAAGGTTGGCGATAAGGTTATGAGTGGTGCTACAGCAGATATTAAAGCAGGTAACGCACTTGCACTTAAAGATATCCCTGTTGGTACAATGGTTCACAACATTGAAATGCAACCAGGTAAAGGCGGTCAAATTGCTAGAGCTGCTGGTATGAGTGCTCAAATTATGGCAAGAGACGAAAAATACGTTACATTAAAGATGCCAAGTGGCGAAATGAGATATATCCTTGCTACTTGCAAAGCAACAATCGGTCAAGTTGGTAATTTGGAACACGAAATTATCAGAATCGGTAAGGCTGGTAAGACAAGATATTTAGGTATTCGTCCTTCAGTACGTGGTGTTGTTATGAACCCATGTGATCACCCACACGGTGGTGGTGAAGGTAAATCACCAGTTGGTATGCCTGGTCCAGTTACTCCTTGGGGTAAACCTGCTCTTGGTTACAAGACCAGAAAGCATAAGAAAGCTTCTAACAAGCTTATCATTACAAGGATAAATTAAGGAGGGCGAAACATGAGTAGAAGTGTTAAAAAAGGTCCTTATGTAGAACCTAAACTCTTAAAGAGAATTGAAGAGTTAAACGAAAAGAACGAAAAGAAAGTATTAAAGACATGGTCAAGGTCATCAACAATATTCCCACAAATGGTTGGACATACTGTTGCTGTTTATGACGGAAGAAAGCACGTTCCTGTATATATGACTGAAGATATGGTTGGTTGCAAACTCGGTGAATTCGCTCCAACAAGAACCTTCAAAGGACATGCAGGTCAAGAAAAATCTACAGGTGGCAGATAGGAGGCGTTATTATGGCTAAAAATATGAGAGAAAAAACTGCACGTATCGCAGAAAATAAAGATAGACGCCCAAGGGCTGTTGCAAAGCACGTTAGAATATCTCCTTATAAGGTAAGAGTTGTGCTCGATATCATTAGAGGTAAGAGTTATACTCAAGCAGTTGCTATTTTGGAAAACACTCCAAAGTCAGCATCTGAACCTATTAGAAAGGTATTGATGTCTGCTGCTGCAAACGCTGAAAACAATCTTGGAATGAGCAAGGATAACTTGTTTGTTGCTGCTTGTTTTGCTGACCAAGGCCCAACTCTTAAGAGAGTTATGCCAAGAGCACAAGGTAGAGCTTTCAGAATTTTGAAACGTACTAGTCACATCACAGTAGTGCTAGACGCAAGGGCTTAGGAGGAACGACAATGGGACAAAAAGTTAATCCACACGGTTTAAGAGTCGGTGTTATTAAGGATTGGGATTCTCAATGGTTTGTTGAAAAGAAAGATTTTGCTGCAAACATTAAAGAAGACAACGAAATCCGTAAAGTATTAAAGAAAAAATACTATCAAGCTGCTATCAGCAAGATTGCTATTGAAAAGGCTGCAACAAAAATCACAATTACGATTTTCACAGCTCGTCCAGGCGTTCTTATCGGTAAGCAAGGTAGTGAAATTGAAATTATTAAGAAAACAGTAGCAAAAATCTGTGCTGGTAAACAAATTTCTGTAAATATTTCAGAAGTTAAGAAAGCAGATGCAGACGCTCAACTCGTTGCTGAAGGTATCGCAACTCAACTTGAAAAGCGTGTATCTTTCAGAAGAGCAATGAAACAAGCTATTGGCAGGTCTATGAGAAGTGGCATCAAGGGTGTTAAGGTAATGGTTAGTGGTAGACTTGATGGTGCAGAAATTGCACGTAGTGAAAGTTATCACGAAGGTTCTATTCCTCTACAAACCTTAAGAGCTGACATTGATTATGGCTTTGCAGAAGCGCTTACAACTTTTGGTATTATCGGCGTTAAATGTTGGGTATACAAGGGTGAAGTAATCGGCGCACCTAAAAAGAAAAATGAAGGAGGCGAAGCTTAATTATGTTGATGCCTAAAAGAGTTAAGAGAAGAAGAGTACATCGTGGCAGAATGACTGGCAAATGTACAAAAGGTAATAAGATAGCTTACGGCGAATACGGTTTAGTTGCAACCGAACCAGGTTGGATTAAATCAAACCAAATCGAAGCAGCCCGTGTTGCTATGACAAGATTTATCAAGCGTGGCGGTAAGGTTTGGATAGACATATTCCCACACAAACCAGTAACAAAGAAACCTGCTGACAGCCGTATGGGTAGTGGTAAAGGTTCAGTTGAATTCTGGGTAGCAGTAGTTAAACCAGGTAGAGTATTGTTCGAAATGGCAGGCGTACCTGAAGATATTGCAAAAGAAGCTATGCGTCTTGCTGGACACAAACTTCCTGTAAAGACAAAGTTTGTTAAGAAAGAAGCAGAAGTAGCACAAGAAATTAAAGAAGAAGGCGGTGAAGGTTAATGAAAACTAAAGAACTTCGCGAATTAACGGTTGAAGAATTAAACGTAAAACTTAAAGAATTATCTGAAGAGTTGTTTAACCTTCGTTTCCGTCACGCAATCGGACAGTTAGAAAATCCAGCATCACTTAATAACTGCAAGAAAGATATTGCAAAAGTTAAAACTCTTTTGAGAGAAAAAGAACTTGGTGCTAAGGCGTAGGAGTAAGAGATTATGGAAAGAAATTTAAGAAAAGAAAGAGTAGGTATAGTTGTTTCTGACAAAATGGACAAAACAGTTGTAGTTGCTATTGAAGAAAGAGCAAAACACCCATTATATAAGAAAACTATTAAGAAAACTCATAAATTTAAAGCTCACGACGAAATTAACCAATGCGGTATCGGCGATAAGGTATTAATCGCTGAAACAAGAAAATTGTCAAAAGACAAGAACTGGCGCGTTGTTGAAATCATCGAGAAGGCTAAATAAGGAGGCACACTATGATACAACCACAATCTAGATTAAAGGCAGCCGATAATTCAGGCGCAAAAGAATTGATGTGCATCAGAGTATTAGGTGGCTCATTTAGAAGAACCGGTAATATCGGAGATGTAATCGTTGCAAGTGTAAAAACTGCTACCCCAGGTGGTGCAGTAAAGAAGGGCGACGTTGTTAAGGCAGTTATTGTTAGATCAACAAGCGGTGTTAGAAGAAAGGACGGCACATACGTTCGTTTCGATGAAAATGCAGCAGTTATTATTGATAACCAAAAACAACCAAAAGGCACACGTATCTTTGGGCCTATCGCAAGAGAATTAAGAGATAAAGACTATATGAGAATTATATCTCTTGCACCTGAAGTGTTATAAGGAGAATGACTATGAAAGTTAAGAAGAACGACACAGTTTTAGTTATAACAGGTAAAGATGCGGGCAAGACGGCAAAGGTTTTAACTGCTCTTCCTAAATCTAACAAAGTTATAGTTGACGGAATTAACGTACAAAAGAAGCATAAGAAAGCAAGAAGTGCACAAGAAGTTAGTGCAATTCAAAACCAATCTGGTCCAATCGATGCTTCTAACGTAATGGTTGTTTGCCCAGTTTGCAACAAGGCAACAAGAGTTGCTTATGCTGTTGAAGGCGACAAGAAGGCTCGTATTTGCAAAAAATGCGGCGCATCACTTGACGTAACAAAGGAAGCAAAAGAAGTTAAGAAGGCAACAACAAAGAGAAAGACAAAGAAAGCCGCTGCAGACACTGCAGATGCTAACTAATAGGAGGTAAACACAAATGGCAGAAACAAATAGAATTAAAGCGTTGTATGACCAAACAGTTATCTCCGCAATGGTTAAGAAATTTAACTATGAAAACGTAAACCAAGTTCCAAAGCTTGTAAAAATTACAATTAACTCTGGCTTGGGCGACGTTAAAGACAACTCCAAGAGCATTCAAATCGCACAAAAAGAGTTAGAACAAATCGCTGGTCAAAAACCAGTTTTGACAATGGCTAAAAAGTCAGTTGCAAACTTTAAGGTTAGAGAAGGACAAAGCGTTGGTATGAAGGTGACACTTCGTGGAACAAGAATGTATGAATTCTTTGATAAATTCATTTCAATCGCACTTCCAAGAGTTAGAGACTTCCGTGGCGTTTCTAAAAAGTCTTTTGACGGCAGAGGAAACTACTCAATGGGCGTAAAAGAACAATTGATTTTCCCTGAAATTTCATATGACCAAATCGAAAAGGTTAGGGGATTTGACATTTGTATCACAACGACGGCTAAAACCGACGAAGAGGCAAGAGAATTGTTAACAATGCTCGGAATGCCTTTTGAGAACAAGTAAGGTTAAAGGAGTTAAATTATGGCTAAAAAAGCAATGATTAATAAGCAGCAAAAACCTGCTAAATTTTCCACCAGAGCCTACACAAGATGCAGCATTTGTGGACGTCCACATGCAGTATTAAGAAAATATGGCATTTGCCGTATTTGTTTCAGAAATTTGGCTTACAAAGGTCAAATTCCTGGTGTTAAGAAGGCAAGTTGGTAAAGGAGGATAAAAGAAATGACAGACGTTATTGCAGATATGCTTACAAGAGTTAGAAATGCTCTTAATGCAAAGCATGAAACAGTTGAAATTCCTGCATCCAACACAAAGAAAGCAATTGCAGATATTCTTTTGAAAGAAGGTTATATCTCAAATGTAGAAATTATTGAAGGTGTTCAGGGTACAATTAAAATTACTCTTAAATATGAGGGTAATAAAAAGGTTATTACAGGTCTTAAGAGAGTTAGTAAGCCAGGTTTGAGAGTTTACGTTGGTGCTGATGAAGTTCCACAAGTTCTCGGTGGTCTTGGTATTGCTATTCTTTCAACAAGTAAAGGTATTATGACTGGTAAGGAAGCAAAACTTGCTCGTCAAGGCGGGGAAGTTCTCGCTTACGTTTGGTAGGAGGTTGAATTATGTCAAGAATTGGAAACGCATTGATTACTATTCCTGCTGGCGTAACTGTTGATACTTCTAACAACGTATTGACAATTAAAGGTCCAAAAGGAACTTTAACCCAAGCATACGACCCAATCATCACACCAAGTGTTGAAGGCAACGTAATTAAATTCACAAGAGCAAACGATTTAGGTCCAACTAAAGCAAAGCACGGTCTTTACAGAGCACTTTGCGCAAACATGGTTAAAGGCGTTACAGAAGGTTTCAAAAAATCTCTTATCGTAAACGGTGTAGGTTGGAAAGTTGCTAAACAAGGCAAGAAAATCGTTATGAACATCGGCTTCAGCCACCCAGTTGAAGTTGAAGAAATTGACGGAATCACACTTGATTGTCCATCACAAACTGAAATTACAGTTACTGGTATTGACAAGGAAAAGGTTGGTCAATTTGCAGCAATTATTAGAGGTTATAGAGAACCAGAACCTTATCACGGATACGGAATTCGTTACAGCGATGAAGTTATCGAAAGAAAGGTTGGTAAAGCTGCTGGCGGTAAAGGCTAAGATTTAAAGAGCTTTTAGTGGACGCACTTAAAGTTTAGTGCGTCTGCTGAGTGCGTTAATAAACGCGAAAAGTTATTAGACAGGAGTAAAACTATGATTAACAAAATCAATAAAAACAAAGACAGATTAAAAAGACATAAGAGAGTAAGAGCAAAGGTTAAGGGTACTGCAGAAGCACCAAGACTTTCAGTTTACAGAAGTTTAACACATATCTATGCTCAACTCATCGATGACGTTAAAGGTGTTACCTTGGTTACAGCATCAACGCTTGACAAGGAACTCAAGGGAACTTTTGAAGGCAAAGACAAGAAGGCTCAAGCTTATGCTGTTGGTGAACTTCTTGCAAAGAAGGCAAAGTCAAAGAAGATAAGTGCAGTTGTATTCGACAGAGGCGGTTATCTTTATACCGGTCGTGTTGCTA
>JAZQYW010000011.1:0-15999 GCA_045633745.1 Christensenellaceae bacterium
TCATCTAGTTGATTTTTAACGGAATAATTCTGCAAAATACGTCGCGTTTTGTTCGGTTACAGACCTTACAGGTATGCGCTCTCACAAAAACACTTGTCTTTCTTATATTTTTCTCGTTAAATCACTAAAGTTAATCAATTATTTTCAGAGATATAGCCTTTTTAGAAATTAAAGTATATTTTTCACAAAATTGCCGACAATAAGTTTTGTCGGTGGTAAGGTGAGTTTTATAAAAATTTACCATTATAGGTATTACTGCCGTTAAAATATCCACAATATTGATGGCAGTGATTCCACTCCACGATTTTGTGGGGTGGAAAGGGGCATTAAGCCCTTTTCTTATTTTAAACAACTTTCTTTTTTTAAAAATTGATTTTTTGCTTAAGATGTGGTATTATTATATAGATAAACTATATAATCGACTATTAATTTTTTGATAAATTTAATATATTTTCAATAAAATTGTGGTAAAATATATTAAAAGAATTGTGGAGAAACAAAATGAAAAACTTCTACAAAAAGATAACGGCATTTATTTGTTTGGTATTACTTGTCTTTTCAATGTCTGGCTGTTCATTAATTTTAGACGTTGATGGTGATACTAATCCGCAGTCAAATTTATATAGCGAAATATCGTTTGACGTGGAGTTGAGCAAGCAACTTATTTTTTGCGACACCGGAACTAATGACACGCCAACAATAGAAAAAGCGGAATTTATTAGCAATGTGGTAGATAATGATTTTACAAGTTTTTCTGATGCCGCTGATGAAGTTAAGCGTTCGGTTGTTAAGATTATAATGATGGATGCAAAGGGAAATCATTTGAGTTATGGCTCTGCGGTAATCGTTGACATAGCAGGTGGGCTCACTTGGGGTGGATATGATGCCGAAACAAAAAAATTCTATTATGAATACTATGTTTTAACTTGCAACCACGTTGTTTCAAATGGCGGTGGAATTACCTTATGTGTTCCAGATGCTAACGGCAGAAACCACGGCGACTGGGATTATGATGAAAGTTATATGTTTAGTGGTTATATCGGTGGCGATAAGCAAGTAAATTCATCTCTTGCTGTAAGTTTGGTCGGTGGGGATAGAGATGCTGATATCGCAGTGTTAAAGTTAAGAACAAGTTATAACAACTTGCAAAAAGCAACTTTTTTAGAAACTAACAACTTGTTGATTAATGAATTAGAGTATGCTCAAGACGTTTTTTCTATCGGTAACCCAACGGGAACGCTCCCTATGACTTTTTTAAGTGGAAACATAAGTTATCTTGATAGGTTAGTGGTGCTTGATTCAATAGGATATATGGAATTAATTCAACACGACTGCTTGATTACACACGGAAGTTCTGGTGGTGGTCTTTTCAACATGAAAGGTCAATTAATCGGCATAACAAATGCTGGTAGTGACGTTTATAAAGGTATGAATTATGCAATACCATATTATGGAATTGACGGGTTTGTGTCGGTTGCAAATTCACTTATTAAAACCAGTACTCCAACAAACTATGGATACGTTGATGGAAGGTGGAATTTGGGCATTACCATTACCGAAAAAGATAGTACAGTAAAGGGAAGTTCAGTTAGTATTGTTTCGGTTGATGCTAACAGCGATTCTTATGGATTGTTGAAAAGAAGCGACTATATAACCAAAGTTGAATTTAGTGCAGGTGGTAAAACGTATAGTTATAATATTACTTCTGCAAATGAGTTTAAGAACGCAATTTTCATTGCAAGAGAAGGTTTGGTTCTTGGCGATACTATTAAAATAACGGTTGCAAGGCAAGAGAGCCAAAGCATTGCATAATAAACAATTAAAGCACCTGAAAAAGTTTGGGTGCTTTTCTTTTGCAATTTTTAGTATAAATATAAAATATATATACTAAAATTTGACTTTTTGATTAAAATTCAGTAAAATAAAATATATGATAATCGTTGGCTTTGACCCTGGACTAGCAACGTTAGGCTACGGGGTAATTAAAACTGATAAAAGAAAGAAACCAGAGATGGTTGATTACGGCATAGTTTCCACACCAAAAGAATTAAGTTTGCCAGAAAGGCTTATCTTAATTGAAAAGGGCGTTAAGCAGATTATAGAAACTTTTAAGCCTGATGAAATCGCCATTGAAGAACTTTTCTTTGCAAAAAACGTAAAGACGGGTATTGCCGTTGCACACGCAAGGGGCGTTGTTCTATTAACGGCAACAAAAGAGTGTGGCAAGATTTTTGAATACACCCCACTTCAAATCAAACAAGCACTTACTGGATACGGCAGGGCTGATAAACCACAAATGCAAAAGATGGTTAAAACGCTTTTGGGGTTAAAGGGAATTCCACGTCCAGACGATGCTGCAGACGCTTTGGCTGTTGCTTTAACGCACGCACAAACAAATAAACTTGGCGGGCTTTTCCGCATTTAAGGTGATAAATTATGATAGGTTATATTAAGGGTAAAGTTTTATCGCACAGCGACAACGTTGTGCTTATTGAAAACAACGGAATAGGTTATGAAGTGGCTTGTTCTTCTTTGGCATACAACAAACTTATAAGCCAAGGTCAAGGCGAAGTATACACTTATCTTGCCGTTAGAGAAGACGGCGTTTATCTTTACGGGTTTATTTCGCTTGAAGAAAAAGAAATGTTTATCAGGCTTATTTCCGTTTCAGGCGTAGGTCCAAAAATGGGCATTACCATCTTGTCAAATATTGACTTGGGCGATTTGGCGATAAAAATTGCAACGTCTGACGTTAAGGGGCTTTCAAAAATAAAGGGGCTTGGCAAAAAGACGGCAGAAAGAATTATCATTGAACTCCGTGAAAAGTTCGGTGCAATCGATATGGAAACGGGCGAAATTGAAGTTAAGCCTATAAAAGATAACACCGAAGAAGAAAACAAAGATGCAATAATTGCACTTATGAGTTTGGGATTAACCAAGCAAGAGTGCATTAAGGGAATAAAATCAGCAAAAGAAAATGGCGCAAAAACCGTTTCGGAAATAGTTTCTTATGCGCTTAAAAATTTTAGATAGGGTTTAAGTATGGAAGAAGAAAGACTTGTCACAAGCACTATGCTTTTAGAAGATGATGAAATTGAAAACGTGCTCCGTCCAAAATCTATGGATGGATACGTTGGGCAAGAAAAGATTAAGGATAATCTTGCAGTATCTATGGCTGCTGCTAAAATGAGAGACGATGCACTTGACCATATTTTGCTTTATGGTCCAGCAGGCTTGGGTAAAACCACTTTGGCACACATTATAGCAACCGAAATGAACTCTCAAATAAAAATCACAAGTGGTCCTGCCATTGAAAGAGCCGCAGACCTTGCCGCTATCATTACAAACCTAAACGAAAAAGACGTGCTTTTTATAGATGAAATTCACAGATTAAATCATAACGTTGAAGAAATTTTGTATTCTGCGATGGAAGACTTTTCTTTAGACTTAATCACAGGTAAAGGTCCATCTGCAAGCACTGTTAGAATTGCTCTTCCAAAATTCACTTTGGTTGGTGCAACCACAAAAGCAGGTATGCTTTCATCTCCATTAAGGGATAGGTTTGGCTTAATTTTCCGTTTGCAAACATATTCTGTTGAAGAACTTGCCTTGATTATAACCCGTTCTGCAAAAAGGTTAAACTTCAGCATTGATAAGGACGCAGCAATCGAAGGTGCAAAACGTAGCCGTGGAACACCAAGAATTGCAAACAGATTACTTCGCCGTATGCGTGACTTTGCAACTGTAAAAGGACACGACAGCATAACGCTTGCCGACGCTAAAAAGACGCTTGAGATGATGGAAATTGACGAGTGTGGTTTAGATGCCGTTGACATTAAAGTTTTAACTGCAATGGCAACAAAGTTTAAGGGTATGGCTGTTGGGCTTGACACACTTGCTGCAACCATAAACGAAGATGCAAACACTATTGAAGACGTTTATGAGCCATACTTGTTGCAATTAGGGTTTATGGCAAGAACGCCAAGGGGCAGAATTTTGCTTGAAGATGGTTATCGCCACGTGGGGATTACGCCACCAGCAAGCATATTAAAGGACAACGTGCAATCAAATGATGAAGACTAGTGATTTTGATTACTATTTACCTGAAGAACTTATAGCCCAAACGCCAGTATATCCACGTGATAGTTCAAGGCTTTTGGTTTATAATAGGGAAAAAGATAGTATTGAACATAAACATTTTTACGATATAATCGACTACTTAAAAGAAGGGGACGTGCTTGTTCGCAACAACACCAAAGTTTTGCCAGCCCGTATGTTTGCCTTTACGCCAAACGGTGGAAAGGTTGAAGTTTTATTGTTAAAGCGTTTTGACCTAAATGAGTGGGAAGTGCTTGTTAAACCGGGCAAAAAAGCAAGAAAAGGTGCAAAGTTAACCATATCAAGCGAACTTTCTTTAGAAGTTTTAGGAACGATAGAAGAATCGGGCAGTAGAAGGGTTAAATTCTTTTACGACGGCGTTTTTGAAGACGTTATATCCCGTGTTGGCGAAATGCCTTTGCCACCTTATATAACAGAAAAACTTAAAGACCAAAACCGTTATCAAACGGTGTATGCAAAGGTTGATGGTTCTGCTGCAGCACCAACTGCTGGCTTACATTTTACTGATGAACTCATTGCAAAAATAAAGGCAAAGGGTGTGGAAATTGTTGACGTTTTGCTACACGTTGGGCTTGGGACTTTTAGACCTGTTAAAACTGATGATATACTATCCCATCATATGCATAGTGAATATTATGAAATCGACGAATATGCTAGTGAAAGGATTAACCTTGCAAAGAGAGAAGGCAGGCGTGTTATTGCAGTTGGAACGACCAGTGTGAGAACACTTGAGAGTGCAAGTGATAAAAACGGCTTTGTTGCACCAGTTAAAGCGAATACCGAAATTTTTATTTATCCACCTTATAAATTCAAATGTGTTGACGCTTTAATAACAAACTTCCACTTGCCAAAATCAACTTTAATAATGTTGGTATCTTCATTTGCAACACGTGAAAAGATATTGAACGTTTACAATACAGCCGTTGAAAACAAATATAGATTTTTCTCCTTTGGCGATAGTATGTTTGTCTTATAACTAAAAAGAACTTTTATTAAAAAACAAGAATAAATTATGGAAAAATTTTATTACGAAACAATTAAACAAGATGCCAAGACGGGTGCAAGAGCAGGTATTTTGCACACGCCACACGGCGATATAGAAACACCAACCTTTATGCCAGTCGGCACGCAAGCAAGCGTTAAGGGTGTTATGCCAAGGGACTTAAAAGAAACCAAAAGCCAAATTATCCTTGCAAACACATACCACCTTTATATGCGCCCAGGTGATGAAATAGTAAAAAAGGCTGGTGGACTTCATAAGTTTATGGCTTGGGATAAACCTATTTTAACAGATAGTGGTGGATTCCAAGTATTTTCGCTTGCAAAGTTGAACAAAATAAAAGATGACGGCGTGTATTTTAATTCACACGTTGATGGCAGTTTGCATTTTATCACGCCAGAAAAAGCCATTGAAATTGAAAACAATTTGGGTGCAGATATAATAATGGCGTTTGACCAATGTTCGCCATACGGTGCTGATTACGCCGATTCTAAAATTGCAATGGAAAGAACGTTAAAGTGGCTTGACAGATGCTACGTTAAGCATCAAAACGATAACCAAGCATTGTTTCCTATCGTTCAAGGCAATATGTTTAAGGACTTGAGAAAAACAAGTTTGAAAGAAACAATCCCTTACGCTAAATACGGCATTGCAATCGGTGGATTATCCGTTGGAGAGCCAAAGCCACTTATGTATGAAATAATGGATAGCATATACGAATATTATCCAACGCACATACCAAGATATCTTATGGGCGTGGGCAGTCCCGACTGTCTTGTTGAAGGTGTTATGCGTGGTATAGATATGTTTGACTGCGTGCTTGCAACAAGGGTTGGAAGAAACGGCACGGCTTTAACTGAAAACGGCAAAGTTGTGGTTAGAAACGGTATGTATAAAGAAGACTTTACGCCACTTGATGAGCATTGCGATTGTTATTGCTGTAAAAATTACACTAAAGCATATTTAAGACATATGATAAACGTAAACGAAATGATGGGTGCAATGATGATAAGTTTACACAACATTTCTTACTTAAACAGACTTATGCACAATATGAGAGAAGCCATTTTGCAAGATTCGTTTAGTGAGTTTAGGCAAGAATTTTATGCAAAAACAGGCGATACCTATCCAAAAATCAAGATATAGTTGTTTATAGATAAATAATTTAACAAAACACTTGATTTATAAACTAAAATAATTTACAATATATAAGAACAAAAAAGGAGATATTTTAATATGTTTAATTTATTAGCACAAGATTTTTCATCTTACATTATGATAATCGTTTTATTGGTTGCGATTGTTGGTCTTTTTGCTTGGTCAAGCCGTTCAAACAAAAAAAGACAACAACAAGCACAAGATATGGTTAACAACCTTAAGGTTGGCGATAGAGTAAAGACCATCGGTGGCGTTTGTGGTTTCGTTGCAGAAATCAACAATGCTGAAAACACTTTTGTTTTAAGAACAGGTATGGAAGGTAAGGAATCTTACGTTAAGTTCGATAAGGGCGCTATTTATCAAACAGCACCAGGTGAAGTTAAGGCTGAACCAAAAGCAGAAGTTAAGGCTGAACCAAAGAAAACAACTAAAAAAGCACCTGCAAAAGAAGAAGTTGAAAGTGCGCCAGTTGTTGAAGAAAAAACTGATGCTGAATAATAAAAAAGTAAAAAATAAGAATAGAATTTTTATTCCCCGCATACTGTTTAGTAAATAGTACGTGGGGTTTTTTTATGAGCGAAAAAAGATTTTTTTCTACAGTAATAAAAGGCGCATTGTGTGCAGTTATAATAACGCTTTTCAGCGTGTTAACCTTTGCGTTTATAGTCAAGTTTGCTTTGCTTAATAGTGGGGTTGTTAAAGCAGTAAATCAATTTATAAAAATAATTTCAATTTTATTAGGCTGTACTTTTTTTATCCGTGGTAATATGGGACTTATTAAAGGCGCTGTTTTGGGCATTTTAACCACAATAATAACTTATTTGCTTTTTTCGTTTTTTGGTGCAGGTGTGAACTTTGACGGCAGTTTTGTTTTAGACTTAATATTCACGGCTATAATCGGTGGGATATCGGGTATTCTTGCCGTAAACTTCAAAAAATAACAACAAAAAAAGGATAACGAATTTTCGTTATCCTTTATCTTTATACGGTTATTTTGTGACAATATTTATAATGAAGCTAAATTTATAATAAACATAACGCTTGCTATTACAAGTGAAGCAATAGCAAAACCTTTAAATTTACCATTTCTTTTGTTTGCTCTTGCTAAACCTATACCACCAAAAATCCACCCAAGAATAGGAATGAAAAAAGAACAAACAAAACCAGCGATTGCCATTCCGTTTTTATCTGCCACTTTAGTTGTTTCGGTGTTTGATGTATAGTTTGCCGTTGCACAACCGCACTTAGGACAAATAACTGCTTGGTCGTTAATTTCTTCACCACATTTTGTACAATACATAATTTTTCTCCTTTCGTAAAATAATAATTTTATTATAAGGCACATTGTGCCTTTTGTCAAGAAAAAATTGCACATTGTGCTATTATTTTTATATGATTGAATTGAAAGATATACAAAAAAGGTTGAGAGAAGAAATAAAAAACAGCAACCTTTCGCAAAAAGAAATTGCCGAAAAATTAGGGATAAATCCATCTACTGTAAGCAAATACGTAAGATTAGATAAATTCCCTTCTATTGATACGTTTGCAAATCTTTGTGAAATATTAGACGTATCTGCAGATGATATTTTAGGATTGAATAAGTAGTTTTGAAAAATGCAACAACATACAAAAAAGGATAACGAAAAATGCGTTATCCTTTAATACTATATATAATGTTTATATTATTCCCATTCGATTGTGCCGATAGGCTTTGGTGTAAGGTCAAGTAAAACTCTGTTTATGCCTTCTACTTCATGGGTGATTCTATCTGTAATTTTGTGTAATAATTCGTAAGGTATTTCTTCAATGGTGGCAGTCATAGCATCTACTGTATTTACAGCACGAATAATTGCTGGCCAACCTTCGTATCTCATATCGTTTTTAACACCAACGCTCTTCATATCAGGTACGGCGATAAAATATTGCCATACTTTAGTTGCTAAGCCACTCTTATCAAACTCTTCACGAAGTATAGCATCTGCTTCACGAAGGGCGTGCAATCTATCACGAGTGATTGCACCAAGACATCTAACGCCAAGACCTGGACCTGGGAATGGTTGGCGGTCCACCATAGCAACTGGCAAGCCTAATGCTTTACCCACAACCCTAACTTCATCTTTATATAGAAGTTTAACAGGTTCAACTAATTCAAATTGCATATCTTCTGGTAGTCCACCAACGTTATGGTGTGCTTTTACACCTTTACTTTCAATAATATCAGGGTAGATTGTGCCTTGAGCAAGGAAAGAAATGCCTTCAAGTTTTCTTGCTTCTTCATCAAATACTTTAATGAATTCGCCACCGATAATCTTTCTCTTTTTTTCAGGTTCAGAAACGCCTTTTAAAAGGTCTAAGAAACGGTCGGTAGCGTCGATATAAATAAGGTTAGCATCAAGACCTTTTTGGAAAATCTCAATAACTTGTTCGCTTTCGCCCTTTCTCATAAGTCCGTGGTTAACGTGCACGCAAACTAATTGTTTGCCGATAGCCTTAATAAGAAGTGCAGCAACTACAGAACTGTCAACCCCACCAGATAAAGCAAGCAAAACTTTCTTATTGCCAACTTGTTTTCTAATAAGTTCAACTTGCTCATCGATAAAAGCATTTGCAAGTTCTATAGTGGTTATTCTTTCCATATTTTCTGGTCTTTTGTTGCAATCCATAAAAAATCTCCATAACAATAATATTGCTATAATTATACACCACAGCAAAAAAACTATCAAGCATATTTAATAAATATTTTTTAATAAAAATATTAAAATTTTTTACAACAGTTATAATTTTAGTCAATATTTTGTTGAAGTTTACTTATTTAATACCCAAAAATCGTTGATAATAGGCAAAAACACAGTTAAAATATATGAATTATAATCAAAATAAGGGCAATACTAAATTTGTATTGTTTTTTTATTTTGGTGTTTTATGAGAAAAAATCTTTCTGTTTTATTAAAGTTAAACGTCATCATATGGTCACTTTTAGGGGTGAGCATATGTTTAATAACAGCCAAATTTGATGGATATCAGCACTGGTCAAAACGGCTTTTATATTTTACAAATTTATCTAATATTTGGATTTTTTTAGCCACTTTTTTACTTTTTTTGCCATTAAAACACAAAATTCAAACCAGTTTATATATAACAAGATATATTTTTACTGTGGCGATAACCTTGACAGGTATTATCTTTTGCTGTCTTTTAGCGCCCCACGCTGATGAAAGTTATCACGCTTGGTCAATGAGTGGAATTATAACGCACGTGGTCGTTCCACTGCTTGCTATAGCAGATTTTTTCCTTGATGGAAGAAAAGTTTTTATAGATAAAACTCAAATATTTTCTTGTCTAATTCCCGGGGTGATTTACACCCTTTTATGCACGGTTTTATTCTTTTTTAAGATTGATTTTGGCAGGGGAGAGAACTTTCCATACTTCTTTTTTAACTACCTTTCGCCAGTAGGATTATTTGGATTTTCAACCGTTTTTCCATACGTTATGGGCTCTTTTTACTGGATATTACTAATCATTTTGACCATTTTGTTGATATCCTTTTTGTACGCTAAAATTAACAATTTTATGTTGAGCAAAAAACAGAAAAACGCTTGACACCTTATATGCGCTTTTGTATAATATTAGCGATAAAGAAACGGAGAAACGATTATGAAAAAATTAGTTTTGTTTGACCTTGACGGCACAGTTCTTGACACTGAAGAAGACCTTCTCATATGTGCAAACTTATTGTTTGAAAAGTGTGGCTATCCACAAATTGATATGGCAAGGGTCAAACAAGCAAACGGAAAAGATGCCGTTGGTTATATGAACACGCTTATGGGCGGAAATGCAAGCCTTGAAGAAATACAAAAGGTTTGGGTTGAATACCTTGATTTGCTTGCCGTTAAAGGTGCTGACAACACGAAGGTGTTTGCTGGACTTGAAGAAGTTTTGTTTAAATTAAAAGAAAAAGGTTATATTTTAGTTATTTTGACAAACAAGTCTGAAGAAGAATTGCCTATCTTTAAGAAAAAAATCTTACATAGACTTCCTTTTGATGAAATCATCGCTGTCGGTGGCACAGAAGATGCAAAACCAAAGCCAAACGCAATCTTAAGATTGTTAAAAAATTACAACGTTGAAAAAGAAAACGCATATATGGTCGGGGACGGTTTGCCAGATATTATAACTGCAATCAATGCTGGGGTTGTTCCAGTTGCAGTGCTTTGGGGAAACAGAACTAAAGAAGAACTTGCTGAAGTTGGCGCAACAATCTTTGCAAAAGAAACTTGCGACTTGCTTGATATTATAGGTTAAAATTTAAAAATAAAAAGTGATAACGAATTTTCGCTATCACTTTTTTTATTGATTTTTTATAACTAAACAAATATAAAGCCACAACAAAAGACTGTAAGGCAAGCACAGATTGCAACCACTATTAAAGAGCGCTTAAAGGTTGCAATAATAATCGCCACAATCGTGCCTATAAGTGCTGTGTAAAAGTTGCCTGTCGAATAAAAAATATAAGGAAAAGTCATTGCTGAAAGCACGGCGTACGGTATATAAAATAGCACGCTTAAAAGATATTTTGAACGAATTTTTTTACGGAAAAATACCAGTGGTATCATACGGATAATATAGGTTGTTATCGACATTGCCAAAATTAAAAAAGTCATTTTAAGAAGGTCCATTATTCAACCCCCTTATCGTTTTCAGCCTGTTCGATAGGGAAGAAATAAGCCGTTATCATAGACGCTAAAACAGCACAAATAATGTACTTAAAACCTTGTGAAACAGTGTTGAAAACACTTATATAATGTAAGGCACAACTTAAACCGATTGCAATAATAACGGCAGGGAAAACACCTTTAACCGATATTGCTGGTGGGATAATGATTGCAATGAACATTGCGTATAAGGCAATACCCAAAGCGTTGGTTATTTCAAGTGGCAAAGAGTTGCCAAGAAGTGCCCCTAAAAGCGTGCCCAAGGACCAGCCGATATAAGGCAAGATAACAACGCCCAAGAAGTATTTTTTATTGATTAGCCCTTGCTTTGCTGAAGACACGGCAAAAATCTCATCTGTAATAAATGCCGAAAAGAAAAATCTTTCTTTAGTATTAAAGGAATTATCAAGTTTTTGCGATAGCGTTAAACTCATTAAAAAGTATCTTGAGTTGATTATAAGTTGGGTTAAAATGATTTCTAAAACAGTTCCAAGCGATGCGATAACCGTAAGCCCAGCAAGTTGCCCAGCCGAAGTTAAGTTGGTCATAGAAATGAACAAACTCATATAAAAAGGCACGCCCAAAAGACTTGCTTGCACGCCAAAAGCAATGGAAACGGAAAGATAACCTAAACCGATAGGCAACCCGTCTTGAAGTCCATTTTTAAATTTTAATTTTGATGGTTGATTGTTCATTTGTGTAGTGTCACCAAATTTTGTTAATTTTTAACATTTTTGTGAATTTTATTATATCACAAAAACTGGGATATAGCAAGAAAAAAGCATCTTTTGTTGCAAGATAAACCTTAATTGTCGCCAAATCAAAGTTAAATTTGGCAAATATAGGTAAAAAAGAGAAAATGACATATAAATATTAAAAAATATTTTAAATTTACAAAGTAAATATTTTACATCGGCGAAGTTTTTTGTTATAATATATATCCAACAAAGTATTATAAAATAATAACCTTTAGATTTCGGTCTAAAGAAAAAGGAGAAAATAAAATGGATTATCGTATTGAACACGACTCAATGGGTGAGATGAAAGTTCCTGCCGACCGTTACTGGGCAGCGCAAACACAACGTTCTTCTGAAAACTTCAGAATCGGTGTTGGCATTGAAATTATGCCACGTGAAATTACTCACGCTTTTGGCGTTCTTAAAAAGGCGGCCGCACTTGCTAACAACAAACTTCGTCCAGAAAAAATGACTGACGAAAAATTAGATGCAATTTGCAAGGCTTGTGATGAAGTGATTAGTGGTTCGCTCAACGGGCATTTCCCACTTGTCGTTTGGCAAACTGGTTCTGGCACGCAATCAAATATGAATGCAAACGAAGTTGTTGCAAATCGTGGCAACGAAATTGCAGGCAAAAAATTGTTGCACCCAAATGATGACATCAATATGAGTCAATCTTCAAACGATACCTTCCCAACGGCAATGCACATTTCTTCGGTTATTGCTATTGAAGATAAACTTATCCCAGCAGTTCAAGAATTAATCGACACCTTTAAGAGATTAGAAGTTGAACACGAAGGGGTTGTTAAGTGCGGAAGAACGCACTTGCAAGATGCAACACCTATAACCTTCAGCCAAGAAATCAGTGGTTGGAGAACAAGTTTGGAAAGAGACGTTGAACTTCTTAAACTTGCATTAAAACCACTTGCTGAACTTGCTTTAGGTGGCACGGCAGTTGGAACGGGCTTAAACGCACCAAAAGGCTTTGATACTTTGGTTGCTGAAAAGGTTAGCGAAATTACTGGCAAGAAATTTATCACAGCATCAAACAAATTCCACGCATTGACAAGTAAAGATGAACTTGTGTTTGCACACGGTGCAATCAAGGCTCTTGCTTGCGATATGATGAAGATTGCAAACGACGTTAGATGGCTTGCAAGTGGACCAAGAGATGGTTTAGGGGAAATCTTTATTCCAGAAAACGAACCTGGTTCATCAATTATGCCGGGTAAGGTTAACCCAACGCAATGCGAAGCAGTTACTATGGTTGCCGTTCAAGTTATGGGTAATGACGTTGCAGTTGGTATGGCTGCATCACAAGGCAACTTTGAACTCAACGTATTTATGCCAGTATGTGCATATAACTTCTTGCAATCAGCAAGATTGCTTGCAGAAGCAATTAAATCTTTCAACGATAACTGTGCAGTAGGCATTAAGGCAAATCGTGCCAAGATGGACCACAACTTACATAACTCATTGATGTTAGTCACAGCGTTGAACCCATACATCGGTTATGAAAATGCAGCAAAGACTGCAAAGAAAGCATACAAAGATGGAATTTCATTGAAGGAAGCGTGTGTGGAATTAGGTTTCTTAACTGCTGAAAGATTTGATGAAGTTTTCCACCCAGAAAAAATGGTTTAAGGAGATAAGATATGAAGGCTAGTTATTTTCCAGGCTGTACGCTTAAGAACAAAGCAAAAGACCTTGACGAATATGCAAGAAAGTGCGCAGAAGTTCTTGGCGTGACGCTAGAAGAAATTGAAGAATGGCAATGCTGTGGTGGTGTTTTCACAACCAGCACTGATGAACTTGCAACCAAACTTTCTTGCGTTCGTGCTTTAACCGAAGCAAAAAAGAAAAATCAACCTTTGGTTTCAGTTTGTTCTGCTTGCCACAACGTTATTAAGCAAACCAACGATATGATGAAAAACAACGTTGAAGCATCAAGCCACGTTAACAACTATATCGCTCCAGAAAGTTATAATGGCGAAACGGAAGTTTTGCATTATTTAGAACTTTTGCGTGATAAGGTTGGCTTTGATAAGATTAAGGAAAAAATTGTTAATCCATTAACGGGCAAAAAGATTGCAGCATATTACGGTTGCTTATTGTTGCGTCCAGGTAAAGTTATGGCAATGGACGACGTTGAAAACCCAACCATTATTGAAGATTTAATTAGAGCAATGGGTGCAGAACCAGTTATCTATGCTTATAGAAACGAATGCTGTGGTGGTTACATTGCTTTGGAAAGCAAAGAAATGGCAAAGGCAAAAAGCCAAAAGGTTGTTGCTAATGCAAAAGAAAAGGGTGCAGAAATGATTATTACTGCTTGTCCACTTTGCTTGTATAACTTAAAGAAGAACGGTGCTGACGTGCCAGTGGTATATTTTACCGAATTACTTGCACAAGCACTCGGTATAAAGGAGTAATACAATGGAAAATTCCAAGAAGAACGTTACAGATGAAATTATCCGTCGCAGTGGGGTTAATCCAAGAAAATGTATGAAGTGCGGAAAATGTTCTGGCACTTGCCCTGCTTACGATGAAATGGAATATCATCCACATCAATTCGTTTATATGGTTGAAACGGGGGATATTGAACCATTACTAAAGTCTAAATCAATTTACCGTTGCTTGACTTGTTTTGCTTGTGTTGATAGATGCCCAAGAGGTGTTGAACCTGCAAAACTTATTGAAGCAGTTAGGCTTGAGGCAATTCGTGCTCAAGGCGAAAATCACCTTACACCAGATGATATCCCAGCACTTTTAGATGAAGATTTGCCACAACAAGCAATAGTTAGCGCATTTAGGAAATACACAAAGTAAAGGAGATAAATATGCAAAGAATAGGAGTATTCGTATGCTGGTGTGGTAGTAATATCGCCGCTACGGTTGACGTTCAAAGAGTTGCAGAAGAACTCGGCAAAGAACCTGGCGTTGTACATTCAGCAAACTATCAGTACATGTGTTCTCAAGCAGGACAAGAACTTATTAAAGACGCTATTAAAGAACATAGATTAACGGGTATCGTTGTATGTTCTTGTTCTCCAAGAATGCACGAAGCGACTTTTAGAAAGACGGCGGCTGCCGCTGGCTTAAACCCTTATATGGTTGAAATCGCAAACATTCGTGAACAATGTTCTTGGATACATAAAGACATTGAAGAAGGTACGCAAAAGGCTATCGTTTTAGGTAGAACTGCCGTTGCAAAAGTTAACCTAAACGCACCACTTGTTCCAGGTGAAAGCCCTGTGACAAAGCGTGCACTTGTTATCGGTGGTGGTATCGCAGGTATTCAAACTGCACTTGATATCGCCGACGCTGGTTTTGAAGTTGATATCGTTGAAAAGAAGCCAACCATCGGTGGTAAAATGGCTCAAATCGATAAAACTTTCCCAACGCTTGACTGTGCTGCTTGTATCTTAACACCAAAAATGGTTGACGTTGCTCAACACGAAAAAATCCGTATCTTCTCTTATAGTGAAGTTGAAGAAGTTAAGGGTTTCGTTGGTAATTTCAACGTTAAGATTAAAAAGAAAGCAAGATACGTTAAAGAAGACGTTTGTACAGGTTGTGGACTTTGTACTGAAAAGTGCCCACAAAAGAAAGTTCCAAACGACTTTAACTTAAATATGGATACAAAGCGTGCAATCTATATTCCATTTGCACAAGCCGTTCCAAAGGTTGCAACAATCGACCCAAATTACTGCACAATGCTTAAGACTGGCAAGTGTGGTGTTTGTTCAAAGGTTTGTACGGCAAAGGCTATTGATTACACTCAAAAAGATGAATTCGTTGAAGAAAAGTATGGTGCAATCGTCGTTGCAACAGGCTTTAATCCTATCAGTATGGATAAGTTCGATGAATATGCTTACAGCCAAAGCAAAGACGTTATCACTTCATTAGAATTTGAACGTCTTATGAACGCTGCTGGTCCAACAGCAGGTAAACTTCTCCGTCCATCAGATGGAAAGCACCCACACACTTTAGTGTTCGTTCAATGCGTTGGTTCACGTTGTGCATCTTGTGCTGAAAAAGGTAAGGAATATTGCTCAAAGATTTGCTGTATGTACACTGCAAAACACGCAATGCTTACCAGAGATAAATATCCTGATACCGACGTTTACGTGTTCTATATCGACGTTAGAACCCCTGGTAAGAACTTTGATGAATTCTACAGAAGGGCAGTTGAAGAATACGGCGTACATTATATTAAAGGTATGGTTGGTAAGGTTAGCCCAGAAGGCGATAAACTTGTTGTTCAAGGTTC
>JAZQYW010000012.1:0-3371 GCA_045633745.1 Christensenellaceae bacterium
TGGCGGGTGCATTCCACGGCTTAAGCGAAGGTGAAACGGTTATTAACGTAGGCGTTTCAGGACCTGGTGTAGTTCATCATGCTTTGACAAAGATGAAAGGTGCATCGATTGAAGAGATTGCTGAAACTATCAAAAAGACAGCGTTTAAGATTACTCGTACAGGTCAACTTATTGCAAACGAGGCGTCAAAACGTCTTAACGCAGAGTTTGGTATAGTCGATTTATCTTTAGCGCCTACACCGGTTATGGGTGATAGCGTTGCGCATATATTAGAGGAGATGGGGCTTGAATCGGTGGGGTGTCACGGAACTACCGCTGCTTTGGCAATGCTTAACGACGCAGTTAAGAAAGGCGGTGTTATGGCAAGTTCAAACGTCGGTGGACTTTCAGGTGCATTTATACCTGTAAGCGAAGATATCGGTATGATTAACGCTGCAAAGAACGGTGCTATCACCTTAAATAAACTTGAAGCAATGACTTGTGTTTGTAGCGTGGGCATTGATATGGTTGCAATCCCAGGCGACACTAGTGCAAGCATAATTTCAGGCATAATTGCAGATGAATCTGCAATCGGTATGATAAATAATAAGACGACGGCGGTTAGAGTTATCCCTGTTCCAAACAAAAAAGTTGGTGACTTCGTTGAATTCGGTGGACTTTTGGGTTCTGCACCTATTATGGCAGTTAATCCAAACGAATGCAACGTGTTTATCAAGAGGGGCGGAAGAATGCCAGCGCCTATACATAGCAATAAAAACTAATAACGGAGAATTATTTTGGATAATAAGTACAAGTGGGCAACCGAAGAAATTTATAGTAGCGATAAAGCGTGGAACGATGAATATGATTATCTTACCACACAACTTGATTTTAGCAAGTTTCGTGGCAAATTAGGGGATAAAGAAACTTTCTTGTCTTGTATGAAAGAACAAGAAAGAGTGGGCAGAATTTTGGAAAAATTGTCTGTTTATGCAATGATGAAACACGATGAAAACACCAAAAATGCACTTTACGATTCCCTTTCATCAAAAGTGACGTCGCTTGGTGCAAAGTTGGGTGCAAACACTGCTTTCGTTGTGCCTGAACTTACAAGTTTATCCGAAGAAAAGTTAAAAGAATATATTTTAGATAAAGATTTAAGTGATTACGATTATTTTCTTAAGTGCGTGCTAAAAGAAAAATCACACGTTTTAAGTGAAAATGAAGAAAGAATTTTAGCACAAAGTGGGGAAGCACTTTCAAGTTTTAGAGATATTTTTACTAAAATTGACAATGCAGACTTGCCACTTAAAGACATTAAGTATGGAAAAGAAAGAATTCCTTTAAGTCACGGCACTTACGGTGTGATTATGCACGGTGAAGACAGAAAACTTCGCAAAAAGGCATTTAAGGAATATTACGGTGCGTTTATTTCACTTATAAACACAATATCAGCAACCTATTACGGAAGCGTTAAAAAAGACGTTTTCTATGCGAAAACAAGAAAGTTTGCATCTGCACTTGACGGGGCGTTGCTAGGGGAAGACGTTGATAAAAAAGTTTATCAAAATCTTATAAAGTCAACCCACAAGGCACTTCCAAAATTGCATAAATATATGACCGAAAAGAAAAAGATTTTGGGATATAAGAAAATGTATATGTACGACGTGTACGTTCCAGTTGTTGAAGGTGCAGAACTTCAACTTGAGTATGAAGATGCATATGATTTAGTGGTAAAAGGTCTTGCACCACTTGGCAAAGAGTATCAAGACTTGCTTTTAACGGCAAAGGAAAATCGTTGGCTTGACGTTTATGAAGGCGATGGAAAGAGAAGTGGCGCATACAGTGTTGCCGTTTACGATACACACCCTTACGTCTTGTTGAATTACCAAAAGACCACGCACGACGTGTTTACTATCGCACACGAAATGGGGCATAGCATACACTCATATTTTTCAAACAAAACACAGCCTTACTCAAAAGCCGATTATAAAATTTTTGTTGCAGAAGTTGCAAGCACTGTAAACGAAGTGTTGTTAATCAGGTATTTGCTTAAGGTTGAAAAAGATAAAAAACTCAAAAAATACTTGCTATCATATCTTTTAGAAATGATAAGGACGACCTTGTTTAGACAAACTCAATTTGCAGAGTTTGAGCAAATAGTACACGATTTGGTGGAAAAAGGTCAGCCGTTAAACAAGGAAAACCTTTGTGAGATTTATTTAGGGTTAAACCAAAAATATTACGGCCGTTCGGTTGTAAGCAAGGGTGATATTCAATATGAATGGGCAAGAATTCCACATTTTTATAGGGCGTTTTACGTGTATAAATATGCAACGGGGATAATAAGTGCACTTGCTATCTCTGACAGAATATTAAACGAAGGTCAAAAAGCCGTTGACGATTACTTTAAGTTCTTATCGTCTGGTGGAAGTGACAGTCCTGTTGAATTGTTGAAGATTGCAGGGGTGAACTTAATGGATAAAACCCCATTTGAGTCGGCGTTTAAGATATTTAGCGATACGCTTGATGAATTTATAAATATGTAATTAAAGAATTTACGATTGATAAGGTAAAGGTAGGAAAGAAATATGGCAAAGAAGAATTTAGGCGAAATGCCACACAGTTTAGAAGCAGAACAAGCCTTACTTGGTTGTTTGCTCATCGATGCAAAAATTCAAGTTGACGTGACGGCTTACTTAAAAGAAGAAGACTTTTATGCAGAATCGCATAAAAGCATTTTCCACGCAATGTTGGATATCATAAAGAAGAATTTACCAGTTGACGTTGTCACTTTAACCAACACTTTGGAAAAGTTGGGTATGTTAAAGGACGCTGGTGGTATTACATATATCGCAGAACTCACAAACGTTATTCCATCATCAGCAAACTACAAAAGATATTTGGATATCGTGACACGTGATAGTATGCTCCGTAAACTCATAAAGGGTTCGGCTGAAATTATAGGGGAATGTCAATCAAGTCAAGACCAGTTCTCTGCACTTGCTTATGCTGAAAAGACAATTTATGATATTTCAAACACAGCAGACACAAGCGAAATGGTTAAAATCGGCTCTGTTATTCCAGACGTTATGACCAAGTTTGATGAACTCAGCAAAGATAAGTCAGTTTACAGGGGAACAAAAACTATGTTTAAGGGCTTGGATAATCTCTTAAACGGCGTGCACAACAGTGACCTTATGATACTTGCTGCCCGTCCAGCCGTTGGTAAAACGTCTTTTGCAATGAACATTGTTGAAAACATTGCAATGCAAGGCAAAACTTGTGCAGTATTTTCGCTTGAAATGGGCAAAGAACAACTTGTTCAAAGAATGATGTGTTCTGTTGCAGGCGTTGCAATGGAAAACGCAATGAAAGGAAAAATGAATAAG
>JAZQYW010000013.1:0-26367 GCA_045633745.1 Christensenellaceae bacterium
CAAAGTGCCTTCTTTATCGTGAATACCTTCGGAAACGACTGCAATACACTTATTGTTGTTTTTAGCACAAACCGCTTTAACGTCACTTACAAACTTATCGATATCAAAGTTGGTTTCAGGAAGATAGATAAGATCAACGCCGTGTCCCTTATAGTTTGCAAGAACTGCAGAAGCAGTAAGCCAACCCGCGTTTCTACCCATAGCTTCGATAATACATACCATCGGGGTATCGTAAACTTTAGCGTCAAGGCTAATTTCCATAATAGAAGTTGCGATATATTTTGCTGCAGAAGCAAAGCCTGGGCAGTGGTCTGTGCCGAAAAGGTCGTTATCGATTGTCTTTGGAACGCCGATAACGTTCATTTCATAGCCTGATTTTGCCATATATTTACTAATCTTGTTGCAAGTATCCATACTGTCGTTACCACCGTTATAGAAGAAATAACGAACGTTATATTTCTTGAATACTTCTAACAATCTCTTATAATCTGTATCGTCAACCGATGCATCTTTAAGTTTATATCTAACAGAACCTAATGCTGATGAAGGAGTGTTCTTTAAGAGTTCTAATTCCTTCATATCTTCTTTGGACATATCGTAAAATTCTTCATTAAGAATTCCCCTAATACCGTGTGCTGCACCGTAAACTTCGGTAATCATATCATTTTGCAAGCCTTCGATAAATACACCTGCTGCACTTGCGTTAATAACTGAAGTTGGTCCACCTGATTGTGCAAACATCAATGCGCCCTTTAATCCTTTCATTTTTGTTTCTCCTTTATGTATGTTAATTATATTTTCTTAAAATTTAATTATTGCGTATCTTGCTGCTGGGACAACCATATTGAAAGACTTATCGTCAATTCTTTCAATATCAACCTTAACAGGTGCATATATAGATGATGCAACAACTGTTGGGTTTACGCTATCCTTAAACGTGATTTTAACTTTCTTGTCTGCTTCAGCGTGAATAATATCGCCTTTTGCTAAATCTCTTTCATTACCTTCGTTATTGAAGATTGTGATAAATCTTTCGCCCTTGTCGTTGGTTGAAACGATATATGGCAAGCCTTCAACGTATGCTGGCATAATTGCTTTTTCAATTTCGGTAATCGTGCTTGCTAATCTTTCGATATCACTACTATCCAAAATCTTAAGGTCTGTGCCGTTTTTAGCCTTGATAAATCTGCCTTCTTTCGTTGCGTCGATTAAGTATTCGTATTTAGCAAGTGCACTATCTTTAGTGTCTTCATAGATTATATCGAACAAGTCGCCAAATCTTGAGTTTGTTAAAGTGTGACCTTCGTTTCCGATATTTTCTGTCCTTGCAAAGATTAATTTCAACACGTCTTCAACGTGACCAAAGAAATTAATTTCTTCTTCAGTTAATGGACTTTCCATATAAGTCTTTCTATAATCGCCAAGTTTCCAGTCGGTAAAGATGTCTGGAAGTTCGATACAACTATATTCAGTTGGCAATACGATTGCAAATGGAATTTTTGCTTTCATCTTGCCCATATCAAGTGTTCTATTGATAAATTCTTTCTTTAACCTGCCATATTTTGACAAAGTAAAGTCGTGCATATCGGTATAACTGCAGTTTAGTCCCCATTCTTCAGCAAAATAGTCTGCACCACTCATATATGCGTGATGATAAATTCTATCTTGAAGTAGTCTTGAACTACCACCGTTTTCGCCGTATGAAGTAAAGTCGTCTCCGTGTTGGTCTTGTCTTAAATACCATTCGTTCATAAGTTCGCCGTTAAAGCAAGGCATACAATATCCAACACCTGGAACTTCTCTCCAACATTCATAGTAAGCGCCCCATCTCTTATCGTTCACGTTTGCAATACCACGAGCAAGTGCAATTTGAAGACGCATAAGTGGGATTTGACAACCAACTTCTGGCATAAAGGTGTTCATACCCATATCGTTTTGAAGTTTTGTTGCCATAAAATAACTATCGCAAGGAATAATGTTATTATCGGTATCAATCATACGCCTACGGAAGATATCAAGCATTTCTTCGGTGTATTCTTGATAGCCTTCAGCATATTTCATCGTACTCCAGTGTTCAACGCTATCTTGTATAAAGCCGTACATTGCTTCGCCTTCGTAAGTGGTCTTTTTAAGCAATTTTTTTGCCTTTAATTCTTCAAGGTTGTATGGACCTTTGTGCCCCATTAACTTAATCATACCTGGCCATTCTGCTCTACGACGGTTTGAACCACATTCGTGGAGTTGGAAACCAAAGAACCAGTCACCAAGCATTTCTTTATATTCTCTTATAAGCGCCTTGTCAAATGCATAAGTATGCCAAGTAGTGCCACCTGCAATTCTATCTACGTAGAAAGGGATTTTTTCATCTTTAATTCTATTGTATAAAGTCGTGCCCTTTGCAGCATATTCGTTAAACTTGAGTGATTTTGGCATAGAAAAGTTATGTTGAATCTTAAAGCCTGATTCCTTGTTGATTAAACCATTCTTTTCTAAACCTTTAATATGATGGTCATTGTAAACGTGAAAAAATTTCATTTGTTCTTTCTCCTTGTTTTATTCTTAATTATATAAATTTATAAAATTATTAATAACTCTCTTAATCAATATATCTTATAGCCCTAAAACGTGTGCGATATTGTATAGTTCAGCATCAAACTTTCTTTCGCCGTTATTAACTTCGCTAAACGGTACGGTTATAACCTTGTTGTTTCTAATACCGATGGCGCAACTTTCTTTATCATCTCTTAAAAGTTCAACTGCCTTGTATCCAAAACGTGCAGCAAGAACTCTGTCTGCCATGTTTGGAGAGCCACCCCTTTGAATATGCCCAAAGTTTGTCACCTTAACACCGATGCCACTTTTTTTAGCAACGTATTCTGCAATCTCATCACGATTGCCAGCGCCTTCTGCCAAAATAATCATATTTGAAGTTTTGCCACGCAAATAACTCTTTTTAATCGATGATGCAATCTTATCTAAATCATATTTAACTTCTGGCACTAAAATATATTCAGCGCCACCAGCGATACCAGCATACAATGCGATATCACCACAGTTTCTGCCCATAACTTCTAATAAACCTACTCTTGCGTGTGAATGGAAAGTATCACGAAGGTTGTTGATTGCCCACAAAACAGTGTTAACAGCCGTGTCAAAACCAACGGTATAATCAGTATACATAAGGTCGTTATCAATAGTGCCTGGAATACCCATAACTTTAATGCCAAAGTTATCGGACAAATCTTTTGCGCCACGGAAAGTTCCGTCCCCACCGATAACAACTAAACCTTCAATACCGTAAGCAGACAATGCTTCTGCCGCCTGTCTTTGCACTTCAATATCGGTGAAGTTTGGGCATCTTGCCGTGCTTAAAAACGTTCCACCACGGTGAATCATGTCTGAAACTGAACGAGTGTTAAGTCTTAAAATTTCACCTTTAACTAATCCTTCATATCCCCTTTCAACGCCGTATATATCCATTTTGTTGTTAAGAGCAGCACGAACAACAGCCCTTATGCAAGCGTTCATACCTGGTGCGTCGCCACCACTTGTCAAAACAGCAATTCTTTCCATTTAAGTCCTTTTTAACTCCTTTTGCATATTGTAAATTATTGTATCATATAGCGAAAAATTTTTCCACTTTTTTTGAGTAATTTTTTATTGTTTTTTTCTAAAAAATATTATATCGCTTGCACTTACGTAATTACCGAGTTCACTCATCAACCCTTCGGCTCTGCGAATGGCACAATTTGCGCTATATTTCTTGCCTTTTAAGGCTATTATAACAGGGATATCCCCCGGATAACTTGTCAAAATATCTAAAATATTATTTAGTTCGTTTTCCTTTTCGTCTGGGATTATTATGCCCATATATTCTTGGTCTTGTTTAACTTCTTCAGTCTCTTTAATTTCAAGTTTTTCCACGTTTTCAGCAATGATTTGAGCAATGCCTTCTTTAACTTGAATTTTGCCGATTAATTTTACGATTTGTTCAACCTTTAAGTTGTCTATGCACTTATCGTAAACTTTTGGGAAACAAACGGCTTCAATTTGACCGTGCAAGTCTTCAATCTTTATAAAAGCCATATTTTGACCACTTCTTGTTGGAAGTTTCTTAAAGTCGGTTATTATACCACCCATCACAACGTGTTCGCCGTCTTTTATTTCGGTATAAGTTTTAACCCCGTCTTCATCTTCTTCATAGAAGTCTAAAACAGACGTGTTGAAATTGAATTTTTCAAACTGGCTTCTATAATCTGAAAGTGGGTGCCCTGATAAATAAATACCCAAAACAGCCTTTTCCAAAGCAAGTTTTTCTTTTGAAGAATATTCGCTCATATCAGGATATTCTAATTCAAGACCTTCGTTTTCATCAAAGATTGTGCCAAAAAGCGAAATTTGCACTTCGTTTTTCTTTTTATTAACGGCTGAAACCCTATCCATATAATCGCCATAAATTGCCATAAGCGTTCTACGATTTACATTGAAACTATCAAACGCACCAGACAAAATCAAACTTTCGATAAGGCGCTTGTTTATATTTAGGCTCATACATCTGTTGATAAAATCTTCAAATGACTTAAACAAGCCGTTTTTGTTTCTTTCGTTAACAACTTGTTCAATAACGCCTTCGCCAACGTTCTTTAAACCAACAAGCCCAAAACGGATACCGCCGTCTTCACAACGGAATTCACCTATACTCTTGTTTACGTCTGGTGATAAAACGTTGATATTTTTAGCCTTTAAGTATGATAAGTATTTTGACAATTCTTCAATTTTATCAATTCTGTTATTCAAGATTGAGCAGAAGAATTCTACTTCGTAGTATCTCTTTAAGAAAGCCGTTTGATAAGCAAGCACAGCGTATGCTGCAGCGTGTGACTTGTTAAAAGCATATCTTGCAAAAGGTTTCATATTATCGTAAACCTTGATTGCAACGTCTTCTGGAACGCCACGCTTTATAGCACCGTCAACAGGTTGACCTGTACTTTCGTTAATACCACCGTATACGAAGATTGACTTTTGCGCTTCCATAATCTCAACCTTTTTCTTACCCATCGCCTTTCTAACGATGTCTGCGTGCCCCAAAGTAAAGCCACCAAGTGACTGACAAATTTGCATAACTTGTTCTTGATAAACAAGTATGCCATAACTGTTCTTTAGGATAGGCTCTAAAAGTGGGTGGTCGTATTTTACTATGTCTGGATTATGTTTATTCTTGATATACTCTGGAATTGAATCCATAGGACCTGGTCTGTATAATGAAATACCCGCAATAATATCTTCGAAGGTGTTTGGTTTTAAATCACGCATAAATCGTTTCATACCCGGACTTTCAAGTTGGAACACCCCGTCCGTTTCGCCTGAACCGATAAGTTCATATGCACCTTGGTCTTCATATCCTATTTTATGAAAATCTATATCAACACCGTGATTTTGTTTTGCGTATTTACAAGCAAGTTGAACGTCGGTTAAGGTTCTTAAACCCAAGAAGTCCATCTTAAGCATACCTAACGCTTCAACTTCAATCATATCGAATTGAGTGGTTATATCTTCATCGTTTCTTTGGAGTGGCACGTTTTCCATAATAGGCTTTTCGCAAATAACGACGCCTGCTGCGTGCATAGACGTGTTTCTTGGCAAGCCTTCAACCTTGATTGCCATATCCAAAATCTTTTTTAATCTTTCGTCAGTATTATAAAGTTCAACTATTTCTGGAACGCTAACGTCTTCTTTATCTTTGGTAAGTTCCATACCCAAGGTTTGCTTTAAACTTGACTTTCCGTCCATAAGTTTTGTTATCTTTAACACGTTTGAAAATGGTTCGTTATAAACCCTTGCAACGTCACGAATTGCACCTTTAGCCGCCATCGTACCAAAAGTCACGATTTGAGCAACCCTTTCAGAGCCATATTTCTTTCTAACGTATTCAACAACTTCGCCACGCCTTGCATCTGAAATATCAACGTCAAAGTCAGGCATACTTACCCTTTCTCTATTCAAAAATCTTTCAAAGATAAGTTGATATTTAAGTGGTTCAACGTCGGTTATACCGATTGAGTAAGCAATGATACTTGAAACACCAGAGCCACGCCCAGCACCAACTGGGATATCAATGCTTCTTGCATAGTTGATAAAGTCCCAAACGATAAGGTAATAGTCGCAAAAGCCCATTGAACTGATAACGTCAAATTCATATTCAAAACGTTCTCTAATTTCTGGGGTAATAACGTCGTATTTCTTTCTTAAACCTTCTTCAGCAAGTCTTCTTAAATACTCTTTCGCCGTGCTTCCGTCGTCTGGCACGTATTTTGGAATAAGCGAATCGTCACGAATAGGGTCGCCCTTTGGCGTCAAATTAAACACTTCTTCGGTGACTTTTTCTGCAATTTTAACGGTGTTTTCAACGGCTTCTGGAATATGTGCAAAAAGTTGTTTCATTTCTTCAGGTGATTTTAAGTACGACTGGTCGCTATCCATCTTTAACCTTGTTGGGTCGTCAATGGTGGTCTTCATACTAATACACATAACAACGTCTTGCATTTCTGCATCTTCCCTTTCAAGATAATGCACGTCGTTGGTTGCAACAAGTGGAATATTAAGTTCTTTTGAAAGTTTAATTAAAAGTGGGTTGATGCGCTTTTGTTCTGGCAAATCGTGGTCTTGAATTTCCAAATAGAAATCATCTTTATAAATATCATAAAGCATCAAAGCCACTTGCTTTGCCCCTTCATAATCGTTTGCTAATAAGCGCTTTGCCACCCTGCCTGCAAGACAAGCCGATAAGCAAACCAAACCTTCGCTATACTCTTTTAAAGTTTTATAGTCAATTCTTGGTTTATAGTGAAAACCATCAACGTACGCAATAGAGTCAAGTTTGATTAAGTTTTTATAGCCTTGCTTGTTTTTGCACAACAAAATCAAGTGGTCGTAATTTTGCTTACCACTCTTTTCCAAATAATCATCGCACACGGACATTTCACAGCCGATAATTCCCTTAATGCCTGCTTTTTTGGCTTCTTCAGCAAAATAAAGTGTGCCATACATATTTCCGTGGTCGGTTATGGCAACAGTATCCATTCCTTTCTCTTTGCAACTAGAGAATAGTTTGTCTATTCTGGTTGCACCGTCAAGCAAACTGTATTCAGTGTGTAAATGTAAATGTACGAAATCTGACATATTTTTATCCTTTTTATAATTCGTTTGCAATTAAAATCAATTTTCTCAATCTGTGATTTAAGCAACTTTTACTTACGGCAAGTTTTTCGGCAAGTTCAATCAAAGTATCGTCTGGGTATTCCATTCTAAACCTTGCAGTTTGCGCCAAATCTTTTTTCAAACCATCAAGTCCAATCGTGCTTTCTATCTTTTTAATTGCGTCTATCTGTTTTGCAGATGCTTCAACTTGTTTATTAACGTTTCCCAAATCGCAATTCTTTTGCCTGTTTATCGTGTTGGCAAACTCACGATTTATCATAAGGTCGGTAAGTTTTAACACCGATATCGGTGCTGGCAAAAATGCAAGAAAGTCCTTTATTTCTTCTGCACTCTTAATGTAAACTATATAGCCTTCACGCCTTTTAACAATTTTTGTCAAAACCCCAAATTCAGCAAGTTTTTCGCTGATTTCAAGGGCTGGCGAATAGTGTGAAAAGTTTATTTCTAAATGATAACCCGTGCTTGAATTATCGTTTTCATTTGGCAACGTGCATCTGCCACTTGCCACGAAAAGTCCCCTTATAAATGCTTTAAGGCAACACTCTTTGTTTGTTATCTCCCCAAAGAATTTAAGGTCAACGGCAATTTCGCCATCGCTTTCAACAAGTATGCCCAAATCGGTTAAAATTTCAACCGTTTGCTGACCACTGACGTTTAGGTAAAACTTTTCCTTGTTATTCTGCCCTGTGGCAACCGAAACTTCCCTAATCTCATAGTTAAATAATTGTGCAAAGGTTGTGGTTATGGTCATTGCCGTTTGCTCATCTGGGACTTTGAATTCCACACCCAACTCTCCGTCCTTTTCATAAAGCACGCCAGAGCCACGAATTAAGCCTGCGATAAACGCCTTTTTGCAATGTTTTTCCTTTATAGGCTTGGAAAGGATTTCGCTTTTTATTTTATCAGTAAAGTTCATCATCCTTTCTCCTTAAACGCCCTAAACCTTAAGGTTGGAAGTTTACCGTCAATATTCATTATCCTTTCTTTTGGAACGTTAACTCTTGCTAATTGCTGTTCCACCAAAGAAATTTCGCCCACTCTATCTGGGGTGTGTGCATCTGAATCTATAACAAAGTTAACACCAGTTTTTACCACGTTATATAACTCTTCATCAGTTAAATGCACTTTCTTTGAGTTAAGTTCAATAAGCGTGCCATAGTCACTTGCAACCTTTGCCACTTCCACAGCGTCTGCAAAGCAACAAAAATTTATATGCGTGATTATGTCAACTGGGTTTTTCTTTATAACGTTGATAAAGGTTTTCGTGTTTTGATTAATCAAACTTTTTGATATATTCTTCTTATGAAAGGCGCTTGAAAAAAAGTTTGGCAAAAATAAAGAAAACGCCGTGCCGAATTTATATAACACGAACTTGTGAACGCCTGCTAAAAAAAGGTCGAATTCATCATACATTTTTTCTTTTAAGTCAACTGTTCCGTCCGTGCCGATTATGTTTGATTCTATGCCTAATAGCACGTTTACGCCCATTTCTTTAGTGGCTTCTTGGCAGAGTTGTTTCAATTTTGGGATTTTGCGTTTAGTCAATCCAAAAGCAGGGTGCGAAAAACCGTGGTCGGAAATACCCAGTTCTTTTAGCCCCTTTTCTTTTGCTTGCATTGCATTATCAATAACTTGTCCCTTTCCGTGACTGAACACGGTGTGGGTATGATAATCTGCCGATAATATCATTAAAACTCCCCTACGCACTCAACTTCTTCATTTAGTTCTACGCCAAATGCGTCTTTTACTTTTTGTTTAATTTCTTGAATAAGCAAAAACACGTCCTTTGCCTTTGCTTTTTGTGAAGTTAAGATAAAGTTTGCGTGTTTTTCAGAAACCTTTGCTCCACCTATCACGTAGCCCTTTAACCCAGCCTTTTCAATAAGTGCACCAGCCGATAACGGCTTTGGGTTTATAAACACCGAACCACAACTTCGACCTTGTGGTTGAATTGCCTTTCTTATTTCTGCATAAGACTTGATGCCCGACGCAATAATTTCCCTATCGGTTTTTGGAAAGGAAAAGGTTGCCGAAACAACAACGTCCTTCTTCATTAAAAATCTGCTTTTCCTATAAGAAAAATTGCACTCATTTTTATCAAAAGTTTTTATCTTGCCGTTAGACAGTGTTTCCACACTTACAAGATAGTCGGATATATTATGCCCAAAAGCACCTGCGTTCATAACGATTGCCCCACCGACAGTTGCTGGAATACCCGAAAGTGCTTCTAATCCACCCAGTTTATTTTCAAGGTTAAAACGAATTAACTTTTCAAGGTTTGCACCAGCCATCGCCTTGACGTTTTCTCTTTTAAAAAACACGTCGTTAAGTCGTTTTATATCAATTATAAGTCCATCAAATCCAAGGTCGGAAACTAAAATGTTGGTGCCGTTGCCGATGACTTTATATTTTACTTTATACTGCTTTGCTAAATTTATTAATAAATTTAGGCTGTAGAGTGTGTCAATTTCAGCATAATATCTTGCACAACCACCAACGCCATATCCAGTATGTTTTTTCATAGGTTCTGAAAATTTGATTTTTGCATTAGTGTATTCACAAAGTGCATTTTTAAAACACATAAAACTCCTTATATCATTTTACTATATTTTTTGTATTTTTTCAAGGCTAAATTAACATATTTTTTATTTTATTTATTGAATTTTGATTTCCTTTTACTGCAAGCATAGATATCTCTTGCATTTCTTTTAATTGCTCATTGTGTAGGTATGCTGAAATGCTTGAAAATTTGTTATTTTGTTGCATTAAAGAAAGGTTTTCATCATCAAATTTTGTCCTTATATACGGCGAAAACATGCTGATTTTATTCAGTTGATTTTGCACTTTATCCGACACCAAATATTCGATAAATTGCTTTGCGTAAATGCCTTTGTTTGCGTCTTTACAAGTCAATGCAACGTATTGATAAAGGTCGTTAAAGGCGTTTAACGGACACGCTTCAACTTGCATGCCACGATTAGCAAGTCTTACTATATCCCTTTGCGTGCCAAGAAAGTATGCGCATTTATTTTCGGTAAATTTAACGTAAGCATCCATAGGCTTATACACCTGCACGTCATCAAACTCTAACCCTTCCAAAAGCATTGCCGTAAGTGGTTGAGTAAACTCTGCTTGCGACACGATTATAGGGCTATTTTCTTGCTCTTTTGCGTTTGGATTTTTAATTAAAACGTACCCACCACGACACCACGCTGTCGCATAACTTTTTTCGCCTATTTTTGTACTTGAAACAGTCCTTGTTAGGCTTAATTTTTCCACTTCTTTTATTTCCACACCATTTGAAAAAGATATTAAATCGGGGTAAATTCCCTTGTCAATATTCTCTTTAACACTTGTAAAAGTATGGTTAACAACCATCACTAAAACACCCGAATTTTGTTTTTCAAAATCACGTGCAACCTTAAGCAAAAACTGTTTTCTAGAGCCGTTGCCACCTTCAAAACCATCAACGTGCCAAAGAGTTATAATTCCCTTGTATTCATCACTTAATTTATAAGCGTTTTTCTCTCTTATTTTTTCCCTTCCGATAGCAAAGGTAAAAACTATGCAAAAAACTAAAAATATACTGATAAAAAGCCTTATTATTTTCATAATAAAAGTATATTCAAAAATTGCAAAAAAAAGGACTTTTTAAGTGTTTATGTAAGAATTTTTTACAGCAAAAAAGTGCAACGAAAATTTCGTTGCACTTTGCTTAACTGTTGCTTTATATCTTAAGTGGTGTCTTTTTAGAACCGACAGTTGCAGTTGCAATATCGCCGACAGCAAAGCACCTTTCAATCGCTTCTAACACGTCTTTTCTTGTGATAGCATCAATCTTCTTTATTCTTTCCTTAAAGTTAAATTCACTATCTAAAAGCGCAAGGTATTTTGCATATAAAAGCATTTGTGATGCTGAACTTTCTTGTCCTAAAATGAACGCACTTTTAATCTGCGCTTTTCCACGCAAAAACTCTTGCTCGGTAATTCCGTTTTTCTTAAACTCTTTTAGTTCATCCATAATGGCGTTTACTGCCAAATCTCTTTGCGAAGTATTAACCCCTGCATAAATTTCCAAAATGCCATTGTCTTTATATTGTGAAGAATATGAATAAATGCTATAACAAAGCCCCAATTCTTCCCTAATCTTTTGGAACAACCTACTGCTCATACCCCCACCAAAAACGATATTCGCAATGGCAAAAGCATCGTTCATTTCGTCTTTTGTGCTTATGCCTTTCATTGCAAAACCGATATGAGTTTGTTCAATTCTCTTGCTTTTATAAAGGTGTGAAGGTGTTTGCAAAACAGTTTGTGCTTGGCTTATGCTCTTAAACCTTGTAAACTTTTTAGCAAAATATTCATCGATAAGCGTTTCAATTTTTTTAACGTCAACGTTTCCAGCAACTGATATTACAACGTTATCAGCAGTATAATACTGGTCAAGATATTTGAAGATATCCTTTCTAGTAAATTTCTTTATATTTTTCTTTGTGCCAAGAATAGTTTGTCCCAAACCATCTTTACCATAATAACTTTGCGATAAAAGGTCCAAACAAACTTCTTCAGGCGTATCTTCACTCATATTTATCTCTTCAATTACAACGCCTTTTTCCTTCTCCAACTCATTTGAATCAAATTTTGAGTTAAAGAATATGTCCGACAAAATATCAACAGTATCTTCCACGTGGTCTTTTGTTGACTTTGTGTAATAACAAGTCAATTCCTTTGACGTAAATGCGTTGATATGCGCACCCACTCTATCTATATGGTCGGAAATATCAAAGGCAGTTCTCTTTTCTGTGCCCTTAAACATAACGTGCTCAATAAAGTGTGAAATACCGTTATTTTCAGCCGTTTCGTTCATACTTCCAGTCTTTACTAAAACTCCTATGCTAACCGAAAGCACGCCTTCCATTTTGTTTATAACAAGTCTTAAACCATTGTCAAATTGTTTATATTGTATCATCTTTTCTCCGTTAGGTATTATCTATATTTTGGCTAACCGTCACCACGTCAAAGCCAACGCTTAAATAATAATCAATTATGCTTGGCAACACTTCTAAAGTGTGTTTTTTTGGGTGCATAAGCACCAAATCTCCACCTGCAAGGTCTTTTGTTGCACGATTGTAAATCTTGGCTGTATCCTTATCACGCCAGTCAATAGTGTCCTTTGACCACATTATAACCTTATACCCCAAATCGTAAGATGCCTTTAAGGTTGTTGATGAAAAACTGCCAGATGGTGGTGCAAACAAGTTTAGTTTTACACCGCAAAGTGCACTGACCATTTCGCCCGTTAGTGAAATTTCCTGATAGTTGCCATCATAGTTGAGTTTTTTATGGTCTTTATGAAAATATCCGTGATTGCCAAGTTCGTGCCCACTTTTCACTATGCGTTCAAGCGTTTGGTTGTTGTCATCAGCCCAGCACCCACCCACAAAAAAAGTGGCTTTAACCCCCTTTTCATCAAGCAAAGATATTATATCGTTTACAACTTGGGTGTTTTCATACACGTTGAACATTAAGGAAACGTTGTTTTTTTGTCTGTTGCCGTTATAGATTGCATTTATAGTGTTTTTGCCATAAGTTGGCAATGTTTTTCTTGGCATAAAACTTACAACGAATACAGACATTATAGTAATGCACAAAATCAGGTTAGTAAAAAAAACAACTTTTTTATTTAGTCTTTTCATTTATAGCCACCTCTATTCGTATTTTATGAAATAAAGTGCTATAAAATTACAAAGAACAAAATATGCAAGGCGGTTTAGCCTTGCATACTAAAAGCATTATTATCTAATGGCAAATAGCCACGAAATTAATCAGCAACGATTTCTAAAAGTTTTAAGTCGATACCCTTTTCGCCGATTTTGATAATTTCTACTTTAACTTTATCGCCGATATGCAAAACTTCTTCAACGTTGTTAATTCTCTTTTCGCTCATCTTACTGATATGAATAAGACCATCTTTACCAGGTGCTAATTCGCAGAAAGCGCCAACCTTTGGAAGAATTCTTACAACTTCAGTAATGAACATATCACCAACTTCTGGGTCCTTTGCAATAGACAAGATGATTGCCTTTGCTCTTTCTGCATTTTCAGCAGGACCAACAGTTGCAATGTTAACTGTTCCGTTGTCATCAATATCAATCTTAACGCCAGTTTCTTCGATAATCTTGTTGATAACTTTACCTTGCTTACCAACAACGTCACCTATCTTTTCTGGATTAATGCTGAAAGAAATAATCTTTGGAGCATATTTAGAAAGTTCTGCTCTTGGCTTATCGATTGCTTCAAGCATCTTTGAAAGGATATGTTGTCTGCCAACGTTTGCTTGAGCGATTGCTTGTCTTAAAATTGCTTCGTCGATACCCTTGATTTTAATGTCCATTTGAATTGCTGTGATACCTTTTTCAGTACCTGCAACCTTAAAGTCCATATCGCCAAGGAAGTCTTCTAAACCTTGAATGTCTGAAAGGATAGAAACCTTGCCAGTTTCTGTGTCTTTAATAAGACCCATAGCAATACCTGCAACAGGTGCTTTAATAGGAACGCCAGCATCCATAAGTGAAAGTGTTGAACCACATACGCTACCTTGTGATGTTGAACCGTTTGAACTTAAAACTTCTGAAACGATTCTAATTGCATAAGGGAATTCTTCTGGACTTGGGATAACAGGTTCTAATGCTCTTTCAGCAAGTGCACCGTGACCGATTTCACGTCTACCTGGGCTCTTTAATGGTCTTGCTTCACCAGAAGCATAGCCTGGCATATTGTATTGATGCATATATCTCTTTGTAGATTCGCCATCAAGACCTTCAAGTTTTTGTGCTTCAGAAAGCATACCCAAAGTACAAGTTGACATAACTTGAGTTTGACCTCTGGTAAATACGCCTGAACCGTGTACTCTTGGAAGAACGCCTGCTTCACACCAAATCTTTCTAACTTCATCAAGTTTTCTTCCGTCAGGACGAATACCTGTGTTAGTGATTTTTGCTCTTACCTTTTCTTTAGTCATATAGTAAAGAGCATCTTTAATTTCTCTTGTTTTGTCTGGGAAGATTTCAGCAAAGTGTTCCAAACAGTCCTTTTCAACTTTATCTTGACCTGCTTGTCTAACTTGTCTATCAAAAGTATCAAGTGCTTCATCAAGCATTTTGTCAGCATATTCTCTAACAGCGTTGTCGATTTCTTCTGGAATTTTGTATAATTCCATTTCTCTCTTTGGCTTGCCGATTTCTTTAATGATTTCTTCTTGGAAAGCACAGAGACGCTTGATTTCTTCGTGTCCAAATAAAATTGCGCCAACCATTTGGTCATCACTAATTTCGTTTGAACCTGCTTCAACCATCATAATAGCATCTTTTGTACCAGCAAGGTTAAGTGTTAAATCACTCTTTGCTCTTTGTGCTTCGTCTGGGTTGATGATATATTCGCCGTCAACCAAACCAACTACAACGCTTCCTGTTGGGCCAGCAAATGGAATATCAGAAATACTGATTGCGATTGAACTGCCAAGCATTGCTAATGGTTCTGGTTGGATATCAGGTTCAACTGATAATGCAGTTGCGATAACCACAACGTCGTTAAATAAACCTTTTGGGAAAAGTGGACGGATAGGTCTGTCGATAAGTCTTGAAGTTAAAATAGCCTTATCAGATGCTCTACCTTCTCTCTTCTTAAATCCACCAGGGATATTACCGATGGCATACATTTTTTCTTCAAAGTCAACCCCTAAAGGAAAATAATCCATACCGTCTCTTGGCTTTTCAGCCATAGTGACGTTTACCATAACTGCAGTTTCCCCACATCTTATGACACAAGAACCATTTGTTTGTTCAGCATATTTGCCTGTTTCAACAACAAGTTCTCTGCCACCGACCGTAGTCTTAAAAACTCTAAAATTTTCTGTCATTGTTTTCTCCTATTACAACTCTAATTTTTATTGAATTTTGGCGCAACCTACGCCAAAAATTAAATGCCATTTTAGAAAAATTAGGCGACAAAAATTATGCCGCCTTAATTTCCTTACTTTCTCAAATTTAAATCTGCAATAATCTTTCTGTATCTTTCAATATCAATTTCTTGCAAATACTTCAAAAGACCACGTCTTTCACCAACCATCTTCATAAGACCACGTCTGCTGTGATTGTCGTGCTTGTTTGCTTGCAAATGTGCGTTTAAGTGGTTGATTCTTTCAGTTAAAAGTGCGATTTGCACTTCTGCTGAACCTGTGTCACCTTCGTGATGACCGAATTTAGCGATAATTTCTGCCTTTTTTGCCTTTTCCATAGTATTTTTACCTCCTATAATTTATGGATTAATTCGCTTTAAGCAAAGTTAAGGGATGGAGCCCCCACAAAACCTTGCAAAAAGTATCAAGCCTATTTAGTATAACAAAATTTTATCCGTTTGTAAACTACTTTTAACGGTTATTTATTAATTTTAGTTGGCTTTTAGTTTTTTTCTGGCGATTGAATACACTATTTTGCATACGCCACGCATAAATTTGTTGTTATATTTGGTTATTGCCGTAAATCTATGTTTACATTTCTTATAAACATATGGTGCATTTTCCTTTAAATATTGCCACAATTCCTTCTTCATTTCAAGGGCTTTTGGCGTGCCTTCCTTAATTAAGAAGATACTTGACAAAACCACTATCACAAATGAGTATTCCTTCATATAATGACAGAGTTTTGGACGGTCCTTCTTAAACTCGGAAACGTCATATTTACTAACCATTATCTTTGCGACACGAAGCATTTGGTCGTTTCTTTTTATTTGATTTGCTTCGTTTACCGATTGGTCTTCCCTACCGATAAAATATCTATATAGGTCAACGTCAATATAATAGAATTTCTTTATAAATGGCAATGGTGTATAAACGAAGATGTTATCTACGTAAAAAGTGTGTTTTGGCAATTCCAAATTTATATCCCTTAAGATTTGGGTTCTATAAATAACGCTGTGCATTGCCAAAAATTGACCAACGCCGAATTTCTTTGTTTCTTCAAAATCAAACAGCCTATTAATTGGCAACTTATTTCTATATTGAACAACCCTTTGAGTGTTCGTATAGGTGTGTTCATACACGTAGTTTGCAATTATGGCATCTGGAACTTCTTCCTTTCCTTCAAAAGAACGGATAACTTCCATAACCTTGTTTAAGGCTTTTTCTTCTAGCCAGTCGTCAGAATCAACAACCTTATAATATTTACCCGTTGCATACTTTATCCCCGTGTTAACGGCATCACCGTGTCCGCCGTTTTCCTTGTGGATTGCCTTGCAAATTTCTGGATATTTTTCTTGGTATCTATCGGCAATTTCTGCCGTATTATCTTTTGTTGAACCATCATTAACGATTAATATTTCTGCTTCGTTACCTGCTTTCAATAAAGAATCAATGCATTTTTCCATATAATCGGCTGAATTGTAGCAAGGTATAGCAAAAGTAATAAGTTTCATAATAATTCTCCCTTTATTCAAACAATTTTGATTTGCCTTCTTTTATTTTATCAAATTTTTGTAGATATGTCAACACGTCTTTAGGGGACGCATATCTTTCTATTCTTTGACCACCGTCAAACACACGTTTACTTATGGCGTTTGCCCCACACGCTATGGTTTGTGAAATTTCTTCCATAACGTTTATATTATAAACGCACGCCTTGTTTTCTTTTGCGTATCCAACGTTTTCTAGGTTTCCTGCCATATATTTTTGGCGATATAGATAGTATGGCGAATATCCATTTTCGCTTAAGGTATTGTGTGCAAATTCAACCATATTTTGCACGCTTTCGCCCGAAAGTCTTTCTTCGGTTTGGGCAAGGCGTGAACCCTTTTTAATGCAAAGGGTGTGTACGGTAATGTTTTCTGGATTTAGACTTATTGCCTTGTTTAGAGTGTATTCAAAGTCTTGTTGGGTTTCCCCTTCAAGCCCTGCAATTAAGTCCATATTTATGTCAAACATATCCTTTGCAAGTTCATATTTATCCAAAATATCTTGCGAAGTGTGGTTTCTGCCTAAAACTTCAAGAGTTCTATCCACAAAGGTTTGTGGGTTTATACAAATTCTTGTCACTCTGTGCTTTTTAAGAATTTCTAAATTTGATTTAGTGATTGCATCAGGTCTGCCCGCTTCAACGGTAAACTCCACGCCAGTATTGATATCATCAATAGCACAAAGCACCCTTTCAAGTTGCTCATCAGATAAAGCGACTGGCGTGCCACCACCGATATAAATACTACGCAAATTTTTGATATATTTTTTGCTGTCTTCAATCTCTGCAATTAGCGTATCTATATACTGTTCAACGTATTTTTGTGCACTTTTAATATCAGCACTTATAAACGAACAATACTTGCACCTTGATGGACAAAACGGAATAAACACAAAGAAATCACAGTTGTTGTCATCTTTACTATAAATGCCTTTTTGACTATCCAAAACAGCCTTTGTTAAAGCAGTTTTATTTTTACTAACTTTCATAACGTCAGTAAAAAACTGGGAAAATTCGCCAGTTTTTTCTATTTGTTGATAAGCAAGTTTGGTTGGGCGAATACCAGTTAACGCACCCCAAGGCAAATCTTTTTCAAAATATTTTGACAAGGCTTTGTATAATGACAATTTTGAATACCTTTTAACAAGTCTTTTCTTGTCAATTTCATCAGTTATTTCGCCAGTCAAATTGCCGTAAGCATAAATCTTTCCGTTAACGGTTATGGTATTAACAAACTTGTTTTCACTTTCCTTAAAGCGATGCCTTATGGTCAAAGTATCACCACCGTCAAACAAGTTGATAACTTCTTTTAATTCGCTTTCTAAATATTTTAAATCGGTATCAATCATATTCTGCAAAAATATTGTATTTTCTTTCGTGGTCTAGAGTGGTAAACTCATCGTGACCTGGGTAAACGGGATAGTCGCCAGAGAGTGCGAAAAGTTTTCTTATAGATAAAACCATATCGTTTCTATTGCCACTCTTAAAGTCAGTCCTACCAACGCTTCCGTTAAAAAGGGTGTCCCCCGTAAACAATGCGTTTTCAATTAAAAAACAAACCGAACCATCAGTATGCCCCGGCGTTGCAATAACTTTGACTTTGATGCCACATATTTCCATTTCATCGCCATCATCAAAAGTAAAATCAGCAGTCAAGTAATCGAACTTTCTTCCAAAACTACTACCTAAATTATCTTCGTTCAACAATTTTGGAGCGTCAAATTTGCTTATATAAATTTTAGCCCCATCATCTTGAAGTTTTTTTGCATTGCCAGCATGGTCAAAGTGTGCGTGGGTTAAAAGCACAGCCTTTATCTCAACACCTAATTGCTGTTCAGTTTGTTTGATTTTTTTATAATTTTCGCCACCGTCAATAACTATTGCTTTATTTTCATTATTGACCAAAAAATAACTATTTACACGTAATGGTCCCGATTGTAAATGATAAATCTTCATCAGTTTGCCGTCCTAAACACGTCTAAAATCTTTGAATCTTGCTTTAGTTTTACAATTAAGTTATCCAAATCGTTTTTATTGTTAAGCCTTATGTTAAACTCAACGGTTGCTTGTTTGGTTTTTATATCAGTTCTTCCGTTTGTTGAAACGATATCAAGTTTCAACTGTGCAACGGCAGTTGCAACGATTGAAAGAATTTCACCTTGCGTTGTGCCTAAAACCTTAATACTTGCGTTGTAAGCACCAGAAACACCTTCTTCCCAAGCAACTTCTATAAGCCTTTCGTTTTCGGTATTAGTAAGGTTTGGACAATCTTTTCTATGCACGGTCACACCGTGTCCACGTGAAATAAAGCCAACGATTTCATCGCCAGGAACAGGGTTGCAACAACCTGCAAACCTAACCAAAAGCCCAGCCATACCCCTAACTTTAACTCCGCTTGTACTAGCCTTGCTTGACTTAAAGTATTTGGTGATTTCTTGTTGTGGTTGGCTCTTTCTATAATAGTCGATAAGTTTTACAACAACTTGGTTAACAGAAACTGCACCATAACCGATTGAAGAAAACATTTCGTCTTGGCTGTTAAATGAAAGTTTGCTTGAAACGTGTGCAAAAGATTCTTCGGTCAAAAGGTCAGCCATTGAATAGCCCCTTTTCTTGATTTCGGCATCAAGCATAATTTTGCCCATTTTGCTGTTTTCTTCTTTCATCTCACGCTTAAAGAATTGCCTAATCTTAACCCTTGCGCTTGAACTCTTTACAATTTTAAGCCAGTCCCAAGATGGACCTTTTGAGTTTTGTGAAGTGATAACTTCAACCACGTCACCAACGTTTAATATGGTGTTAAGTGGCACTATCTTTGAGTTAACTCTTGCACCCACACACTTATTGCCGACTGCAGAGTGGATATTATATGCAAAGTCAAGTGGCGTTGCATCTTTTGGCAAACTTATAACGTCGCCCTTTGGTGTGAAAACCAAAACTTCAGAACTATAAATATCGCCCTTTAGCGAATTCAAAAATTCTTTACTATCCTTAAGACCACCTTGCCATTCCATAACTTCTCTTATCCAAGAAAGACGGGTGTCAAGGTCGTCTGCAATTTGTTTTTTCTCTTTATATTTCCAGTGCGCCGCGATACCATATTCAGCAGCGTGGTTCATTTCGTAAGTACGAATTTGTATTTCAAAAACCTTACCAAAGTTTGTGACAACCGTGGTGTGCAATGAACGATACATGTTTGGCTTTGGCGTTGCAATATAGTCCTTAATTCTTCCCGGAACAGGCTTCCACACGTGGTGAATTTTACCAAAAATTTCATAACACTCATCAACAGTGTTAACGATAATTCTAATTGCAACTATATCGTATATTTGGTCAAGCGTTTTATTACGCTCTTTCATCTTTCTATAAATGCTGTAAAGGTGTTTTTTTCTGCCAAAAACTTCACCCATAACGTTTGATGAGTGAAGAATTTGATTAACTTCACCAACCACTTGGTCAACGAATTCGGTGTTTGCCTTTAAGCGTTCTTCAACGTTTGTGGCCAAATATTCATAAACGTCTGGTTCAAGATATTTTAAGCACAAGTCTTCAAGTTCGCACTTAACTTGAGAGATACCTAACCTATGTGCAAGTGGTGCGTAAATATCAAGCGTTTCCCTTGCCATACGTTGCTGTCTTTCAAGAGATAAAAAGTTGAGCGAACGCATATTATGAAGTCTATCGGCAAGTTTTATAATGATAACTCTTATATCCTTTGCCATTGCAACGAAAATCTTTCTAAAGTTTTCGGCTTGCTCTTCTTCTTTAGAGTGGAACTGAATTTTATCAAGTTTAGTGACACCGACAACAAGTTCTAAAACTTCTTCACCAAATTCCTTTCTTATATCCCCTTCAGAAACAGGCGTGTCTTCAATAACGTCGTGCAAAAACGCCGCAGCAACAGTGGCTGAATCAAGCCCTAAATCAATCAAAATTTGCGCAACAGTACAAGGGTGAATAAAATAATCTTCACCCGATGCACGCTTTTGGTTTGCGTGCGCTTTTTTTGCAAAGTCATAAGCCTTCATTAAAAGCGCTAAATCTTTGCCGATATAGGTCTCTTCAATGCGTTTTAAAATACTAAACATAATTATCCTTTTAATGATATAATTTTACTATATAGTTTAGAATTTGTCAATGTGTTTTTCATCTTTTCATCGTAATAAAGAACACCGTTCTTTATACTAAAAATTCCCAACTCAATAAACACTTTTAACGTGAATAAAAACTGCTCTTTCGTAAAGTTTTCAGCGTATTGATTTGTAAAATCAACAATGCTTTTCACTTGCTTATTTTTCAAGGTCAATAAATATGCAAAAACTTGTGCAAAATCACTTCTATCCGTGCTAATTTTGTCTATAATTTTATAGCCGATATAGTCCTTTACAACATAGTTTTTTGCACTTGTTTTTTGCACCAAATATGGTTTATCAAGATAAATAACCCTTTCATAACCATCTAAAATTTCTTTTGGTGCATACACTATTTCGTTAGTGCAATTTTTGTTTTCACTTCTTAAAAAACTTTTATTTAAGTCTTTTAATTGTGGATAATTTTCCAAGTTTTTTTCATCGCTTACAACAAAAAGTGTGCCATAGCCGTTTTTGTTTTCAATTTGCGATTTATCAATAAACTCAAACTCCCCTTCTTCTTGTAAAAGGGTGGAAAGTTGAGCGTCAAAGGCGTGCAGCGTTAAGTTTGACATATCCTTATAATCAATGCAAACTGCCTTAACGTATCCTTTAAGGTATTCCTTACCCTTAAAGTTTGAAAGGTTTGTTTCAAACACAATCTTTTTATCTATAGGTAAACTTAATGGTGCAACGTCTTTTTGACCATTAAAGTCAAGCATATCAATAGCACTTGTCTTAAAGGAATAATGTGGTGAGTTTTCCTTTAATGGCAAGGCTTCTATATCCTTTACAGCCGTTGCAAACAATGGATTTTTATTGCCCACGCCAAACGGCTCAAGCATAGAAATTTCACGTGCAAAGTTTGTTGAAAACTTGCCACAAACTTCCCACTCAACGTATAACTTTTGCGTGGTGTCAACGTTTGCATATTGTTCTTTAATATATTTATTAATCGCCTTGTCAAAGGCAACAAAGTTTTCTTCTAAAATAGACACGCCAGCCGCTTGAAGATGCCCACCAAAGCCGATTAAATAGTCTTTATTTGCCGTTATGGCTTCGTGAATATTAATGGCATCAACACTTCTTGCAGAACCTTTCAAGTAATTGTCTTGCCCAGCAAAAACTATTACAGGCTTGCCATATTCTTCAACTAATCTTGCAGAAACGATACCTATTACCCCTGCTTGCCATTTTTGGTCTTTAACTAAAATTGCACTGCGTTTATGTAATGCGTATTTTTGAATTTTTTCCTTTGCTTCACGATAAATTTCATCGCAAACCACTTGTCTTTGTGTGTTATATGCATTTAACTTAACAGCAAGGTCAAAAATCTTGTTTGGATTTGTTTCAATGAACAACTGAAGTGCACAGTTAGCATCGCCCATTCTTCCACCAGCGTTAATTCTTGGTGCAACGGCATAAGCCAAAGTTTGCGCAGTGACAGTTTTGGCATTTTCGCCTATCAAGTATTTCATACACAAACGCATTGTCTTTTGGCTGTTAAAAAGTTTTAAGCCTTCTGCCACGATATCTCTATTTTCATCAACCAACTCCATACTATCGGCAACGGTGGCAAGTGCAACAAAATCTAAATAATCATCAGCCTTTTCGCCCGTCAACGCATAGCCCAACTTGTATGCAACGCCAGCACCACACAATCCTTCAAAAGGATAATCTTGTCCAGTAATTTTTGGGTTGATTTTAGTGCAGTTTGGCAAAGTTTCAGGTGGTTCGTGATGGTCGGTCACTATAACGTCAATGCCTAGTTTTTTGATTTCTTCTATAACTTCATAATCGCTTATACCACAGTCAACGGTGATAAGCAAATCTATGTTAGTTTTATTTAAAAATTCGTTTATGGTTTGGATAGAAAGTCCATATCCACTTTCTCTTTCAGGGACAAATGCTTGCACGTTTTCTAAGCCAAAATCTTTTAAGCAGTTATATAAAATTGTGGTTGCACAAACGCCGTCTGCATCGTAATCGCCAAAAATTAAAACGTTTTGGCTTAATAATTTGGCTTGGGTTATTCTTTCAACAGCCTTATCCATATCATTTAGAAGAAATGGATTATTAAAGCCAGATTTATTAGGGTTTAAGAAATGTTTTGCTTTTTGAACAGTGTCTTGTTTACGGTAAAACAAAAGCCTTGCGGTATCAAACATAACACCACAATTTAACGCAATTTCATTTATAGTTTGAATTTGCTGATTATTTAGTTGTTCGCCATAAACAATTTTCATAATATCCTTTTAAATCGAAAAGGCGGAAAAAATCTTCCGCCTTAAAATTACAGATTAAAACTTTCTTTATTTAGATTTTTTGCCTTTCTTAATTGCAGTCCATAACAATGGAGTTGTGAAGAAAGCACTTAAAGTTGCAGTTAAACCTGCCAACATAATTTGTCCACCGATAATCATAAGATATGGTGTGAAGAAAGCAAACACTGCAAAGCCAGCAGCAAGAACACCGATTAAGGCGATTAAATATTTCTTGCCTTCTAATTCAGCCGTTTTATCAGCAATTTCTTTTACTGATATCTTTTGGGTTGAATTCTTCATTAATTCCTTATATTTTGCAACAGTTGATACAGCAAGAACTGCACCTAAAATTCCAGCAAACATTGCTGATACTTCAATAAATGGAAGTGCTGGAATACGAACGATTGCAAGTAAAGAAACAAATGCTAAAACTGAAACAAGTGATGAGCAGATTACTGCAACTGCACTTGCAAGTTTATTCATAATTAACAAGTACAAGAAGATTGCCAAGATTGCAATTCCATAAGCCAACAAAACTTTACCCGGTTGTATAAAGTTGCCAAGTGCAGAAACTTTGTTTACTTGAACAGTCACGTCATTTTCTTTTGTTGCTTCGTTTGCATCTAAAGCACTCATTATAGCATTTTTAAGGTCTGCAACTTTCGTTGTTGGGTCATTGTTCATTTTGTAAACAATGCCGTTCTTTGCAGTTTGGTAAGATGCAAACTTGATGTCTTTTTCTTCAAAGAACTTTTCAGTGGTTTCTTTGAGAATATCTTTTGCTTGGTCGTTAACGATTTCTAAAGACAAGTTAACTTCATAACTTCCCTTATAGTCGATTGTTCTATTATAACCTGCAAAGCCCAAAATGGTCATTCCCGCAACAAGAAGAACTAAGAGTGAAACAATAAACCATTTGATTTTATTCATAACGCCGTTTTTCATCTTATTCTACCTCCTCAGCAGTTGCAACCTTTTTAAACTTAAGGAATTTTTCCTTATTTTTAGGAAGTGGCAATATAACTGCTTTGAACATTCTTGTGAAAACAAGGTTTGCTATTGCTGATAAAACAATGCCTACACCACAAGTAATTGCAAAGCCTTTAACTACGCCCTTTGCGAATATGAAGAGCAAGAGTGCAAATATTCCTGATACAACGTGAATATTGATTGTTGGAACAAGTGCATCTTTGAAACCCTTGTTGATTGCCGCTTTAGCAGTTTTTTCACTGTTTGCAAATTCATCTTTAACGTTTTGCAATAATCTAAACAATGCGTATAAAGAAATCAACATTGCAGTGATAATACCGATAATGCTACCTAGGTTGATAACAACACCTGGGATAGCAATAAGCAACCAAGGTTGTGCGATTGCAAACAACAAGTATGAAAGTGATGCAATGATTCCCAAACCCTTGTATGCAACAAGCAAGAACACAATTGAAATAATTGCAATGGTTAAAATAGCAGCCAAACATTTATTTGCAACGTTTTTGCCGTAAAGAGTTTGAATCTTTGTTCCCATACCATCTTCATTTAAGATGTCGTATCTAAATTCGATGCCACCTTCACGCAATTGTAAAGCCATACGTTTTGCAGTGCTTTCACTTGATGCGTTCATTTGCAATGCTCTTTCGTCATTATCAATGTATGATTTTTGAATAGTGCCGTTGAACAACGCAATTTCTTCGTTATCTTCATCAAGACCACAAGTTATCTTTAAGTAATAAGTTTCGTTTTCACCCATTGCTGTCAAAAGTGCTTTTTGACCACTTTCAGTAAACACTAATGAAAGAACGTATGAAGTTTCGCCCTTTCCAAGATATTGTGAATCTTCGATAACGTCAATGTCTTCTAAAATTTGGGTTGTTGCACTTTCTGCACCGCCATAGAACTTAAGTTCGCCATAAGCAGTGACTGCCTTAAGGTCTTCATCAGCAGAAGTCGTTTCCTTAACTTCAACCCTAATTTCATAGTCCTTAATGTAAGGGTCTGTGTTCATAAGTGGTTTTACGCTATATGTTGAATAGCCCAAACTTTCAAGTCTAGACTTGATTTGTTCAACCACTCTTTCAACTTCTTCTTCACCGACTTCTTCTTCGTTGTTTTCATTGAGCGCCAAAGTATATGCAACGCCACCAGCAATGTCATAATCCAACTCTACTGCACCTATAGGAGAGTTATAATCTTTAACCCCAATAGGAAAGCGCAAAAAGGTCATTACTAAAAGAAACGCCATTAGAACGCTTATGATTGTCAATAAAGTAATTGATTTGCCTTTACTCATTTTTGCCTCCGCTAGAAGATATGTTTTGATATTGTTATATGTTAAAACATACTAAAATCCCTATCTTAAGAATTATACAACATATAGGGGCTTTAGGTCAACAAAAAAAAGAAATTTTAGCAAAATTTATTTCATTTTTATTCCATTTTTTGTTGGACTTTTAGGTTTTTAACTTTTATTTATAAAAAAATTTAAGGAACGGTAAATTTCTTACCATTCCTTTTCTGCTTTTTGTTAAAACAAATATTAGATGTTGTTTAATTCTTCAAGCATCTTTTCAAGGTCTGCACCGTGAACGTCTGCTGCTTCAGCAATAGTTTCGCCGTGTGCTAGCGCACAACCTAAACAATGCATACCGTATGACATTAAAATTTCACCGGCATTTGGGTTGATTTGAATTGCATCAAAAATCGTTGTATTTTCAGTAATTTTCTTTTCCATAATATTTTTCTCCTATCTCTTTTAATATTCAGTATTGCCAAAAGCAATTTTTTTACTGTGATAATTATATAATTATTTTGCCTTTAAGTCAAGGTTTTTTATAAAATAGTACGCTAAATACCATTAACTTTTATTTTAATCATCTTTTGATGAGAAGCATCTCCGTTGCACTACGATGGCAGAGCCGAACAAAGTCTCTCTCTTACATCTTCCCAAACAAAATAGACCACCACTATGTTTCTCACACTTTTATATAACAACTTGGCAGGTGATGAGAAGCATCTCCGTTTCACTACGATGGCAGAGCCGAACGAAGTCTCTCTCTTACATCATTCCAAAGCAAAGGGGGACACTTTTGGTGTCCCCCTTTGCTTTGGAGCAGGTGATGAGAATCGAACTCACAACCACAGCTTGGGAAGCTGTTGTTTTGCCACTAAACTACACCTGCACGTCAGAGCAAACTCCACTCACTTCAGTTTGCATATTCATGCAAACTTCAATTCGCTCCGTTGCTCTTCCTC
>JAZQYW010000014.1:0-33758 GCA_045633745.1 Christensenellaceae bacterium
ATATACCTTTTTAGGCAATGGAATATCAAGTGCCATCAAGAAAATAGGCCAGTAAATAGTGTGGAAACGAATAATATCCTTGCCGATAACGTGCACGTCAGCAGGCCAGAAGTCTTTATATTTTTGGTCGTGATTTCCGTCAGCATCATAACCTAAACCAGTTATATAGTTGGTTAATGCATCAAGCCAAACGTAAACAACGTGCTTATCGTCAAAATCAACTGGGATACCCCATTTAAACGTACTTCTTGAAACGCAAAGGTCTTGCAAGCCTGGTTTTAAGAAGTTGTTAACCATTTCGTTTTTGCGTGAAACAGGGGTTATAAATTCTGGGTGTTCGTTATAGTATTCTAAAAGCCTATCAGCATACTTGCTCATCTTAAAGAAATATGCTTCTTCCCTAGCCTTTTTTACAGGTCTACCACAGTCTGGACATTTGCCGTCTACTAATTGACTTTCCGTCCAGAAAGATTCACAAGGCGTGCAATACCATCCTTCGTATGAGCCTTTATAGATATCCCCTTTTTCATAGAGTTTTTTGAATATCTTTTGAACTTGTTTTTCGTGATATTCATCAGTCGTTCTTATAAATTTATCGTAAGAAACGCCAACCAAATTCCAAATGTCTTTAATAACGTCTGCCACGTTATCAACAAATTGCTTTGGAGAAAGGTTTGCTGTCTTTGCTTTTTCTTCAATTTTTTGTCCGTGTTCATCAGTACCAGTTTGAAACAAAACGTCATAACCTTGATAACGCTTAAAACGTGCCAAACAGTCTGTTAAAATGGCTTCGTATGTATTGCCTATATGAGGCTTACCCGAAGTGTATGCAATCGCAGTTGTAATGTAATACTTTTCTTTCATCTTATTGCTCCTTAAACCCAAATGATAGGTTTACTATATATAATTACTATATATTTTACCACATTTATAAATCATATTCAACCATTATTTAACATAAAATTAAGTATGAATACAATTTTTGGCATAGTTTTAACCTTATCAACCGTAATTTTGCTTTTCGTTAACCCTGACGCAATATTATCAGCAATGCTATCGGGTGGCGAAAAGGCTTTGTCCTTGACCTTAAAAATGGTTGTGATTTACGCAGTTTGGCTTGGTGTTTTTGAACTTTTAGAGCAAAGTGGGCTTGCAAAAAAGTTTGCTAAACTATTAAAACCTTTCAACAACAAATTGTTTGGCAAATTGCCAGACACAGCAAACAATTTTATGTCATTAAACATATCTGCAAATATCTTGGGTATGAGTGGCGCAACAACGCCTATGGGCATAAAGTCTATTCAAGAATTAGAAAAGCATAAAAACACCAAATATGCAATCGCAATGTTTTTCGTTATAAACGCAACAAGTGTGCAACTTATCCCTTCTTCCGTGCTTGCATTAAGGACTTCGCTTGGGTCAACCGACCCTTCAAGCATAATTTTGCCCACTATTTTAGCCACACTTGTTTCCACTATAATCGGTGTGCTTTTGGTAAAAATATTTATTAAAAAAGGTGAATAATGTCCAAATATTTTATTCCAGTTTTATTCTTAATCATATTCGTTTTTTCACTTATTAAAAAGGTCAAGCCGTATGATGCTTTCACGTTAGGCGCAAAATCAGCAATACCATTTGCCACAAGTATTTTCCCCTATCTAGTCAGCATTTTCGTTCTTACCGAACTGTTTGAAATTAGTGGACTTTCAAATGCAATTTCTTCTTTCTTAAGTCCATTTTTTAAACTTTTAGGCATACCAAGTGAACTTACAAAACTTGTTTTAATAAAGCCTTTTTCGGGTAATGGTGCACTTGCAATCTTAAACGAAATTTATGCAACTTATGGTGTTGACAGTTATTTATCAAGGTGTGCATCGGTTATTTACGGCAGTAGCGAAACTGTATTTTACGTGGCAGCCGTTTACTTTGCTGGCGCAAAAACAAAGAAGTTAACAGCACCTATTTTAATATCACTTTTCGCATCGTTTTGCTCTTGTGTTTTTGCGTGTTTTATTTGTTTAATAATATAAAAAAATCGTTAGTGTTTTACTAACGATTTTTTATTTCTTATTATTCGGTATTTTATACCTTTTTAGACCTGTCTTCTTCAACAAGTTTTGCGATTAAATCTTCAATGCTCATACCACCAAGGTCGCCTTCTTTTCTTGCTCTAACAGCAACTTTATTTTCTTCTTTTTCCTTATCGCCAACAATTAACATATAAGGTATTTTATCAAGTTGTGCTTCTCTAATTTTATAACCGATTTTTTCACTTCTAACGTCAACTTCGGCTCTCAAACCATTTGCACGTAATTTGTCAACGATTTCTTTTGCATAATCAGCAGTTCTATCTGTTAAACTCATTACCTTAACTTGAACTGGTGAAATCCAGAGTGGGAAAGCACCTGCATATTTTTCAATAAGCATTGCAAGTGTTCTTTCATAACAGCCGATTGAACTTCTATGGATAACGAAAGGATATTGTTTTTCTCCGTTTTCATCAATATAAGTCATATCAAAACTGTGTGCTGCAGCAAAGTCTAATTGAATTGTGATAATGGTATCTTCCTTTCCATAAACGTTTCTTGCTTGAACGTCAAGTTTTGGTCCATAGAAAGCGGCTTCATCATCTGCTTCTACGTAATCAATACCGATATCATCTAAAATCTTTTTCATAAGGCTTTCGGTTTCATCCCACGCCTTGTCGTTATCAATATATTTTTCCTTATTTGCCTTGCCACGTTTACTGAAACGGAAGGTCACGTCAGAACGCATGCCCAAGCAGTCCAAGAAATAATAACTCAATTCCAAGCAACGCTTAAATTCATCTTCAATTTGGTCTGGCGTACAAACAATGTGACCATCTGAAAGAGTGAATTGACGGACACGGATAAGACCGTGCATTTCACCACTTGCTTCCTTTCTAAACAACTTTGCAGTTTCGCTATACCTACAAGGCAAATCTCTATAACTCTTTAAGCCGTTTCTATAAATTTGATATTGGAAAGGACAAGTCATAGGACGAAGAGCCATCGCCTCTGGAGAATCTTCATCACCTAAAACGAACATCTTATCTCTATAGTGGTCCCAGTGACCTGAAATTTTATAAAGATCACTCTTTGCCATATATGGAGTTTTGGTAATCATAAAGCCACGTCTTTCTTCTTCATCTTCAACGAAACGTTCCAAAATTTGCAAAATCTTTGCACCTTTTGGTGCTAAAATAGGCAAGCCTTGACCGATAACGTCTTCAGTTAAGAAGATGCCCAAATCTCTGCCAAGTTTGTTGTGGTCACGTTTCTTTGCTTCTTCTAAAGCAGTCAAGTGTTCTTCAAGTTCACTCTTTTTAGCAAAAGCCGTGCCGTAAATTCTTGTAAGCATCTTATTCTTTTCATCGCCACGCCAGTAAGCACCTGTCACCGAAGTCAACTTGAACGCCTTGATTTTGCCTGTTGATGGCAAGTGTGGTCCACGGCATAAATCCATAAAATCGCCTTGCTTATAGCAAGAAATAACACTGCCTGCTGGCAAATCTTCAATCAATTCAACCTTGTATGGTTCTGCAAAGTTTTTGAATACTTTTATTGCATCTTTTTTGCTATATACGATGCGTTCGATAGGAAAATCAGCCTTGATAATATCAGCCATTTCCTTTTCGATTTTTTGCAAATCTTGTTGGCTAATAGGCGTTTTAAATTCAATATCGTAATAAAAACCATTTTCAATGGTTGGACCTATTGCTAACTTCGAAGTTGGGAAAATATTTTTAACTGCTTGCGCCAAAACGTGTGAAGTTGTGTGACGATAAACGTCCAAACCTTCCTTATCTTTTAAGGTCACGATTTCAAGAGTGCAGTCTTTTTCAATTTTTGATGAAAGGTCAACTAATTCCCCATCAACCTTTGCGCATACGGCATTTCTAAACAAACCTTCAGAAATAGCAAGTGCAACTTCCCCAGCACTAATTCCACTTTCAAACTCTAAAACTGAACCGTCTTTAAGCGTAATTTTCATTTGAATTCCTCCTATAAAATAAAAATCCTTAGACAAATGTCTAAGGACGAATAAATTTCCGCGTTTCCACCTTAATTGCTATAAAAATTTTTATAGCCACTCAATTCACTTTTAAAGGGTGATACCTTTGACTTTCGTGGTGGTTTCGCCTTCTTTTAATTTTACGGGATTTCCACCATCACCCGCTCTCTAAAAAACCTTAAAAGTGCTACTTGTCCACAAAAACACGCCATTTAATTGTGTAAATATATTACACCATTAAACAACTTTTGTCAACCTTTTAATCACTATATCTATTAGAAAAAAATATTTTATCGTTATAAAACTCTTTTAGATAAAACTCATCGTCTTTTGGCAATGAGCCGTTGAGTTCAACTTCCCCACAATTACTGAGTAAAACTTCTCTAATAATCTTAACCCCTTCGCCATCTAAAAGCAAACTTCTTTTTAACCTTCGATAATGGCTGTCATACACCCTTCCGTTGTCGATATACACCCGTTTTTTCTTGTTTTCAAGTAGGTAATAAACAAAGTCTTTTAGTTGACTTTTCATAAAACAACTTGGAATACACTCAACGATATCTTGCCATTTTTTCTTTAGTGGTTGAAGATTAAAATTATAAATTCCATCGATTGCAATGTTGGTATATTTCTTTGTTCTGTCGAAGGCATACTTTTTGTCGTCATCAAGGTCTGCAGCAATCAAACTGGTTAACAAAATTTCTCTTTCAGTGCTTGATAATCCACTGATTAATACTAACCTTTTGAAGTATTCGTATTTATATTTTATAGCTATGATTTCAGCCACCTTATCACACAATTCAGTTCGTATAATATCCAAATAACACTCTGGACAATTTATCATTAACTGTGCCCTACCATCCGTGTTGTTTTGAACAATATTGCAGTCTGCATGCGACAATAATTCGCCCACACTTGCTTGTATATATAAAAGATTGTCTTCGTTATAATCCTTTTCAGTTATCGTTATTGATGTCATACAGTTTAGTTTACGCCCCACAAAAATTTTTATTTATTAAATTAAATTTAAAAATATGTTTTTATTGTAAATTTTTGTTATTTTTTCCCTTTCTAAACACTCTGTAAATCAACTTTCCACCTTCGCTTACCAGTATTATTGAAAATGCCGTGAAAATAATTTTTATCCACGCTATAACCGACAATGGTTTTATAAAAAACAAACTGTAAAAAACTTGAACAATTAACAAGTGCAACAAAAACGCAAAGGCAAAGGTTATAAGCATAATTTTGTTTTTGCCGATGCTCTTTAATATACTTTCTGCCCCCAACTCACGAGAGTTAAAAGCGTTAAATAATTGAAAGAATATAAACAAACTGAAGATGCCACTTACCACTTCATTAAAGTCAAGGTCTAAAAAATTATAATAGTATTGAGCAAACATTATTATACTTATGTATAATCCGTTAAAGATAATGCGCATCAGCATAGAAAACCCGACTATGCTTGTTTCCCTTTTAACAGGTGGGTTTTTCATAACCCTTTCACTTGCACTCTCAAGCCCCAAAGTCAAAGCAGGTGGTCCGTCCATTATTATGTTTATCCATAAAAGTTGCAAGGTGTTAAATGGCGTTGGCAAATTGAGGATAGCACAAACGGTTATAAATAAAAGTGCCGACAAGTTTACAGATAACTGAAACAATATAAACCTTTGAAAATTTTTGTACACGTTTCTGCCAAATGCAATAGTTTTGACAACCGTTGCAAAACTGTCGTCAAGAAGAACGATATCCGCCGCCTCTTTAGTGATATCACTTCCACTTATCCCCATTGCGATACCGACGTCTGCGTGTTTTATGGCTGGCGCATCGTTAATTCCATCGCCCGTCACGGCAACCACTTCGCCCAACTCTTTTAAGGCTTTGACTATTCTTAATTTTGTTGTTGGAGTGCTTCTTGCAATAACGCTTATTTTTGGCAAAATTCTCTTTAAGGCAACATCGTCTAATTTTTCCAAATCATCGCTTTCAACAACCTGACCGATATCACCTACTAACTTCAACTCTTTTGCTATTGCAAATGCTGTGTTTTTATTGTCCCCAGTTAAAATCTTTATTCCTATGCCTGCGCTCTTACAATCGGCAACGGCTTTGACAACGTCCTTTCTTATAGGGTCGGCAATGGCAACAAAGCCATCGTAAACGTACTTTGAACTATTAAGGTCGCTATCCAAGTGTGCAAAACATAAAACACGCCTTGCATTTTGTTGATGAAAACGCATTTCGTTTAAGATTTTTTGACTTTGCGCATACGAAAGTGTGCATAATGGCAAAACCTTTTCTGGTGCGCCTTTTAATAAAATTCGTTTTCTGCTTGTACCCAAATTTATGGTTGTGCTCATCATCTTTGACTGACTTGTAAAATTTTGCCTATCTATTATAGGAAATTGCTTTCTATATTCTTGATAAGGTATAACACCCGTCATTTTACTATAAGCCATCAAAAGTGCACACTCCGTGCTACTTCCCATATTGATGGTTTTACTTTTTGAAACGGTTATATCTGCCGTTGTGTTTAGCACAAAGTTTTGTCTAATCACTTCGGACTTAACCTTTTCTGGCATTAAGCAAGAATTATTGTAGCAAATGCTGACCACTTGCATTTTGTTTTGTGTTAAAGTTCCAGTCTTATCCGAACAAATAACGCTTACTGCCCCTGCCGTTTCAGTCGCCGTCATCTTTTTTATAAGAGCGTTGCTTTTTGCAAGTTTTATCATGTTTAACGCAAGTGAAATGGCAACGATGGTTGGCAGACCTTCTGGCACGGCTGCAACTATTAAAACTATGCAAGATATGAAAAGTTCTTGGATATTGTAAAAATTAAGCGTGTCAAGCAAGGACAACCTTACTATTGAAATGGCAAAAACCAAAACGGCACTGCTTGCCCCTACGATAGTTATAATTTTGCCAAGTTTGGATAGTTTTTCTTGCAATGGTGCTTCTTTTAATTCTTTAGACAAAAGTTCGCCTGCGATACTGCCCATTTCGGTATTATCGCCAAGCGCTGTGACAATCATTTTGCCACTGCCGTTTGTTATAAACGTTCCAGCGAACAAACAGTTGCTTCTTTCTGCAAGAGCAAAATCTTTTGGCAATAGGTTGCTTGCATTTTTCTTAACCTGTATGCTTTCGCCAGTAAGCGCTGATTCATCGACGGTTAAATCACTGCTTTCAATCAATCTGCCGTCAGCAACGACCTTATCCCCACTCTCAAGCAAAACTATATCGCCAACGATTAAATCTTGTTCGCTAATTAAAACGACCTTGCCATCTCTAATAACCCTAACGGCAAGATTTCGATACATACTGTTTAAGACTTCAAAGGCTTTTTCCGAACTACCTTCCATAACTAAAGTTATGGAAACTGACACTATAACTGCAAAAAGTATTCCAAAGCACTCTATAAAATCGTTTTCGCCAGTCTTTAAGAACTTGCCCAAAGCACTTCCAAAAGCAATAAAAAAACCAAACAAAAGAATAATTAACATCGGCTCTTTTAAGGCGTTGATAAGCCTATCGAAAAAGGATAATTTTTTACCTTTTGTCAAAACGTTTCTGCCAAATTTTTGGGCATTTTTTAATTTTGCTGTTTGGTTAAGCCCTATATTTTTATCGCTGTTTAATGAAACAATAATTTGCTCCAACTCTTTATCGTAAAAGTTCATTTAATGCCTCCAGCAATTAATAATAAAAATTATGCAAAAATTTATAATTTTATTCTTAAAGCAATGGACAAACAATAAAAAAAGTGTTAAACTATATAATGGTTAAAAAAGCACATTTTTACAAAAGGAATTTTTAATTATGAATAAGTTTTTTGAAGTTGATATTAACGGCGTAAAAGCACAATTACCTTTAATTGCACTTTCTGAAAAAATTACAATCGCATTTTTCAATTTGCACGGCGATGCAACGCTAACCGAACATTGCGGTAAAGAACTTGCTAAACTTGTTGGTGATAGCGAAGTTTTAATTACTGCTGAATCAAAAGGCTTGCAATTAACACACGTTGTTGCAAGAGAATCAAATATGCCTGATTACGCTGTTGCAAGAAAATCAAAAAAACTTTATATGAACGACGGTATTGACGTTGATTACGGCTCATCTATTACAACTGGTAAGCCACAACAATTTTTCCTTTCAGCAAAAGACGTTCAATTAATTAAAGGCAAGAAAGTTTGTATCGTTGATGACGTTTTGTCAACTGGCACAAGTCTTGACGGATTAGAAAAATTAGTTAAAAAAGCAGGCGGAATCGTTTATAAAAAACTTTTCGTTCTTGCTGAAGGCGATTCAAAAAATAGAACAGACGTTGAATATTTGGCAACTATTCCACTATTCTAAAAAAATCAATTTGTATTTAATGACGAGTTTTTTTAATACTCGCCATTTTAGTGATAAAAGTTAACAATAACAATAAAATATGGAGATTAATTATGGCAGTAAAAATTGTTGAAACTTCACTTCGTGACGGTCATCAATCCTTATTTGCGACCCGTATGACAACTGATGAAGTCGTTTCTATGGCAAAAATTTTGGATAACGCCGGCTATCACGCACTAGAAGTTTGGGGTGGCGCAACTTTCGATTCTTGTATGCGCTTTCTAAACGAAGACCCTTGGGAAAGATTAAGAAAAGTTAAAGCAGTTTGTAAAAAGACTAAATTACAAATGCTTTTCCGTGGTCAAAACATTTTGGGATATCGCCACTATTCAGATGACGTTGTAGATATGTTCTGCAAAAAGTCTATTGAAAACGGCATTGATATTATCCGTGTTTTCGATGCACTTAACGATATAAGAAACTTGCGTCAAGCAGTTCTTTCAACTAAAAAATATGGTGGTGAGTGCCAAATCGCTTTGAGTTATACCACTTCCCCTGTTCACACTATTGATTATTACGTTAATTTTGCGAAAGAAGTTGAAAAACTTGGTGCTGATTCACTTTGCATCAAAGATATGGCTGGCGTTCTTCTTCCAGAAGACGCAACCAAACTTTTTACAGCATTAAAGAAAAACACTTCTTTGCCACTTGAACTTCACTCACACTGCACGGGTGGTATTTGTGAAATGACTTATATGGCTGCAGTTAAGGCTGGTTGCGATATCGTTGACACTTCTCTTTCCCCACTTTCTGGCGGAACGGGTCAACCATCAACCCAAGCGTTTAACTCTGCACTAAAAGGAACTGATTTATACCCTAACTTAAACGAAGATGCTATTCACGAATGTGAACCTATTATGGACAAAGTTGTTTCAAAATATATTGCAAACGGAACACTTAATCCAAAAGCACTTACAACAAACCCTAACATTTTAACCTATCAAGTTCCTGGTGGCATGCTTTCAAACCTTATGAGCCAACTCAAAGGTCAAAATGCTATGGATAAGTATGACGAAGTATTAAAAGAAGTGCCAAAGGTTAGAAAGGATATGGGTTATCCACCACTTGTTACCCCACTTTCACAAATGGTTGGCACACAAGCCGTTCTCAACGTGCTTATGGGCAGATACAAGATGGTTGCAAAGGAAATCAAAGATTACTTGCATGGTAAATATGGCAAAGCACCTGCTGAAGTTGATGCCGATATATTAAAACAAGTTGTTGGCGATGATGAAATTATCACTTGCCGTCCTGCAGATTTATTGCAACCAGAATTTGAAAGCCTTAAGGAAAAATATAAAGACATTGCAAAGTGCGATGAAGACGTTTTATCACTTGCGCTCTTTGAAAACGTTGCAATAGACTTCTTGAAGAAAAAATACTCAACTGATGAAGTTGAAGAGTTCAATCTCATTATATAGGAGAAATTATGGACAATTTATTATTAATTGGATTAATTGATGGAAAGGACAAAGATTTTGGGCAAGGCGCATTAGTTTCAATTTTAGCAATTTTGTTGGTTTTCACTATTCTTGCTATCATTATTGTAATAACCTATTTGATAGGCAAAGGTATTGAAAAATATTCAAAGATTGATAAGACTACAAACCAAGCAAAATTAACACCTGCCCCACAAAGCACTAACACAGTGCCTGTTAACTTAGATGATGAAGATGCTATTGTTGCAACACTTGTTGCATCTATCGATTTCAGACAACAAACTAAAAAAGATATTAAAGTTATAAGCGTAAAGGAGATTAAGTAATTATGAAAACATATAAGGTTAAAGTAAACGGAAAATTATACGAAGTTCAATTAGAAGAAGTGGTTGAAAGCAACCAAAAGATTTCTGCACCAGCACCTGCAAGTGCCCCAGCAAGCACACCTGCACCAGTTGCAAGTGGAAGCGCTGTTATTGAAGCACCTATCGCTGGTAAAGTTCTTGCTGTTAAAGTTAACGTTGGCGACGTTGTTAAAAAAGGTCAAATCGTTGCAGTTATCGAAGCAATGAAGTTGGAAAACGAAATTTTTGCGTCTTGCGAAGGCACTGTTAAAGAAATACGCGCAAACGTTGGCGCAATGGTTAACAATAAAGACGCTCTCATTATTTTAGGTTAATTGTAGGTATTAAAAATGAATATTGGAGATTTATTTAAGTCAATTATAGACGGAACTGTTATTTCGCAGTTCTTTTCTGGCGATGGTTGGATGCGATTAATAATGATTTTAATCGGCTGTCTTTTCCTTTTCCTTGCAATAAAGAAAGGTTTTGAACCATACTTACTTATCCCTATCGCTTTCGGTATAATTTTAGTAAACATTTTACCAGAAATTTATATCACTACTAACGAAAACGGCGAGATTATTCATAGGGGTTTACTCGGTCAATTACACGTTGGCGTTGAAACTGAACTTTACCCTTGCTTAATCTTTTTAGGTATCGGTGCAACGACCGACTTTGGTCCACTAATTGCAAACAAAAAGACTATGCTTTTAGGTGCTGCTGCTCAAATCGGTATCTTTATCGCTTTCTTTGGCTCACTTTTACTTGGATTTAATTTCTTCCAAGCAGCATCTATCGGTATTATCGGTGGTGCAGACGGCCCAACAGCCATTTTAGTTTCAAACAAAATGATGTCGGCTATGGGTGGCGATACTGGTGGTATGCTTGCTGCTATTGCTCTTGCTGCATATTCTTATATGGCGTTAGTTCCTATTATCTTCCCACCGATTATAAGACTTTTCACAACTAAAAAAGAAAGATTAATCAAAATGGAACAACTTCGCCCTGTTTCTAAAACCGAAAAGATTTTGTTCCCTATTATCGTCACTATTGCAGTATGCTTAATCGTTCCATCTGCAACCCCACTCGTTGGTTGCTTGATGCTTGGCAACTTGATTAAGGAATGTGGCGTTGTTCCAAACCTTGTTAATACTTGTGCAAACGCATTATTGTATATCTGCACAATCTTGTTAGGACTTTCAGTTGGTGCAACAGCAAACGGAACAACTTTCTTACAACTTGATACCTTGAAGATTTTTGCTCTTGGTATTGCTGCATTTATCACCGCCGCAATTTGTGGCTTGTTGTTCGGTAAACTTATGTGCAAACTTTCAAAAGGCAAGATTAACCCTATGATAGGTGCTGCCGGCGTTTCAGCCGTTCCTATGGCTGCACGTGTCGTTCAAAAAGAAGGTCAAAAAGAAGACCCTTCAAACTTCCTTTTGATGCACGCTATGGGTCCAAACGTTGCAGGCGTTATCGGTTCTGCAATCGCTGCTGGTATCTTACTCAGCATTTTCTTGTAATATGAAATCTTTAAGAAAAAAACTTCATTTCAAGCAAATTAATTCGACGACTACATTTTTAAAGTGTAGTCGTCATTTATATAGAAATTTTACATTTGTTTCCGCCGATTATCAAACTGACGGACACGGTAGGTTTAATAGGGCTTGGCATAGCAACAAGGGTGAAAACCTTTTGTTTTCCCTTTTGATAAATGATAAAGAGTTGCTTGATAAATACTCTTCCCTTTCTATCTGCAGTGCCGTTAGCGTTTTTAAGATGCTTAAGAAACTTGGCGTAAAAGGTATTTCAATTAAATGGCCAAATGACGTTTACGTTTTAGATAAAAAGATTTGTGGAATTTTGCTTGAAGGTGTTTCCACCGACAATCAAATAACCGATATTATCGTTGGTATAGGCATCAACGTAAATCAAACTGATTTTTATGGTGATTATAACACCCCACCAACTTCTATAGCACTTGAGTTAAACAAAAAAATAAATCTTTCTTCTCTCAAAAGAAAGATTTATTCTCAAATCAAAAAAGATATTAAATCGCTTGACCATTGCAACGATTATCTTTTAATCGCAAGGGAAAACAATTACCTAAAAGGCAAACAAGTTTATGCCGAAATAAACGGCAAAAAATCGCCTATAACCGTCGTTGACATTGCAGACGACAATTCGCTTGTTTGCAACATTAACGGGAAAATAAAGAACATATTTTCAGGCGAAATTACTTTTCATTTATAAAAATTAATTTTAGCATTAAATCTTATATAAAAATAAAAAAAGACAAGTAGAAATACTTGTCTTTTTTGGTGGGGGCGATAGAACTCGAATCTACGACCTCTTGCATGTCAAGCAAGCACTCTAACCAGCTGAGCTACGTCCCCAAAGCCATATTATATTAACATATTTTTATGTTTTTTACAAGCGTTTTTTATTATTACCATTTAAAAAAGGTAAAACGCCCAAAAAATTAGGCGCTCACCTCAGGAAAAAGTTTATTGAGAGTATGGATTAATTCATTAAAATCCTTGTTCTTTGGATTTTATAGTTTAATTTTAACAAACGAAACTTGAATTTTTGTTGAAAAATTTTAAATTTTCAAATTTCCTTAAAAAAATATTATTAAGTCTAATATTTTTATATACAATCACAAATTTATTTGCTATAATGCTTATATGAATATTTTATTAGTAGATGATGAAAGACAATTAACTGATGCACTTGCCGTTATTTTAAGACAACACAAATATTCGGTTGACTGTGCAAAAAATGGTGAAGAAGGTTTAGATTATATCAATTCTGGTATTTATGACCTTGTTATTTTAGATATTATGATGCCAAAAATGGACGGGTTTACTTTGCTTAAAATTATTAGGCAAAGGAATATTGACGTTCCTGTTTTAATGCTTTCTGCAAAAAGTGAAACTTCTGATAAAATCGATGGGCTTAATTTAGGTGCAGACGATTATATCACAAAGCCTTTCCATACCGACGAATTGCTTGCAAGAATTAAAGCACTTTTACGCCGAAAAGAAAAGTTTACTGGAAACGTTCTTGCCTTTAACGATATTTCTTTGGATAGGGATACTTTTGAACTTGTTAAAGGCGAAAAGCGAATTAGTCTTGGCAAAAAAGAATTCCAAATCCTTGAAATGCTTATGTTAAACAATGGCAAAAGTATTGATAAAGAAAGATTTATTGAAAAAATTTGGGGTTTTGATACCGATGCCGAATATAACACTATTGAAGTTTACGTTTCATTTTTAAGAAAAAAGATGATGGCTGTCGGTGCTAATACTGAAATCAAGTCTTTAAGAGGCATCGGCTATACCCTTGGAGAAAAGAAATGATTAAAAAGGCGCAAATAAAATTTATTTGCTTTACAATGGTTTTATTGTTTATAATATTCTCCATAATTTTTGGGGCGTCTTTTTTCTTGCTTAAAAAAGTTAATGAACGTGGTATTGTTCACGATTTAGAGCACGTGGAAAGTCAATATAACCACTCTTTAGGTCAAACAAGTATTAACAATGCTTTTGTTGCAAAAATTGAAAAAGATACCTTGGGGCATTACGTTGTTGTGGACGTTAGTAAAAGCGACGATTCAATTTTTTCAGATGAACAAATTGAAAGTATTATTAAAATAGTCTTGCGTGATGGATATAAATCAGGCTCTGTTGGGAACGTTTATTATAAGATTGAGTCTATCCCCTTTTACGATATAATAATTGCAACAGACGTTAGCAACACTTTACAAGGATTTAAGTCAAACGTGTTAAATGCCTTAACTATACATATTGTTATATATTTAGTTTTGGGCGTTATCGTGGTTATTACGTCATTTAACGTGTTTAGACCTATCAAGGATACTTTCATTAAGCAAAAACAATTTATTTCAAACGCAAGTCACGAATTAAAAACGCCACTTACCATAATTTCTGCAAATGCTGAAATTATAAAAAGCACAAATGATTCACAGTGGATTGACAATATAAACTCTCAAACCGAAAGAATGAATTTGCTTGTTAACGACCTTTTAATGCTTGCAAAAATTGATGAGAATAAAACCCCACTTGCTAGCCTTGAATTTAATCTTTCTGAAGTAATCGTTAACGACACACTTCCTTTTGATGCCGTTGCTTACGAAAAAGGCAAAAACCTTATTCTTGACGTTCAAGACAATATTCAATATAAAGGTGATTTGCAAAGCGTTAAAAATATAGTCAATATTTTACTTGACAACGCCATTAAACACGCTGAAAAAGGTGGAGAAATTATAGTTACTCTAAAGAAGGAAAACAATAAAATTTCCTTTACGGTTTTCAACTCGGGTAGCAACGTGCCAGATAACCAAGCAAACAAGGTTTTTGAAAGATTTTATCGTGCTGACCCTTCCCGTTCAAGAGATTATGGCGGTGGCAGTGGTTTGGGGCTTTCGATTGCAAAAGGTATTGCCGATAACAATAATTGGAAAATTTCCGCCGTCTCCAAACTAAATCAATATATGGCTATCACAGTTATTTTCTAATATTTTATCAGCCATTAAACAGTCTGCAAATTACCGTGCAGGCTGTTTTTATTTACTTGTTTTTTTATTTTTCATACTCATATAACAATTTTTGCAATTAAAGGTGCACCTACTTTTTCCTTTGCTCTTATCAAAAATTCTATCAGTCAAAGTAAAAAGCAAAAAAGCAATACAAAAAACAACTATTAATATATCAAAAACACTCATTTTATCACCTTTTTCGATGTATATTTATATAAAAGTACATTATAATTTACATACATTTTCTTTTATAAATCTGCTACTTTTAGACTTTACTTTTATATATATGTATGTTATAATAAATTTAAACAAAGATTTTTAGGACAAGCAAAAAATGAAATTATTAAGGACTATTAAAGATACAATTTTATCTTCTTTGCCACTTGCACTCATTATAGTTGCTTGTCTTTGTTTTTTTCCTTTAAATAACCCTAGTTATTATGGAAAAATCGTTGTGGGTTATTTTTCAGTTGTAATCGGGCAATCACTATTTTTGGTCGGTTTAGATTCAAGTATTTTACCTATAGGTCACTTGGTTGGCAATTCCTTTTCAAAGTACAACAAACTTTTCTTCGTTTTAACTTTTGGATTTATCTTTGGGCTTTTAGCAACGGTTGCTGAACCTGCACTTGCCGTTTTTTCACGCCAAGTGCACGATATTTTACCTATCGTTGAAAACACTTTGTTTATTTGGATAACAGCAACTGGCATAGGTATCGGCGTTGCTCTTGCACTTGTTCGCATTGTTAAAAACATCAACATCAAAATTGTTTTCGGTGTTTTATACACCATAGTTTTTATACTTGTTATCTTTGCCCCACCAGAATTTATTTCACTTGCTTTTGACGGAAGTGGTGCAACAACTGGTGACGTTTCAGTTCCATTTATTTTGGCACTTGGAATAGGCATTTCTGCAATTTTTTCTAAAAACAAAACAAACGAAGATTCCTTCGGTATTATAGGAATTGCATCGGCTGGACCTATTATTACTGTTCTTCTTTACGGGGTTATCTTAAAGGATGTTAACGGCAGTATCCCCCCAGCAAACGATTATATTATCACAACTGGCAGTCAACTTGGCGATATCCTTGTGGGAAATCTTCTTGACGTTGCACTTGCAGTTCTTCCTATAATTTTAATCTCACTTCCACTTTTAATTTTTGCAATCAAAATTCCAAAACGTGAAATTTTGCGTTTGGTTTTAGGTATAATTCCAGTATATTTTGGGCTACTTATCTTTTTATCTGGCATTGATTTTGGCTTTGCGTTTATCGGACAATATATAGGTCAAGTTTTCTTTGACCCATTAAAACCAAATTGGTTCCCTTATATACTTTTATTCGTCGGCTTTATTTTAGGCGGTGCAATAACTGTTTCAGAACCTGCCGTGGTTGTTTTGGGTTCGCAAATTGAAGAACTTACAAACGGTCACATAAAAAAGATAACTATTATCTTAACTTTGGCGGTGGGCATCGGCTTTGCATCACTTTTGTCTATTCTTAAAATCTTAACCGAAATTAACATACTTTACTTTTTGTTCCCACTATACTTGATTTCGATTATTATGATGAAATTTACACCAAAACTTTTTGTCGGCTTGGCTTTTGACTCTGGTGGCGTTACGGGTGGTGCACTGACTTCCGCATTCCTAACACCACTAACCTTAAGTATTGCAAGTGCTGTTGCACAAAGTTCTCAAAGTACAATGTCTGTTCTTACAAACGGTTTTGGTATAATTTCTTTTATATCAGTGACGCCTTTAATTGCTATTCAAGCACTAGGTATTATATATAACGTTAAATCTAAAAAGGCATTGCAAAATCAAGAGTCTTTGGATGAATTGCAAAGTTATATTACTGATGAAAACAACGTGACGGCTAAACCCGTTAAAAAGGCAAGGAGAAAAATATGGAAAATCAAAAAATAGAAAAATTGCAAAATTTATACGTTATTGCAAAGCCCAAATTAAAAGAAAAACTTTCTAAATTATTGATTGATAATGGTGCTCATTCCATCAACACCATTTACGGACACGGGTCTGTCAGCAAAAGTATTTTAGCGCAAGTATTCGGCATTGATGCAGAACAAAAAAAAGTTATCATTTCCTGCCTTATGAAAACGGATAATGCTAAAAATATAATCGATATTTTATATGATGAATTTAATTTTAACAAACCAAATACTGGGGTTGCTTTTACTTTGCCAGTTGAAGGTTTAATGTTTTAACGATAAGGAGAAAAATTATGAAAGAACTAAAGGCTTTATATATTATAGTTAATGCAGGTTTTGCATCTCAAATTGTTGATATTGCACGTGAAAATGGTTCAACTGGTGCAACGATTTTTAATGCAAGGGGCTCTGTTCCTAACCCACAAACTATCTTTGGAATTACCATTGACCCAGAAAAAGAAATTGTGCTTTCTATCGTTGAAAAGGAAGTGGCTTTTAAGATTATGCAAGCAATTAAAGAAAAGGCTGGCGTTGGAACTCCAGCACACGGCTTATGCTTTTACTTGCCTGTTGAAATGTCCACCCTTTTAATTAATGATGAAAGCCAAGCCAAAAACAATAACTAATTGAATTTAAAACACAAAAACGCCTAAAGGAATTCCTTTAGGCGTTTTATTTTTTATAATTTTTACAGTAAAAAGTCAATCAACAGCATTATTGCAAAACCAACCAAAAGTGCGTAAGTTGCACCACTTTCATTACCGTGAGCGTGTGTTTCAGGAATCATTTCATCGCTTATAACGTAAAGCATTGTGCCACCTGCAAAAGCAAGAACAAATGGCAAAACAAATGCTGAAATAGAAACTGCAAAGAAACCTATAAGTGTTCCTATAATTTCAACAAAACCAGCAATTAATGCAATGATAAAAGTCCTTTTATGGCTCATTCCACTTGCAAGCATAGGTGCGATTATAACCATACCTTCTGGGATATTTTGAAGTGCAATTCCCCCAGCAATCATCAATGCATCAGCAACCTTATCCGTGCCAAAACCAACGCCTGCTGCAATACCTTCTGGAAAGTTATGAATTGCAATGGCAATAACAAACAATAAAACCTTATTTAAACTTTGGGTTTTTTCAGGGTGTTTTTCTAGTTCTGCACCCGTTAATTTATGTAAGTGTGGCACAAGTTTATCAATCAAGTTAATGCATAAAGCACCACAAAAAATGCCCACAATAGTTATTAAAATTGCCCATTTTCCACCATATTCAAGCGATGGAAGAATTAGCCCTAATATACTTGCACAAAGCATTATACCAGCAGCAAACGATAAAACGACGTCGCTAAATTTATGACTAGTATTTTTAAAGGCAAAACCAAGCAACGCACCTATAATTGATGCGCCACCAACCCCTAATGCTGTCAATAAAACCATTACCATAACTTAAATCCCTTAATATTTGTTTTTATTATTTTATCACATAATTTGTTGGCTTGCAAGATATACGGTGTATAAAATTTTTATTAGTGGATAAAATTCTTTTAAGCGTTAAAGTGTTTTTAACCTAATTTATACAAAAATACATATAATAAATTGGGAATTACTTGATGCATTTGGAGAGATTATGATAAAAAGAGGAGAATTATATTATGCCGATTTAAGTCCCGTTGTCGGCAGTGAACAAGGTGGCGTTAGACCCATTTTAATAGTGCAAAACGATACGGGAAACAAATATAGCCCAACTATTATTGCCGCCGCCATTACAAGTCAATTAAATAAGGCAAAACTTCCCACCCATATAGAACTATCTGCAAACGAATTTGGGCTACTTAAAGATTCTGTTATTCTTTTAGAACAAATTAGAACGCTTGATAAACGGCGATTAAAAGAAAAAATTGGCGAATTATCACCCATTAAAATGCAAAAAGTTAACACAGCGCTTTTAATAAGTTTGGGCTTTAACGACAACCCACAATCATTTATGTCTTAATATAAGCATTATATTAAAAAAACACTGCTGAAAATTCAACAGTGTTTTAATTTTGATTATTTTAATAGAATAGATATTCAGCCTTGCCAGTTTCTTCATCGTAAGAGATAAAGTCAAACTTAAAATTCGCGATATCCGCCAAGGCTTGCATTACGCTCTTTGTGGTGTAAGAAAACCATTTTGAAACTTCACGACCTGTCTTTTTTAGGTGTTTTACTGCTGGACAGTATTCAACTTTAACCCTTAAAGACTTGCCGTCGTTTACAATTTCAACAAGGTCTTCAGCCTTTTCCAAGTAATAAGTTTCTCTTATCTTTTCTTCAATGGCATCTAGTGGCTTATCCTTCATTTTTTCAATAGTTTTTACGTAAACGTTTTTAGTATATCTTGTTAAAAACTCTTTGAGTTTTTCTTCGCCGTGCGTTTCAGCAAGATAATGAATACCCATATTCATACTGCTATGAAAATCTGGGTGAAAATATTCAACCTTATCTGCACTCATTTCAAACGTTTCGGTGTTTTCATCCATCGTTATAACGCCTTTGAACACCTTTGGGTCAAAAATAACCCTTGAGCATTCTGCCTTATCAACGTAAAGGTGATTTCTTATCCAAGTAAGCCCTACTTCTTCAAGTGCTGCCCTATAATAATCGCAATGTCCACAGTAATCATAATAAGGCACAAGCCCTATTTCCTTTTGCAACTCTAAAAGTCTGCCCTTTGACGGACAATAATGAGAGTGGCTTGTGCACCAACCTGCTTTTTCGTTAAGGCGCATTGTCACGTTTGCGGCTTCTTCGGTTAAAGTTCCTTTCCAGTAATCAAAACAACCACGAAGTCCATCTCTTTTTGCAAAGTTTATAAGTGGAATACCTTTTCCATCAGGCTTAAATAAGTAAGCCCAAAATCTTTCAACTTCTTTGTGAGTATAGTTTTCATCTAAAAATGAAAACAATTCACTATAACAAGGTATAAATTCAACACAAGATATCATATTTTACCTTTAATAATTAAACTAAATCGAAGAAACCAACTTCATCAAGTTTTGCTTTTAATTCTTTTAAGCCTTCTTCATCAAGAGTTTTTCTAGGTTCAACGTATGAGCCCATATCATAACCCAACAAACTCATTGCACCTTTCCAGTAAGCGTTCTTTTGAATTAAGACATTAATAACGGCGTTCATCTTTCTTTGTGCTTCAAGTGCTTTTTTCATATCGCCAGCCTTAAATGCATCGTAAATACTTGCAGAAAGTTTTGGAAGCATATTGTATGTTGAACCGATTGCGCCTTCAGCCCCTACAGAAAGGCCACAAATCATACATTCGTCTGGTCCGTTATAAATACTGAACTTATCCCCATATGCAGCAGTGATTTTGCCAAACATAAAGTAATCAGGAATAGACATCTTAACGCCGATAATATTATCAATTTCAGTCAACTTGCCAACGAAACCTAAAATATCACCTTGTAAAACACCTGTCACGTATGCAAGAACAGGAGCCTTGCTTCTCTTTGCAATAATTCTATAGTATTCGATAATTTCATCCATTTTATAGTAAGCCATAAGTGATGGAGGAAGTGATGCAACAGCATCAACGCCAACTTCGTTTGCGTGGTCGATTAAATCATAAACGTCATCGATATGACCTGCACCAACGTGAACGATAATCTTGCCTCTGCCTGCGTTTGCTTCTTTAACAACTTCAAGCATTTGCTTTCTTGTTTTGTTTGGTAAAATCGTGCATTCACCAGTGTTTCCACCAACGTAAAAACCTGTCATACCGTTGTCAAGATGATAGTTAACCATTTTCTTAACAGTGTCTTTAATAACGTTTCTTTCTTCATCATAAACAGATAAAATTGCTGGCATAACGCCTTGAACTAAATTGTATTTTTCCATAATCGTCTCCATTATATTTTTATTGTAATAATTATATCACTTTTAATTTTGCATTTTCAATTATCCACAATGACTATTTTTTATTACAATGTCTTATTTTTAAACTTTTTTAACCTTATTGTCTAATATTTTAAAGTTTGCAACGTGTTTTTCTTGACTTTTATTTATTTATATTATACAGTAATATAAACGAAAAAGTAAGGATAAGGCCATGATTAATTTACCATCAAGCAGACACAAATCTTGTAAAATAAATATCAGCGACTTAAAAATAATCGTATATTTAGACCCAACATTTAAAACTGTTATTAATAGTCCAAATAATTCCATATTGCAAAGAGCAAAACAGTTGCACTTTCATTTGGAGCACGAAATTTTCTTTCTTACTAATGGGGACTTGAAAGTTTTTTACGATAATTCTTTCCACGTTTATAATGAAGGAATTGTTATTATCCCCTCTATTACCCCACACTTTTCTATTTCTGCACAGGCAAACCATCGTTTGCTTATCAAAATTGAAAACGAAAAATCGCATTTGTACGAGCAAGTTATCAAGTATTTTCACCCAGATAACATCTCTCACTTACAACTAAACGAAAACATTACCCTATATCTAACAAAACTTGATAATGCCTTAAATAAGCCAGACACTCAACACGAAGAAATTTCTTCGCTATTGACCTTGCTTTTTATCGAAATTTTGGACTTATTAAAGGTTGAATATCAAAAGGCAAAGGATATTGATTCAAATCAATACGTTTTGTTAATCGACCACATTATCAACTCCGAATTTGATAAAAATATCAATATGAAATACTTATCGAACAAATTGTTTTTGTCAACAAGGCAAATTGCAAGAATTATCAAAAAGAATTACAACTGTTCTCTTTCACAACTAATAGTTCAAAAGAAGTTATCCGTTGCTTGCCTAATACTAACAAAAACAAATTTACCGATAAGCAAAATTATAACTTATATCAATTTTGAAACGCCAAACTATTTTTACACCTTGTTTAAGAAAACTTACGGCTTAACGCCATTGCAATATAGAAAGAAAAACAAAACTTTGCCAACTAACTAAATAAAAACAAATAAAGAACGCTGTTGAAAATTCAACAGCGTTCTACTTTTTTATCTTAACCTTGAACGTCAAAAACCTTAACGTTTTCCTTATCTTTTTCCGCACGCAATCTTGCTGTTTCAGCAATAGCAACGTCTGGACAACCCATACCAACGATTTGTGCATAAACACGTTTTTTAGGGTCAGGAGTATAAGTTTGCTTTCCTGCAAGTAAAAGTCCTATTTCAATATCAAATGAATCTTCTGTGATTTCACCAAGTTCAGCAAGTGGCTTTAAGTTGCCCCTATGCAATGCTTGTGCAACGTGGTCAACGGCAATAACGTCTGCTTGACGAACAACGTCAAACTCAACTTCCTTAAATGAGCCCATTGTTATAACTAAAGTGCCTTCCTTTACCCAAGATGCTTTAACAAGGTCAGCATCTGCTGTTGTCACTGTGATAATGATATCACTTTCTTCACAAGCAGTTTTAGTATCTGAACAAGAAACGAATTCAATGTTTGTGTCGCTAAATTTTGATATAAAGTTAAGTCTTGCTTGTTCACTTAAGTCACAAACGTTAACTTTTTTAATGTCTAAAAGTTTTGTCATACAGAGCAAGCTGGTATAACCTTGCAAACCAGCACCGATTATAGTCACAACGTCTGATTTGTAAGCAAGGCGTTTGCACATAATTGCAGGTTGCGCACCAGTTCTCATATCAGAAATCCAGTCACCTGCAACAAGCGCCTTTAACATACCTGTGTATGGGTCTGTAAGCAATACGTTTGCTTTTATGTATGGCATACCCTTTGCTTTGTTTCCGTTATAACCACCAACAACTTTAATACCTGCAATATCAAGTGGTTTTATATAGTTTGGCATTGAGTTAAACCAACCGTCAACACCTAAACTTGACATATCTGTTGTTATTTTTGGTGGCATAATAATTTCATCATTACCAAACCAAGTCCAAACGTTTTCAACGATTTCTATAACGTCTTCAACTGAAACGTATTTTTGCACGTCGGCATTTGTTATCAAAAGTGCTTCTTCTTTAAACATAATATTTCTTCCTTTATTTTTTATTTGTTAAATATATTTAACGACTGTTTCTTTATCTTTTCTTGCTTTTTTGCGTTTTTCAATATCCGAATAGCCAAGTGCAACAACGATTGAAACACTTTCTTCTTCTGGCATTGACACTGCTTCTTTTAGGTTTTTCTCATTAACCCAACCGATAATGCAAGAACTTACGCCCAAACTTTCAGCGCCCAAAGTCAAATATGCGATTAATTCACCGATATCGTATTTAACAAAGTGGTCTGACTTAAATCTTGAACCTATACCAACTTTTAACTTTGCGTCTGTTTCGCCTAAAACGATAAAGGCCTTTGCCTTGTCAACAAATTTATTCATCAAACAATCTTGAAGCGACTTTGCAACCTTTTCTCTTGTTTTTTCATCTGTCACAACGTACATTTTCCAAGGTTGACTGTTGCAAGCTGATGGTGAAAGCAAACCCAAATCAACGATTTTATCCAAAACTTCCTTTTCTAAAGGCATATCGTTAAAATCTCTGCAAGACTGTCTATTTTTTGCAAGTGTTAAAAATTCCTTTTCCATATTTTACCTATTATTTGTTTTATATATCCATTATACACAATATGGATAGTAAAATCAAGCCTTTTTAATTTTTTATTTCCAAAGCAATTTCTTTTCTATATCTTTCAACTGCTTGCAAATATTTTTCTGACAAAGATAATGTATATCTTTGCTTTTCTTCATAAGAAAGTGTTTCAAAATATTCTTTATCAGTCAATCTGCCAATAGCGTTGGAAACTTCGCCTTCAGTTTCTAATATGCTTTTCACCTTAAGGTAAAATTCTTCTTTTTCTTCCACGTAATTTTTAATGTTTTCGCTAACCCTTTCAGCATAATACTGCTTAACTTTTGAAGTCGATATCCCTGCTTTTTCAGCCCTTTCAATATTTTTGTTTAGGTCGTGTTGATAACTTTGCCAAAACCCGCACTTTAATCTCTTTTTTGCTTCCTTACAATATTGTTTTAGCGATTTTCTTTCTTCTGCCATTTTACTTTCCCCATTTTTCGACATAATTTTGTATTTTGTGAGTTTTTTTGCAATAAAAAAGTCTATCGATAATTCGATAGACCTCTTTTGTTTAGCCTTTAATGCTTCTCTTTCTTGCTGCTTCAGCCTTTTTCTTTTTCTTTACGGAAGGCTTTTCATAATGTTCTTTCTTTCTTAAGTCACCGATAATGCCGTCTCTTGAACATTTTCTCTTAAATCTTCTTAAAGCGCTGTCGATATTTTCATTTTCTCCAACTCTAACTATTGACATATTCCTTCAACCCTCCTTTGCCCTTTGGCAGTTCGATAAAGCCTAATTAGTATAACAAATACTATTATATCTTGTCAACGAATTTGCACGGTCTTTTTGCCTTTTGTTATAAATTATTATATTTAGTGTTTGACTTTTATATTTCTTTTTTGTATAATCTATCCATATCTTTTAAGAAGGTTAATATGAAATCTAAAAAATCTTACTATTTTTTAATTTTTGCTTGTTGCCTTGTTTGGACCATTATGATGGGGTCAAAGAATATCTATACGGCTGAATACATTGAAATTTCAAGGCTTTTTTCCGTTGATAAACCACAAGCAAGCCTTGCAATGACCTTTTATTTTATCACCTATTCAACAGCACAAGTTATTTTGTTTTTCTACATGGAAAAACTCAACGTTAAGTGGTTTATGCTTATCAGCGTTTTCCTTTCCGGTATCGTCACAATTATCGTTGCACTTGCGATGGAATTATGGCAATTATGGTGGATTTTGGCTATAAATGGTATTCTTCAAGCAGGCATTTGGGGCATGTGCACGGTTCTATTAAATAAGCACTTGCCAACTTCAATGAAAGCAAGTGCAAATATGCTTATGAATATAGGAACGGCTGTTGCCGGCATTATTTCATACGGCTCTGCATCACTTTTTGTTTCCTTTCAAAGGGTTGATTCGCCTTTCGTTTTCTTTGGATTTATCCTTTCATTATCTGCAGTTTTACTCTTTATTGCAGTGCAGAAATGCGAAAAAATTAAGCACGAAAACGACCTTGCTATCACTAACGATGCAACAGTTTGCCAAATCATTAAAACGCCGTTTGCCTTAAAAACAAGCAAAAGCAGAGCGATTTTTTACATACTTTCGTTTGTTTTAAGTTTTGTTATCCACTTTGTTTTTTACGGCACGCTTAACTGGATACCAAATATGTTGCAAGAAAATTTTGTTATGTCTGAAAGAACTGCTATTTTAATTTCAGTTTTAGCACCACTTGCCACGATTTTCGGTGCAATCATTGCGATTAGGCATTGCGAAAAAAATTATAACTTCGTTTTGGTGGGTTTAATTTATCTTGTTTTAGCGACTATATTCTCACTCGTTATGGTGTTCGTTTTCCATATAACTGCTATACTTTCTTTGATAATTTTGATTGTATATCTAATTATAATTCAAGGTACAGTCACAATAGTTTTCAGTGTTATGTCTTATAAACTATGTGGCTATATAAATGCAGGCGCACACTCTGGTTTGATGAACGCTGCTGGTGGTTTTGCTGCCGGCTTTGCCCCACCAATTGTAGGTGCAATTATAGAAAATAGTGGTTGGCAATTTTCTTACATAATAATATTTGCAATCACGCTTGCTGTCACCATTTCGGTTTTTGCAGTTTTGTTTTTAACAACAAAAAAGAAAGCAACCGTTTAACAAATAAAAAATTTAAGTCCTAAACATTTTGTTTAGGACTTTTTTAATTTTAAGTTTTAATTATTTAAGTGTTGCAAGCATAACAGCCTTAATGGTGTGCATTCTGTTTTCTGCTTGGTCGAAAACGATTGATTGTTCGCTTTCAAACACGCTATCGGTGACTTCCATTGCAGTGATATTGAACTTTTTATAAATTTCCTTGCCGATTGTTGTGTTTAAATCGTGGAAGGCTGGTAAACAGTGCATAAACTTGCATTGTTTACCTGCATTTTCCATAACTGCATCGTTAACTTGATATGGCATTAATTCTTCAATTCTTTCTTGCCATACGCTATCAGGCTCACCCATAGAAACCCAAACGTCTGTGTAAATTACGTCTGCCCCTTTTGTTGCAACCATAGGGTCTTCAATAAACTCTAACACAGCACCCGTTTCTAAAGCGATTTTTTTGCACTCTTCAACAAGTTCTTGATTTGGGAAATATTTCTTTGGTGCGCAAGCAACAAAGTGCATACCCATTTTAGCACAACCAACCATAAGTGAATTGCCCATATTATATCTTGCATCGCCCATATACACGAGTTTTTTACCCTTTAATTCGCCAAAATACTCTTTAATGGTTAAAAAGTCTGCCAAAATTTGTGTTGGGTGGAATTCGTTTGTTAATCCGTTCCATACAGGAACACCTGCATATTTTGCAAGGTCTTCAACGATTTCTTGACCATAACCCCTATACTCAATACCATCAAACATTCTGCCCAAAACCCTTGCAGTGTCAGCAATGCTTTCTTTTTTGCCGATTTGTGAGCCTTGTGGGTCAAGATAAACCACGCTCATACCAAGGTCAGCGCCAGCAACTTCAAAACTGCAACGTGTTCTTGTGCTTGTCTTTTCAAAAATAAGTGCAATGTTCTTGCCTTCACATTCTCTATGCAAAATGCCCTTTTTCTTCTTGTCTTTAAGGTCTTTTGCAAGGTCGATTAAGTATGCTATTTCTTCAGTAGAAAAATCTAATAATTTTAAGAAACTTTTGCCTTTTAAGTTCATTTTTAACTCCTATTATTCAGCGCAAACGGTTTTTATCGTTTGAATTGCAAATTCTAAATCTTCTTGTGGGATATTTAATGCTGGCAATAGTCTAACCTTATCCTTTGCCGTCAAACAAATAACACCCCTATTTATGCACTCATTAACCACTTCTTTTGCAGGCTTAACAGTTTTAATCCCAACCATTAAACCAAGTCCACTAACACTCTCTATTCCTTTAGCACCCTTTAGTTCATCAAAGATATATTTGCTTTTTGCCTTTACCCCTGATAAAAACTCATCGTCTAAACGTGAAATAACGCTTATTGCACCAGATGCACAGATAGGATTTCCACCATAAGTTGAGCCGTGGTCACCAAATCCCAAAACCTTTTCGGTTTTTTCGTTCATCATACAGCAACCGATAGGAAGTCCACCGCCAAGCCCTTTTGCCGTTGTTATAACGTCAGGCTTCACGCCATAGTTCATATATGCATAAAGTTCGCCAGTTCTTCCGTTGCCTGTTTGAACTTCATCAACCATAAAGATTATATCGTTTTCTTTACAAAGTTGTTCAACGCCTTGAATAAATTCTTTTTCAAGGGCGATAACACCGCCTTCGCCTTGAACGCACTCAATTAAAATACCACAAACCTTGTTTTCTTTAACAAGTGTTTTAATGCTTTCAATATCGTTTGTCGTGCCGTAAACAAAACCAGTTGGCATAGGCAAAAATTTAGCGTGGAAAACGTCTTGTCCAGTTGCTGAAAGGGTTGCTAACGTTCTGCCGTGAAAACTGTTTTTTAAGGTTATAATCGTGGTATAATCAGCACCTTTCTTTTCTATTCCGTATTGTCTTGCAACCTTAATCGCACATTCGTTTGACTCTGCGCCAGAGTTTGAGAAAAAGACTTTCTTCATTCCTGTTTTTTTGCAGAGAAGTTCTGCCAACTCTGCACAAGGGCTTGTATAATAAAGGTTTGAAGTATGTTGAACTTTATCTAATTGACTAATTACAGCACTCTTCCACTCATCATCACAAATACCAAAGGCTGTGACACCGATACCAGAACCCATATCAATATATTTTTTGCCGTCTGGCGAATAAAGATAAGAGCCTTTTCCGTAAGCAATTTCCACAGGAAAACGTGCATAAGTATTTGCCACGTACCTATTATCTTTTTCAATAATTGAACTCATTTTAGTCTCCTACAACCATCGTACCAGCGCCTTCGTCAGTAAGTATTTCCATAAGGATTGAGTGTGGAATTCTGCCGTCCATTATAGTAACGTTTTTAACGCCGTGACCGATTGCATCAATACAACATTTTACCTTTGGAATCATACCACCTTGAATAACGCCTTCATCAAACAATTTGTTTGCTTCGCTTATAGTAATTTGTGGGATTAAGGTATTCACGTCGTCCTTATCCCTTAAAATACCAGCGATATCGGTCATCATAATAAGTCTTTCTGCCTTTAATGCACCAGCGATTCTTGCCGCCGCCGTATCGCCGTTGATATTATAAACGTTTCCTTCGTTATCGCAACCAACTGTTGAAATTACAGGAATATATCCGTTATGTAAAAGGTCTTCAACACAAGCGATATTGATATCGGTAATTTCACCAACGAAACCTAATTTTTCGTTTTTCATTTTGGCTTGAATAAGACCACCGTCAATACCAGAAATACCCATTGATTTTCCACCTTTCATTTCAAGGTAGTTAACAAGTGACTTGTTTATTTTACCAGCGAGAACCATTTGAACGATATCAACTGTTTCCTTATCGGTCACACGAAGTCCATCAACAAAAGTTGCTTCTTTGCCAAGTTTTTGCATTAATTCGCTTATTTCAGGACCACCACCGTGCACCAAAACAATTTTTACACCGATAAGATGTAAAAGCACGATATCTTCCATAACTTGTTCTTTTAAACTTTGGTTTATCATAGCGTTTCCGCCGTATTTTACAACCAAAACTTTGCCGTTATATTGTCTTATATAAGGAAGTGCTTGTGTTAACACTTCTGCACGTTGTGCATTTGAAAAATGTTTATCCATTTTTATACTCCTAAAATTAAGTACGATAATCGCCGTTTATTTTAACGTAATCGTAAGTCAAGTCACAACCCCACGCTGATGAACTATATTCGCCATCGTTAAGGTTAACAACAATGGTAATTTCCTTTTCTAACAAAATTTCTTTTGCCTTTTCTTCAGAAAAATCAACGCCACTGCCGTTTTTACAAACGTCGATTACGCCTTTTGCTGACTTAAACGCAACGTCAATCTTATCAACGTCAACGTTTGCGCCACTATAACCTATTGCACAAAGCACTCTGCCCCAGTTTGCGTCAGCACCAAACATTGCCGCCTTTGTCAAACTTGAACAAATAACGCTCTTTGCAACCGTTTTTGCAATGCTATCTTCTTTTGCACCACTTACAGCACATTCTAATAATTTTGTTGCACCTTCGCCATCACCAGCAATCATTCTGCAAAGGCTTACGTTAACTGTGTTAAGCGCTTTCATAAATTCTTTAAAATCAGCATTATCACAAGTGATTTCTTCATTTTCAGCCATGCCGTTTGCAAGAACGACAACCATATCGTTTGTTGAAGTGTCCCCGTCAATGCTTATCATATTAAAGGTGTTTTGAATATCGCTCTTTAATGCTTTTGAAAGCATTTCTTGATTGATGCAAGCGTCAGTTGTGATAAATACAAGCATTGTTGCCATATTTGGATGTATCATACCGCTTCCCTTTGCGATACCGCCTATATGACAAACTTTTCCACCAACAATAAATTCAACTGCAATTTCTTTTACTGCCACGTCTGTTGTCATAATGGCTTCTGCCGCCAAAAGTCCGTTATCGCTTGACAAACCTTTTGCAAGGTCGCTCATACCGTTTGCGATAGGTGTTATATTGAGTGGTTGACCGATAACACCTGTTGATGCAACAACAACGTCGTGTGCATTAATGCTTAATTCTTTAGCAACAAGTGCACTCATTTGTTCTGCAATTTCAATGCCGTTTGCATTGCAAGTGTTTGCATTACCGCTGTTGCAGATAACTGCTTGAGCAATGCCGTTTTCAATATGGCTTTTTGTCACCTTTAATGGCGCGCCCTTAACTAAATTAGTTGTATAAACAGCCGCCGCCGTTGCTGGAACTTCACTATAAATAAGCGCTAAATCACGCTTTGTACGATTGTGGCGAATACCACAATGAACACCATTTGCCTTAAACCCTTGCGCTGCGCATACGCCACCACTGATAATCTTCATAAGTTCTCCTTTATAAAACAAGTCCTGTCGTTTGTTCAACACCTAATAATATGTTCATATTTTGAATAGCCGCGCCTGACGCACCTTTTCCAAGATTGTCAAAGCGTGAAACTAATATAATTCTATCTTCATTGCCAAAGACTGAAACTTCTAAACCGTCTTTGCCTTTCATTGTGTTTGCAGATAAAAATCCACCTTCATCATTTTCAGCAAACTTAACTATTTTACTGCCTTCATAAGCCTTCTTAAAAATTTCCTTTAAGCCGTCAATACCACACTTGATATCGTCCTTAAATAGTGGCACAGTCACTTCCATACCCCTATCAAAATCGGCAACTATAGGACAAAAGACTGGCGCATAATTTAAGTTGCAATACTTTTGCATTTCTGGTAAATGCTTATGCTTTTGGGTTAAGCCATATTGACGTGGTGCATCAAACAAAACAGGTTTTTCTTCCCCTTCATACTCTGCAATCATCTTTTTTCCGCCACCCGTGTAGCCAGTTAAGGAAAAACAAGTTAATTTTGCATTTTCACTCAACACACCAGCATTTATTAGTGGATTAAGTAATGCAATAAAACCACTTGCGTGGCAACCTGGGTTTGCAATGCGTTTTGACTTTGCAATTTTCTTTTCAAAGTCGTTGATTTCAGCAAAACCATACTGCCAGTCATCATTTGTTCTAAATGCCGTTGAAGTGTCAATAATCTTAACCTTTTCATTTTCAACAAGTGAAACGGCTTCGATTGATGCAACGTCTGGCAAGCATAAAAATGCAACGTCGCAACTATTTAATGCTTCCTTTCTTGCAAGAATATCCTTTCTTTTTTCTTCGCTTAAAGTGATTAAATTTATATCTTTTCTATTTGATAGCCTATCTACAATTTTAAGCCCTGTCGTTCCAGCACTGCCATCAATGAATACGTTATACATTTGCTAATTTTTCCTTTATCCACACAATTTGTTTTTCAACTGATTTTGGTGACGTTCCACCTTGTGAAATTCGCTTTTCAACACAAGTTTTAAGACTAATTTCATCAAATAAATCACTTTCAAAAATATCATCGTATTTTTTATAATCTTGTAAGGTAAGCGTTTCTAAAACTTTGCCGTTTTTAATACAGTCGCTTACAATGTTTCCAACGATTTTATAAGCCGACCTAAAAGGCATACCCTTTTTAACCATATAATCTGCAAGGTCGGTTGCGTTTATAAAGCCTTTCTGTGCTGCTAAAAGCATATTGCCTTCTAGCACTTTCATTCCGCTTATCATCGGTGTAAACACGTCTAAACACATTTTAACCGTGTCATAACTATCAAAAACGCCTTCTTTATCTTCTTGCATATCCTTGTTGTATGCAAGTGGCAAACCTTTAAGCACTGTTAAGATGCCCATAAGGTTTCCGTAAACCCTGCCCGTTTTACCACGAACAAGTTCTGCCATATCCGAATTTTTCTTTTGTGGCATAATTGAAGAACCTGTTGTGAACGCATCTGAAAGTTCAACAAACTTGAATTCCCAACTTGTCCACAAAATAATTTCTTCACTAAACCTTGATAAATGCATCATAAGTGTTGCACAAGTTGATGCAAATTCAATGCAGAAATCCCTATCTGAAACGCCATCGATACTATTCATAGCAATATCGTCAAAACCCAAAAGTTCGGCTTCCATTTTCCTATCCGTATCGTAGGTTGTTCCAGCCAAAGCACAGCAACCGATAGGCGAAATATTTACACGCTTTTTCAAGTCGTTAAATCTTTCAATATCACGAAGTAGCATCATTGCATAAGCCATAAGATGATGCCCAAAAGTTATTGGTTGTGCCCTTTGCAAGTGGGTATATCCCGGCATAATGGTGCTTTTGTGTTCTTCAGCCTTTAAGACAACTGCGTTTATAAGTTCTTTGATTTTTTGGGTAATCTCTACCGTGCAATCTCTTAAATACATTCTTGTGTCAAGGGCAACTTGGTCGTTTCTGCTTCTTGCAGTGTGAAGTTTTTTGCCAACTTCCCCAACCCTTTCGGTTAAGACTTGTTCAACGAACATATGTATATCTTCTGCAGAATAGTCGATTTTTAGACTGCCGTTTTCCAAATCTTTCAAAATTCCGTCAAGTCCGTCAATCAAAGTATCGGCATCGGCTTTGCTTATAATATTTTTTGCACCAAGCATACTTGCGTGTGCCATACTGCCCAAAATATCTTGCTTAAACATTCTGCTATCAAAGCTGATAGAAGAATTAAAGTCATCTGCTATTTTATCGGTGACGCCGTCCGTGCGACCTGCCCACATTTTTGCCATTAGAGTTTCTCCAAAAATTTTTTACTGTTTTTTCAAATTAAAGCGTCCTGCACGGAAAAATCCGCGCAGGACTGTGGCTTAAAAAAAACTTATTTCTTGTTTTTTTCTACCATTGCGGCAACCTTGATAGGTAAGCCGAAAAGATTGATAAAGCCTTCTGCATCTTTTTGGTTATAATCACTTTCACCAAAAGTTGCAATTTCTTCGCTGTAAAGTGAATCTTCACTCCAAGCACCAGCGTTAATCATATTGCCCTTATAAAGTTTCAAACGAACCTTACCGTTAACTTTTTCTTGGGTCTTATCAACGAATGCTGCTAAAGCCTCTCTCAATGGTGTGAACCATTGTCCGTTATATACTAATTCACCATAAGTGATAGCGAGTTTTTGTTTTTCGTGCATTGTGTATTTATCAAGACACAATGTTTCTAAAACGCTGTGTGCTTTGTATAAAATTGCACCACCTGGTGTTTCATACACGCCACGACATTTCATACCAACTAAACGGTTTTCAACGATGTCTAATAAACCGATACCGTTTTCGCCACCAAGTTTGTTGAGTTTTAAGATGATGTTTTTAGCGCTCATCTTTTCGCCGTTAAGTGCAACTGGTGCACCCTTTTCAAAGTCGATTTCAACGTAGGTTGGCTTATCTGGTGCAGTTATAGGTGAAACGCCAAGTTCAAGGAAGCCTTCCTTTTCATATTGTGGTTCATTGCCTGTATCTTCTAGGTCCAAACCTTCGTGTGATAAGTGCCATAAGTTCTTATCCTTTGAATAGTTTGTTTCCCTGTTAATTTTAAGTGGAACGTTGTGTGCTTCTGCATAATCGATTTCTTCTTCACGAGATTTGATATCCCATTCACGCCAAGGAGCAATGATTGGCATATCTGGACAGAAGTGTTTTAACGTAAGTTCAAAACGAACTTGGTCATTACCCTTACCTGTACAGCCGTGAGCGATTGCATCAGCGCCTTCTTTAATAGCGATTTCTGCAAGACCTTTAGCGATACAAGGACGAGCGTGTGATGTACCAAGTAAATATTCTTCATAGATAGCGCCAGCCTTAACACAAGGGATAATGTAGTTATCAACGTAATCGTCTGTTAAGTCTAAAACGTATAATTTTGATGCACCAGTCTTAAGTGCCTTTTCTTCTAATCCATCAAGTTCATCTGATTGACCAACGTTGCCAGCAACTGCGATAACTTCACAGTTGTTATAATTTTCTTTTAGCCAAGGGATAATGATTGAAGTATCAAGACCACCTGAATATGCTAAAACAACCTTTTTAATATCTTCTTTTTTCATAATGCCTCCAAGAACTTTTTAGTTCAAATTTAATTTACAAACGATATTATATACTCATAAAATGCACGTGTCAACTTTTTTACACAGATTTTATGAATATTTTTATAAAATTTACAAATATTTTTGAATAATTTGTTTTATTATTCATTTTTATGTGAATAATTTATAATTTTATTCATTTTTGTGTTTTTAGCAAAACACCTATATCTATATACATTTATTTAAGGTTTTAGAAACGAGCAGGTCAAGGCACAAAAATCGGAACGGACAAGATTGACCTTTTTTGGTCATTCGTGGTCGGAACGACTTTTTGTAACGATGAGATGCGAAGTTTATAAAGCCTT
>JAZQYW010000015.1:0-88711 GCA_045633745.1 Christensenellaceae bacterium
CATCCATATTGATACCTGCTTTAGATGACCCAACATTTACTGAAGAGCAAAGTCTATCTGTTATAGCAAGCGCTTCAGGAATACTTTCTATAAAAGACTTTTCATAACTTGTCATACCCTTATGAACAAGTGCAGAATATCCACCCAAAAAGTCTATGCCAACATTTTTTTCAGCATCATCAAGCGCTTTTGCAAGCACTGTTTCTTTACCACAAAAAGAAGATGTTAAAAGGCTTGCTGGAGTTATTGAAACACGCTTGTTGATAATTGGAATACCATATTCAGCACCAAGTTCATTAGCAACCTTAACTATGTTTTCTGCCTTTTTGCAAATTCTATCATAACAAAGTCTTGCTGTTTCTTTTGCGTCATCTCTAACACAAGGCAAAAGCGATATTCCCATAGTTATTGTTCTAACGTCAAAGTGTTCTTTTTCAACCATATCTATGGTTTCTAAAATTTCTTTTCTATTAAGCATATTTTATCCACCTTAAATTTTATGCATTGCATTAAATATGTCTTCGTGTTGAACGTGGATAGAAACACCAATTTGTGTGCCTATTTCAACCAACTCTTTTTGCAACTTGTCAAGTGGCAATTTTGATGCCGAAAGGTCACAAAGCATAAGCATTGTAAAATTATCTTGCATAAGTGTTTGGCTTATGTCTTCAATATTAACTTGATTTTCAGCAAGCGCAGTGCTCACTTTTGCGATAATTCCTGGTTTATCTTTGCCTATAACCGTCACGATTGCTTTCATTTTATATAACTCCTTTAAGATAATATTTCATAACTGATAAGAACGTTGCCTTGCGTCACGTATCTTACGTTTTGGTTTTCTTCAAATTGTGGAAATTCCATTTCCTTAAGCACTAACACGTGCCTTTCATAAAAATCATCTTTATATTTATTCCACTCTATAAACACAAGTGACTTACACTCTACTCCGTCTTTAGTGCGAATACTTTCATCATATTCAAAAAAACTGCCCGTTGAAGTTTCCTTTAACCCAACCAACAAGTTTTTGGTCATTTTGTAATAATTTTTTATTCTCTTATACTTTATACCCAAAAATATAAAAGAAAACATAACGAAAACTGCCGTTAATGGATAATGAATAAGTTTAATTTTTGTTATATCCTTTGCCATATAAGGCAACGTCCAAAACCACAAAAAAAGCCCCAAACTTATAAACAAATAAATGCCCAAAAATATTAAGTATATTCCAAAAGTGCGTTTTTTTTGTTTTTTTGCATCTTCAAATTGACTGTTAACAAAAAACTGTGTCATTTTTTCTCCTTATTGTTTATAATCGGTTCTAATTCTTTTTAAACCTTCTTCTGTCTTCTTAAAAAGTTCGTATCTATCGCTGTATTCAGCCATCACGTAATCAGGGTGATTTTTTACTCTAAAATAAGTTGGCTTTTCTGGTGCAACAACCTTTTCTTCTTGAACTACATTAGCGTTGCTATCAGCCGTTTCTTCCTTTTCTTCTTTGACGTCCGTGCTGATAATTTGTGCACCCTTGCTCTTTTTAATTTTTTTGTCTATCCCAAGCATTTTTTTAATGGTTGCCAAAATTGCATAAGCAATGGAAATTGTCAATAAAACGTAAAACAATATTAAAATTGCTGGGTTTTGCTCAAACACACCAGTAAAATATAAAAGCACGCCAACCAACGCAAAAAGCAAGGTCAATTGCAAATTGAAAAGTGCAAATATTTTATAAATTATTGTAAATATTGTGACGAATAGGTTTTTGATTATCCCAAAAATCAATCGGTTTTTATAAAGTATCAAAATTATCCCCCAAATAATCGCTTAAAAAATTCGCTTGTTTTATACATAAAGCCACTTAACCATCTAAACGAAAGTGCAAAGTCACCGACAGTGCCTTTAATTTGGCTTGTTTGACAAGTGCCATAATAACTTCTGCTATCCGTGCTATTCGTTCTGTTATCGCCAAGGTAAAAAACTTCGCCTTCTTCTAATTCCCAACGGGTAATAGGTTTATTGTTTTCGCCCTTATTGTTTTCATCAGGACTGGTAATCGTTCCTTTTTTAAGATAATCTTCTTTGAGTTCTTCTAAAATTTGGTTTTTATAACCGACAAACACCTTTCCGTCCTTGATTTCAACAACTCTTACTCTGTCTTTTTCGCCAATAGCAATCGCCCTTTTTATAATCCATTGAGAATTGTCTTTTTCACCGGCAATAACTATGATATCGCCCTCTTTTAACTCATAATTCTTGTTTACGAACAAAACGTCGCCTGAATTTAAGGTCGGGTTCATTGATGGACCGTCAACGTACACGCTGAAAAACACAACCCTATTTAAGACTATAAGAATTGATGACAAAAGTATTATTAAAGAAAGCGTTATCCATAAAATGATTTCAAAAACGCTCTTTTTTTTCTTTTGTTCTAAAATAATTTGGTTATCAGGCATTTGTTTCCCCGTTTTTTGATATATGATTTTTTGTTATTTTTTTAACGTCGTCAAGTGACAAAAATATTGCACGCCCACACTTCAAACATTTAAGTTTAACGTCTGCGCCAACACGGACTATTTCCCACTCATTTGCTCCACAAGCGTGGCTTTTTTTGGATACTATTTTATCCCCGATACTGTATAACATTGTTTTCCTTTATATTAAACCCATAGCGCATTATTGATTAAAAACTCTGTGTCTTTAACGTCAATTTCTATCGCTTCAACTTTTGAATATTCTTTTAGTGGCATACCTTCAACCGTCTTAAACTTGTTCATATCAATTTGAACGTTATGCCAAACGTCACCACCTAAAATGTTCGTGCTATAAATGTATTCGGTCTTATTGTTAAAATAATTCGTTATAAGTTTTATAGTTAACGTTGCCTTTTCCTTTGCATAAACGTCAATCATAAACATAGCGCCGTCGTTTGGCTTATATTTTTTACTGCCCACAATGAAAGATAATAGACCAGCGCTTGAGCCAACACCTTCAATACCCATAGGCCCTTTTTTCTCTTTTACCCTTCCTTTATTAAACACGTTAACGTTGTCTGGGTTTTCTCTTGAAGGGTTTGCTGGGAAGAATATCGTGTGTGCATTTTCTTTTTGTGATGAGTAAAGCACGTTGTTTCTATAAGTTTTATCAATTTCATCTTCATTGAAACGCTTACCCACGATATTTGAACTTATAATAAATCCGTTTTTATCTTCAAGCGTCGCAAAAAGCACGATTAATCCTGACTCTGCAAAAGGCAAGTATGAAGAACAATATCTTCCGTCTTTACCCTTTGAGATACTTATTTTGTGCCAACCACGAAGTTCAGGTTGTGAATATTCTTGGGCAATATAAAGGTTGATTTTGCCGACTATTTTTTCTTGAGTGTTTACTTCGATAAAAATTTTACCGTCTGCAATGTCTGCCTTAATTTCCAACTCACTAGGCAAATTGAATTTTTCATTTTGCAAAAATTTGTTGAAAAACAATATTGCATTGTTATATGCATCGTAATCTATCCTATCGATATAGTTGATTGAATAATGCACTGCACTATACACTTCTTGTGGAATTTTTGCAAGGGTATCGCAGGCACGGTCAACGTCAAACTTATCATTATTCGTTGCGCTTAACAATAAAGTTGGGCAAGTTATGTGCATTGCATAAGACTGTGCGTCAATACCAGCAATAAACTTATACATTTCTTCTGAAAACTGTGGCTCAACTTCCCCACTAAATTTATTTAAGCCTTTATAGCCTTGCCAACCAGAATTCAAGCCGAAAACTGCACAGTCAAGCGCCCTATCTGTTCCTGCAAGATGCCAAAGCACTGTTGCAACTTCAGAAAAAGCAAAGCCACCAACTGCAGTCACCCAGTCTTGTTCTTTAAGGTATTTTAATGCGTATCTTAAAACGGCACACCACTCATACCAACAAGTTGCCTTTGCATTGAATTCAACTTCATATAATTTATCTTTAACACTTTCGTAATTTGCATAGCCTATGCTTTCTGGATAAGAAGTGAAAAATTCTTTCCCTTCAACAGCGCCAGCAATATCAACTGTCAAAACTGCAAAGCCTTTACTCAAAAGGTCGTTGACAAGCGTTTTGTTTTCGTTTATTGAAAAATCTTCCAAAAGCATAATAACAGGACAAGAAGAAAGTTTTTCGTTCCGTGATAATTCAGCGTAAATCTTAACTTCCCCGTCTTTTTCCTTTTTACCGTCAATGATTATTTTTGAAGTGGTGTACCTTGCACTCTTTTTAGTATCGACAATTTGCACGCCAAGACAATCAGGAATAGAAAAGTCTTTCCAAATTGCTGTTGGTGTTAGAATAGCGTTTATCATAAAGTCCTCTTAATATTTCACAAAATTTCGATTTTTATAAAATAAATCTTTATTTAAGTTGATTTTTGTTCAAGTTTAGTTTATAATTATTTCCACTCCGCAAAAAAAGTATAGTATGCGAGTGTAATATATATTAATATTTTATATTATATAATATTATTTAAATAGGTGCAAGCATTTTTTTGCATTTGCCCAAAATTTATAAAGGAAGTTATGACTTGTTCGTTTTCAAAAGAGTTTTCTTCTTCGGCTTTTACCGATATTGAAAACTCATTTATAACTGAATATTTGCCAGTTGCCAGTGGAGATACCGTAAAGGTTTACCTTTATGGTCTTTACCTATGCCAACACCCAGAAAACGATATGTCCATTTCTTCGTTTGCCCAAAATCTTAAAATGAGTGAAAAAGAAGTTAAAGATTGCTTTACTTTCTGGGAAGAATTCGGTATTTTAAGCGTGCTTTCTAACGAACCGTTTACCGTTCAATACCACCCTGTTCGCACAACTTTTTCTTCTAAACCAAGAAAATATAAAGCCGAAAAATATTCAGATTTTAGCAAGGGATTGCAAGCACTTTTGCCTAATCGTATGATTTCTACAAGTGAGTTTTCAGAATATTTTATGATTATGGAAACTTATTCGATTAAGCCAGAAGCAATGCTTATGATTGTTAAATATTGCGTGGATAGAAAGGGCAAAGAAATTTCTTATAAATACGTTTCAAAAGTTGCAAAAGATTTTGGAAACCGTGCAATTACAACGGTGGAAAAAGTTGAAGCAGAACTTTCTTCTTACACAGCAAAAACTGCGGTTATCGAACAAATTTTGCGTGCACTCTCCCTTCGCCGTCAGCCTGATATTGAAGACACAAATTACTTCAAAAAATGGACGCAAGAATTGTCCTTTGATGCCGAAAATATTATCTTTGCTGCAAGCAAATTGAAAAAGAGCAGTATGGAAAAACTTGATGAATTTTTGCTTGAATTATATGCGCTTAAAAGTTTTTCTAAAAATGAAATCGCAGAGTATATGGACAAGAAAAAAGACATATACGAACTTGCCATCAAAATCAACAAGGCTCTTTCAATTTACGTTGATATTATAGACACCGTTGTTGACACCTATACTAAGAAGTGGTTATCATTTGGTTTTAATGATGAAACTTTGTTATTCGTGGCAACACATTGCTTTAAAAATAACAAGCGTTCTTTACAAGAAATGGACGCACTTTTAGAAGAATTAAGACAGCGTGGTTTTATCACTCTATCTGGTGTTGGAGACTTCTTTAGTCAGCAAGAAAAGGTTGATGAATTTATTAGTAAATTACTATCGATTGTTGGCTTATCACGTCGCCCAAATCCGTGGGATAGAGATAACTTAAAAATTTGGAAAAGTTGGAATTTTTCTGAAGAAATGATTATGGAAGCAGGCAAACTTTCTGCTGGAAAAACTTCCCCTATCGCATACATAAACGGTATCTTAAGCAACTGGAAAAACAGTGGAATTTTCAGTGTTGAAAGCCTTTCTTCTACCCAAGAAGAGCCTGACAATTCGCAAGAAACTTATAACAGAGAGTACGAAAGAAGAAGAACTATCGCACTTTCTCGTGCACAAAAAAATAACGAAATTGCAATGAGTTTAGATGGCTTTGCAGACGTTTATTCAAGGCTTAATTCTATTGAAAAAGACCTTGCTTTTGCAGAAATTGCTGGCGACACAGAAACTTTAGACAAGTTGGAAAACGAAAAGCAAACGCTCTTAAAAAAAGCACACGATTTATTAAAAGTGAAAGGTCTCACCCTAAGAGATTTATCCCCTGTTTATGCTTGTGAAAAGTGCAACGACACGGGCTACGTTGGAACTCATAGGTGCGACTGTTTTAATAAAAATAATTAAATTGTTTATATAAAAAATTATCCCAAAGGCAACAGCCTTTGGGATTTTATTTTTTTGTTAAATTTTACTTTCTGTCATCTAACTTGATATATTCGTTTCTGCCGTTTGTTGAAACGTATGCAGGACGGATAATCTTGCCGTTATTGTAAAGTTCTTCTAGTCTATGTGCACACCAGCCAGACATTCTTGCGATTGCAAACATAGGTGTATAAAGTTCGATAGGAAGACCTAACATATTGTAAACGAAACCACTATAGAAGTCCACGTTTGCAGAAACGCCCTTAACGATTCTTCTCTTTTGACAGATAAGTTCTTGAGAAATTCTTTCAACCTTATCGTACAACATGAATTCTTTATTTCTGCCCTTTTCTGCAGCAAGTTCTTTAACAAAACCCTTAAAGACTTTTGCTCTTGGGTCTGAAATAGAGTAAACTGCGTGACCCATACCATAAACTAAACCAGAATTATCGTATGCTTCGCCAGCCAAAATCTTTGCTACGTAAGCACGAATTTCTTCATCGTCGTTCCAGTCTTTAACGTGCTTTTTGATATCTGCAAACATTTCCATAACCTTTATGTTTGCACCACCGTGACGTGGACCTTTCAATGAACAAAGCGCTGCTGTAATGGTTGAATAAGTATCTGTTCCAGCAGATGTGACAACGTGCGTTGTAAAGGTTGAGTTATTACCACCACCGTGTTCTGCGTGTAAAATAAATGCGATATCTAAAACCTTTGCTTCAAGTGCAGTAAATTTAGAGTCAGGACGGAGCATATGCAAAACGTTTTCTGCAGTTGAATATTCAGCAAGTGGTCTGTGAATAATAAGTGATTTGTTATGGTTTTTATGCATATGTGTATTATAAGCATAAACTGCAAGCATAGGAGTTATGCCTATCAACGCAAAACTTTGCATCAAAACGTTTTCCAAAGAATTGTCAAGCGCGTGTGGGTCATAACTATAAAGATTTAAAACGCATTTTGCTATGGTGTTCATTATATCTTTGTTAGGCGCTTTCATAACTATGTCTCTAACGAAGTTTTTAGGCACTTGATTTCTAAAAACCGAAAGAAGATGTTTGAAATTTATAAGTTCTTCTCTGGTTGGCAACTTGTTGAATATTAAAAGATAAGTTGCTTCTTCAAAACCACAACACATCTCATCATCATAATTTTCAATCATAGTGCGAACGTCAATACCACGATAGTATAGTTCGCCGTCAATAGGAGTCAATACCCCGTTGATTACTTTCTTTGCAACAACGTCTGAAATATCGGTAAGACCTGTAATAACGCCTGCGCCGTTTTCATCTCTTAAACCCCTTTTAACTTGATTATCTTTATAATCTTGTTCGGTAAACCTTGGGTTTTCACGATATAATTTAGCAAATTTTTCTATTTCTTCAAGTTGGTAATGCGTTACTGCCATAAGTTTTTTCTCCTTTTATTTGTGATATTTTATCACTATTTATCAAAAATGTCAATTAAATGATATTATAAAAGCATATGAATTGCCTATATTTGTTGTTTTTTTACACGAATAATAAAAAAACGGGGTTTGAGCAAAACTCAAACCCCTTAAATTGTTTTTTCAAATTAGTCTTCCATTCTAATAGTTGCATCAACCTTGATAACGTCTTCTGAATTAGAAAGTTTATCAAGTGTTTTCTTAACGGCACTTTCGTGACACATATGTGTGATAACCACGATTTGAGCACTATCATCTGAACAGCCAACTTGCTTAACTTCAGCGATACTGATATTGCTCTTTGCGAACACTGTTGCGATTCTTGCAAGAACACCTGCCATATCCTTAACTGTTAAACGAATATAATATTTTGATGTAAAGTCTGAAACAAATTTAACGGCCTTATTGCCCTTTTCATTATTTTTGAAACTTGCATAGAAGTTTTCGTTATGTTTTGCAGCAAAGATAACGTCTGAAACGATTGCACTACCTGTTGGCAATGCACCAGCACCCCTACCGTAAAGCATAATTTCACCAACAGCATCACCAACAAGGTGAACTGCGTTGAAAGAATCGTTTACACTTGCAAGTGGGTTATCGTTTTTAACGAAAGTTGGGTGAACTCTAACTTCCACACCATTTTCAGTATCTTTACCGATACCCAAAAGTTTGAGTGTATAGCCCATTTCTTTACCTTGAGCGATGTCTTCTTTAGTGATTGCAGTGATACCTTCTCTATAAACGTTTTCAATGCAAATCTTCTTATTGAAAGCAAGGCTTGAAAGGATAGAAAGTTTATAGGTTGCGTCAAAACCTTCAACGTCTGCAGTTGGGTTAAATTCAGCATAACCTAATCTTTGTGCTTCCTTTAAGGCTTCTTCATAAGAAGAACCTTCGTAAGTCATTTTTGTTAAGATATAGTTTGTTGTGCCGTTGATAATACCTTTGATTGATAAAATCTTGTTGGCTTGCATACCATCGATAAGCGTTCTAATAATAGGAACACCACCAACGCAACTTGCTTCGAAGAGAAGACCAACGTTCATTTTCTTTGCTTCTTCTTCAAGTTCTGGCCAGTGCTTTGCAAACAATTCCTTGTTTGAAGTGACAACAGTTTTACCGCTCTTGAGTGCTTTTGTCACAAAAGTTTTTGCAACCCCTGTTCCACCGATAACTTCAACCACGATATCTACTTCTGGGTTTGAGCAAATTTCTTCAATACTTGAAGCAATTTTGCTTTCTTCAATACCCAAAGACAACGCTCTTTCCACGTTCTTTTCAAGGACTGCTTCAACCGTTAGGTCAACACCTTGAGTTTTTTTGAAGTATTCTCTATTTTTGGTGAGAATTTCATACGTGCCACCACCAACAACACCAAGTCCTAATATCGCAACACCTGCTTTTTTCAACATAACGTTCTCCTTTTATTTGTTAAGTTCGTAAATAGTTTTTAATCCATCTAATGTTAAAGTTCTGTCAACAACGATAATCTCTTTTACTTCATTAGCGATAATCTCACCAAGACCACCCGTTGCAACGACCTTAATTTCATCTAATTTAAGTTCTTTTTTTATTCTTTTTAATATATTTTCCACCAACCCTGCAAAGCCGAAAATTATACCTGCTTGCATACAGTGTTTAGTGTTCTTTCCTATAACAGTTTTTGGCGCATCAAGTTCAACCATAGGTAATTGTGCCGTTTTGGTTGCAAGACCTTCTAACGAAGTTTTAATACCCGGAGCAATAACAACACCCAAAAGTTCACACTTTTCGTTAATAACGTCAAAAGTGGTTGCTGTTCCAAAGTCGATAACAACTATAGGTCCACCATATTTGGTAAAGGCAGAAACACTGTTTACTATAATGTCTGCACCAACTTCCCTTGGGTTTTCTGCCTTAATGTTAAGACCGGTTTTAATACCTGGACCAATCATAATAGGCGAAATGCCAAAAAAGTATTGACACATATGGCAAATGGTGTAGTTTAATGCAGGAATAACCGAAGAGAAAATAATGCCGTCAATATCAGCCTTTGTTATTCCCTTATCGGCAAGCAAGCCCACCAAAACCGAACCATATTCGTCTGCCGTTCTTGAAATTCTTGACGAAACTCTAAAAGATGCAACCATCTTATCTCCGTCAAAAACCCCGTATTTTATATTTGTATTACCTAAATCAATTGCTAAAAGCATAATTTTTCCCCTATCGTTATGAAAGTTGTTTATCAAGAACTTTTATAACCGAATGAATTGCAGGTGCAACAAGCAAATTTATACCTAGTTCAATTAGGAAATTTATTCCTGCACAAATTACTATTAAAAAGTATATTACACTGACACCTTCAGCAGTTGATAACACCGAAATAGCATCTTTCATTAAAAGTGCGCCCAAAATAAATATCAAGGTATTTACAACAGGAACAACTGCCGATGCAATAAAAGTAGCCACGTATTTGTTTTTGTTTTTTAACAATTCATAAACAAACGCACCAAGTACTGCCGCTAAAACGATTTTCACCGTGCAAACCAAAAAGGTTAAAACAGGATGTTGTGTAAATAAGAAGTTGGTAAATGGGTCAAGCCCTGTTACGCCAAATATAAACGTCATCAAACCACTTATAAACCCAAGAATAAATCCACCTTTAATCCCTAAAGTCAACGCACCTACAACTATAGGTATAAGCGTTAAGTTTACGTTAGTTACAATCTTGAATACCGTGCCCAAAAGGTTAAGTACAACAAGCAAGGTTGTAAGCACTGCAAGATACACCACGTTTTTTGCTGTAAAAAATTTACTATTCATTTTTGACCTCCAATCGAATTCTTTTTAAGATATCCGTTGTAAAAAAATTTTTTGTTCTTATTATAAAGTCAGCCTAAAACTATAACTGCTTTTCGAACATAATTTATTTTAGCACAAAAAAAACATAATCGCAATTAAAATAAAGGTCGTTTATCACATTTTTAGTTAAATAAACATACATTGATACTAGAAAACTCCGCAAAACTCAAAAAAAATACATAGGCGGAGAGATATATACTTTTGGAGGTATTATTATGAACGGTTTTGATTTATTCGGCGGGAACAACTGCTGTCTTTGGATTTTGATAATTTTACTTATTATCTGTCTTTGCAAAAGTGGTTGCTTAAACGGCTTGTTTAATAGTTGCTATTGCTTGCCTGTGGCATTGCTTTTAATTTGCTGTTGTTGCAAAAATAGCGGTGGCTTTTTAGGTGGCTGTGGCTGTGGTTGTAAATAATAATCGCAAATAAAAAAAGAATTCGGGGTGCATAATGTCACCCCGTTTTTTTGTGTCATTTTTTCCACTTTGGTGTTATTAAAATAAACCAAAATACAATATATTGTATTAAAAAACAAAATTCTTTAAAATTCCTTGAAAAATTTTGTCGAATAATCTTGCAATGGTGCCAATTTTGTGTTATTATGTTTGCATAATAATAAATTAAGGAGGAACTCTTATGAGTGACAAATCACAAACTAAGTTCGGCAAAGCGCTCGGACTTAAACCTGACACTAGCATTAAGACGGAAATCATCGCTGGTTTAACCACTTTCTTTGCTATGTGTTACATCATCTTTGTAAACCCTGACTTCCTTTCTGGAAAGAATCCAACATCACCATTGTTTAATGCGGCTTACATTGGAACAATCATCGCAGCAGTTATTGGTACTTTATTGTATGCATTCCTTGCTAAAAAACCATTTGCACAAGCATCCGGCATGGGCTTAAATGCATTCTTTATGGTAAGCTTTATGTTCGCTGCTGGTGACCCAGCTGCAAACTATGGCGCAGGCTTAGTAATCATCCTTATTTCAGGTTTGATTTTCTTAATCCTTTCTGTAACTGGTTTAAGAAGTTATATTGCTAAATCACTTCCAGACTGCTTAAAGAAGGCTATCCCTGCTGGTATCGGCTTGTTTATCGCTTTCATCGGTTTACAAGGCGCTGGTATCTCTGTTGATGGTGCAACACTCGTTTGCTTACCTGACCTTAGAAACTGGGATGTTGCTGGTCCTGTTCTCGCTGCTATCCTTGGTCTTATCGCTATCGTTATCTTTAACAAAGTTGGCGCTGGCTGGATGAAGAAAGCTTCTATCGTTTTAGGTATTTTGGTTTCAACAGTTCTTTACTATTTGTTCACTTGGACTGTTCCAAGCTTTGAACTTGGTCAAATCGGTCAATCATTCAAAGATTTCGGCGAATATGGTTTCTCTGTATTTAAGCCAGAAAGTTGGAAAGTTGCATTTGATGGCGCGACCTTTGGTTCAATCTTCGCTGTTATTATGCTTATTATAACTTTCTGTTTAGTTGATATGTTCGATACAATCGGAACACTTTACGGTACTTGTGCACAAGCAAATATGCTTGATGAAAACGGCGACCCAGAAGACATCGAAAAGTGCATGCTTTGCGACTCTATCGCTACTGCTGCTGGTGCTATGGTTGGTGTTTCAACTGTTACAACTTTCGTTGAATCTGCATCAGGCGTTGCTGAAGGTGGTAGAACAGGTTTAACAGCTTTAACAACTGCTGCATTGTTTGCAATTTGCTTAGTATTATCACCACTTGCTGGTATTATTCCAGGCGTTGCTACTGCACCTGCTCTTATCTACGTTGGTTTATTGATGCTCCGTAACTTTAAGGCTGTTGATATGGAAGACTTGTCAAGTGCTGTTCCTGCATTCGTTGCATTAATTATAATGCCTTTGACATACTCTATCTCTAACGGTATCGCTCTCGGCGCTATTACTTACGTTCTTATCCAACTCTTAACTGGTAAGTATTCAAAGAAAGATATCGTTGTTACTGTAATCTCTCTTCTCTTTGTTTTGAGATACGTTTTAGTTCCAGCAATGTAATTAAACACAAATTAAACTTAAAGCCTTGCGAATTTTCGCAAGGCTTTTTTATTTGTCTTTTTGTTGTTAATCAATACCCTTTCTTTCTGCCAAGTTCGGTATTATCAGTCTTTCTATCCCTTAAAGTTTTTTCAATATTTGGCTTATCTTCATAGCGATAGTCTTCGCCATATTTCTTGATATACTTTTCAATAACGTTGTGCGACGCAACTTGTCCTATACTTGAATTAACTTGTCTTTGATACTTAAAGTAATCGTGATTATCAGGCAAATCATTAATATTGATGGTATCTTCATAATATCCCGTAAGTCTAACACTCTTTATAACGTCACGAATATATTCTTTGTTTGATTTTAAGGTAATTAAATCAGGGAAATCTGCCCCACCGACAAATAGTTGTTCCCACTCTCTGCCTTCATATTTTTTAAGCATTTCGCTTGCAATTTTAAGGTGCTTTAATTCTTGTTCAAAATGCTCAAGCCAAATCTTTTTGATTTGTGGGTGGGTTTCCGTTTGATAGCAAGAATAATACAAATAACACTCTGTATATTCGTGCATAACCCAACCTTCAAACATAGTGCAAGACGGGTCTAATAAAGAACCATAGCCCGTCACGTGTTCTTCTTCAATCATTGCGATTTCCGTGAACAATTTTCTGCCCAAATCGCTGTGATAAATATTGCCCACGTTCATATAAAAGTTCATTGTTTGTTGTTCGGCAGCAGTGATTATATTTGCGTGCAATCTTGTAATCAAAGCATCTTGCCACTCGTTGATATACCTTCTAACGTCGTCGTTTGGATACCTATGCTCTGCGATTGTTGGGCGGGCTGGTGTGATTTCTGTATATCCCCCAACAAGTCTTTCAGCGTGCACCCCTTCTTCCATATCTAAAAGGTTTGCATACCTATAAAGATGGTCAAAGTCTTCTAAAAGGGCAAAATCTAATTGTGCTTTCACAAAAGGATTTGGCTCTTTTTTTGCCATATCAGCCGTTAAATCAACGGCAAGTTGTTCGTAAGCAATGGTCGTTTCCAAAATGCTTTCATCAATAGGTTTTAAGGCTGAAATGCGTTTTTGTTGGAATTGTTCTTGTCTTCTCACCCCTGCTAAAACACGACGAACGTCATTGTTTAAGCAATGTCTGTTGAAGTGGTGCAAAAACCAGTTTGATTCAAACTCCGTTCCGTTCATTAAAATAACCCTTGTTTTCGTGTAAGGGTCGGTTGAGTTTTTGTCATATGGCTTTACTGCCACGTTTGACCAACTTGGATAGGTCAGTTTTGTGTCTTTTGGCAATTCTTTAAATGGATTCATTTTTCTTTTTCTCCTTTTTTTAAGAAGTTTTGCCAAACAAATATTTTTTATACAAAATAAAAAAACCTTTTGTTGCTTTCACAAAAAAGGTTTTTATTTTTTTATTCGTTTTATTAAATAATGCGTTGCGTAAGACAATATAATTGAAATTGAAAAACCCAAAGCGTCAATCATAACGTCGGTTATTGATGCCGTTCTTTTTGAGATGTTTTGCAAACTTTCATCAATTATTGCAACCACAAAGCACGAAGTAAATATCCATACAAGATTTTTTATATCAAATCCGTAAATAAGGTTAAACAATATCGTTATTTCCACACCAAGCACAAAGAATTCAACAACATGGGCAAATTTTCTAAACAAACCGTGGCTGATTGCACCCTTGCCAAACACTGCGTTTAATAAGTTTGAAAAACTGCTATATACTTGTGCTGAATTTTGCCTTGATTGCGACGATGGCTTAAGCGAATTTGACCAAATAAACAATATTGTCAAAAAAGTCGTTAGACCAACTGTCGCAATGGCAATTTTTCTTTTTGTTTGCATAAATTACCTATTATATTTTTTAGTTAGTTTTTTTATATTTGCAAAACTCTTTTTATTTATCTGTGACTTTTCAAACTTAACAGCCCAGTTATTATCCTTAACAATACCCGGTTGGTTTATTCTATAATCATCATCAAGACACAAAACGTCTTGCATAGGCAATATAAATAATTTTGATTTGGTTGCAAAACCAAGTTCAATTATTGCGTTTACAATATCTTTATTATTGCTTATATCTGCCTTAATATTAAACAGTTCCAAACTGTTTTTAACACCGTTTACTAGGTTGTTATAATCCCAGTCGTTAAGTTTTCTTATAAGCCCCAAAAGAGTATCGTTATCGTGCGTTCCCGTATAGCAAACAGAGTTTTCAACTATATTTTCTGGCAAGTATAAATTGCCCTTATCCCCGTTAAACGCAAAAGATAAAACCTTCATTCCCGGATAACCAACGTGGTTAAGCAAGTCTCTAACGCCATCGTCAATTAAGCCCAAATCTTCGGCAATAATTTTGTTTTTATCAACTTTAGCGTGGATTGCAGAAAATAGTTCTGTTGACGGAACTTTTACCCACTCACCTTCTCTTGCATTAGTCTTGCCACTTTCCACTTGATAATATCTATCCAAACCTCTAAAATGGTCTATCCTAACCAAGTCAAAGATTTTTAGTACCCTTTTTATTCTATGCGTCCACCACGAAAAATTGTCCTTTTTATGAGTTTCATAATCATAAACTGGATTTCCCCAAAGTTGACCGTCTGCACAAAAATAATCGGGTGGCACACCTGCAACCTTTGTCGGTGCAAAATTCTCATCTAACTTAAAAAGCGACTTATTTGTCCAAACGTCAACGCTGTCAAGTGCAACGTAAAGTGGCATATCGCCCATTATCTTTACGCCCTTGCTGTTGGCATATTTTTTCAAATCCATCCATTGCGATTTTGCAATAAACTGAACGAATTGCCAAAAAAGGACTTGGTCCTTATATGCCTTTTCAAACTTTTTAAGTGCCTTTCTATCCCTATTTTTAAGGTCAGCATCCCACTCGTAAAAATGTTTTTGACCAGATGCGTATTTTATTGACATAAAAAGTGCGTAATCGTAACTTTCCTTGCTCTTTACATACTTGTTAAATTCTGGATTTCCTTTATCAAACCTAGAAAAAGCCTTTTTCAAAAGTGGATATCTAACGGCGTATAATTCACCATAGTCTATATACTGTTTATCAGCAAGCGAAAACTTTAATTCTTCTTTAGTTATTAAGCCTTGTTCTTTTAATAATTCTGGGCTAATAAAATAAGGATTAAACGAAGACCCGCAAATAGAAGAATATGGCGAGTTGCCATACCCCGTTTGAACGAGTGGTAAAACTTGCCATACCTTTTGATTAGCATCGCTTATTAAATCAATAAACCTATAACTTTCCTTGCCAAAATCACCTATGCCGTATTTACTTGGCAAACTGAATATCGGCATTAAAACTCCGCTTTGTCTTTCCATATTTTATTAATGCAACTGCCCTATCCTTTTAGTTAAATAGTAAAACCGCCGTCGCAAGAAATAACTTGCCCCGTGATAAATTTTGAATTTTCCGTGCCCAAGAAATAAACTAAATCAGCAACTTCTTCTGGCGACCCTATTCTATTTAGTGGCGTTTCATTTGCAAGTTCATCTAAATCTTCTTTAGATAGGTGTGAATTCATAGGCGTATCTATAACCCCAGGGCAAACGCAGTTGACGTTTATGTTTGATGGACCAACTTCCTTTGCAAGTGCTTTAGTAAAGCCGATTAAACTTGCCTTGCTTGCCGAATAGCACACTTCCATACTGCTTCCAACAAGCCCCCACATTGATGAGATATTGACTATTTTGCCCGACTTTTTTGATATCATACCCTTAAGAACTTTGTTCGTGATTAAATACGCACTTTTAACGTTGATATCAAAAACATTGTTCCAGTCTTGTTCGGTGGTGTCGGTTATAAGTTTTGTTAAACTTACGCCAGCATTGTTAACTAAAACGTCTATACTCTTAAAACTTGAAAAGACGTTAGTCATCATATTTTCAATATCTTCGGTTTTTGATAGGTCTGCTTTTATTGAATAAAAATAATCGCTTTTGCCTTGCAATTTTAATTGCGTGATAAAATCATCAATACTTTGTTGATTACAATTATATTGACCTATAACGAAATATCCACTATCAATAAACTTTTGTGAAATCGCCCTGCCTATTCCACCGCTTGCGCCAGTCACTAATGCTACTTTCAAAATATCACCTAAATTACTTTTTATTGTAAAAAACCCGCAAAAAAATTTTTGCGGGCATTATTTATCGGTTTTAATTACTATATAATCTTAACCCTTAACTCTTTCCATGTATTCGCCAGTTCTTGTGTCAACTCTGATGAGTTCACCTTCTTCAACGAACATAGGAACTTGAAGGCGTGTGCCTGTTTCCAAAACTGCTTCTTTTGTTGCGTTTGTTGCTGTGTTGCCCTTAACTGATGGGTCTGCTTGTGTGACACGAAGTACAACAAAGTTTTCACATTCAACAGAGAAAGCAACGCCCTTGTATGACCTTACGATAACTGGGTCGTTTTCTTTAATCCATTTAAGTGCATCTTCAACTTGGTCATAGTTGAGTGGTGTAAGGTTGAATTCTTGGTCCATAAAGTAGTAAAGTTCACCATCTGTATATGAATATGTCATATTTCTTGTTTCAATTTGTGCTTCTTGAACTTTTTCGGTTGGGTTCCAAGTTTTTTCCAAAACCTTGCCAGTAACAACGTTCTTCATTGTCGTTCTAACGAACGCTGCGCCTTTACCAGGTTTAACGTGTTGGAATTCAACGATTGTGTAAATACCACTTTCATATTCGAAAGTAACGCCCTTTCTAAAATCGCCTGCTGTAATCATAGTGTTTCTCCTTTTTTATGACTAATTATTATTTTTTTATTATTTTCAACTCTTTACTGTCAGTAAAAAGCCTTTTTATACCATCTTTTGTAAGTAATACCGTGTCTTCTATCCTTATCCCGAACTTGCCGTCTAAATATACCCCAGGTTCTATTGTGAATAGCATATTTTCTTTTAACTTATCTTTTCTCTTAAAAGATAAGGTTGGGTATTCGTGAATTTCAAGACCTATGCCGTGCCCCAAAGAGTGTGTAAAATATTTATCCAAACCCTTTTCTTTAAGGTAATTTCTTGCAAAGCCATCTGCAACGTCGGTTATAGTGCCAACCGTAATGCTTTCTTCTGCCAATTCGTTTGCCTTAAGAACTGCATCATAACAATTTATAAATTCTTTATTTGGATTTCCAAAAAACACCGTTCTTGTTATATCAGAGCAATATCCGTTATACCTTGCACCCATATCGATTAGAATAGGCATATCTTCTTCTAATCTGGTTTCGCCCGTCTTGTGATGTGGAACGGCACCGTTTTTAGAAAATGCAACGATTGTTTCAAACGAAGGTCCTTCGCCACCAAGTTCTAAAATATAATTTTCAATTATATCTTTTAGTTCAAGTTCGGTCATACCAAGCCTAACTTGTTCTAAACCTTTATCAAGTGCTTTTTGGGCAATTTCACAAGCCTTAATCGTGTTTTCAATTTCCACTTGCGTTTTAACTGCACGCATTTCTTTTATAATGCTTTCGCAATCTTCAATTTGCACTCCAAACTTTTTATATTCGTTATATTCTTTAACCGTCACTTTAGAAAAATCTATAAACAACTTTTCCGTGCCGATTTGGATTAAAAAATCCTTAACGTCATCTATACTTGAATAAAGTTTAACCTGAACACCAAGTTTATTAAGTTCATCTTTAACCCCGAAAAAATATCTGGCATCAACAAAGAGCGTTTTTTCATCAGCAAGAACCAAATATCCTTCGTCAAGAGTAGCGCCCATTATATATTTTGCCGTTATTTCATCAGTTATAAGACAAGCATTTTTGTTAGAAAAAGAATGTTTTTTCATTTAACTATAATATTTTACCAAAATTTTATAAAAAAGTCAATTATAGCGATATATAATTTATCTTTCAAAATATATATTTTGCATCTTTACTGCGTCAACATCTTGCGTTCCTGCCGATTCACATATAATAAATGGCTCTAAAGCAAGTTTTTTTAACGCACTTGCAAGTGGCTCAAAACAAGGCCCGTAATGAGTGTCTTCAAAGGTCAAGTGCCTAACTTCGCCCTTTGCCGAATATTCGATTTTTGAAAAGTGGATATGAAAATTTTTCATTCTTTCATAGCCCAAATTATCAAGCATGTAATTTAATCTATCTAAATAATCTTGTTCTGTTTTAAGCGAACCGAATTCCCTTGCGTTTATATGCCCAAAGTCAACGGCTGGGGTGTATATTTTGTCAATCTTGCAAAACTCAACCACTTCTTCAATCGTGCCGATTTGACCAAGTTTACCCATAGTTTCTGGGCAGTAAATAAGGTCATTGAGCCCTTTTTCGTAAACTATATCCCTTAAAGTTTCAAGCCTTTTAATTGTCAAAGCAACGGCTTGTTCCCTTTTCATTTTGCCTTGGCTTGCTGGGTGAAAAACAACTCTTTTTCCGCCCATAATTTTGACCTTTTCAGCCGATTGCAAAACGTAAGAATAAGACTTAAGGGCATTTTCTTCTTCAGGGTTTGCAAAGTTAATATAATACGGTGCGTGCACGCTTATTTCCACACCGTTTTCCTTAAACGCTTTACCTATACTTTCAGCCCTTTCATTAGAAAGGTTTACACCACGCCCAAACGAATATTCAAAACAAGATAGCCCCAAGTTTTTAACCCAAACTGCACTCTCTTCACTCTTTGAGTGCCCCGCTTCACTAAAGGCTATTGAATTGCCACTTGGCCCAAATTTAATCATTGTTTTCCCCTTTTGTCATTTGAGTATCTTTGTTTAATTGTTCGATTAATTCTTCTGCACTATCAAACTTTTTTATATCACGAATATAATCTAAAAATTGAACTTCAATTTCCTTTCCGTATAAATTTCCATCAAAGCCGATTAAGTGTGCTTCAACAAGTTTTTCTTCTAAATTAAAAGTTGGCCTTGCACCGTAGTTGATTATGCTTTTATAAGGCTTTTTATCAACTTCAACAACGCCAGAATACACGCCGTTCTTAATAGAAAATTTTTGGTTGTTAAGAATAACGTTCGCCGTTGGAAAACCTAGTTTTTTGCCAACTTGCCTATCCTTTTTAACCACACCACTAATTGAATAATTTCTGCCTAAAAGTGCGTTTGCTTTTTTTATTTCGCCATTTTCTAAAAGTTGTTTTATTAAGGTGGTTGAAACCTTTTGTCCGTCAATGGAAAGAGTGTCAACCACTATATGTTTTTGGTTGTTTGCCCTTGCATATTCAGTCAAATACTCAACGTTGCCCTTGCCAAAGGCACCAAAAGTATAGTCAACCCCACTAACGTAGCCTTTAATATTAAATTTTTGATTAAGGTTGTCCAAGAAAACCTTTTTATCAAGTGATAAAAATTCTTTGGTTATAGGTGCAAAATAAATTTCATCTGCACCAAACGCTTTTATTATTTTTTCTCTTTCGGTTGGCAAATATACACTGCTTTCCTTTCTGCCACATAAGACATCTTTAACGTTGCCTAAAAAGGTAAACACAGTCAAAGAGCAACCGTTTGCATCAGCAAACGCTTTTGCTTGTTTAATCACCCTTTGATGTCCTAAATGCACGCTGTCAAAATAACCCAGCGCAATAACCGTTGGTAAAACTTTATCTAACATAAGAGTTTATCCTTAAAATACCTTCACTGGCCTTGCCCACACCTATAAATTTACCTTGGTTATAAACCCTATAAGTGCCGTCTTTAAATCCGTAATTTTCAAACACGCCGTCCAAAATTTTTTGGGCTTGTTTTTCGGTTAAATCAAGTTTATCAAAACTTACAGCACTGTCTGGTGCAATGATAAAATCATCAACGTTTTCAAGGCTTTTTAACGCATCGATAGTGATGCCGTTTTCATAATTAAAGATACCACTTTTAACTCTTGAAAGTTTACTCATTGTGCCAAGTGAAGAACACGCAATCGCAATGTCCCTTGCAAGTGAACGGATATAAGTTCCACCCTTACACTCAATTTTAAACTCAAATTCGTTTTCTGCAATTTGTCCCAAACACTCTAAAGACAAAATGCTAACTTTTTTGGCTTCAAGTGTAAATTCAACCCCTTGTCTTGCAAGTTGATACCCCCTTTTGCCGTTAATACATTTTGCCGAATATTTTGGTGGCATTTGCTCTATTTCGCCAACAAAATTAGTCAAGACTGCGTTAATTTCTTCAAGGGTTGGTATTTTATCCGTCTTTTCTGTCCTTTCGCCAGTTATATCAAGAGTGTCCGTCGTGTAGCCGAAAATAAACCTTGCAATATAGGTCTTTTCTTTGTCAAGCATATACTGAAAGAGCCTTGACGCTTTGCCTATGCCAACAGGCAACACGCCTTCAGCCATAGGGTCAAGTGTGCCCATATGCCCACACGGACAATTAAATTTTTTCTTAACAGCCCCAACGGCGTAAGCCGAACTCATACCGCTTGGCTTGATTATATTTATAAACCCTGTCATTTTAGTCTATTAAGTAACGGCTTACTGCAAAAGTGATTTTATCAATCACTTCTTCATACTCTCCATTTATTTGGCAACCACTTGCAAGAACGTGTCCGCCACCACCAAAAGTGCCTGCAACGGCATTTACGTCTGCACCTTTTGAACGGAAACTAATCTTAAACTTATTAAGTGCAAGTTCCATAATGCAAGCGCCAACTTCAACCGTGTCAATACCCATAACGAAATCAACAAAACCTTCGGTATCTTCTGGGCGTGCCTTACTTTCTTCTATATCGGTTAATCTAATGGTTGCAACGGCAAATCTATCATCTAAAAAATACCTTATTTTAGACATTGTTTGTCCAAATAGTTTTGCCCTTTCTTTGCTTTGTTTTGTAAACATATGATAGTAAACGGTGTTCAAGTCTGCGCCCTTTTCCACCATCTTGCCAGCAGAAAACATTGTGTTGGCACTTACGTTTTTATGCCTGAAATTGCCCGTATCAGTCATAATTCCCATAACCAAAAGGGTTGCAATTTCCTTGTTGATATCAACGCCCAACTCTTCTATCAACGCCAAAATATTTTCACAGTTGCTTGAATTATCAAAAACGTAATTAATTTTAGCGTATCTTGTGTTAGAAACGTGGTGGTCGATTAAATAGGTGTTTTTATGTCTTGAAAACGCATCGTAAAGGTTGCCAAGCCTTGTAGTATCAGCACAGTCAATGGCAACGAAAGCCGAATATTCACCGTCAATTTCTCTTTTAACTTCCTTAACTTCATCTAAAAAGAAAAATCTCGATGGAACGACGTCATCACAAAAGACCTGTGCCCTAATACCGAGATTTTTTAATGCGCAAGATAGTGCAAGGGCAGAGCCAAGTGTATCGCCGTCAGGTCTAATATGGCAAAATAATGCCACGCTTTTTTCCTGTTTTAGTTTTGACGATAATTCACTTAAACTAATCACTTTTTTCGCCCTCGTTTATTTTTTTGAATAATTTATCCATTTTGTCGCCATATTCCATAGAATCATCTAACACAAAGTTAAGTTCTGGAACAGTGCGTGCCCTTATAACCCTTGCAAGTTCAAAGCGGATTTTTTTAGCATCCGCCTTGATTGCATCAAAAGTTGTTTTAGATTTTTCAGCGTTAGTTGAATATACGCTTACAAACACTTTTGCGTAAGATAGGTCGTTTGCACAATCTACACGCAAAATAGAAAACATTTCGGTTATAAGTGGATTTTTTAATTTGCGGGAAATTATTTCATAAATTTCCTTTTGCAATTCGCTGTTTAGCCTATCGCTACGGCTAATTCCACTATTATTTCTTCTCATCTATTCTTTATTTTCCTCTACTTGATAACTTTCAATAAAGTCGCCGACTTTGATATCGTTGAACTTTTCAATACTGATACCACATTCAAAGCCTTGAGCAACTTCTTTAACGTCATCTTTAAATCTCTTTAATTGCAATACGTTGCCTTCACAAATCATAACGTCATCACGATAAATACGCAACTTGCCGTTTCTAATAATCTTACCTTCAACAACGTATGAACCAGCAACTTGACCAACGCCAGAAATTTTGAACACTTCTCTAACTTCTGCTTTACCCATATATACTTCCTTAAATTTAGGAGCAAGCATACCTTTAAGTGCTCTTTCAACGTCTTCAATCGCTTCATAGATAACTCTATAGAGTTTAATATCAACGCCACTTCTTTCTGCAATTTGTTTTGCGTTTGAATCAGGTCTTACGTTAAAGCCGATAATAATTGCATTTGAAGATTCTGCAAGCATAATGTCAGATTCTTTAATTGCACCTGCTGCAGCGTGGATAACGTTAACCTTAACTTCAGCGTTAGAGAGTTTTTCTAATGAACTCTTAACCGCTTCAACAGAACCTTGAACGTCTGCTTTAACGATAAGTGGCAATATCTTCATTTCGCCTTCGGCAATCTTGTTAAATACGTCGTCAAGCGTAACCTTGCTTGATGCCTTAAGCATATTTTCTTTTTCTTTATTTTGTCTTTCTTCAGCAACAAGTTTTGCAAGTTTTTCGTGTTCTACTGCATATAAGATGTCGCCAGAGTTTGGAACGTCATCTAAACCCATAATAGAAACTGGGGTTGATGGACCTGCACTGTTTACACGGCGACCCTTATCGTCAACCATTGCACGAATTTTACCTGTGACTGTGCCAACGATAACGCTGTCTGAAACCTTAAGCGTACCATTTTGAACCAAGATAGTTGCGATAGGACCTTTGCTTTGGTCAAGTTTTGCTTCGATAACAACACCCTTTGCCTTTCTGTCTGGATTTGCTTTCAAGTCTTTGATTTCAGCAACAAGGTTAATGTTTTCAAGCAAGTTATCAAAACCTTCGCCAGTCTTTGCAGAAACAGGGCACAAAATAGTATCTCCACCCCATTCTTCAGGCAATAAACCGTGGTCGGTAAGTTGTGTTTTAATTCTTTCAACGTTTGCTTCTGGTTTATCAATCTTGTTGATTGCAACTATAATAGGAACGTCTGCAGCCTTTGCATGATTGATTGCTTCAATAGTTTGTGGCATAATGCCATCGTCTGCCGCAACAACCAAAACTGCGATATCGGTTGCTTGTGCACCCCTTGCACGCATTGCAGTAAACGCTGCGTGACCTGGTGTGTCAAGGAAAGTGATGGCTTCGCCACCAACGGTCACTTGATATGCACCGATATGTTGTGTAATACCACCGGCTTCGCCAGCAGTGACGTTTGTCTTTCTAATTCTATCCAAAATAGAAGTTTTACCGTGGTCAACGTGACCCATAACGGTAACGACTGGTGGGCGTTTTTTAAGTGTTTCGCCAGCATCAGCCAAATCGTCAAAGCCTTCACTCAACACGTCTTCTGCAGTCTTGTCTAACTTAAGTTCAAGTTCAACGCCGATGTCATCAGCAATAAATGCGGCAGTATCGAAATCAATAGAATCGTTTATTGTCTTCATAATGCCTTCTTTGAATAGCCTTTTTGTGATTTCTGCAGCAGTGATACCGATTTTTTCACTCAATACTTTAAGTGGGATAATTTCAGTGTTGATAACTGCCTTTTCAATCTTGATAACGTTGATTTCAGACTTTTCTTTAGTCTTTTTAGCAGGACGCATTTTTCTATAACCAGTCTTGTTTTCATCAAAATCATCAATATCAACTTGACCTTTGATGAGAGCACGCTTGTTAATAACGCGTTTTTCTTCAAAAGACCTTTCGCCCGTTTGCTTTTTCTTTGCAAAACTGCGTTTATCTTCCTTTTGGATAATAGGTGGAGCGATAAAGGTGCTTTGTTGCTTTTTAGCAGGTGCACCTTGTCTATCCCCTTTGTTAAAGTCAGGTTTATCTTTACGATTAAAGTTGTTTTGACCTTGACCTTTTGGCCCGTCTTGACGTGGTTGCCTTTCAAAAGGTGCATTAGGACGGAATTCGTTTCTTTGTGGTCTTGCTCCGTCTGGCTTTCTGTCTGGTTTTACAGGCTTTTGAATAGGACCTTCACGACGCAAAATAAATGATGGACGTGCAGGTGGAGTGAATTCAGCAGGCTTTTCTTCCTTAACTTCACTCTTTTCTTCAGGTTGAGAAACTTCTTGTGGTTTTACTTCTTCCTTAACTTCCTTTTTAGGTTGTTCTACAGGTTTTTCTTCCACTTTAACTTCAGCAACCTTTTCTTCCTTAATTTCTTTAACTTCAGGTTGTTTTGGTTGCTCAATAACTTCTGCTTCTGCCTTTACCTTTTCTTCTTTTTCCTTTCTTAAAAGTTCAAGATTTTTAAGTTTTTCTTCCAAAGCACTTTTAATGTTTTTAATATCAAGCACGACTTTATTTGAAGATTGAATAAAAGATTCAATCTTGCCTTCTTTAATAAATTCGTTTACTTGCTTAATGTTTTCATTGCGCATACTACCTTTTTCAGCCATTTATTTCTCCTAATTTTTCACAATAAAATCGTTTTCTATATTCTCTAAAATTGCCTTTGCCAAAGCCTTGTCGGCAACTGCCATTACCTTTGCGTTTTCCCTGTGCGTTATATCTTCAAGGTTTTCTTTAACCGTCACAACAAGTGGGCAATGATACTTGTTTGCCACTTTTAAGGCTTCGTTTTGGGTGTTTTCACTAGCCGATTTACAAACGATTAGTAAATTTATGCTCTTTAGCGTTTGAACGGCGTTCATACCAACACGAAACTTTCTTGCACGAATAGCAAAACCTATAAACGTATTCGCTTTACTCTTGTTCTCCAAGGAAATCCTCCATTATTTTATCGTAAACGTTTTCTTCAACTTGACAAGAAAATGCACGATTTAACAGTTTTTGTTTTTTCAACTTTGCAATGCAAGTTTCGTCATTGCAAACGTAAGCGCCCCTACCGTTGAGTTTACCCGTCTTGTCCAACTTAATTTCATCGTTAAACTTGACAACTCTTATAAGTTCACGCTTTGGTTTACTTGCCCTACAAGCAATGCAAGTGCGCATAGGTATCTTTTTTTCCATATTAGATAGATTCCTCATCTACGTTAATTTCGCCCATATCTTCAAGTTCTTTCATTGCAACAGATTCGCTCTTAACGTCAATCTTCCAGCCTGTAAGTTTAACTGCAAGTCTTGCGTTTTGACCACTTCTGCCGATTGCAAGTGAAAGTTTATCATCTGGAACGACAGCCATTGCACTTTCATCGCCAGTTTGAATAACCTTGATTACTCTTGCTGGTGACAATGCGCTTGAAATGAATTCAAGTGGGTTTTCGCTCCAAGGAATAATATCAATCTTTTCGCCACCAAGTTCAGATACGATAGCGTTAACTCTTGCACCCTTGCTACCAACACAAGCGCCCAAAGCATCAACTGATGGGTCTTCGCTATAAATAGCAATCTTTGTTCTTTGACCTGGGTCTCTAACAACGCCCTTAACTAAAACAATGCCTTGCTTAATTTCAGGAACTTCATTTTCAAACAATCTCTTAACAAGACCGTTTGCAGTTCTTGAAACAACGATTTGAGCAACTCTGCCACTGTTCTTAACTCTCTTAACGTAAACGTTAAGTCTTTGGTTAACTTCGTATTTTTCACCAGGAACTTGGTCTCTTGGCATCAAAATACCTTCGATTTGACTTCCACCGATTTCAACGTAAACAGTGCCGTCTTCAATTCTACGAACGGTGCAAACCATAAGTTCGCCTTCTTTATCTTCAAATTCATTTACGGTCTTTTCGTGTTCAATTTCACGAAGTTTTTGTAAAAGAACTTGTTTTGCCGTTTGCGCTGCAATTCTGCCAAAGTTCTTTGTTTGAATTTCAGCAGTCACTTGGTCGCCAACCTTATAAGACTTTTTGATTGCCAAAGCATCTTCAAGGCTAATTTCCTTTTCGCTGTCAACAACTTCTTCAACTATGTTGCGAATACTATAAACCTTAATAGATTTTTTTTCTGGGTTTACTTTAACTTCAACCATTCCACCTTCGGTAGAATTCTTTTTGTATGCAATAGTGAGCGCATTTTCAAGTGCAGAAATAAATTCTTCCTTTAAAATGCCCTTTTGCAATTCTAGTTCGTCAAGTGCTGCAAAGAAATCTTGATTAATCATTTTTTTCTCCTTAAAATATTTATCCTAATTTATATTTTTTCTTTTTAATGTTTTGTTAACTATTTTCTCGGGGTTTTGAACTGAAAATAGTCGGTTAACTTGATATCAAGCGAAAATGCCCTATTTATTCAAAATCTATATACTCATTAATTTTAACAATGGTCTTTAAATCGATTGTAAAGGTGTTTTTTTCGTCAACCTTTAAGGTTATTTGCTTTTTATCATAACTCAATAAAATTCCATCGTAAAATTTCTTACCCTTAATAGACGCATATAGTTTAACTTCCACCCTTTCGCCTATATGTGACAAAAAGTCTTCATCAGTCTTAAATGGTCTATCAATACCCAAACTTGAAACGTTTAGCCTATATGGCAAACCAAAAGTTGGGTCAAACTCATCAAGTGGGTCGTTGATTGCATTGTGGAAAATTTCACAAGTATCAAGGTCAACCCCGCCGTCCTTATCGATAAAAATTGTAAGTTCAGGGTTTTTGCCTTGCTTAAACTCAACTTCCACAGCATTGATGCCGAGTGGGTCGCCGATTTTTTTAGCAAATTCTAAAATTTCTGCGTTAGATTTTACCTTCATAATTCTCCTTTATAAAAGAATATGAGAACGGGTTTCCGTTCTCATAAGTCAAGCATCTTATTCAAGTATCATTATTTTAACACATTTTTATTACTTTTGCAAGCATTTTACAAATTATTTTTAATTTTTAACATTTCAATCATAACTTCTGCAGTGGTGTATGCATCAGGGGTTGCCCTATGATGTTGAAACGTTATTCCAAAATGGTCTGCAACAGTGTGTAAATCGTGTTTTCTCAACTTTGGCAAAGTTTGTCTTGCCAAATCTAAAGTGTCCAAAATTTCATTTTTAATTTCGTATTCAAGTCCACCGCAAAAACGCCTTAAGAACTTTATATCAAAATCTAAAATGTTGTGTCCAACCAAAACCGACCCTTCGATAAATTTCATAAAATCTGGCACAACTGCGTTTATCTTTGGTGCATCTTTAACCATATCTTCGGTGATGCCAGTGATTTTTGAATTTTCTTCGGTTATAGGATAGTCTGGCTTAATCAAGGTTGAAAACTCTTCGGTCATCTTTCCATCGACTAATTTTACTGCACCGATTTCGGTTATGCCTTGACTCATATAGTCAATGCCGGTCGTTTCAATATCCAAAACAACAAAAGTCTTTTCAAGAAGTTCCTTTGGCAAAATTTCTTCTGCATCAAAAACGCTTTTAACCTTAACCTTTGTCTTTGCTGGCGTTGGAAAAATAAGTTTATATTCTCTTGGCGCTTGCTTTTTATACTTTTCCTTCTTAACAAAATTAGTTGGGAAAGTGCAACGGTTTATCTTTTCAAAGGTAAAAGAACGTCTGCCGTTATATTCACCTATGTTGCCACGTGCGATTATACATTCGCCAACTGTAATTTCCTTAATCTTGTGATAGGTGCTTTTTTTAGAAAAATACACCCCACTTGTTCTGCCGGTAGTATCGTCAATATTAATAATCAAAAACGGCTTGCCATTTTTAGTTTCCTTTTCCTTAATATCGGTGACCGTTCCACAAACGGTGACGTCACCATTAGTCGCATCTTCGATATATAGCGCAAGGTCACCCATATTCTCATCATCAATAACAACAACGTCGTTAACCTTTATCGTTCTATGCTCTATCTTTTGCAACTCATCTTCAAAAACTTCTTCGTTAAGTAAACTTAAAGTTTCGTCCTTTTCCTTTATTTCCGTTCCACCTGCAAAATCCGAACAAAACATCTTTGAAAGATGTGTGTTAAGCCTGTTCAAAGCACCGTTTTTGGTCATATATTCAGCGCCGTCTTGCGTTAATCTTAAAGTGTATTTTACAAGATTACCAACAACGTTTGATATTATATCGTTTGGACTTAAAAATATAGAAATCGATGGATAATTATCGTTTAAAAACCTATAAATTTCGGTATTTATAAGTTGGTCGTTGCTGACGATTTTTTTAACGCTTATTTGCACAACGGAAAATATAGGCGAAGAAATTTTTTCGGCTTCTTTTAAAATTTTTCTTTGCAAATCTTCATCAACCACTTGGTCACATATAAAGTTGTAGCGAATAGCGTATTCATTTTTGTCGATTTCAATAGAGTTTAGGCGAATATTTTTAATTCTTTCGTCTAAAAGTCTTAAATCGGCAATAAATTCCGCATTACTTTTTATTGTGTACATCTATCAATTTCCTTAAAGAATTCCCTTTCAACGTCTTCTTTTTTAACTCTTTTTAATATTTGCCCTTTGCAGAAAATCACGCAGTCATCTTTAGCCCCAGCAATGCCCAAATCAGCATCTTTTGCTTCGCCCGGTCCGTTAACCACACAACCCATAACTGCAATCTTTAACGGCTTTTTAATATTTGCCGTATATTCTTCCACCTTTTTAGCAAAAGCCATACACTCCCACTCGCATCTGCCACAAGTTGGGCAAGCGATAATTTTAACATTATCGTATAAGTTCAATGCAGACAAAATCGAACGCCCTGCAATAACTTCTCTTATCGGGTCGGCAGACAAACTTACCCTAATGGTATCGCCTATGCCGTTTAACAATAACGAACCTATGCCGATTGCGTTTTTTATAGTGCCGTTATATTCTGTGCCAGCCTCTGTTATGCCCAAATGAAGTGGATAATCAGTTTTTGATGCAACGTATTCATACGCTTTTTTGGCAAGTGCAACGTCTGACGCCTTAACCGAAATAACTATATCTTTAACGCCATACTTTTCAAGCAAAGCCACGTTTTTAAGTGCACTTTCGCCCAAAGATATTTCGTTTTTGCCGTATTTTGCTAAAAATTCCTTTTCGATGCTACCGGTGTTTGAACCAACTCTAACGGGAATTTTTGCACTTTTTAACGCATCGGCAACTGCTTTTATATTTTGTTCGCCACCGATATTCCCAGGATTAATACGAATTTTATCAGCACCACCGTCAATGGCTTTAATTGCCAACTTATAGTCAAAGTGGATATCTGCAACAAGTGGAATATCAACTTTTTCTTTGACCTTCTTAAAAGACGATGCATCTAATTCATCAAGCACCGAATAGCGCATTATATCAAGCCCTTCTTCTTTAAGGCGCAAACACTCTTCAACAACCTTATCGACGTTTGATATCTTAAAGGTTGACATCGATTGAATTTTAATTCTTTCCCCACCACCGATGGCAAGGTTTCCTATACAAACTTTTTTGCTCATATGCGTATTATATCACAACTTTTTTTAAATGTAAAGAAAAAAAATTAAGGCGTACGATTGTACATACGCCTTAACTGGTTTTATTATAATCCTGCGTGCAATTTATAAATATACATTACGTTTTGATAATAGTCTTCAAGATAAATTGCAAGTTTGTCTTCAGCAAACATATCACGATAAGCATCTTCAACAGGCAAAGTATCGTAATACCCCCTAACACATCTTATAACGTCGGTATAATAACCCATTTCTACAAGTTGGTCTTTTGTAAATTCGCCCGAACTAATATCCAAAAATCTTAAATAAAGGCTTGCTTGAGTTTCCTTTATCGTATTTCTGTATCTTTGTTCTTTTTCTTCCAAGCCGTTATTATACTTAAACGTTTCCCTAACAAGTTTTTCAAACTCATCTTTTAATTCGATAATCTTTTTATCGATTTCCATTTGATGAATAACTTCAAAAAAACTTTTTTCATTAGCAACTTGGTCCAAAAGTGCACTTTTCTTTGCGTTTATAGATGCAAGTTGGTCGTTCTTTTCTTGAATAATCCTTGCGATTTTATCGTTTAAACTATCTTCAAGCACCACCGTTTTGTCAACTATAATCGACGAATTATAAAGCCCTGCTTTTACAACCTGATTTTCGACTTTTTTAATGCTTTCGGCATATAAAACCCTGACCTTTTCAATTTCAGTGTCAGCATTTTGTTCCAGTAAAATTGCCTTTTGTTCTAGTTCTAAAATCTGTGAATTCAAGTCTTTTTCATAAGTCAAAATTTCACGTTCGTGCTGACTTTTAAGCAAGTTTGTTGCTTTTTCTATAAACTCTTCTTCACTTATTTCTTGAACGGGAAGTCTTGGCAATTCTAACTCCACAAGGTTAACTTCTTCATATCCTTCTCTACGCACTCTGTAGTAATAAAATAAGTCGTTTAGGATATTATACATTTCTTCTTTTGTTGTAGGTAAATTAAATTCCATAATTTCTCTCCTATGCTATATATTTTAATTGCAAATCACTGACGTCAGTATTTACGTTTGGTTTATAATCAATTTCAAAGGTAAACTCTTTTGAACGCAAGTTCATTGTCATTTGATTTATGCCTGCTTTTAACTTGTAAGTTTTACTTCCAAAATCGCCTTTTATCTTAAAGGTTAGACTTTTTGTCACCTTTATCGTTAAGGCAATGAGCGATTTTTTATCATAAGACCCCAAATTAATCGCCGTGCTTTTCCAAACTGAACAAGCAAGTGGCGTTGATTTTACGGTATAAATACTATTGTCTGCAGGGGTGAATAATATATTTTTGCACATCAATTTTCTTTCCCCAACGTTAACCAACATAAAGGTCTTATTTATAACGTCATACCTAAAAACACAATTACTTCCATTTGCAACAACTGGGCAATAATAAACGTCGCCGTCAGCAGTTGCAAATCCTTCTAAATTTGCAATCTTCTTTGAATAAATATTAGAGATTTCTTTAATTGAAAAGTCTTCATACACATAAAATTTTCCATTAGCAACAAAGAATAATTGTTCCCTTATTTTTGCCAAAGTCCCTTTTTCAACAACAAAGTTGTCCGTCTTGATTTTTTCAAGTTTAAACTCCCCGTCAGTTATGGTTAACTTATAAAATTGTTGTGCGCACACGATAAGCAAATAACTTGAAAAGTCATATATTCCCAAAATTTCGCCGTCGCTATCATCCACACTAAAATTACCACAATTATCAAACTTCATAGAGTGTTTTTCAAAATCAAAAGGACTGCTAAAATAAACTGTTTTTCCCTTTGCAACAAAACATCTTAATGCAAAGGTTTGCAAAACATTTCCGTATGGCAAACTTACGCTATAATCGTTTTTGCCCAAAATTCTGCCACCCGTTTGGTTTATGTGCAAAACTTCGGCTTTGCCTTCTACGATAACTTCGCACATAATAGGCAAACTTGTGCCATAATAATTTTTTTGAACAAAGTTTTTATTAACTTTTTCATATAAATATCCATCATTACAAGTCGCATAGATTTTTTTATTTGCTTCGCACATTTTTAATATTTCAAAACCTACCGTTTGCGAATAATTACTGCATATATCTATCGCACTTAATTTTTCGCCAACAACCACGCTTTCAGCGTGTTCTGTTATGTTAAGAAAGTCGTTTACCTTAAACGTTTTTACTTGCACCTTTGGTTGTATTAAATAATTTTTACGCATTAAACCCAACTCCTTGCTCTAATCTTTTTGTTTTTTGGCAAACAAATTTCTGCAATGGCATCAACGTATCTTTTATGGTGCATAACAGCCTGTTCAAAAAGACTTTGTGTAATACAATATTCAGCCACAACTCCATAAGCAAGTGTTGTTGCTGAAATATCTTTTTCCGAATAACCAACGTTATCTTCTAAACCATAATTTTTAGGTAAATATAAAAATTCAACAGTGCACTTTGTAATTTGTGCATTTACGTAATGGTTATCAACTGTAAAATCAATCGGATTTCCGTTAATATCGTAAACTGCAACAATCTTAACAATTTTGTCGTTTAATTGATTTAAAGGTTGTCTGCCGTTAACAAAAGTCACGGTTGACTTTGACACCAAAGGTAAATAAGTGCTTGCAAGTTCTTCCACAACAAGCGTGCAAAGATTTGTCAACAAGTTAACCGTTTCTAACGTATCAACGCCTGTATTTTCCTTTCCGTCAAGATAGTTAATAACGTCGCTTCTTCCTAAAATTAAGGCTGAATTTCTAACTATATCTTTAATTTTCATAAAAATCTCCTTTTTATAAAAATTGCCGAGTCAAAAGGACTCGGCAATTCGTATTATGATTTTTTTACGCTTCAGTAATTCCTGTAAGAACGCCTTGTCCGTTAGGACGTGCACAAATAAGGTCTGCGTATTTAACCAAAGTAGCCGTATAAACTGGCTTACCTGGAACTTGCTTTAACACTTTGCCATCGTCATCAGCAAGCCATTGCCAATCGCAAAGTTGATGAAGTGTAAAGTCATCAGTATTAAGCATATACATAGTTCCTGCTGGGCAGAATCTATCTGCAACGATAGGAATACCATTATAACTAATAGCCCTAAAGCCACCGTTAAGTTCCATGTTGTCGATAACACGCTTATTTGTTGCAAAGAGTTGTTGCAACGCTCTTCTAACGCCCCAAGAACATACCATAAAGTTTACGCCCTTGCCACTGTTTTCTTCGATTGTGTCAAGTGCTGTTTGGATAGCGATTTCACTGATTTCGCCAACGTTTTCTTTTTTGTAAGAGTTCATCCAAGGGTTTTCAGATTTTGCCAAGCCATAGATAGATGGGTTGTTAAAGAGTGCGTCAAGACCAGTAATTTCGTTGCCGAAAGAGCCTTGAACTGTCACCATTGTTCCAGTTGCAAATTCTGTGTCAGAAATAGTGCCACCTGAAACTACGATTGAGTTTGAAGCCTTGTCAATTTGTGTGATTTTTCTTTCAGCAAGACCTGAAATGATATTGCCACTTGCATCACGGACGTCGATAATCATACCTTCAATAAGGTTTTTGGTTGAATCAACGACAATCTTATTTGATTTAACCTTAACTGCGCCAGCAAGTTTTCCTGTGCCGTTGCCGAAAAGCATTCTGCCAAAGTTGAAACTGCTTGCTCTAACAAGACCTTCCATTTCAGAATTCAAAAGGCTTACGAAAGCACCTGCATTATTTTCAGATGCTCTGATTGCCTTGTCTGAAATTTCGATAACGCCATAAAGGTTTTTAAGAGTGGTCACAAATTGCTTGTAGTTGTTGCCTGCAGATGCTGGCAAAGAACCATCTTCTGTACCAGCACCGATACCACCGTTAATGCCGTATGTAGCAAGTTTTCTAACTTCCTTACCCCAAACGTCGTTGGTACTCTTTTTGATTGCCGCTAAAAGTGGGTTTACGTTGTTGTCTAATTGATGACTGATTGCATCAAGGTATATTGATTTTAATGCACTGTCTGCATTTGTTAAATTAACTGCCATAATTTCTCCTTAATTAATGTTTGTTTAATAAATTTTTTGCGAGATTGCCCGCTTCTTCAATAGTTTTTGGTCGATTAACCGGTGTTTTCACGCTAACCCCAGCCCCGTCCATAATAATTGCGCTTGGCTTTTTACCAAGCACGTCAAGTAAATAGTCTTTAAGGATTTTTTCTTTGTCCATAAAGGTTGTATCTGCTTGAGTTGTGGTTGCACTTTGATTTTCTGCTGGTGGAACTGCCGTTTTATCACCTGCATCCAACTTGCCTTCTAATTCCTTTATTTTCTGACAGCGTTTGGTAAATTCAGACTGTAAAGAATTATAAGCGTTTAAGAGTGCACTCACGTCTTTAAATTTTCCTAATGAGACTGCCCCTTTCTCTCCGCCTTCATCCATTTCCGCCTCTGCGGGTTGCGTTAAAAGTGTAGTTTGTTCATTTTTAATTTCTTCCATAAATTTTTTCTCCATTTTCATTATTTAACTTATCTTTGTGTTCTCTTATGTGATTATAAAATCTTTGCTTTTGTTCATCGTTAAGCGAAGAAAATTCGCTTAAGACGTATCTGGTGTGTTCATCAACGTGGATAGCGTGCTCATCAATTTCATCAACCGAAACAACTTTTTTTCTTAAGCCATCGTTTTCTTGTTGTGCTTTTTCTTCTTGAAGTCTTGCAAGCCCCTTTTGATAGTCAAGTTCTTTATAACCTAACAAAGACAACACCTTTTCCTTTATTGACGGACGGAGTTTTCCGTCTTCATCAGTTAAAAGTCCACTCTCATACAACTTGAAAATCATATCTTTCTTTTGTCTGTTTGTGTATAAAAGTTCGTTTTCGTTTTCAAGGTACACGTCGTCGGAATTCACAGCGTTTTTATCAAGATAAAGAATTTTGGTCTTGTTATATTCGTCTTGCACGTTGATAGCCCTAACCCCAGCAGAAAACTGGTAATAAAGCCTTATCATCAACTTTGATATTTCAACGTAGCAATTCCTAATGCACTCTGCACTTCGCATAAGCCTTGCGTTGTCTTGCTCAACCAAAATTTCAAGAGCCGTACCACTTGACAACGATGCGTTTGAAGAACTTGACGTGACGTTGCTTACCCCACTTATGATAACGAATTCATCAAGCAACTTCTCTTCTTCTTCATTAAAGTCGCTTGGCATATTCATATTAGACATAATTTCAGGGGCTTTAGAGCCTTGTCTATACACGATAACTTTACCAGGGGACAAACCTTCTTCTACAAGGTCATCAACGTCCATAGAACCGTCTTCAACAGTCATAACGCCCATTGAAAGTCTGTTCAAGAATTCGTGTTTTCTATTCTTAACGGCATTGAATGCCCTTTGCACTGGGATTAACCTTTCGATTATGCTACAACCGAAGAAACTGCCCGCTTGTTCAAGTGAAACCTGCTTAACAAACGGATAACCCCTTTTGCCGTTTTCACCATTTTGGTATGGCAAATCACCAAGGTATAAAAGTTTGTTTCCAGCAACGGTTATAAGTCTTCCTAAAGGATATTTTTTTGTTGGTTTCTCATATCTTTCGATAACGATAACGGCATTGTCAAGGGTATTTTGTTTGCTAGATGAAAATGCAGCAGTCTTTTGCAAACTTTGCACGTCAATGCTTTGTCCACTCAAAGTTATTCCGTAAACTTCTTTAACGGCATCAACGCTCATAACTCTTGCGTGTATAATGCTTGCGCAATCTTCAATGTTTTCAACCGTCAATGAATCTGGGAAAATTTCAAAAGGTGAAACGGATAAAACGGATACTTCCCCTTCATAAACGTCTTGATTATCCACAACGCCTATCTTATTCCCACCTTTGTTATCCCACAAAACCTTGTAAAAGCCCGTTCCACAAGTTTCGCTCCACACGGTTGTCTTTTTAACAATTTCGTGTAATTTTGTCTTTTTGAACGCACTTTCCAAAAGTTTATCGGCAAGCGAAGCCGATGCCACGTCCTTATCATCATCTGTTCTTGGTCTAACCGAAACGCTTGGCTCTATGCAAGCAAACTTTGCAATTCTTGTGTCAACTGCAGGGGCAATGTGGTTATACACCCCTTTTCTTTGCCAGAAAAAAGTGTTGCTTTCTTCTAGAATTTCGCCCTGTGCGCTTAAGTCGCAATATTGATTTCCGTTTAGAAAATTTATGTTTAATTCCCATTGTCTTTCATAAGTTATCCTGTTTTCTTGTCTTTTCTTAAAGTCAGAGTACACTTCGGAGATTAATTCTTCAATATACTTCTCCCTTTCTCTTTCTTTTTCAAGTGTTTTAATGCTTTTTCTCAAAATTTTTCTCCTTAATCATTTTGAATTTGTTTTAACAGATAGAGCAAACGAATTTTTTCTTCGTATAGTTCTTCATCTGTCATTTGACTTGTGTCTTTTTGATTTTCATCAAGCAAAATTTTAAGAGCGGTCATATCGGGTGGAACTGATTTTGTGGTAATCTTTTTCTTGCTCAACTTAACTTGTCCGTCAGCATCGCTAGAATACTCTTCAATAACTTCTTTAACGTCGTACCCCAGAGCCTTTTTGATTAACGCTTCTTTCAAATCTTGCTTTAAATCGACTTTTTGTTTTTTACTTTTTCCTTTCATTCATAATTTTTCTGATTAACCTTTCCTTATCCTTTTGAATTTGTGTCTTTTGCACTTTTGGGGGCAGATTTTCAGGCTTTGTCATTAGATAATAGCGAAGTTCATCAAGTGCGTGGTCATCAACTTTTTTAGGGTTTTCCCCTTCGCTCCACCTATAAGTTTTCAACTCTCTTATAAGGTTAGTACAACACGGAAAAATATATAATTTTGCTAACCCGTCGTTGACTTTTAGGTATTGCTTTACCCTTTGAATACCACTAAACATATCCTTGTTTACTTTTGGAGATGCAACTATGCCAAAATCAAAAAACAGTTCGGTGACACTCTTTGAAGATGCAAGCGTTTTTTGGTTTGCAGCACTGTCTATAAGCGTGTGATATCTGCCTTGACTATCGCACTTCCAACCCAAACTTTTGCTTATTTCCTTTATCCTATTTGAGTGATAAGAAATATCTTTGCCCGCTTCAAAATGCTCTGCAACAACAAAAACGTTTCCGTCGTAATCAACTGCATACCAGTGGGCTGAAAGTGGGTTGTTTAGACCGGGGTCTATTGAAATAGTATCTTGCCACTCTTTTGGGATATGGATAGGCTCTTTTAGAACGTGAATATTCTCATCAAACTCTGGATAAACAAGCCCCACACTTGCCTTAAATCGACCATATCTTCTGCTTTCAAGTTGGTCGAAAGAAAGAGTTTTTGTAAGGGCTTCAACTTCCCCCTTATCAAGATAAGGATTATCAGCCCACTCCATAAATTCGCACCAAACTTCAGGATTATTTTCGGTGTTAAGGTAAATTTTATCGTGTATAAAGGTCAAGCCTTTTAAGGGCGTCATCGTGCCGAAAATTTCCCCCTTTTTATCCAGCACACGCATACGGCACTCATCATAGATATCTTCTGGTGGTTCTTCATCAAACCACACGAAATCAAGCGAACTGCCTTGGAACTTTTCTCTGCCTTGGTCACAAGACTTAAAGCCGATAACCGATATGCCACCAAACACGTTTTTAATGCGAATTTGGTCGATAACGCCGTATTTAAGACTTTCTTTCTTGCCACTTAACATTGAAACGTCTTCTATCCACGAAGGGTTTATATAAGACAAAACTTTGCTTTGAGCAACGTCCCTTTGCACTTGTTGGGAAAGCGAAACCACCCACCCGAAAACATTTTTTCTGTTTTCTCTAAAAGGGTGAATTCCCCTTGCCATATACACCGATTCAACTGCACCACACTCTGTTTTGCCACTCCTGTTTCCCCCGAATACCCATCTGTTCTTTTTTTGGCACTTGTGAAAGGCAAGTTGCTTAAGGTGTACTATTTCCCCCGTGTTATATTTTGCCAGTTTGTCTTCGCCCTTTCGGCGTTTTTCTTCAAGTTCAATCTCCCTTATTCTGTTAATAATATCTTGCATAAATCCCCCAAAATCACCGACTGCGCTTATATTAGCAAAGTTTTTTCATTTGTAAATAGGGTTATGACACTGCTTTGAAAAAATTTTAAAAAATGAAAAAAGCGACCGATTTTGGTCGCTTTTTATACATTTATATATGTTTTTACGTATTATTCAGTAAATATCTTGAACACTTTTTCAGGTGCACGTTTTTTGTTTTCGTTCTTCAAGGTCTTGCCCTTTGTTGTTCTGTTTTCAATGCCTATATCTTCAGTGTTAACAACAAATGCCACGCCAAAAGTATCAACAACACCAACGTCAAACGGTGCTTTTACACAAGATGCAAAAACAACTTCGCCATCTTTTCCAAGTTCAACTATCTTGATGCCCTTTCTATACCTTGCAAGTGGTTCGATTTCGCTGGTTATAACCCTTTTATAAAAACCTGTGTTTGTGACGATAAAGAATTCGCCTTCTTCATCAACTTGTGAAGTGAACACTATTTCATCGCCCTTGTTTAAGTTCAATCCCTTAACACCACCAGCAACTCTGCCTTGAACTGGGATATCATCTTTCAATGCATTTAAAGACATACCCTTTTTAGTAATGTATGCAATCGTGGTATCAGGCAAGTCTTGTTCAACACCCACAAGCATATCGCCGTCTTTTAGTTTGATTGCTTGATAGTAAGGTTTTACCAAGTTATATTCAGCCCACTCTGTCTTTTTAATCAAGCCGTCTTTGGTAAAGAACAACAAGTGTCCTTGTGGAAGAGCATTTTCATCAACGGCAAAGAAAGCAACAGGATATTCGTTTCTTTGTGCTTCTTTGCAAACTGCGTTGAATTTATGTCCTTTATCTCTATAACGGCACTCTGGTGCAACTTCCATATCGATTTTACAGCAGTTGCCAAGGTTTGTAAAGGCAAGCAAGGTTTGGTCACTTCTTGCTTTTGTCTTAAATACGATAAAGTCATCTGCAGAAGTATTTTCCTTAACCGTTTTATCACTCATCTTAAAGTTCTTTTCGGTCATTTTCTTGAAAGACTTGCCGTGTGTAAAGGCAACGATAAAGTCATCAACTTGTTTTAATTCCTTTTCCACACTTTGAATATCCAACTCTTTACCGCCCATAATGATATTACTTCTACGGTCATCGCCATACTTTTTCTTAATGGCGTTGAGTTCGGCTTTAACAACGTGCATTTGCTTAGCCTTGCTTGCGATAATTTCTTCAAGTTCTTTGATTTTCTTCTTTAATTCAGCAAGTTCTTCTTCAAGTTTATAAACTTCAAGTTTGGTAAGGCGTGCAAGTCTTAAATCAAGAATTGCGCCTGCTTGTTGGTCTGATAAAGAAAATCTTTCACGGAGTTTTGCCCTAGCATCAGTGGTGTTTTCAGCACCTTTGATAATCTTTATAACTTCATCAATATTCTTAACTGCAACGATAAGTCCTTCTAAAATATGCGCCCTTTCCTTTGCCCTTTCGTGTTCAAACTTACAGCGTCTTAAAATAACTTCTCTTTGATAGTTAACGTAATATTTGATAATATCCAAAAGTCCTAATTGACAAGGCTTTCCGTCAGCAATGGCAACCATATTGATACCAAAACTAACTTCTAGGTCGGTGTTCTTGTATAAATATGCCAAAATTGCCTTTGCATCGGCATCTTTTTTAAGTTTAACAAGCGCACGCATACCGTTTCTGTCAGACTCATCAACAACGTCTGCAATGCCAGATAAAAATTCCTTTCTTTCTTCTTTCATATCAGCAATCTTTTTCAAAAGATTTGCCTTGTTTACTTGATAAGGAAGTTCGGAAATAACCAAGTTTTGCTTATCCCCAGTATCCTTTTCAATATTGACACGTGCTTTAATTTTAATCTTGCCACGGCCTGTCTTATAGGCTTCTTCAAGTTCTTCGCCAGCAACAATATAACCACCTGTTGGGAAGTCTGGCGCTTTAATATAGCCCATCATATCCTTTAAGGAAATTTTTGGGTTATCAATATAAGCAATCGTTCCGTTTATAACTTCAACAAGGTTATGTGGTGGGATATTCGTTGCAAGACCAACTGCGATACCCGTTGCCCCGTTAACCAAAAGGTTTGGATATCTTCCCGGTAAAGTATCTGGCTCTTCTTGTGTATCGTCAAAGTTAAGGCTAAACTTAACAGTGTCCTTATCAATATCCCTTAAAAGTTCTAAAGCAAGTTCTTCTAATCTTGCTTCGGTATATCTATAAGCAGCAGCAGAGTCGCCGTCGATAGTACCAAAGTTGCCTTGTCCGTCAATGAGTGGCATACGCATATTAAAGTCTTGCGCCAAGTGAACTATCGCACCATAAACCGAACTGTCGCCGTGTGGGTGATATTTACCCAAAACTTCACCGACGATTTTAGCACACTTTTTGTGTGGCTTATCGAAAGTTAAACCCATTTCATACATAGCGTAAAGAATACGCCTTTGAACAGGTTTTAGTCCGTCTTCAACTCTTGGCAAAGCACGGTCTAAAATAACGTTTTCCGCATACGGAATCATAGAATTTTTCAAAACTTCATCAAGTGATGAAAAAATTATTCCCTTTTGGTTTTCCATTTTGCTTTGCCCCCTTAATCACGTTTAATTTTTGCGAATTTATCTTCTTTATTAAAGTTTGCGTGTTCAAAGATATATTTCTTTCTTTCAGCAACTTCATCGCCCATCAACACTGTTATCATCTTGTCTGCTTCGGCAGCGTCTTCAATGGTCACTTGCATAAGTGAACGTGTTTCTGGATTTAAGGTTGTTTCCCAAAGTTGTGAAGGGTTCATTTCACCAAGCCCTTTATATCTTTGAATTGCATAACCACGCCCAACTTTTGCTATCTTTTCTTGCAATTCTTTGTCGTCAAAAGCATATTCTTCAACCTTGCCCTTATGCACCTTATAAAGTGGTGGCATACCAACGTAAACGTGCCCTTCTTGGATAAGTTCACGCATATATCTAAAGAAGAAAGTTAAAAGAATTGCCCTGATGTGCGCACCGTCTTGGTCGGCATCGGAAAGAATAATAACCTTGTGATATTTAAGGCTTTCCAAATCAAATTCCGAACCTATACCAGTGCCAAGTGCACTTATTATCGTCCTAATTTCTTCGTTTTGCAAAATTTGGTCAAGTTTTTTCTTTTCAACGTTAAGTGGTTTACCACGAAGTGGTAAAATCGCTTGATATTGACGCATACGTGCTTGTTTTGCACTGCCACCAGCAGAATCCCCTTCAACTATAAATAGTTCGTTGAGTTCGGCTTTTCTTCCAGAACAAGCCGAAAGTTTGCCTACAAGATTTTGTGATTCAATGCTCTTTGATGCCCTTGCAATTTCCTTTGCTTTTTTAGCAGCAAGTCTAACCTTTGCAGCGCCCAAAGCCTTGTTGATAATGGTATCGAAAACTTTGCCAAGTTTTTTATTCTTCATCAAAAGTTCAAGTTCATTTACGGTCACGCTTTCAACGGCTGGTCTTGCTTCAGGGTTGCCAAGTTTGGTTTTGGTTTGACCTTCAAACTGAACGTTTTGCATTTTAATTGAGATAATTGCCGTTAAACCTTCTTTAAAGTCATCGCCAAGCAAGTTATCGTCTTTTTCTTTTAAGATGTTTCTTTCCCTAGCATAATCGTTTAAGGAACGTGTTAAACCAGACCTAAATCCAGTTTCGTGCATACCACCTTCGCCCGTTGGGATATTGTTTACGTAAGAGTAAACACTGTCCGTATAAGCATCGGTATGTTGAATTGCAATTTCAACGTAAATATTATCTTTAGTTGCAGAAAAAGAAAGTGGCTCACTATAAAGTGAAGACTTGCCTTCGTTCAAATATTTAACAAAGTCGGTAATACCACCTTCATATTTATAAGTGCGTGAAAAATCGGTTTTTTCATCATAGAACTTTATTTCAAGTCCCTTGTTCAAAAAGGCAAGTTCTTTTAATCTTTTAAGGATAGTTTCAACTGAAAATTCAGTCGTTTCAAAAACCCTTTTATCAGGCAAGAACCTAATGAACGAACCACGCTTTTTGGTCTTTTCCTTTGTATTTTTAAGTGGTGCTTTTGGCACGCCAGACTTAACCTTTCCAGTTTCCTTATCAAGATAACTGTGGAAGTCCATTTTATAAATGGTATCCTTATAAACTTCAACTGTAAGCCACTCTGAAAGTGCGTTTGTGACAGATGCACCAACGCCGTGTAGTCCACCTGAATAACTATAGTTATCAGCATCGAACTTACCACCAGCGTGAAGTTGTGTAAACACGACTTCTACACCAGAAACGCCTGCTTTTGAGTGGATATCGGTTGGAATACCACGTCCATTATCTTCAACAGACGCACTTCCATCGCTATACAACTTAACTTCAATCTTGTTTGCAAAGCCGTTTGCCGCTTCGTCCACGGCGTTATCAACGATTTCCCATAAAATATGATGCAAACCCTTAACGCCCGTCGTACCGATATACATACCAGGGCGAAGTCTTACCGCATCAAGACCTTCAAGGATTTTTATATCTTCTGCCTTATAACTTGTTTTTGCCATCTTATTTTCTCCGCATACTCTGCCATTATTTATAATATTGTACTATATATTGTGTTTTTTTTCAAGTCCTAAACGCAATTTTTTGCTTTTTATTCAATAAAAAAGTCACATGCTCTTTTTATAAAGAGTTTGTGACTTTTTTCTTAATTTTAATCGTTTTTTGTTGGGCGAGAATTTCTTTCATAGAAAATGCCATTGTCATAGCCTTGAATACTCTTATCCGTTTCGGCATCTAAAAGTCTTTTTTCGCCCCACGCACAGTAAAGTGGGTTTTGTTCGATATTGATAAAATTTCTGTCAAGTTTTTTTGCAACCACACCAGTCGTGCCACTGCCAGCAAAGATATCCACCACAGTATCGCCCTTGTTTGAACTTGCAAGAATAAGTTTTGCAATGAGTTTTTCTGGTTTTTGGGTTGGGTGTGCCGTGTTTTCAGCCATTGACCAGTAAGGCACGGCTATATCGTCCCAAAAATTTGATGGACAAGTAAGCCTATAATTGCCGTCTTCAGTTTGTTGCCAGTCTTTTGGCTTGCCGTTTTCTTTATAAGGCGCAAGCACCTTTTTCCTTTGCTTAACTGCATCAAGATTAAAGGTATAATTGTCGCTGACCGTTGCAAAGAAGATATCTTCCATAGAATTCTTCCAGTTGGTTTTAGCGCCCCTGCCCTTTTCTCTTTGCCAAGTAATTCTATTCCTTAAAACAAAATTTTCATCTAACACCACGCCGATAGTAAGCGCACTTCTCCAGTCACAGCAAACGTAAATGCTTGCCGTGTCTTTTAGTTTAGGCTTAACGGCGTCTATCCATTTTTGAGTATATTCGGCATATTCGCTTAAACTTTGCTTTTTGAATCCGTTCCCGTGAAAATTCTTGTCAAGATTATATGGTGGGTCAACGATTAAAAGGTCAATGCTTTTTTCTTGCATTTTTTCTAACGCACAAAAAGTATCGCCCAAAATGGTGCAGTTGACCTTTTTACCGTCATAATCACTTGTTTTTATAACTTTTTCTAGGTATTTTTCACCTTGTTCAAGTGTAAAATCTATTGTCTTGTTTCTTTCTGATTTCATAATTATTTTTTATAAATTTTTATCCACGCATCAAGTTTTTTGCTTAAATCTTTGTTGTCTTTGGTCTTTTTTAACATATCAAGCAAACTGTCGGTTGCATCGTCCCTTTCAGATAAGATTTGGCGAAGTTTATAAACAGTGTCAAGTTCACTTTCCGTAAGCAAAAGTTCTTCCCTTCTTGTGCCAGACTTATAAAGGTCTATCGCAGGGAAAATTCTCTTTTCGCTGAGTTCTCTTGACAAGTGAATTTCCATATTGCCAGTGCCTTTAAACTCTTCGTAAATAACGTCGTCCATACGGCTTCCCGTTTCAATTAAAGCAGTTGACAAAATAGTTAAACTGCCACCACTTTCAATGTTTCTTGCAGACCCGAAAAAGCGCTTTGGACCTTGCATAGCAACTGGGTCAAGCCCACCGGATAAAATCTTGCCTGAACTTTCAATGGTGCTGTTATAAGCACGAGCAAGTCTTGTTATTGAATCCATCAAAATAACCACGTCTTGACCAACTTCAACAAGTCTTTTTGCACGATTTATAACTAATTCTGCAGCCCTGATATGATGTTCTGCACATTCATCAAAGGTAGAGAAAACAACTTCTCCGTTAATGCATCTTTTAATATCGGTCACTTCTTCTGGACGTTCGTCAATAAGTAAAACTATAAGTTTAACGTCTTTATGATTTTTTTCGATTGATTGAGCAATGAGTTTTAAGAGCGTTGTTTTACCAGTTTTTGGTGGTGCAACGATTAAACCCCTTTGACCTTTTCCTAAAGGCGAAAACAAGTCAATACAACGAATTGAAAGGTTGTTTTCATCATCTCTTTCAAGTTTTAGCCTTTCGGTTGGATAATATGGTGTAAGGTCATCAAAGTTGTTGCGTTTTAAGAATAATGCTGGGTCTAAATCGTTTATCAAAATAACGTCTTGAAGTGCAGCGGAATCTTTTTCACGAACAAATTTTGCCTTTGCCCTAACCTTGTCGCCACGGCGAAGGTTAAACTTTCTTATGTTTTGCATAGACACGAAAACGTCATCACTAGAATTTTCGTAATTATTAGTACGCAAAAAGCCATAGTTTGAAGAAACTTGCTCCAACACACCTTCCATTATAAAGGTATTATAATCATCAATGGCTTCCACGTCACTAAAACTTGTATTCCCTTCATAAGACGGTGCGTTATAAGGCTCATATTCGCTCTTTTTTTCTTTAACGTAAAATTCAGAAAGATCCATTTTTTTAGGTGGCGCACCGATTTTGGTTGGCACAACAGGTTCTAACCTGTTATCTTGAATTGCGATAATATCATTTACAAGTTTGTCTTTCTTTAATGAAGTAGGCGTTTTAACACCGATTTCTCTGCCTATTTCTCTTAAGACGTATAAATTCATTTGGTCTAATTGTTCTTTTGTAAATTTAATAAATTCTGCCATTTTATTCACCTATTTTTTTCTTAATATTTTTTGCGCATAATATTCCACTTATGAAAGCAAAAGTAAGGTTATAACCACCACAATCGCCGTCAACGTTAAGCATTTCGCCAACGATATAAAGGTTTTCCACCAACTTGCTTTGATAATTGCCGTCAATCTTATCCGTCTTGATACCGCCCCTTGTAACTTGAGCATAAGCAAAATCAAGCGAGCCTAAAACTGATAACTTAAAATTCTTTATACCGTAAGCGATATCAGTTGCACTTAAACTCTTTGCATTTTTTATAATGATTTGACCGACCTTTTTATTAAGCACGCCACAAAGTAAATCTTCTTTAGTCACGTAAGGAATTTGTAAACGATTTTCCACAATTTTTTCAGTTTGACCAAAGGTTAAGTTTGGCAAAAACTCCACTATTAAATAGGCGTTCTTTTTGCCTATCACACTTGCAGACAAACTGAAAATAGTTGAGCCAGACACCCCAAAATCAGTAAACAATAAATCGCCTTCAGCCGTCATAACAGGTCTGGAATCAACAAAAGCAGTCACCCTTGCCGTTTCCTTAATACCCTTAAGCCCTTTAAGTAAAGCCGTATCGGTTTTTAATTGAACAAGCGATGGATAAAGTTCTGTCTTTTTATGCCCAAAGTTTTCTGCCAAAGCGTAAGACGTGCCGTCCGTTCCAAACTGTTTGCCAGCACTACCACCCGTTGCAAGCACAACGTTTTTAGCACTGAACTTTTCAGAGCCGACGCAAACTTCAAACTCTCCGTTATTTTTAGTAATTTTGCTAACCCTTTTACCAGTTAAAACGGTGCAGTTCATATAACTTAAATATGCCCTTATGCTATCAAGCACAGAACTTGCTTGCTTTGAAAGTGGATAAATTTTTCCGTCCTTTCCAGCACAAACGAAAACGCCTATTTCTTCTAAATAACGCTTTAAGTTAACCTGTTTTGCACTAGAAACGAATTGTTCGATAAAAGCCTTGTCCCCGTGATAGAACTCTGCCCCGAACTTTTCGTTCATAAGATTGCCTTGTCCATTGCCGGTTGCAACAAGTTTTTTACCCACCCTGTCGTTTCGCTCTAAAATTAGAATTTCGTTGCCCTTCAACGCATTGTTGCCCTTTAGAAGTTCAACGGCTGTCAAAAGCCCTGATGCGCCCCCGCCAACGATTATAGTGTTATATTTTTTTTGCAAAATTTTTCTCCTTGCAATTTTTTGTTAATTTTGGAAATTTTGTCAAATGACTTAAAAAAATGGATACTAGAGTTATGCGTTTTATCGCACAACCCTAATATTAAAAAATATGTACTTAAATTAAAAATTATTTGAATTAAAAGAATTTAATAAAAAAATTAGAAAATCAAAGAAAGAATTTCTTTTGGATTATTAACGAAAGTGGTTGCACCCACTTCTTGAAGTTGGTCTTTATCTCTATATCCCCACAAAACGCTGATATTTTTTATACCCGCATTTATAGAAGTTAATACGTCGGTTTCGCCGTCGCCAACAAAAAAAGCGTTTTGTTTTTCAACGTTTAGTTTTTCTAGGATATTTAAAGTTGCCGTTTTATCAGGCTTACACTTAACACTACTGCTTTGCCCCACAACCATATCGAAGTTAAATGAAGAAAGATATTTTTGATAAACTTCATCAGTTGTCTTTTGTGGTTTGTTGGTTAAGATTGCAAGTTTATATCCCCTTTCCTTTAAGGTTAAAAGCAATTCCTTAACCCCATCGAAAAGCCTTGTTTTTGGGCTACCCGAACTGGTATAACTTTCATTATAAAAAGCCAACCTTTCATCTAATTCTTGTTCGGTGATATCCCCAAAACTTCTCTTAATTAAGTTTCTTGCACCGTTGCCTATAAACTGTCTTATTTCATCAGCATTGCGAAGTGGCGCATTAAACTTTCCTAAAGTAATATTAACGTGCTCTAATATATCTGGAAGAGAGTGAATAATCGTGCCGTCAAGGTCAAAAATAACAGCCTTATTCATTACATTTCCTCAACTGTTTCAATACCTAATAATGTGAGTGCGTTAGTAAGTGTTATCTTAACTGCCTTTGTAATTGCCAAACGGAAGTTTTTAAGATTTTCATCTTCAATAGCAATCTTGCAGTCCATATAGAACTTGTTAAACGCTGTTGCAAGGTCAAGTGCATATCTTGTGACAAAAGATGGTTCATATTTATCAGCAGATGCCTTAACAACGTCCTTAAACCTTCCAAGTTCAGCGATAACGCCATATTCACTTGCGTTCATTTGGATATTAGAATATTTTGCAGGTTCGCCACACTTTGCCAAAACACTATTGCATCTTGCAATGGTATATTGAACGTAAGGGCAAGTTTCCCCTTCAAAACTCAACACTCTATCGTAACTAAAGGTTATGTCCTTAATCTTGTTGTTGCAGAGTGCACCGAAAATAACTGCACCCGTGCCGACTGCCTTGGCAATCTTTTCTTTATCTTTAAGAGTTGGGTTCTTTTCTTCAATAACGCTATAAGCCTTTTCGATAGTCTTATTTATAACGTCTTCAAGTAGCACCACTTTACCAGCACGTGTGCTCATTGCACCGCTTTCCAAACTTACCATACCGTAAGCAACGTGCACCATATCTTTTGCCCAGTCCTTGCCCATAAGTTCAAGAACTTTAAAGAATTGTTTGAAGTGCAAGTTTTGTTGATATGCAACCACGTATAAACACTTTTCAAAATCATAAGTGTTCTTTCTATAAACGGCGGCGGCAATATCCCTTGTTGCATATAAGGTCGAACCATCTGACTTTAAGATAAGGCAAGGTGGCATATTATATTCTTCAAGGTCAACGATAGACGCACCATCTGAAATCTTTATAAGATTTTTTTCTCTTAATTCATCAACGACAGGCGCCATTTTATCGTTATAAAAACTTTCGCCAGCATAACTGTCAAATTCAACGTTCAAAAGTTTATAAATCTTATCAACTTCTTCTAAAGTGATTTTCTTAAAGAGTTCAAAGAGTTTATTGCTGTCTTTATCGCCGTCTTCAATCAACTTAAAATAATGTCTTGCTTCATCGTCCATTTCTGGGTGAATTTTGGCTTCATCGTGATATTTAACGTAAATTCTTGTAAGTTCTTTTAATCTATCTTTTTCAACTTGTTCAATAGAACTCCATTTTTTAAAAGCAACTATAAGTTTGCCGAACTGCGTTCCGTAATCGCCAAGGTGATTTATACCCACCACCTTATATCCCAAAAACCTAAAAATCTTGCAGAGTGCACTGCCGATAACGGTGGTGCTTAAATGCCCGATATGAAAAGGTTTTGCAATGTTAATTGAAGAATAGTCAATACAAATGGTCTTGCCGTTGCCGATAGTATCAGCACCGTAATTTTCATTTTTTTCTAAAATTTCATCAAGCAATGCGTTTGCATAGTTTTGCCTGTTTATCTTAAAATTAAGATAACCGTTAACAGCAGTGCAATCGCTAATATATTCGTCTAAAACGAATTCTTGAGCAAGCGTTTGTGCAATCAACACTGGTGGACGGCGCATAATTTTAGAGAGTTTAAAACAAGGCAACGCAAAGTCACCCATATCATTATTTGGTGGCGTTTCGATAAACGAATATAATTCTTCAGCCGAAATGCCTTCAATATTAAGTTTTTCCGCAATAATTTTCTTATAATCCATAATATACTCCGTAAGCGTTTTAATAATAACATATAATTTGTAAAAATGCAACTTAAAAACTTGAAATTTTATTTAATTTGGATTATAATTGTAAGGTCAATAAAAGTTAAACGGAGATAAAATATGAAATTAGGTGTCGTTGGACTTCCAAACGTAGGCAAATCAACACTATTTAACGCAATAACCCACGCGGGCGCAGAATGCGCTAACTACCCTTTCTGCACCATTGAACCAAACGTTGGTATCGTTGCCGTGCCAGATGAAAGGCTTGACGTTTTGGGCAAACTTTATAATACTAAAAAAATAACCCCAGCAGTTGTTGAATTCGTAGACATTGCAGGGCTTGTTAAGGGTGCAAGCAAGGGCGAAGGTCTTGGAAACAAGTTCCTTGCAAATATTCGTGAAACAGATGCTATCGTTCACGTTGTAAGATGTTTTGAAGATTCAAACATTACCCACGTTGACGATAAAATCGACCCATTAAGAGATATTGAAACTATCAACCTTGAACTTATCTTTGCCGATACCGATAGCGTTAAGAAAAAACTTGACAAGGCTATCAGTATGACAAAAACTGGCGATAAAAAATATAAAATCGAAGCCGAATTCTTGCAAAAACTTTATACTCACCTTGAAGAATTAAAACCAGCACGAACTCTTGCTATGAACGATGAAGAAAAAGAATACTTAAAATCACTTTTCTTAATCACTGCAAAACCTGTTATCTATACAGCAAACATCGGCGAAATGGATATGGGCAAAGATGAAAGCTCTCTCCCACTTGTTCAAAAGGTTATCGATTTTGCAAAACAAGAAAATGCCGAATATATGGTTATTTGTGCAAAAACTGAAGAAGAACTTTCTATGCTTGAAGAAGACGAACAAAAAATGTTCCTTGAAGAATTAGGCTTAACCGAAAGTGGTCTTGATAGACTTGTTAAAACTTCTTATAGACTTTTGGGGTTAATCAGTTATTTGACTGCTGGCGAAAAGGAAGTTAGGGCTTGGACTATTGAAAAAGGCACAAAAGCACCTCAAGCCGCAGGCAAAATCCACACCGACTTTGAAAAGGGCTTTATTAGAGCGGAAATCGTTGACTATTCAGTGCTTGTTGAATTAGGCTCATTTAACGCCGCTAAAGAAAAAGGCAAAGTTCGTTCAGAAGGTAAAGAATACGTTATGCAAGACAGCGACGTTGTTTTGTTTAGATTTAACGTTTAATATTAAAATAAATACTAAAAGCCACCAAATTTGGTGGCTTTTTTTAATTATCGGCTGTTGTTTAATATTAAATATCTTGTCTAAATTCTGCAATGTATGGCAAGTTTCTGTATTTTTCCCCACAGTCTAGTCCATAACCTATTACAAAGTAATCAGGAATATCAAACAAAACTATATCTGCATTAAATTCAACAACTCTTCTTTCCTTTTTATCAAGAAGGGTGACAACTCTTAATGAAAGTGGGTTTCTATCCTTAAGCATTTTGTGAATATATTTCAAAGTTCTTCCAGTATCGATAATGTCTTCAACGATAATAACGTGATATTTGCTTATATCTTGTTCAATATCCATAATGATATTAACTTTACCCGTTGATTCTGTTCCGTTAAAATAACTTTGAGCGCACATAAACGCAACTTCACAAGGTACGGTTATTGCCCTGCAAATATCTGCCATAAAAACGAAAGAACCTTTCAATATGCTAACCAACAAAATCGGCCTGCCGTCATAAGACTCATCAATAATTTTACCCACTTCAGCAATTTTTTGTTTAATTTGTTCAGCCGAAATAAGTGTTCTGCCAATTCTTTTATCATATTCTTGTTGTTCTAAAACCTTTGCCATATTCTTTTTCCTTTTGTAAATTTGTTTTATTATATCATACTTTTTTTGTTTTTTCAATAATTAGTTGCAAAAAAACGACAGAAATACTATAATATTTTTATAAATAAAAAGGTAAGAAAAGGAGAATTTGCGATGGTGCAATATAACGTGACTGGAATGAGTTGTTCGGCTTGTAGTAGCAGTGTGGAAAAAGCCGTTTCTAAAGTAGATGGCGTGACCACCTGTTCAGTCAACCTATTAACAAACTCTATGTCGGTTGAAGGAACAGCATCATCTCAAGATATTATAAACGCAGTTAAGAAAGCAGGCTATGGTGCAACCCTTAAAAGCGATATAAACTTGCTAAAGGACACGCAAACACCCAAACTAAAAAAGCGACTTCTTTTATCCCTTGGCTTTTTAATCGCATTGATGTATATGTCAATGGGATATAATATGTGGGCTTTCCCCTTACCTAAACTCTTAACCAAAAATCCAATATCAATAGCAATAATTCAATTTGTGTTAACTATCGTGGTTATGGTTATTAACCGAAAGTTCTTTATAAACGGTTTTAAGAGTTTATTACACCGCTCACCTAATATGGATACGCTTGTTGCACTCGGCTCTTTTTCTGGTTTTCTTTACAGCAGTGTAACGCTATTCAAAATGTTTTTCCTTTTAGAAAACACCCTTGCCGTTAACAGCCTTTTGCACAACCTTTATTTTGATTCTTCAGCAATGATATTGACGCTAATTACTCTTGGCAAATTACTTGAGTCTAAATCAAAGGGTAAAACGACCAACGCACTTAAAAAACTAATGAACCTTGCCCCACAAACGGCAACCGTTATTCGTGATGGAAATGAAATTATTGTTCCAGTTGAACAAGTAAAATTAGGCGACGTTTTTTTGGTTAAACCGGGCGAAAGTATCCCCGTTGACGGAATAGTTTTAGAAGGGAATAGTGCAGTTAATCAATCTTCACTTACTGGCGAAAGTATCCCTGTTGACAAAGTGGTTGGTGACATTGTTTCTTCAGCGACAATAAATCAATCGGGCTTATTAAAATGCAAGGCTATAAGAGTTGGCGAAAACACCACCCTATCCCAAATTATCCGTATGGTAAGCGACGCATCTTCAACCAAAGCACCGATTGCAAAGATTGCTGATAAAGTTTCTGGATTTTTTGTTCCAACAGTAATTATCATTGCACTAATCACACTTTCGGTATGGTTAATAATAGGACAAAGTTTGGGATATTCGCTTTCTAGGGCGATATCCGTTTTGGTAATAAGTTGCCCTTGTGCTTTAGGACTTGCAACCCCCGTTGCAATAATGGTTGGCACGGGTTTAAGTGCAAAAAAAGGGATATTGTTCAAAACTGCAATTTCGCTTGAAAACACTGGCAAAACCGATATCGTAGTTTTAGATAAAACTGGAACTATTACTAAAGGCGAACCTGTTGTGACCGACGTTTTGGCGTATGAAATTAACCAAACTGATTTAATATCTTATGCTTACGCATTAGAAAAAAATAGCGAACATCCACTTTCAAAAGCCGTTGTAATAAAGGCACAAGAAATGGCACTTGACCTTAAAGCCGTGACCGATTTTAAAGCAGTTGCTGGAAATGGCTTAATCGCAAGTTTAGATAACAAAATCATTGCTGGTGGAAACGCAAATTTTATTTCTAAATACACCAAAATTCCTGACAGCGTAAAAGAACAAGCCGAAAATTTATCTTCGCAAGGTAAAACACCTTTATACTTTAGTTATGACAACAAGTTTTTAGGTGTTATTTGCGTTGCAGACGTTGTAAAAGAAGACAGCAAACAAGCCATTGATGAACTTAAAAATATGGGCATAAACGTTATTATGCTGACTGGCGATAATCAAAAAACGGCAGATGCAATCGGCACTCAAGTGGGCGTTGACAAAGTCATTGCTGGGGTGATGCCACAAAATAAAATGCAAGTGGTTAATGGGTTAAAACAATATGGCAAAGTTGCAATGGTTGGCGACGGAATTAACGATGCCCCTGCCCTAACAAGTGCAGATATAGGCATTGCAATAGGTGCAGGAACGGATATCGCCATTGATTCAGCCGATATAGTTTTAATGAAAAACAGCCTTTTGGACGTTGCAACAAGCATTAGATTGAGCAAAAATACACTCAAAGTTATTCACCAAAATTTGTTTTGGGCTTTCTTTTATAACACGATAGGAATTCCTATCGCATCGGGCGTTTTCGCATTGCTTGGGCTACTTTTAAACCCTATGATAGGTGCTCTTGCAATGAGTTTATCAAGCGTTTTCGTTGTCACAAATGCTTTAAGATTAAATTTAATCAGCACTGCCCCAAACAAAAAAATTAAAGATAAAAAAATAAAAATAGATAATATAGATTTAACTATAAAAAAGGAGAATAAAGTTATGGAAAAAACCTTAAAAATTGAAGGAATGATGTGTATGCATTGTTCTGGCAGAGTTAAAAAGGTGCTTGAAAGCCTTGCAGAAGTTGATAGCGCAGTAGTTAGCCACGAAACAGGCACGGCTATTATCACTCTCAATAAAGAAGTTGACTTATCGGTTCTTGTTAGCGTTATCGAAAACGAAGGATATAAGGTTATCGGCTAAAACTTTATCCCCCCCAAAAAAAAGAAAAAGACAGGTTTTTTACCTGTCTTTTTTTGTTTAACTTTAAAAATATTTTCTTGAATTGCCATTTAAACTTTATATAGGAAATGAATTAGAAACAAGTGTGGGTAGGCTCGCTTACTCTCTTTAAGAGTGAAGATGCGAACAGGTCAAGGCTCGCTATATACCACATAAAACTTATTTCTGTAAGAAATGAGTTAGAAGCAAGCAAGACAAGGCTCGTGCAAACGTTTACTCTCTTTAAGAGTGAAGATGCGAACAGGTCAAGGCTCGCTATATGCCACATAAAACTTATTTCTGTAAGAAATGAGTTAGAAGCAAGCAAGACAAAGCTCGTGCAAACGTTTACTCTCTTTAAGAGTGAAGATGCGAACAGGTCAAGGCTCGCTATATGCCACATAAAACTTATTTCTGTAAGAAATGAGTTAGAAGCAAGCAAGACAAGGCTCGACAAATCAAAGGACTAGATTGACCTTTTGGGTCATTTAGGTCTTTGATGCGGTCAGTAAACGCAGTATTGCGACGCTTATAACTTATTTCTTTGGATTTTGCCACTTATAGTCTTTGGCAACTCATCACGGAAAACAACGACTCTTGGATATTTATAAGGAGCGGTGTGGTCCTTAACGTATTTTTGAATTTCTTTCTTCAATTCTTCAGTACCGACAGTACCTTTAGTTAAAACGATACTTGCTTTAACAACTTGGCCACGAACTTCATCTGGAACGGCTGAAACACCACATTCTAATACGTATGGAAGTTCCATTATTACACTTTCGATTTCAAAAGGTCCGATACGATAGCCAGAAGGCTTAATAACGTCATCAACTCTGCCAACGTACCAAAAATAACCGTCTTCGTCACGCCAAGCAGTATCGCCAGTGTGATATAAACCATCGTGCCAAGCATCATTTGTCTTTTCGGTATCACGATAATATTCTCTAAACAAGCCACAAGGCACTTCTTTATCGGTATGGATAACGATTTCGCCAACTTCACCAGCAGGAACGCTGTTGCCGTCTGCGTCAACAACGTCAACGTCGTATTGTGGGTTTGCTTTACCCATAGCGCCGATTTTTGGCGACGTGCCATAAAGGTTTGCAATAGCAAGCGTGGTTTCAGTTTGCCCAAAGCCTTCCATTATTTCAAGACCAGTCGCTTCTTTGAACTTATTAAACACTTCTGGGTTTAATGCTTCGCCAGCAGTTGTCATATGGTGAATTGAAGATAAGTCGTATTTAGAAAGGTCGCCACGAATTAACATACGGAGCATTGTTGGTGGAGCACAGAAGGTTGTGATACTATATTTAGCAAACATAGGCAACAAATCGTTTTCATCAAACCTATCAAAGTCGTAAACGAAAACAGCACCTTCACAGAGCCATTGTCCGTAAAGTTTACCCCAAAGTGATTTCCCCCAACCCGTGTCGCTTATGGTTAAGTGCAAACCGTCACGTTCACAACAATGCCAATATTTAGCAGTAACAAAGTGTCCTAAAGCGTAAGTGTGCTTATGTGCAGCCATTTTTGGATTACCAGTCGTACCTGACGTAAAGAACATAAGGGCTGTTTCATCGCCACAAGAACAATTTTCAGGGCGGTCAAACTTGCCAGAGAACAACGCATATTCTTTATCAAAATCGTGCCAGCCGTCTTTTGCGCCCCCTACCATAATAAGTTTTTCAACTTGTGGACATTTTTTGGCAGCACTTTCAGCATATTGATAAGTATCTCCGTCTGCAGTGCAAACGATTGCTTTTACGCCAGCAGAATTATATCTATACTCAAAGTCGTGTTCTTTAAGTTGGTTTGTCGCAGGGATTGCAACTGCACCGAGTTTATGGAGTGCAACCATACAGAACCAAAATTGATAGTGACGTTTAAGAACTAACATAACCTTATCGCCACGCTTAATTCCCAAAGACGTGAAATAGTTTGCAACTTGGTTAGATGCACGTTTTATGTCCTTAAAGGTAAACCTTCTTTCAAACTTGTTTTTATCAAGGTGGAGCATTGCAAGTTTTTCAGGATATTTATCAGCGATGCCATCAACAATATCAAAGCCAAAGTTAAAGGTTTCGGTGTTCTTAAATTTAATTGACTCAAGTCTGCCATCTGCATCTTCTTTGGTTTCAACAAACTTTTCACAAACAAGTTTTTCGCTTGTTTTAGCATTCATAACACTCTTTCTAACAACAGTTTCAGCCGAATTATCCCCAGACATAACAACTGCAACGAAGGTGCAATCTTTTCCATCAACGGCAATCATTCCGTGTGGCAAAGATGAGTTATAATAAATGCTGTCGCCTTCAGACAAAACTTCAACGTGGTCGCCAACTTGAATTTTAAGTTTGCCACTTAAAATAAGGTCAAATTCTTGACCGCTGTGTGTGGTTAAGTGGATAGGCTTGTCTTGTTGACTTTTTGAATATTCGTAAGTTACGTAATAAGGTTCTGCAAGTTTATCTTTGAATTTAGGCGCAAGATTAGAAATATCAATGCCATCTTCTTTGGCAGTTTCTCTACCTTGCCCTTTTCTTGTAACGGTATAAGTTGATAATTTTGCTGACCTACCTTCCAAAAGGTCTGTCATATCAACGCCAAACGCCAACGCACATTTATGAATAAATGAGAAAGGAATATCTTCTTTTCCACTTTCATAAGCAAGATATTGCTTTTCTGTTACGTTTGTTTTTTCAGTCATTTCTTGTACGGAGAAACCAATAATTTCACGCAACTCCTTAATTCTTGTTGCTACTTCCGACAACTGATTTAAAGTGTTGTTTGTGTTCATGGTTACATACCTCCTTGAAAATTTTTTAATTTATATATTTTTGTTTCTAAATATTTTTTAAGACAAAGATGCAAGTTAGGCTAGGCTCGACTAGACAAAGGACAAGATTGACCTTTTTGGTCATTGAAATCAATATGTTTTTGTTTGTTAGAAACAAGCAAGACAAGGCTCGCAAAGCGTTTTGGGTGAGATTAACCTTTTTGGTTATCGAAGTCAAAACGCAAAGCAGAAACGCAGTATTGCGACGTTTATAACAAACAAAAACCCGTCTCAAAGCCCTTTTACTTTGAGACGGGTATTATTACTATACTCGCGGTACCACTCAAATTGTAGTTAAAACTACCACCTTCAGAGTCTGTCAACTCCTATACACTGACGTAGCAAACACGGAAAACCCTACTTGAAAAATCTTTTGGATTTTCGGCTCGGAAGTGATAAGATTTCTATTAGTTTTTGCTGGGATTTCACCGTCCCCAACTCTCTATGAAAAACGTGTTATAGAACCCGTCTTCGTCACAGCCTTTAACTATTAAGTTAAACAAAGTTTAACATTTTAAAAAACCTTTGTCAAGTATTTTAATATTTTTTTTACATTTTTACTTTAAAATCTTTTTTATAACCCAAAATTGAAACCTTTTTGGCATTAAATTTAAGAGCAATAATAGTGGATTTCTGTTTATTTTATACGCAAATTTTGGGCGTTTTTTTGTCAATATCTTTAAGGTCTTTTTCGCTATCTTTTGAGGAGCAATTTTTCTCGCTTCAACCCTATCTACTATATTCTTAAAACGCTTTGCATTGCAAGAATATAACTTGGTGTTATTGCAAAACCTATCGAGTGCAGTCGTTGAAACGCTTATCATACCCGTATCCACAGCACCTGCACGCAAAACCGAAACGGAAATATCCAAAAGTTGCAATTCCATACGTAGCGAATAAGCATATTTATCAAGCGCACTTTTTGTCACTGCATATAATCCAGTAAAAGGCAAAGGGTCAAGTGGTGCAAGTTCACTTGTCGTGATTAAAATTTTTGAGCCTTTTTGTAGAAGTGGCAAAAAGGTCTTATTCACAACAAAAGCGCCGTAAAAATTGCATTTTAATATCTTTTCAAAGTCAGCACAAGATATTTCAACCATTGAATCAAGCATATAAATGCCTGCAAAATGCACAATCGCATAGAGTGAGCCTGTTATTTCTTTTGCCTTGTTAAAGGCAGTAATAACGCTTTCTTCATCAGTTATATCAACTTGTATAGGAAAAACGTTTTCACGGCTTGCTTTAACCGTTTTATCTACAGCGATAACCGAATATCCACAATCAATCAATTTATTAACGACCTTTTCGCCCATTCCGCCGAAAGCACCAGTCACTAAAACAAATTTTCTTTCCATAATCTTGTTTAACTTTTAATACAAACCTATAATATAGTTAAAACCAAGTAAATACAACAATGTAATACTTGTCAGTTTTTTATCAAATATACCCAGCGTCCATTGCAAGACGTTTTTGTTCTTTTCCATCTTCGCCGTAGAAGAAGGAGTGAATTATTTCAGAAATATCGTGCCTTGAAGTAGGCGATTCGCTGTTTGACATAATTATCCAGTCAAAGTCATCTTGTAAAACTTGGGCGTGGTATAACCTAAAGCCGACGTGACCACCCGTGTGCGAAACACAGAATTTGCCGTGCCAGTCGGATAAATAGCACCCCATACCCATATCACTTAAAGGAGAACCAGTTAGAATTTCCTTCCAAGACTCTTCACTAACCAAAAGTTTATTTTTTATGGCTTTGTTTAAGCAATAAACGTCGTCAATAGTACCTATAACGTCGCCACCACCAAACATCCAATTCAAACTTTTGCCAACAGCCTTAAATTCTCCATCAATAACAGCGTGCCCCATTACCCTGTTTTCAACGAATAATCCCACCTCATCAACGAGTGCAGTTTTCATACCCAAAGGCTCAAAAACTTCTTCCTTCATATAATCTTTAAAGGCTTTTCCAGAAAGGGTTTCTATAATTAAAGCACAAATTGAAAAGTTTACGTTGCTATATCTAAAGCCCTTTTTAGGCTCAAAATATTGTGGGTATTCGCTTATTAAACTTAAGTGTTCTCTAATTTTGTCAGGTGTGCCCGGTGCATATTTTTCGGCAAACGACTTTTCAAATAAAAAATCAGGGATACCACTTTCGTGACGCAACAAGTTTTCTATCGTAATATTTTTATTCAATTTTTTCGCTTCTGGCACGTATTTTGAAGGGTGGTCTGAAAGTTTAAGCAAGCCCTTGTCTTTCAATTTCATAATGCCGAGCGTGCACAATGGCTTTGTCATTGAATAAAAAGTAAAAACAGAGTCGTTCGTGAACGGAATTTTCTTTTCATTATCAGCATAGCCAACTGGTTTTTCATACACGATTTTATCTTTTATGGTCACACGCACCACGCAAGTAACGTGCTTTTCTGCACAATATTGTTCAATTTTTTTATCAAGCAAGGCTATATCCATAATAACTCTCCTTTTAGCACAATTCTATTATACTAAAGCAAATAAAATAATGCAATAAAAAACAACGTTTTAATAAAAAAACAAGTGCGCCGAAGACTATTCTTCAGCGCACAAAATCTTTTTATGCATTTGCCGTGTTTGGTTTTTCTGCACCTACAAAGTATATAGCAAGTGTTTTTGGACCACAAGATGCACCCATAATAGGATTTAAGTCACTAACCATAACGTTTGCATTTGGAATAAGCTCTAAAAGATAGCCCTTAACCTTTTCAGCATCTTCTGGACAGTCAGCGTGTGAAACGAAGATATCACCCACAGCTTCGCCAGTGTATTTTTCCTTGGTCATTTCAGCCAAACGACGCAAAGAATTGTTTCTGCCCTTTGCCTTTTCGATAGAAACGTTTTCGCCGTTAGTATCAGAAACGATAATAGGCTTTACACTGAGCATAGTTCCAAACAAGGCTTTGCTTGCAGAAATTCTGCCTGCTCTCTTTAAGTATTTTAATTCATCAACCGTACCTAGTTGGTTTACGTTCATTTTAACATCTTCAATAGCCTGTGCTGTTTCTTGAATTGTTTTGCCTTGTTCACGAAGTGCACTTGCATATATGCAAAGTAAACCCAAGCCCTTTCCACAGTTTAATGAATCCACACAAACGATTTCAGCATCAGGATAAGTTTGCATTAACTCATCACGTGCAACCGTACTTGCTTTTACTGACGCAGAAAGTCCAGATGAACAAGATATAGATAAAATATCATAACCTTCTTTTAAGTATTCTTCAAAGCGTTCTTGATAATTAAACGCAGGAATTTGCGAAGTAAAAATTCTGGTGTTTGCACGAAGAATATCATAGAATTCTTTTACTGAAAGTTCCTTCCAGTCAACGTCGGCATAAATTTCTTTATCGTTATATGAAAGATACATAGGAATATATTCAACGCCGTATTTCTCACGCATATCTTGTGTCAATTCACAACAAGAATCACTTACAATTACAAATTTTTTACTCATTTTCTATTTCCTCTTTAGTAATATTTATATTTAAAGTAAACAACTTGTTAATATTATATCATTTAATTTTTAACAAAACAACATTAAATATATATTAACTTTTAATGTTTTTTTATTATCATAACAAACTTTTTTAGCAAATTTAAAGTTTAATCATTTTTATTTGAACATATTTATGAAAATAAGAACTATGCCTAGTGACGTCAAGATAATACCTGTTGCACGGTTCAATTTCTTTTCTGATATTTTGTTTGCTATACGTGCACCGATACGTGCCCAAATTAGCGTAAACACAACGCATAGCAATAAAATTGTTAAGTCTGGAAAACCTGCAATAGTAAAATGCGATACTGCGCCCGTCAATGCCGTAAACATCATAACGAAAACGCTTGTGCCCACAGCCGTTTTAAGTTCATATTTTAAGATGCTTGTAAAGGCGAAAAGCATAAGCAAGCCACCTCCTGCCCCGATAAACCCACAGATAAAACCTATGACAGCACCAAAAAGAATAGATTGTGTTATTCGTTTATGCTTTGAAACTTCACACATAGTTGTTTTTGCGACTTTTACTGGACAGATTATAAATCTTAAGCCCAAAACAGCCATCATAACGATAGAAACGTTGCCAGCAGTCTTGCTTGGCACAAAACTTGCAACATAACTTCCAACTGTTGTGAAAAGAAGAACAAAAATCAAGATAATAAGTCCGTTTTTAACGTCAATATTTCCATTTTTTCTATAAATATAAGCAGAAACTGCACTTGCCAAAATATCAGAAGCAAGTGCAACTCCGACAGCAGTATATGCGTCAATATTCAAAAACGTTATTAGCATAGGTGCAATAACAGCGGCAGCACTTAAACCAGCAAAACCAGTTCCTAACCCTGCGCCAGTACCTGCTAAAAAACAGATTAAAATCTTAATAAAAGTGTCCATTTAATTGTAAAATAACTTTTTTATTTTGCTTTTTTGCGTTTAAATATTTTAGAACGGAATAATATCACGTTTAATGCAATAAAATATACCGTTAAAATCAGCATCGTTATGTAAATTTCTTTTGGTGCAAGCGTTGCAAGGAACATCATAGGCAACCCGAAAACGATTGCTGGCAAGTTTTGATAAATCAAGTTGTTTGATGCGTGTGAAGTAAAGTATGGGTCGATTTCTCTCAAGAGAACGATACCTGAACTTGCTGTTCCAGTAAGCATACCATACATAACCATAAATTGTTCTTCAGTGTAATTTGGGAACAATTTTTTAGCAACCAAACGGTTATATGCATAAGTAATAACAGCGCCAACAACACCCAAAATCAAAAGAATTCCCAAGTAATCAGTTATAACGTCTAATCTAATAGCAGCAATTCCCGCAACAATCATAAGGTCAAACAAGAAGTTTGAAACGTTTGATAAAAGGTTATTGTCAGTATATTCTTTTTTAACGATATTTTTCTTTTTAAGTAAGCCAAGTATTCCCTTAACTAATATTGCAGATAAAACACCGATAAGGAAGTTAAAGCCATACACCAAAGATTTCATTGATGGAAGTAAATTCCCTAGCAAAACCATAATGGCATAAGTTAACAAATAAGTTATGGCAATAAACGCCATTTGAACGGTTAATTTACCCAAACTGCCGTCTTTTTCATCATCATCGCCAAGGACAACTTGATTTTGTGCCTTTGCAGTTGCAAGGTTATTAAAAAGTTTTGGATTTTTCCTTTTAATAAGATGTAAATGTATTACCCCACCGATACTTGCTGACAAAAAGCCAAACGCAGCAATGGTTAATCCGAAACTCTTTCCACCAACAAAGTCAAAATCTGATTCGTAAATATTACCATAGTTTAAAGCTTGACCCGTACCTTGACCATAACCAAACGCAAGCAACACGCCAGATGCAGAGAAAAAGCCCTCAATAACTTTTGCCGCAATAATGGTTATAACCATACCGATAACTGCTTGCAACAAATAGGTTGAAACGGTTGTTAAGCCAGTGTTAAAAATTTCGCCACTTCTTTGCTTGTTCATTTTATCGCCCGTTTTCTTTAGGGTTGATGCAATAAATCCAAGTGCAAGTGTGTGGTATGCAATAATTTCAAGCGATGCATAGCCGTTAGCACCAAAAAATGCCAAATCAAAAAAGGCTTTATCAGTAATCCAGTTATATATGGTTGAAACAAGCAACAATATTATACCTGCTAAAACTGAAGTCGGTATTAAAGATTTTTGAAAAAACTTTATACTCTTTTTCAAGGTGTTTGCAATTAGCAAAATACCTAATAACACGGCTAATAAATTTAATGCGCCCCAAACGCTATAATCCCAAAAATTTTCCATTTGCATTTCCTTCTTCTATATTTTTGTAATGATAGTACAAGTGTACGTATTTCAAAGCGTTAAAACGCTTATTGCCTTTAATTTGATATACTTTATTGTTTCTATCGCAGTAAATATTCAATTTATTTCTTCCTAAAACAGTGACTGCACTAACGTCGCTAAACGGTAAAACCAACTGAAATTTATTCTTTGAAAATTCAAATCGATTGCTGTATGCAAACATAGAAAGTTCTTTCTTAATTTTTTGTTTCTTCTTATACAAAATAACGTTAGAAAGCAAAATTTCCTTGTCAGCATAAATAGGCGTGTTTTCAAAAGGCGATATGTCTAAATTGCAAATAAATTCGCTTTGATAATCATACCAGTCGCCTATATGCTCAAACGGAAAATCAAATCCCACGCCTTGTAGACGCTTATTAGCAGTATATTTAATTTCCCTATTACACTTTTTACATTTTATAACGTCGTTTTTACTTTCAAACTCTGCTATTCCACAATAAGGACAAACGTACATAGCACGTTCTAGATATTCAGCAGATTTTTTGTGGAAAAATTCGGCGTCTTCAACGTTTTCGTTTACGCATATTTCCTTTTTAATTATTTCGTAAAGTTCATCAACAGAATAACTATTAACTTCTTCAGGTTCAATAACACGTGAAACGTATGCACGCATCTTTCCCTTACGTACAGCGTCACTCCAACGTGGGTGCACGCCATAACCACCTTCAAGTCTCATAAAAGCAATAGGCAATTTTAACATACGTGCAAGTTTAGCAATAGAAGGGCTTATGTATTCGGTTTTACCACTATACGTTCTGTTCCCTTCTGGGAAAATTGCGATTGAGCCACCTTCTTTAACAACACGTAAACAGTTCATAATAGCACTTGCATCGTGCGTTTGTTTTTTAATAGGTATAGGCGCAATAAAATATCTCAACAACTTTGACAAAAAACCCATTGAGAAAATATCTTCTGATGCAATGCAATAAACCGAACCCTTAAATGCCATATCAACAAAGAATTGGTCAAACCCCGTTTGGTGATTCATTAAAATAAGGTATGGACGTTTTTCTTGGTCCTTAAATCGTTCTATTGACAAGCCATACTTTCTTCTTGTGTATGCACCCAAAAAAGGATACACTAATCTTTTGATTATTTTATGGCGTGTTTTTATCCATTTTTTTCTTTTATTGTTTTTAGTTTTCATAAAATTCCTTTTGTAATAAAAATATACTTTTATATTTTTAACAAAGCCAATAATATATTTAACAAATAAATGTTAAGCCCATATTAATTCTAACCTTTTTACAACTTATTAACCATTGTAAATTCTATTTTTAAGAACTGTAATTATTATATCATTATTTTGATGATTTTGCAACAATTTTTTTACAAGAATAGAAAGTTGATAGTAATCGCCTACAAAAATCATTTTTATATACAAAAAAACTACGACAAACTCCGTTCGTGATAGGTTGTTTTTGGCGCAACGTAAGGGATACATCTCCGTTTCACTACGATGCCCTTGCCTATCAAGAAAGCTCATCGTATGACGGGCGCTTCTCTCGAGCCTCCCGCAAAACAGTCCACTGGACTGTTTTTTCGCCTAATGGCGAACACGCAAACTTTCGTTTGCTCGCTCCTAATTCGAATCCCTTACGAGCAACAAAAAAAGATAGGCAAAAACCTATCTTTTTTGTTGGCGCAACGTAAGGGATTCGAACCCCTGACCTTCGGTTCCGTAGACCGACGCTCTATCCAGCTGAGCTAACGATGCTTGTTCATTTTTATTAAATTATTTTCTGCTCAGTTGGATGGAGCGGAGCAGACGCTCTGTGCCCGAAGCATAGCGTAGGAAATACGATTGACGGGCTTTCTTGCCATAGCCCGCAGTTTACAGCTGAGCTAACGATGCATTATTTATTGTAAAGACTGCCGTTTTGTTTCGACAGCCTTTACATTTTATAATAATTTTTTTTAAATGTCAAACATTTTAAGCAAACTATTTTAAGATTGCCTTAATTCTTCTTACACCACTTGAAGAACTTTCTTCTTTCTTGATGATAAATTGACCTAAATCACCAGTATTTTTAGCGTGTGGTCCACCACAAATTTGCTTGTCAACACCTTCGATTGTGTAAATTGAAACAATTTGGTCATCACTTTCAGCGTTGAATACGCCGTATGCACCTTGTTTAACAGCATCGCTATAAGCAAGTTCTGTTCTTACAACGTCAATTTTCTTTGCGATAACGTCGTTGACAAAGTCTTGCAATTCTTTGATTTCTTCATCGGTCATCTTATGGTCTAAATTAAAGTCGAAACGCAATCTTTCTTCAGTAATGTTAGAGCCCTTTTGTTCTGTGCCAGTACCGAACATTTTGCGAAGACCAGCAAGCATAATGTGTGTTGCAGTGTGATAATTTGTTGTAATTTCAGTTTGTTCGGTTAAACCACCTTTAGCAGACTGTGCTTGAGCCTTTGAAAGTTCTTGGTGAGCCTTAAACGCTTCGTTAAAGCCTTGTTCATCAACAGTCAAGCCCCTTTCGTTTGCAAGTTCGATAGTGAGTTCTAATGGATAACCGAAAGTATCGTAAAGCCTAAATGCTTGCTTACCTGAAATTTGTGTTTCTTCCACGTAATTAGCATCTTTTTGCTTCATAAATTCGTTCTTTCTTTGCATACCCATAACGCACTTGTCAAATTCTTTCATACCAGCAGTAAGGGTTGCTTCAAACTTTTTGATTTCCTTATTGAATTCGTCTAAAATATAATCTTCTTTTTCAACTAAAAGTGGATATGCTTCATCATAAACCTTTTCAATGAAAACTTTAGCAACGTCACACATAGCAGTTGATGGAATACCAAGGTTTTTAGTGTATCTAATAGCACGGCGAAGAAGTCTTCTTAAAACGTATCCAGCACCAGTATTTGATGGAGTGATACCTTTAATATCGCCGATTAACATAACTGCAGTTCTTGTATGGTCTGCAATAATACGCATAGCCTTTGTATATTCGTCATTTTCGCCATACTTTTTGCCAGATGCTTGTTCCAAACTTGCAATAGCGCCAGCAAAAAGGTCTGTTTTATAGCCATCATCTAAACCATTTAAGAACAACAAAAGTCTGTCCAAACCAAAACCTGTATCAACGTTTTTATTTTCAAGTTCAGCGTATTTTCCGCCTTCTAACTTTTTATATTGCATATAAACGTCGTTGCCGATTTCAACGTATCTTCCGCAATCGCAGTTAACGTCACACTTATCGCAACAAGGATTGTCGTGGCGTGGATAGAACCACTCGTTATCAGGACCACAAGGTGTTCCAACTGTGCCTTCTAATTCCCACCAGTTGTTTGACTTATCAAGATAGAAAATATTTTCTTCTTTAATGCCAAGTTCTTTTAAGTAGCCAGCCGTTTCATCATCTCTTTTAACAGCATCATTACCTTCAAAAACAGTAGAGCAAATCTTATCTTTATCAAAACCAAAGACTTCGGTCAAAAGTTCAAAAGACCAAGCGGTTTTTTCCTTTTTAAAGTAATCGCCCAAACTCCAGTTTCCCATCATTTCAAAGAAAGTGAAGTGCGTTGCATCGCCAACAGAATCGATATCAACCGTTCTAACGCAACCTTGCACGTTGCAAAGTCTTGTGCCTGCTGGGTGTTTTTTGCCAAGTAAATATGGCATAAGTGGTTGCATACCTGCAACGTTAAACATAACGCCAGTCGTACCATCGCCGATTAATGAAACAGCGCCGATATTTGTGTGACCTTTGCTTTCGTAAAATTTAATCCATTTTTCTCTTAATTCTTTAGAAGTAATCATAATTTCAGTCCCTTTATTTTACTTTTTTTCAAGTGAATATCCGTCTTTGCTATCCTTAACAACGTATCCCAAAGTTGCAATTTCATCTCTTAACTTATCAGAAAGTGCCCAGTCTTTATTTTGTCTTGCCAAAACTCTTTGTTCTGCAAGAGCAACAACTTCTGCTGGAATATCGCTATTTTGGTTTTGTTCATATTCTTTAATAAACGCATCTACGTCACTTGTAAACAAGCCGATTAAAGAATAAGTATTTATAATTTGATTTACGTCTGCAACAGCAGTGCTATCGCCCTTATTAACCTTTGTTCTAACACTCTTAAACAAACCGAAAAGGTTGCTTATTGCAAGTGCAGTGTTAAAGTCATCGTCCATCGCCTTATTAAATAAATCATCGATTTCCTTGTTTTCGCCTGCAAAATCGCCGAACTTATCTTTTACACTCTTGATGATTTTATAAAAATCATAAAGGTGACTTTGAGCATCTGGGAAAAGGTTGTCTGTGACGTTTATATCCCCACGATAGTTAGTTTGCAAAAGTGCAAACTTAATGGTTTCATCGCTATATTTATCAAGTAAATCTTTCAAAAACAAACTGTTGCCGAGTGATTTGCTCATTTTTTGACCGTTAACTTTAATCAAGCCGTTATGAATCCAAAAAGATGCAAATTGCTTGCCAGTCAATGCTTCAGTTTGTGCAATTTCGTTTTCGTGGTGTGGGAAAATCAAGTCCCTGCCACCACCGTGGATATCAATTTGTTCGCCAAAAGCCTTTTTGTTCATTGTTGAACATTCGATGTGCCAACCTGGTCTGCCTTCGCCCCAAGGAGAAGCCCAACTTGGTTCGCCAGCCTTTGCAGATTTCCAAAGTGCAAAGTCCAAAGGATTTTTCTTCATTTCATCGTTTTCCACTCTAACGCCGTTCATTGCGTCTTCAAGATTTCTGTGTGACAATTTGCCGTAAGATGGGAAACTTTCAACCGAGAAATATACGTCGCCCTTATCGGTTGGATAAGCGTGACCTTTATCAATAAGCGTTTGAACAAAGGCAATGATTTCATCAATGCTTTGGGTTGCTTTAAGCCACAAGTTTGGTTCATCAACCTTTAATCTTGCCATTTGTTCATCAATATTTTTAATCATTTGTTCAGCATAAACGTCTGCAGGAATACCTGTTTCGTTAGATTTAGCGATAATCTTATCGTCAACGTCTGTATAGTTTCTTGCATAAGTGACGTCATAGCCTTTCTTTTCCAAATATTTTCTAATGATATCGTAAATAAGCGCTTGGTAAGCGTGACCTATGTGTGCTTCGCCAGAAACGGTGATGCCACAAGCATACATTTTAACCTTGCCTTCTTCAAGTGGTATAAAATCTTGTTTTCTTCCCGTCAAGGTATTATAAATTTTCATAATTAATTATCCTTTTTTTCTAATTCTTCTATTTTTTGCTCAAGAGAGAACAACTTTTCACGCAAGTGACAAATTTCTTCGTGCAATGGGTCTCTCTTTTCTTGTTCTAAATCGTTAACTTTTTCGCCGTTAATTCTAACAACGATACCCGGAACGCCAACCACTGTTGCATATGGTGGCACTTCCTTAAGAACGACAGCACCTGCACCGATTTTAGCATATTCGCCAACTGTAAAACCGCCCAAAACCTTTGCACCAGCACTTATCATTGCACCCTTTTTGATAGTTGGGTGACGTTTTCCCACTTGTTTACCAGTACCACCCAAAGTGACACCTTGGTAAATAACAACGCCTTCTTCAATTTCAGCCGTTTCGCCTATAACAACGCCTGTACCGTGGTCGATAAACACCCCGCCTGCAATCTTTGCGGCTGGGTGAATTTCAATACCCGTAAGCCACTTTGCAAACTGACTTGTCATACGTGCAAGCAATCTCAATCTTATTTTATACAAAAAGTGAGCGTATCTGTGCCAAGCCAAAGCCTTGACGCCAGAATACGTTAACCATATTTCAAACTTACTGCGTGCAGCAGGGTCGTTTTTCTTTGCCGCATTTATATCGGCACGTAAATTCTTAAAAAACATAAATACCTATAAACAACTTGCGTTGTAATCAGTCAAATTAATATACTTTAACACCTAATTCTTCAATATTTTGCTTAAGTTCTTTAGAGAAATGACTATCAACAACCATACAGTCGATATCGTGAAGTCTTGCAAAAGTATAAGGTGTTTTTTTGTTTACTTTAGAACTATCGATAAGCAAAAGAACGTTATCAGCCTTTTCGATAACCTTTCTTTTAACTTCTGCTTCTGCTTGATTTCCACAAGTAAAGCCACCGATATCCTTTAGAAAACCAGTTGCAGTCATAACGGCAGTTTGAATATTAACCTTGTCGATAAAATCCAAACAAGTTTGACCAACAGTGATAAAGTTATTTTTCTTTAAGTCCCCACCTAAAAGAGAAACGGTTGGTTTATCCTTTCTTAAGATGGTTTCTGCAATAACCATAGCGTTTGTCAAAACGTAAAAATTATCGTCTGGCAAAGCCCTTGCAAAGTAAGTTGTGGTTGAGCCACCGTCAATAAAGATACAACTTTTCTTTTGAACAAGTTTAACAGCCTTTTCAGCGATTTCCACCTTTTCGGTAGTATTAAAATTTATACGCTTTGCAAAGTCTGCTTCCTTTGTTCTAATAACACTGTCAACAGAGATTGCGCCACCGGGAATTTTAAGGACTTCATTTGCTTCTTCAAGTCTAGATAGGTCTCTCCTTAAGGTCATACTTGAAACGTTTGGGAAAGCACATTCTAATTCGTGCAAAGTGACTTTGCCGTTTTTATCGATAAATTCTTTTAAATTAAATAGTCTGTCTTTCATAGTCTCTCCTTTATGTACAGTCTATTTTACACCAAACGCAAGATATTTGCAAGAAATAAAGATAAAAAATAACAAATTTTTTATAAAAAATAACAGTCCAAACTTATTTTTTTATAAATTATGTAAATGTTTAACAAAATCATTGATTTTCTTAAAAAATAAATATATAATAAATAAGTAATGACACACTTTATGTGTTTACAGATTGAATATCCGGAGAGAATTATGTTAGATTTAAGAAGAATTCAAGAAAACAAAGAAAAAGTTGCTGAACTTTTGTCAAGAAAAGGCTTTACTGCTGACTTCGACACAGTTTTGGCTCTTGATAAAGAACGCAGAGCAATTATCGGCGAAGTTGAACAATACAAGGCACAAAAGAACAAAGTTTCTGCGCAAATCCCTGCACTTAAAAAACAAGGTCTTCCTGTTGACGATATCTTTGCCCAAATGCGTACGCTTGGCGAAAAGATTGCAGAATGCGATGCAAAAGCAAAGGATTTAGAAGAACAAGTTTTCGACCTTCTTTCACGCATGCCAAATATCCCTGATGAAGACTTGCTTGCTGGCGAAAAGGAAAACAATCAAGTTGTAAAAGTTGTTGGCGAAAAACCAACCTTCTCTTTCCCTATGCAAAACCACGTTGACCTTTGTACAAAGTTAGGCATTATTGACTATACAAGGGGAACAAAACTTTCTGGCGGTGGCTACTGGTTATATCGTGGTGACGGTGCAAGACTTGAATGGGCACTTTTGAACTTCTTTATCAGCGAACACTTAAAGGACGGTTATGAATTTATCCTTCCACCACACCAACTTGGTTATAACTGTGGTTTTGGTGCAGGTCAATTCCCTAAATTTGCCGATGAAGTTTACTGGCTTGACGTTGATGAAGACAGAAAGAAAAATCGCTTTATGTTGCCAACTGCTGAAACAGCACTTGTTAATCTTTATGCTGGCGAAATCATCGATGAAAGCAAACTACCTATGAAATTCTTTGCATATACTCCTTGCTATCGTAAAGAAGCAGGTTCTTACCGTGCTGAAGAAAGGGGTATGATTAGGGGTCACCAATTTAACAAAGTTGAAATGGTGCAATACGCTCACCCAGAACACTCTATGGAAGCGTTCAACGAATTAGTTGACAAGGCTGCAAGTCTTATTGAAAAGTTGGGCTTACACTTCAGAGTAAGCAAACTTGCTGCTGGCGACTGTTCTGCTTCAATGGCAAGAACTTACGATATTGAAGTTTGGATTCCAAGTATGGGTATCTATAAGGAAGTTTCTTCAGTTTCTAACGCAAACGATTATCAAGCAAGAAGAAACAACACCAAGTTCCGTGATAGCAAAACTGGTAAGCCAGCATTCTTACACACCTTAAACGGTTCTGGCCTTGCAACAAGCAGAGTTTTCCCTGCTCTTATCGAACAATATCAAAATGCTGATGGTTCAATCACTGTTCCAGAAGTATTAGTTCCATTTATGGGTGGACAAACTATTATTAAATAATAAATCAAACATAGAAAAAAGGTTGCAAAATGCAACCTTTTTTATTTTTTCTTTAAACTGATAATTTTCAAATTTATCGTATAACACAAACTTTTTAAATACAAAAAAGCAGTTTAACAAACTGCCCTTTTTATTTCTATACTCGTATCCTGCTTTTAATCTCACTCAAAGCATTTTTTTCTAAACGGCTTACTTGTGCTTGTGAAATTCCTATTTCTTCGCTGATTTCCGTTTGAGTTTTGCCTTCGTAATATCTCAAATAAATAATCTTCTTTTCCCTATCGGCAAGGCGCACCATAGCGTTTTCTATGGCAACTTTTTCCGTCCAGTTTTCATCAGTAGATTTTTGGTCGCCGATTTGGTCAACCAAAAGCAATTCATCTCCGTTTTTATTATACACGGGGTCGTAAAGCGAAACGGTATCGCTTATAGCATCAAGTGCATAAACCACTTCGGAAAGTGCAACGTTCATTTGGTTTGCAACACTCTCTAAACTAGCGTCTTTATCTTCCTTTTCAAGTTCGCCTCTTGTCTTTAACACTTGATAAGCCGTGTCACGAATAGACCGTGAAACTCGCATAGAATTTCCGTCACGAAGCAATCTTTTAATTTCACCGATAATCATAGGCACAGCGTAAGTGGAAAACTTTACCCCCACCGACAAATCGAAGTTATCAATGGCTTTTATAAGCCCTATACAACCTGCTTGAAAAACGTCGTCACTACTTTTGTTTTTTGTCCAAAACCGTTTTATTATCGATAAAACAAGTCGCATATTCGCAACTATAAATTCTTCCCTTGCATTTTCATCACCAGACTTTGCTTTTTTAAGCAAGTCAAAAGTTTCTTTTTCAGTTAGTTTTGGTAAAGTTGCAGTGTTAACACCGCATATAACAACTTTATTGCTCATAATTTCCCCCTATGTACGAAAAAAAGGGCTTGTTTGTTAATTATAAGCAATAAAAAATTTTTTATACAAAAACAAAAAAGACAAGCGTTTATTAAAACAAAATCACTTGTCTTTTGATTTAAATTTTATTCAGCAACAACTTGTTGTTCTTGTTCCATTTTTTCTTCATCAATCTTACGCTGTAATTTTTTAGCCGTTGGGATTAAGAAAGATAATACCATTATGATTGAAAGCACCCAACCGATAGGCCAAACAGTATAAAGGAATGTCAAGTTCTTAAATAGTGGATAAACAAACCAAACCCAAGGGAACCTTATTCCACACATAAATATCATAGTTGCAATCATAGGAATCATAGGCTTACCCATACCCTTAAGTGCTGCACCAAGTATTTCGTTTATACCACAGATAAAATAAGTGCTTGAAACTAACATCATCTTTTGTTGAGAAAATCTTATAACTTCTGGATTAGAACTCATTATAGATGAAAGTTGAGCAGAGAAGATTGCCGAAAGAGCCCCCAAGCCACCACCGAAAATAATTGTTATAAACATACCTTTACAAATTGCTTCTTTTGCACGTTTCATATTTTTTGCACCAACGTTTTGACTTACGTATGGCATAACTGCAAGTGATGGGCCAACTGCGATTTGATATAATATTCCATCAAATTGATTTGCAATTGACACGCCTGTAGATGCATTTGCTCTAGTTATTTCATCTGCACCATAAGTATTAACTGCACCTGCAATTACAAGGTTTGCAACTGAATAAAGTGCTTGTTGTAAACCTGTTGGAATACCTATTCTTAACATTTCTTTTAGTTGTTCTCCATAGATTCTAAACTTCTTGAAGTTGATTTTGAGAACACCGCCATCACGAATTAAAACCACAACGCACAACGTTGCAATTACAATCCAAGAAATTATGGTTGCTAATGCAACACCAACAACTTCCATTTTAAATACTGCAACGAAAAGAAAAGTTAAAACAACTTTAATTATACCACCGATTGTCAAATAGACCATAGGCCTTCTTGAGTCGCCCGATGACCTTAAAATTGCTGCACAGAAATTGTAAAGCATCAAGATAGGCACACCCAAGAAGTACATTCTAAAATACAATACTGCTTTATCAAAGAATTTTGTAGGGCAATTTACAAGGCTTAAGAAAAATTCTGCAAAAACAACACCTATCACAAGTAAAGTTAACCCACTCATAACCGAAAAGATTATAGCAGTCGACACGGTCTTTTCAATACCATCTTTATCGCCTTTACCTATATACCTTGCTATAACTACGTTTGCACCGGCGGCGACACCAACAACTAACCCTGTTATAAAAGAAAAAAGCGTACCACTCGCACCTACTGCACCAACAGAATACCCACCATCTGTATCGTACATCTTCAATATAGTCATATCGATTATATTAAAGAGTGATTGCAATACGTTCATTATAATTATAGGTATTGCAATGGTCATTAGCCCTTTCATAATAGAGCCTGAAAGCATATTAACTTCTTTCTTGTTGCCTAACTTTAGGCTTTTTGTTGCTTGCATTTTGCTAACTCCTTATTGTTATCTAAATCATTATATCATTATGCACTAAAAAAAGTTAGCCATTATAATAAAATAAGTTGCACAAAAGATAGATTTTGGGTATAATACACATAAGGAGTTAAATTATGAAATACGCAGTTTCTTCAGGCTCATATAGTAAGGAAAGATACAATATAAACGTGCACAAGGACTATGAGATTATTTATTATTCTTGTGGAAAAGGAAAGTTAAACATTGAAGATAAATTTTTCAACGTGGAAAAAGGAAATATCGTCGTTGTTCCACCGAACACAAAGCACGGCTCAATTTCTTTTGATGGTTTAGCCTATCTTTCTATTGTTGGAAACGTTGATGGGCTTATCCATTTAGAAAACCCAGCAATTTTTAAGGACAACGAAAAGGGCGATGGTTTTGCTTTGTTGCAAATAATCTTTGCCAACCGTTTTGGCGACCAAGAATTTTTTCACTCATTATGCCTTGCTTTTATACATTTGGTATTAAAAAACGTTAAAATAACCACCCCTATTGAAAAAACTGTAAACACTATCAAAAGTCAAATAACGGCAAATTTGCACGACAGCAATCTTAACGTCACTCATATATTAAACGACAGTGGCTATGCCGAAGATTATATAAGGGCACACTTTAGAAAAATCGTTGGAAAAACGCCTGTTGAATTTTTAACCGAACTTCGCATTAAAGATGCAATAAGTTTAATCAACATATACCAAAATTCTATGTCCTTAATGGACATTGCAATAAGTTGTGGTTTTGACGATTATATATACTTTTCAAGAAAGTTTAAGCAAGTGGTGGGCGTTTCCCCACAAGCCTATAAAAAATCGCTTTTGATAAATAACAAAAAATAAAAAAAACAAAAAGCCCGACTGCTTAAGTCGGGCTTTTTTTATTCATAATTTTATTTCAAATCTTTAATTAATTCAGCAAGCACTGGTTCAAACTTTGCACCATACCAGTGATTTTTTTCTTCAGCCGTTGCCTTAATACATTTAACAACGTAATCGCCAGCAACCTTTGCACTTTCGTATGCACTCATTCCGTTAAACATTGCGCCAACGAAAGCAGATGCATAAATATCACCCGTGCCGTGACAACTGTTAGGAAGTTTTTTATGTTGATAATAACTTTCTTCACCATTTTCAACAACAACGATACCCGTTGTATCGCTTGAATAAGAAACGCCAGTTAAAATAATGTTCTTACAACCTATATCTTTTAAGCCCTTAACAAGCCTATCAATATAAGACTTATCGTAAGTTTCCTTATATTCAATACCAGATAAAAAGCACGCTTCAGTTATGTTTGGCAAAACATAGTCGGCAGATTGACAAAGCCTTCTAATAGCATCAACGTAAACGTCATCAAATCCATAATATAATTTGCCGTTATCAGCCATTGCTGGGTCAACAAAGAACTTTCCATCTTCAACTAAATTTGATTTTGCAATATCCAAAACGTAATCAATTTGATTGCTACTTCCAAGATATCCAGTATAAATACCGTCAAAAGTAATACCTTCTTTAACCCAGTGTTCCCTTATCTTTGGCATATCAAGGCACAAATCTCTAAAGGTAAAACCAGTAAATCCAGCAGTATGAGTTGATAAAATTGCAGATGGCAATATAGCCGTTTCAAGTCCACAAGCAGATAAAATAGGCAAAGCAACTGTCATTGAACATTGCCCAACACACGAAATATCTTGAATAGTTAAAATTCTTTTATAATCCATTTTTTGTCAATCTCCTAATTGTTTTCATACATTATAACACTAAATTGACAATATGTAAATAGTCAGTTTTGATATTTTTTATAAGGTCAGTTACTTTTTCTTCTTAGCCTTCTAACTCTATTTATGTGGCGTTCAAACTCGCCGTTTTCCAAAAGGTATTGAATAACGTATTGTTCAAAAGACGGCACGGTGCAAGAATAAAAACCAAGTCTTTTATCAAACTCATCGATTAATTTTTTAGGCAAAACCATATATCCAACTCTCATTGCGGGCGAAATGGTCTTTGAAAAGGTGTTCACATAAATCACGTTGTCGCAATCGGTTAATGAAAATAGAGTTTCTTCGTTCTTTTTTGAAATGGTTAGTTCCGAATCATAATTATCTTCAACGATATATCCATTTCTCAACTTCGCCCATTGCAAATACTCTTGTCTTTTGCTTGCGTTTGCGGTTATCAAACTTGGATAACTATTATAAGGCGTTGTATGTAACACTTGAGCATTTGAGCAGTTTAGCTGTTGAGTTTTTATTCCGTTTGCCCCTAAATCTAATCGCTCTAATTTTATTTGGTTAGCGAGATATACCTTTTCAATTTTGCTATAAGAAGGATTTTCTATGGCGTAAATCTTATCTTCGCCCAAAAGTTGAATAATAAGAGAATAAAGGTATTCCGCCCCAGCACCAACCACTATTTGCTCTGGTGTGGCGTTTATGTCAACGCTTCTTTTTAAGTATGAACTTATGGCTTTTCTAAAACTATTTAAGCCCTTGTGATGACTTTTGTTAAGGAGGTTTTGCCCATAATCAAGCATAACCTTACGCATTGTCTTTGACAACACCGAAAAAGGAAAGGCAAAATCGTTTGTATTTTCAAGTTTATCTAAGTCAGGTTGCAAAATCTCTTTCTCATCAAATGACTGGGATAGAAAATCATCTTTTCTATAAACCACATAATACCCACTTTTTGCCTTGGACTCCACGTATCCTTCTTGCATAAGCAAGTCATATGCGTGCTCAATGGTTATAATGCTAACGCCAAATTCTTCCTTTAAAACACGCTTTGACGGAAGTTTAGATTGAAAGGTATAAGCATTTGTTATGATGTCTTGCTTTATTTGGTTATAAATTTGTAAGTAAGCAGGTTTTCCACTTTTATCGATATTGTATTTCATACGCACTATTATACTATTTTTAACACTTCAAAGTCAAGGCTTAAGAAATATAAGAAATTCTAATAATAAATTAGATAAATTAGGTTGTAAAAATTTTAATTTTTATATATAATATATTCGTTCATAAAACTTAATGTAAAGGAGTAAGTTATGGAAAGATTTTTTGGTACAGTTTCACGTGGTGTAAGAGCACCTATCATCAAAAATGGCGATGACATCGTTAAGGTTGTCACAGAGTCTGTTTTATCAGCGTCAAAAGGCGAAGGCGTAAGTTTTCGTGACCACGACGTTGTTGCTATGACAGAAGCAATCGTTGCAAGGGCACAAGGCAATTATGCAACGGTTGACGATATTGCAACAGACGTTAAGAATAAACTCGGTGGCGAAACTATCGGCGTTATTTTCCCTATTTTATCAAGAAATCGTTTTTCAGTTTGCTTAAAGGGTATTGCAAAGGGCGCAAAGAAAATCGTGCTTATGCTTTCTTACCCATCAGATGAAGTGGGCAACCACCTTATCTCTTTAGATGAACTTGATGAAAAGGGCGTTAACCCTTACACAGACGTTTTAACCGAAGAAAAATATCGTGAATTATTCGGCTATAAAAAACACACTTTCACGGGTGTTGATTACGTTGAATATTATAGAGAATTAATCACTGAACAAGGTGCTGAATGCGAAATCATCTTTGCAAACAATGCTAAAGCAATTCTTCCTTATACAACCAACGTTTTGTGCTGTGATATCCACACAAGAGCAAGAACAAAGCGTTTACTTAAAAAAGAAGGCGCAAACGTAATCGGTCTTGACGACGTTTTGTCTTCTTCAGTTAACGGCAGTGGTTATAATGAAAACTATGGTCTTTTAGGTTCAAACAAATCAACCGAAGATTCAGTTAAACTTTTCCCAAGAGATTGCCAACCTATCGTTGATGCTATTCAAAAGAATTTGTTTGAAGCAACTGGCAAAATGGTTGAAGTTATGGTGTATGGCGACGGTGCGTTTAAGGACCCTGTTGGTAAAATCTGGGAACTTGCAGACCCAGTTGTTTCACCTGCTTACACAAAAGGTCTTGAAGGCACGCCAAACGAACTTAAATTAAAATATCTTGCTGATAACGATTATAAAGATTTATCTGGCAACGAATTAAAGCAAGCAATCAAAGAAAGAATTATGGAAAAAGATTCAACCGTTGTTGGTCAAATGGGCACAACCCCAAGAAGACTTACTGACCTTATCGGTTCACTTTGTGACTTGACTTCTGGTTCTGGCGATAAAGGAACTCCTATCATTTGGATTCAAGGCTACTTTGATAACTACACAACTGAATATTAATATTGTTAAAAAATTACCCACCAGCACGCTGGTGGGTTTTATTTTATAAAAAAATACGGCATCAATCGATGCCGTATTATTTATGTTTTATTTTTTATCAACCAAGTTTTCAGTTAATGGTTGATTTGGCGTATCCACTGCAGATTTTTTGCCGTTAGTTTTAAGTTCGTTAACAACCATTCCTGAAAGGGCAATAAGTGCTATGGCGTTAGGGAAAACCATCATATAGTTAAAGAAGTCGTTTGCACTCCATACCAAGCCGTTAGATAAAAGCGAGCCAAGGAACACGAAAACAGTTGCTATCAAAGAATAAAGAAGTGATGCTTTTTTACCGAATAGATATTCAAAGTTAATTCTGCCAAACAAGTTCCAACTGATAATGGTTGAAAAAGCAAAGAAGGTTAAGCAAACAGCAACGAAAATTGCACCTATCTTATCGCCAACACTTGCGTTGTTAAAGATACTTGCAATGGAAATTTCCACCATAGTATTAGCATCTGCACCCACCAACAATGCTGGATTTTTAACGTAAATAGAAGTTACAACGATAAGTGCTGTCATAGTAAGAACGATAAACGTATCGATAAACACGCTTATCATAGCAGCCGTGCCTTGTTCGTGTGCAGTTTTAACGTTTGCCTGTGCGTGTGCGTGTGGTGTTGAGCCCATGCCTGCTTCGTTTGAGAACAAGCCACGTTTAGCACCCATACTGATTGCAGTTTTAAGGGCATAACCTACCCCACCACCGATTATTGCACTTGGATTAAACGCATATTTAATAATATACCAAAAAGCCACTGGCAAAGCCGTTATGTTAACACAAAGGATAATCAAACCACCAAGCAAATATATGATAGCCATTATTGGCACAATTTTTTCGGTCACTGATGCTATTCTCTTTGCACCACCGATAAATATAAGCAATGCTAATACGGCAATTATAATGCCAACCACAAAGCCCCATTCTTTATAATCAAAGCCACCGGCACTTGCAACAGCAGAACTTATAGAGTTTGATTGAACCATTGCGCCAACAAAACCTAAACAAATAACGCTTGCAATGGCAAAGAAAATTGCTAAAAACTTTCCAAAATTACCCTTAAACGCATTTAGAATATAATATACAGGTCCACCTGAAACTGTGCCATCTTTATTAATCTTTTTAGTCTTTTGTGCAAGAACTGCTTCGGCATAAATAGTTGCCATGCCCAAAAAAGCAATAATCCACATCCAGAATATAGCCCCCGGACCACCAACAAGAATAGCGCTACAAGCACCGACGATGTTTCCCGTTCCCACTTGTGCGGCAATCGCCGTTGCAACGGCTTGGAAAGAACTCATTCCATTTTCCTGTTTGCCACCATTAAGTTTAATTCCACCAAAAACCTTTTTCATACCTTGCTTAAAACAACGCATTTGCACGAATTTCGTTCTAATGGTAAAGAACAAGCCAACGCCAACTAACAAGAAAACTAAAATGTAGTCGGCAAGAATTGCATTAACGTCATTTATAGCCGTTTCAAGCCATACAAGAAATTTTTCCATAACAAAACCTCTTAAAATAAAAAAATAAAGTTGCTTTATAATAAGCAACTCCAAAGAATAATAAAAACATTTTTAACTTATTTAAAAATATTTCCGTCCTTTTGCCTGAGAGATTCGGGGCAAATGCCCTTTGCACCTTCGGCACTCTTAAAATAAGAGATTCTCCGGAGTTTCTATTCTGTCAGTCTTTACATTCTAACAGCGTCATCAAAATTTGTAATTATAATAACATTTTAATTATTTTTTGTCAACTGTTTAATTATGAATTGATTAACTTGTGTAGCATATTAAAATAAAATAAAGCGTGCAACTTAATTTTGCACGCTTTTTAATTGACTAAAAGCCTTTAATTATTCACCATCGAAAAGTGGTGTTGAAAAATATCTTTCAGCAGTATCTGGAAGAACTGTCACAACAGTTTTACCTTTTCCAAGCATCTTTGCAAGGCGCTTTGCAGCAGCAACGTTTGTTCCAGAAGAAATACCACACATAATGCCTTCAAGTCTTGCCAAATCTTTAGAAGTTTGCAATGCTTCTTCATCAGAGATAATGCAAATTTCTTCATAGATATCACAGTTTAGAACTGGTGGAATAAGTCCATCGCCTATACCCATTTGGATATGAGAGCCGATTGTTCCACCTGCTAAAATGGCTGCATTTTCTGGTTCAACAGCCCAAATCTTAATGTCTGGGTTTTGTGCTTTTAAAACTTCGCCTATTCCAGTTATCGTTCCACCCGTGCCTATCCCCGAACAAAAGCCGTGAATCGGACCAGCAACTTGTTCTAAAATTTCAAGCCCTGTGTGGTGGCGATGAACTGTTGGGTTTGCTGGATTTTCAAACTGTTGTGGAACAAAAACTTTTGGGTTTTCATTTGCCATTTCAAGCGCTTTTTTAAGACATCTGTCAATGCAATCCCCGATATTGCCATCGTCGTGCATAAGGATAACTTCTGCACCATAATGACGCACAAGTTTTCTTCTTTCTTCGCTAACTGAATCAGGCATAATGATAACTGTCTTATAACCCTTAACAGCACCAACCAAAGATAAACCTATACCTTGGTTGCCACTTGTTGGCTCAACGATAATGGTATCTTTATTGATAAGCCCTTTCTTTTCAGCATCGGTAATCATATTATAAGCCGTGCGTGTTTTGATTGAACCACCAACGTTAAGCCCTTCAATCTTAACCAAGATTTCAGCACTGTCTTCATCTACCATTTTGTTTAATCTAACTATAGGGGTATGCCCTATGGCATCTAATACGTTCTTATAAATCATAAATTCCTCTTTCTTTTCTATTAAATTATACAATATATCAGCCATAAAAATCAATCATTTTATTGACTATTTGCTCGTTATTTTTATCACTTTTATTCTTTATAATTTTTACTTTACTTTTATGTACCACGATGATATAATGTGAATAACAAATTTGGGAGATAATATATGAACGATTTTAAGAAAATTTTTACTTGTGATTGTGGCAAAACCCACAACGCGTTAATAGACGAGTTTGTGGCAGAGAAAAACGCCATTTCCCGCCTTGCCGATTTTGTTAAAAAGTATAACGGCACAAAGGCTTTTATACTTGCAGATAAAAATACTTTTTTAGCAGGTGGAGAAAAGGCAATATCCGTTTTGGAACAAAACTCTATTCCTTATTCTAAATATATTTTTAATCAAGATAATCTTGCCCCAAACGAAAGTGCTGTGGGCAGTGCAATAATGCATTTTGACAAGACTTGCGACATTATAATTGCAGTTGGCTCTGGGGTAATCAACGATATCGGTAAAATTCTTGCAAAAACCACTTCTTTACCATATATAATCGTTGCAACAGCACCTTCTATGGACGGATATGCATCGGCAACTTCTTCAATGGATATGGACGGGCTAAAAGTTTCACTACCAACCGTAAATGCCAACGTTGTTATTGGCGATATCGATATCTTAAAGACTGCGCCAGACCATATGCTTTCTTCGGGACTTGGCGATATACTTGCAAAGTTCGTTAGCATTGCAGAATGGAAGATTGCAAATATTATAACGGGCGAATATTATTGTGAAAAGGTTGCTAATATCGTTATCCAAGCACTTGATGAGTGCGTTAAAAATGCAAAAGGGCTATTAAAGAGAGACGACAACGCTATTAAAGCCGTTTTCAAAGGACTTGTTTTGGGTGGCGTTGCAATGAATTACGCAGGGCTTTCTCGCCCAGCATCTGGGGTTGAACACTATTTTTCACACGTTTGGGATATGCGTGGTTTAGAGTTCAATCTTAAAACCGATTTCCACGGAATACAATGTGCGGTTGGCACTTTATATGCAACAAAAATTTATGAACAAGTTAAAAATGTTGTTCCAAATAAGGAAAAGGCACTTTCTTATGCAAACTCTTTTGAATACGATGCGTATTGCGAGTTTTTGAAAAAGTTTCTTGGCAAGGGTGCAATTTCTATGATAGAGTTAGATAAAAAAGAGAAAAAATACGACGTAGAAAAACACCAAAAACGTTTTGACGTGATTGAAAAGAACTGGGATAAAATTTTAGAAATTATAAATTCAATGCCATCTTCAAAGGATATTGAAGATTTGCTTTGTGACATCAACGCACCTAAATCTGCAAAAGAGATGGGTATTGATGAAAGCAATCTAAAAAGCGTTTTCCTTGCAACTAAAGATATTAGGGATAAATACGTTTTATCAAGGCTTTGTTGGGATTTAGGCATTATCGACCAAATAAAAATTTAATTGCACATATCAGCAAATATGCATTTTGTTTAATAAAAAAAGGAGTTGCCCTTGCAACTCCTTTAATTTATTTTTCTTGCAACAATTTTTTGATATCTTTTAATAAATCTTCAACCGTTGGGTTTTCAAGTCTTTCCTTTTTAGCCTTTTCTTCGGCTTCTTTCTTTGCCTTTTCTTCTTCGGCTTTTCTGTTTGCTTCTCTTTCTTCAATATAAGCCTTAACTTTGTCTAATTCATAACGCTTAATGCCACGAGATTTTAAGATTTTCTTATCTGCTTTAGTAAGTTTATTTTTCTTTATGTTTTCTTGCAACTCTTCATTTCTTTCTTTTACTCTGTTGATAACCCTAACGATAGTAAACAATACGAAAGCAATCAATAAGAAGTTGATTATTGCATTGATTAATGAACCCCAATCGATATAGAAAGAATTTGCAAGGTCAACAACTTTCGCACCGCTTGCATCGGTCGTGTAAGCAGGTGTGCCTAAAAAGGTATAAACTTCACTCAAACTGCCCTTGCCTAAAATAAGTGCTAATAAGAAGTTAATGATAGGCTTAAGCACAAAATTTGAAAGTCCGTTAACTATTGCAGTGAACGCACCGCCGACGATAACGCCGACAGCCATATCAAGCACGTTGCCACGGGTTATAAATTTTTTAAATTCACCAAAAAATTTCTTCATATGATATTGTATCCTTTTGTTTTTTTGACTTTTGAATATCAAAAGCCTATATTTATTATAACACCGATGGCGAACAAAAGTCAACTTTTTTTCTTTCTACTATTAATATAAAAAACTACCACATTTTAACATATAAATCCATATTTTTTTACAACAACAAAGCCCTAAAATTCAAAGTAATATCTTGACAATATTTTTAATATATGATAACATAATTAAAAGACAAAAATTAGTGAGGTTTTTATGAAATTTACTTTCCCAAAAGATTTCTTATTTGGTGCAGCATCATCTGCAGTTCAAATCGAATCAGCACCTTGTGATGACGGCAAGGGCGTTGATGCTTGGCAACATTATTCAAAGGTTTTCCCTGAAAAGTATTTAGACGGCGACCCACAAAACGGCGCAGACTTTTACCATAGATATCCAGAAGACATTAAACTTATGAAAGAACTTGGCTTAAGGTCTTTTAGATTTTCAATCGCTTGGACAAGAATTTATCCAAACGACCCAGATAATATCAACCAAGCAGGTATTGATTATTATCACAAACTCTTTGATGAACTCATCAAAAACGATATCGTTCCACTTATCGACCTTTGGCACTGCGATTTACCTATGTGGGTAATCGATAGAGGCGGTGTTTATAACCCAGAATTTATCGAATGGTTTGTAAAATACGCAAAAACTTGCTTTACCGAATTTGGTCAAAAAGTTCCATACTGGTCAACTGTAAACGAACCACAATGCAACGTTATGGCTGGCTATGCTTGGGGAAACAACCCTCCATTTGAAAAGGATATTAGAAAGTCACTCCACGCAAGCCACAATATGATTATTGCCCACTTTAAAACGGTTAAACTCTATAGAGAAATGAATCTCCCTGGTAAGATTGGTTTTGTTAACCACTTCCAACTTGCTTACCCTGCATCACTTGATGAAAAAGACAAGGCTGCTGCTGCAAGAGATATGTCTTTCTACTCTAACTGGTATTCTGACCCTATCTTTACTGGTAAATATCCTGAAGACGTTTTTGCTTATTCTTATATTAAAGACAATATGCCAGCAAACTATCAAAAAGATTTAGATGAAAACTTTATTAAGTGTGACTTCATCGGCATCAACTACTATGGTGGCTATACCATTAGATACGCAAAAGACGATAAGATGGATTATGAAATTGCCCCAGTTGGCACAAAAGATGCTTATGGCTTTACAATGTATCCTGTTGGTATCTTTGACGTTGTTAAATACGTTCATAATAAATACCCTGATGCAGAAATTTTCATCTCTGAAAACGGCGTAAGTAGAAAGAGAAGTGGATATGGCGATGACCCTAATAGAGTTATTGATACTTATGAAGAAGAATTAGAAGATAACTATCGTGTTAACTTCTTGCGTGAACACTTGCGTGGTCTTTCAAGAACTATTGGCGAAGGCTACCCTGTTAAAGGTTATTACCACTGGTCAATTATGGATACAACTGAAGGTATGAATGGTGGATATTCACTTTCATTTGGTCTTATCCAAGTTAGATTTGACTTACCTGATAAACCACGTACTCCTAAAAAGAGTTATTACTATTATCAAAACGTTATCAAACATAACGAAGTTGACTAATAAAAACAAAAATACAAAAACGGCTGACAATTTTGTCAGCCGTTTTTCTTTTTACTCAATCTTTATAGCAAAAGAAAACCACCACTTAATCGTGGTGGTTTTATCTTTAATAATGTTATCGACTATACTCTGATTTTCTTACCGCACAAGTCATCGCAATAAGCAATGAGTTTTGATAAATCTTTGCCATCTAAAAGCATTTGATATAATTCGCCGATAAGTTCAGCCTTTTCGCCAGTATAGTTAGAATATTTTTCCAAAGTCTTAACTGCGCCGTTTTCGGTTGCATAAGCGTTAAGTTCTTGGCTACGTTCATCGCCTTCTGGGGCAAAGAACATTGCACTTGCGATAGCAACGCAAAGGATTTCACAAGAAACGTTGTGTTTTTCGCAAAGTCTTAATGCGCCGATAAGTCTATCGTTTTCGCTTAACTTTCTAATAGTATCCTTACCTACTCTTGAAACAGGGTCAGCAAGTGCTGTGTTTTGGAAACGATATAAAAGGTTTTCAGCGTGTTCATAAAGTGGCTTGATATCAACGTTATGTTCAAGTGAAAGCGCCAAAGCACTTTGCATCAATGCCCTATATGCACAGTATCTAATATCGTAATCAGCAACTGCTTGATAGATATATTCATAATTTCTTAAAGCACCCAAATATGCGCAAGTAGCGTGGCTCATATTGTGCATATAGAGTTTTCTTTCAATATAAAGGCTGAAAGGTGTAAATGGATAAAGGTTTTTAACGTCACTTGGGATTTCGCCCTTAAACGCATCTTTATCAACAGGCAAAATGTTATAAGGTTCAACAAAAACTCTTAAGAAGTTGCCTTGTTTCTTTTCTTCAGGAAGCATTGGCACCATTCTGCCGATACTTGCTTCAACAAAGCCGATTTTTTCATCGATTTCCTTTTCATATTCAGGAAGTTGTTCTTTGATTAAACCCTTTAGGTATTGGTCTGCACCGATAAGGTTTTCACAAATGATGATGTTGAGTGGCTTTGCACCGTTTTCAAATCTCTTTTTCAAGCCCAAAGAAATAGGTTTTGCAATAAACTTTAATACGTTAACGCCGATAGCAGTTGCCATAACGTCAGCACTTGCAATTTCATCAGCAACAAGGTCTAAATCAGTACCGTCAATGCCGTAAACGTTTTTAACAATATGTTCTTCAATCTTTTCGCTTGTGACAACGTCAACAGGATATTCTTTATCGCTGTTTAACTTTTCAAGAACTTGTTTATTGATATCGATAAATCCAACTGAATAGTCGCTTTCTGAAAATAATTGACCGATAAAGCCACGGCCGATATTTCCTGCGCCATACATAATAAATCTTTTCATAGTAATACCTTTATTTTAGTTTGTTTATGGCTCTGCCACAAGAAATGGCTGATTAGCACTAGTGCACTTTGGCGAGAAAAATACAAGAAAGACAAGTGTTATTGTAAGGGCGCATACTTGGAAAGTCTGCAACCGAACAAAACACAAAGTATTTCGCAGTATTTTTCCGTCAAAAATCAGTCAAGGCTTGGGAAAGAGCCTTTATTTGTTATATTCGTTGCAGAGTAAGTGAAGTGGTGCTTCATCTTCAATAATTTCTGGGAAACGGCCAGCCTTGTCATAGAAACAGTTGTCGTTAGCATCGTCGTTGCACATAGAAACTTCACGAACGATAACAGTACCCTTACCTTCTTCACCCCAGAATCTGTGGAAAAGATATGGTGTCAAGGTTACGCTTTGACCTGGCTCTAAACGAACTTCTGTGCCTGCTGGGAAAGTGTGCTTAACGCCGTCGATAACAACCTTAACGTCTGTATCAGCAAGTTTGTTGTCTTCTGTTGCGTTGTATAACTTAATGATTAAGTTTCCGCCACCAGCGTTGATGATATCTTCCATTTTAGACCAGTGATAGTGCATAGGTGTGATTTGCTTTTCTCTAACAACCATAAGTTTTTCAGCGTATGGCTTTGGATATTCAGCCTTTCTTAATTGATTACCATTACGGAGTGTGATTAAGAATAAGCCAACTTTATTGAAATCGCCATTGCCGAAGTCGGTGATATCCCAACCCAAAGCGTTGTCTTTGATTTCTTGAACTTCATCGCCCTTGGTTGCCCAATCAGCAGGTGTCCAGTGCAAGAATTCTGGAAGTTTAATCTTATATTCATCAAAAAGTTTTAATGCGTCACGCATAATTGCGTTAATTTCAGAACGTTTCATTTTTATTCTCCTTTAAATTTCATAACAAATAATATTGTTTATTTTACAGAAATACTTAAGTTCTTCACTAAAGTCGCCGTAAGCAACCATCCAGTGATGTCCTATACCGTTATCCATAATTTCACGGTTGATTTTGCTAACAGGTTTTTCATACTTAATCTTAACAGGGTTTCCTGGGAATTCCATACCGCAAGGTACAGCATCGCCAACCATAAATGAAAGACGGAATTTATCACCGTGGCCACAAATGTTAACTGCTGTCACTTTGCCAGGTTTAACCAAGAATTTGGTGCAAACACCACGTTCCATAAGTCTTACTGGTGCTAAATCAATTTCGCCTTCAGCAATAGAGAAACCTGAAGAACCACAGTGTGCAAACAAAATTGTGTTTGCCTTTTCATCTGGGTACAATAGGTCTGTGTTGTTGATAGGTGTTCCACTCAAGTCATACATAAGTTTCATTGTCAATGCGTTGGTAACGTCGCCTTCGCAAGAGCCAACGATTCCTTCTTCTGCCAAAAGTGCATAACCTAAACAAATCTTACCCATATATTTCGTGTAGCACTTAACTGAAAGGGCTTGTAATTCATATTCTTTAGCCAAATCTTTCATTGCCTTATAGAATTTCATTGATTCAAGCATACTTTCTTTTGTTGCAGTCACTTTGCAAGGACTTAAAACGTCTTTCTTTTCATCTAAAAGTGCTTGTGCTTCTGCATCGCTGATTGCGTTAACCTTATCGGTCATTTCGCTTTCATCAAGGTTAACAACTCTTGAACCAAGTTTTTCCTTAATTGCAAATTCATCATAAGCAATTTCAGTCATACCCTTAACTCTGCCACCCAAAGCACCAACTCTTGTTTTTGCCATAGAGTTTTTAAGTGCGTATGCAGTTGCAATAGTCTTAATTTCCTTTACGCATTGTGCATCATCAGCATCGCCGTAAACGAATTCACAAGTTTTGCCGATATCTCTAAATACTGCGCTGATTTGGTGTGCACAACAGAGTGAACCTGTATCAAACGCTGGATATGCTCTTAAAATCAAAGGCATATCTACGTAAGACAACAAGTCTAAAAGATGGTGGTCTTCACTCCAAGTTGCGATTGAAATCATAAGCACGTCAGCATCTGTACCCTTAAGTTTTTCTGCTGCTTGACGAACTGTGTCAAGGTCGTGCATAACAACGCCTGTGTTTTCACAGGTGACGCCTTCTTTCTTCATTGTCTTGTCAGTTTCGTTGAGTAAGTTTAACGCTTGGTCATAACCAACTTCAACAGGGCAAGCCAAAGAAACTAATGCTACTTTAATTTCCATAATTATCTCCATTTTCCACTTTTAGTGGCTAATTTTTTATTTTTATTTTGGCAAGGTTGCAATATAAGGTTGATTTTAAAAGGGCAAATCAAATGCAAGTAAGACAAGGCAAACGCCCGAAGATAAGAGTTTACATCTTTTCAAGGGCTTTAACGAAGTATTACGCCGTATTTCATTTACACTTTATCAACCGTTATTGCGACATTGCTTTATTCTTTAGATAGTCGCCATAATTCAGTATGGCTAACAGTTTGATTTGGTGCAACTTCTTTTAATGGAGAAAGACTTTCAACTTCTACCATATAGTCGCACATAAACGTTTCAAAAGAAACGTTGTTATCAGGATATTGCTTATCTTTAAAAATATCAAATATTTTTTCAAAGCAAACCCCGTGATTTACGTATTTAACAGTGCCGTTTGGATGGCCTACCCCTATTTTATACTTGGTTGGATAAGGTCTGTGTGAAAGTTTAATTAATTCTTTTGAATACTCTGCTCTTTCATCACTTAAAACGGTATAAAACCACATTGATATGGTTGTTAGTGGCGAATAACTCATAGTTCCGTATTTAATAGGAATATATTCTGTGCCACCCCCGTCCATAGACGTGACAGCCCACACTGAAAACGTGCGAGTTTCATTATCGGTATTTTGAAGTTTGTTAATAACCTTTACCGTGTCATCATCTTGGAAGGATATTTCAACACTCTTTTTAACTTTTAGCACCTTGTCTTCATTTTGATAAAGGACAATTTTATCATCATAAATCTCATAAGATATAGGCGCATTGTCTGGATTATAATCCTTTTCACTTTCAGGTGCAAGCCAAATTCTATGCCCACCATAAACACGCCAACCATCTTCGGTTGCTAAATCTTTCATATCTTTCGGTTGTTCAAAAAATAAGTTTTTGCTTTTTTTATACGATAGATACGATATTCTAATTCCAAAATCAAGTGGTATTCCAAGTTTAATATCACCATTTTCGGCAAAAAGCATTTTGCCGAAAACAGCGTGATTTTCTATATAGGTTTTCATAATTACCTTGTTTTTATGGAAGGAATCTCTTTGGAACTACTCTAAATGCGTCGTTTGCCAAACGGAAACCTTCTGCATATTCAACGCCACATTGTAATCCCCTATATCTTGATTGAATAATCGTTCCTTCAAGGAAGTCTTTATCGCCACAAGCATCTTTATAGTTGTCTGACATCCATTGAATTTGGCTCTTGTGTTCATAACACATTGCTCTTTTAATATCAATAACGTCTGAAATATCAACGTATTCGGTTGGGTTAAAGCCTATGCCGTGAACGGTATCAAAATAAGCAATCAAAGGAATTTTATCGTATGGTTTTTCTTTTGTTGGTATTTTTGCTATAGGAATCATAACAGCAATATCATTTACAATTTTGCTGGTAAGCATATGGTCTGGGTTATAATCGTGTGGATTGTGAGTTAAAATAACGTCTGCTTTACAATATCTAACAAGGTTGATGAAGTTAATTCTTGCTTGTTTGTCTTCAAAAAACATTTCGTCATCATAATCAAGACAAATATATTCAGCACCGATATGAGCAGCGGCTCTGCGCGCTTCTTCTTTTCTAATCTTTGCAATTTCTTCCTTAGAAAGTGTTGCTGAACCAACGTTGCCGTTAGTTGCAGTTGCTGTGAAAACTTTATGGCCTTGCTTTGCATATTTTGCAAGTGTACCACCACAACAAAGTTCAACGTCGTCTGGATGTGCACCAATTGCTAAAATGTTCATATATTACTCCTTTTCAAGTTTGGATATTGGCTTTT
>JAZQYW010000016.1:0-2461 GCA_045633745.1 Christensenellaceae bacterium
ACAAACGGCAGTCGTTGAAAGAAAGGGCAAAACTCAACAAGAATTTGAAATGGGCATAATCGCTGAACTTGAAAAGTCAAACGCTCAAGTTATCGTGCTTGCTGGGTTTATGTGTATTCTTTCAAAAGACTTTACCGATAAATATAAAGATAGAATTATAAACGTTCACCCATCACTTATCCCATCTTTTTGTGGCGAAGGCTTTTACGGGCTAAAAGTTCACGAAAAGGCACTTGAATACGGGGTTAAGGTTACGGGGGCAACCGTGCACTTTGTCAACGAAATACCAGACGGCGGAAAAATTATTATGCAAAAAGCAGTTTCAATTAAAGATGGGGACACCCCAGAGAAATTGCAAAAGCGTGTTATGGTACAGGCAGAGTGGAAAATCTTACCACTTTCGCTTGAAAAAGTGTGCGCTAACTTATTAAAAGGAGAAAACTAAAATGGCTAAATTTAACCTTGCAAAATTATTAAAAGAAAATGAATATCCAGGTCGTGGCATTGTTGTTGGAAAAAGTAAAGACGGCAAAAGTGCTATGATTGCTTACTTTATTATGGGCAGAAGCACAAACAGTCGCAATCGTATTTTTGAAAGATATGAAGGTGGTATGAGAACAAAGGCTTTTGATGAATCTAAACTTGTTGACCCAAGTTTGATTATCTATAACCCATTTTTGCAATTAGAAAACACCGATATTATTACCAACGGCGACCAAACGGATACAGTTTATAATTATATTAAAGAAAATGGTGATGACGGTTATTCTTTTGACAAGGCTTTAGCAACAAGAGAGTTTGAACCAGATATGCCAAACTATACACCAAGAATTTCTGGTATTTTGAACTATGACTTTGCTAAAAAGGACTTCACTTATAAACTTTCAATCTTAAAGAGTTCTGAAGGCAACCCAGAAACTTGCGATAGATTTTTCTATTCATACGGCACACTTAACGGCATAGGTCATTTTATTCACACCTATAAGGAAAATGGTGACCCTATCCCATCTTTCTATGGCGAACCTGAACAAGTTGAATTGCCAAACACTGCAACTGAACTTGCAGATATGGTTTGGACAAACTTAAATGAAGATAATAAAGTTTCACTTTTCGTTAGAGTAGTTAATCTTGAAAACGGAAAGGCAGATGAAATAATCATTAACAAAAATAAATAATAGCGAAAAAGGAAGAAAAAAATGAACGAATTAGAACTTAAATATGGTTGCAACCCTAACCAAAAACCATCAAGAATATATATGGCAAACGGCAAAGATTTGCCTATCACAGTGTTAAACGGCAAGCCAGGTTATATCAACTTTTTAGATGCTTTCAACTCTTGGCAATTAGTTAAAGAATTAAAAGAAGCAACAGGTAAGCCTTGTGCAACTTCTTTCAAGCACGTTAGTCCAGCAGGTGCTGCCGTTGGCGAAAAATTATCAGAAATCGAAAAGAAGGCTTGCTTTGTTGATGATATCGTTGGTTTAGATGATTCTCAAATTGCTTGTGCTTATGCAAGGGCAAGGGGCACTGATAGAATGAGTTCTTTTGGCGACTGGATTGCACTTTCTGATGAATGTGATGAAACCACAGCAATGATTATCAAAAGAGAAGTTAGTGACGGCGTTATCGCTCCATCATATTCAGCAAAGGCACTTGAAATCTTAAAGCAAAAGAGAAACGGAACTTATAACGTTGTTCAAATTGACAAAGATTACGTGCCAGAAGAAAAGGAAATCAAGCAAGTTTTCGGCATCACTTTTGAGCAAGGCAGAAACAACTTCAAAATTGATAGAGAAATTGTCACAAAACAAATCGTAACTCAAAACAAAAATCTTCCTGAAAACGCAATTCAAGATATGATAATTTCACTTATCACTCTTAAATATACACAATCAAATTCAGTTTGCTTTGCCCACAACGGACAAGCAATCGGTATAGGTGCTGGTCAACAATCAAGAATTCACTGCACACGCCTTGCTGGTTCAAAGGCTGATAACTGGTTTTTGCGTCAAAGCGAAAAGGTTATGAACTTGCCTTTCCTTGATAATGTTGGCAGACCAGACAGAAACAACGTTATCGATATTTACATTTCTGATGAATGTGAAGATTTGTTGGTTGACGGCGTATGGCAAAAATACTTTAGTGAAAAACCATCACTCTTTACAAGAGAAGATAAAAAGGCAGTTTTGTCAAAGATTACAGGCGTGACACTTGGTTCTGATGCTTTCTTCCCATTCAGCGACAATATTGAGCGTGCTGCAAAGAGTGGCGTTAGTTATATCACAGAACCAGGTGGCTCTGTTAGAGATGATTTGGTTATTGAAGCATGTGATGAAAGAAATATGGTTATGTCATTTACAGGAATGCGTCTTTTCCACCACTAATAAAAATCGTGAAATGCTACATAATTCATCGTTAAAACCCTTGTCAATATGTAAACTATTGACTTCGGGCATTTGCC
>JAZQYW010000017.1:0-2276 GCA_045633745.1 Christensenellaceae bacterium
GAAAGTTGACCGTTTGCTGGCTTACTACCTTCTCTGCTTTCAAAGTTTCTGGTTGTGTGGCGAATTGACAAGCCGTTGTTTTGTGGCACGTCACCAGCGCCAAAGCAAGGACCACAGAAAGCAGTTTTTATAACTGAACCGTTATCGATAAGTTTTGAAATATATCCACTGTCAACAAGTCCTTTATAAACTGGTTGGCTTGATGGATAAACGTCAAGTGTAAAGTCGTTATTATTAATATCAGCATCGCCCAAGATGTTTGATGCTTCGGCAATATTTTCATACATACCACCAGCACAGCCAGCGATAACGCCTTGCTCAACGTAAACCTTTCCGTCACGAATTTTATCGGTGAGTTTGAATTCGCCCTTTCCTTCTGGAAGAAGTTTTTGACCTGCGATTTCGCACTCTCTTAAAAGTTCGTAAGGGCGAGATAAGAATTCACGAATAGTGTATGCATTTGATGGGTGGAAAGGAAGTGCAATCATAGGCTCAACCTTTGACAAGTCGATAACAATACCCCTATCGTAATATGCGCCGTCTTCGGCGTTCATTTCTTTATATGCTTCTGGTCTGCCGTGTTCAGCATAATATTTATATGTTTTTTCATCAGTTTGCCAAATAGAAGAAAGGCAGGTTGTTTCCGTTGTCATAACGTCAATGCCGTTTCTAAAGTCCATAGACAAACCCTTAATTCCGTTGCCAACGAATTCTAAAATTCTGTTTTTAACAAAGCCTTTCTTAAAAGTTGCCTTAACAAGAGCAAGAGCAACGTCGTGTGGGCCAACACCCTTTCTCAATTTACCTTTAAGGTTAACTGCAACGATTTCTGGCATATCAAGGTCATAAGTTCTGTTAAGTAATTGCTTAACTAATTCTGGACCACCTTCGCCGACAGCAAGTGTTCCCAAAGCGCCGTATCTTGTGTGAGAGTCAGAACCCAAAATCATTGCGCCACAGAAAGCACGCATTTCTCTCATATATTGATGGATAACTGCAAGGTGTGGTGGAACGAATGCACCACCATATTTTTTTGCTGCAGACAAACCGAAAACGTGGTCGTCTTCATTTATAGTTCCACCAACTGCACAAAGTGAGTTGTGACAGTTTGTGAGTGTGTATGGAATAGGGAATTTTTCTAGCCCCGATGCCTTTGCCGTTTGGATAATACCAACGTAAGTTATATCGTGTGAAGTGATTTCATCAAACTTTACGTTTAGTTTACTGTCATTACCACTAACGTTATGTGCAGATAAAATCTTATAAGCCATAGTGCCTTTTTGTGCGTCTTTATCAACCTTTTTTGCTTTGATAAGTTTGCCGTTTTGATAATAAACGCCTTTTTCAATAAGTTTAATCATCTACTTTTCTCCAAAAATGTTTGATTTTCTAATTATAATGCAAGAAGTTAGAAACTTGCTTGCAAGGATTTATAACTTCGCCGTGTTTCAATCTATAAAAATAAAAACGCCAGTTTTTATAGCAAAACGACAGTTTTGCTAAATGTTTTGTAAGCAAAAGATTTAACTTCTTATAGATTATATAACATTATATAAAATTTAGCAAGCATTATAAAACACATTATCTCTTAAAAAATTTCAATTTGCCCCTTGATTTTCGCTCTGCTTTGTTATACAATGTATTGTAAAGGAGCAGTTATGAAAAAATTTCGCTTTAAATACGCACCGTCCGTTTGGATTTTGCTTTCGATAGTTTTATTGCTTTCGGTGGCTGGGCTTATCTGGAATATCTTTAATTTTGTTGAGTTTTTATCTTTAAGCCACACCTTTAAGGTCTTTTCTTCTGCAATCATTTCACTGGTTTGCCTTTTTTTGACGGTATTTGTTTTGTCTGTGATTTTTTATGGCAATTACCTTATAAAAGGCGATTTTCTATTCAATAATTTTGGATTTTTTAAGTCTAAACTTAAGATTGAAGATATCGTTTGCATATCGCTTTTTAAAAAGAGCAACAAGTTGGTGGCTTATTTTTCAGACCAAACTTACACGGTCATCGTTATAGACGAAAATTTGTATGACGTTTTTGTTGTTTCTTTAAGAAACGTTAACACAAAAATTATTTATGATACCAGAATTGATGGCGAAGATGTTGCAAATTAACCTAATTTTTTGTGTCAAAAAACTTTTTATTTAAAAATTGTTGACAACTTTTTATTTTAAGAGTAAACTGTAAGTATAAAACAAATCTTTTATCGATGAAAATAGTTGATTAGCAAAGCATTTTAACGATAAAAATACAAGAAAGACGAGTGTTTT
>JAZQYW010000018.1:0-2702 GCA_045633745.1 Christensenellaceae bacterium
TCCGGGAAGATAGGTTGTTGCTGCATCCAAACAAAAACTTTGGCTTTAATAAAAGCCAAACATTGCCCCTTAGCTCAGTAGGTAGAGCAATCGGCTGTTAACCGATTTGTCGTCAGTTCGAGTCTGTCAGGGGCAGCCAAAAAGAAAAGAACACCAAGTACGGTGTTCTTTTTCTTTTTGTTTATATCCCTGGATAGACGAAGAACGTAGTTCGGACGCCTTTGATGGGCAGGTATAATGGGCGTAGTCCATCGTAGCGATAGCGTAGATGCGTCTGTCAGGAGATTTTACGACGGATATGAACTATCCGAGCAACACTTTGTGTTGCGTCGTCGACGCTCATACGCAAATAAATTTGCTCCTGAGCCCTAGTCCGTCAAGGCAGGCTAGTCAAAGTCGGACGAGTCGTCAGGGTCAGCCAAAAAGAAAGAACACCAAATAAGGTGTTCTTTTCTTTTTGTTTGCCTTTGGCAAAGCCCCTGACTAGACTCGAATAGGGAACTTTGTTTCAACGGGCGAATTTATGAGGCTGTTCATACTAAACCGACGCGTTAGAAAAATAGTCTAGTAAAGGACTTTAATTTAAATAAAACGCTTATCTTTTGATAAGTGTTTTTTATTTGTCAACATTGCTCAAAAAAATGTCCGATAATTAAACTTTTAATTAAAAAATAGTATTGAAATTAGGTGTTATAAATGTTATAATTTAAATAATTCAAAGACAAACTATCAAAGAGTTGAACTTTTGAAAAGTAAAAAAAGGAGCATGCTATTATGGAAAAGTTATTTATAGACAGAAAGGCAGCTGATAATAAATATTTGCACAAAGATTTCCACGTTACTGCCGATAATGGTATAACTTACGTTGGTGAAAATTATGGAGATGAGGCAGTTATAGAGTATTTAACTCAATATGCAAAGAGTTTTTATAAATTGCTTGTTGAAAAGTTTAATAAAATAGGCTTAAAAGCATTAGAGGAGAACTTTGTTAACGTATATGCAAAAGAAGAGTGGAGTGAACACTTAAAAACTCAAATCACGGATGATGAATTAAAAATCATGGTTGATAAATGCCCAGCAGTTATCTATATGAAATCAATAGGGCACAGCCCTTCAAAGTGGTATAAAGAAACCACCTATACAACCTATAAGGTTTTAGCAGATATGTGTAATCTTGACTTTGTAGTTAAATATTATAATGAAGAAGACGGAAGCACCGAATTCGTGTTTTCAAGGAGGAAATAATTATGGTTTCTTGTACGGAATTTATTCCACTTTATAGTGAGTTGTTTAAGTATTTGGAAAAGAAAAACGGCAAAAAAGAAGTTATAAAATATTGGAATTATATTTCCGATAAATTCGTTCAACCACGACTTGGTGCTGAAATAGAAGAAAACGGACTTAAGGGATGTTGGAATTACTGGAACAAAAGTCTTAACGAAGAAGCGTGTGACTTCACAATGACTTACGATGAAGAAAAACAATATTTTGAAATTGATATGCGTGGTTGTCCATCAAGGGGTATGCTCAACAAATTAGCATATACCGAGCCATATTACGATTATTGCGAACATTGTGACGTGCTTTATTCAAGAGTTGCAAAAAGATACGGCATAAAGATTGAAGGTAATTTTGATAACGTTGATAAGGCTTGTTGTAAAATTTGGGCAACGCCGATGAAAGAAAACGAAAAATAGTTTAAGGAGAATTTATATGAAGAAGGTTGGCAGAGAAGTTCTAGTTTTAACTACGGGCGAAAATAATCCACGTAATGGCGAAAGTAGTTTTGCAAGGTTAAGCGACGGCAGAATTATGCACGCTTACACCGAATATCTCGGCTCGTCAAGAGACGATCACGCCGCAGCAAGAATATCGGCTTGTTATTCTAGCGATGAAGGGGAAACTTGGACAAAACCAGAAGTTTTAATTGAAAAGCCAGAAAATTCACTCAATATAATGTGCGCAAACTTAATCAACCTTGCAAACGGCGAGTTAGGTTTGTTGTATCTTGATATTGTGGCTTTGCCAAGTGGATATCAAACATTAACGCCAAAATATTGCTACTCTTGTGATGACGGCAAGACTTGGAGTGAAGCCGTTAGTTGTGTTGATGAAGTGGGGTATTTTCTCGTTAATAACCACAGGGTAATTCAACAAAAAAGCGGAAGACTTCTCGTGCCGATTGCATATCACGGCAACGAACAATCAAAGAGCACTAAGGCATCTTTCCGTTTAACTTGTTCTGATGATAACGGGCGCACGTGGAAGTTAATGGATATAGAGATAAATTCTCCTTATAACGATAGAATAGGCTTTCAAGAGCCTGGTATATTTGAACTTGACGACGGAAGGTTGTGGGCTTATTTCCGCACTGAATACGGTCATCAATGGCAAAGTTTTTCATCTGATAACGGAAAGACTTGGACGGAGCCTAGACCAAACTTCTTGTTCACGTCCCCAAACTCGCCTATGCTTATAGCAAAGGTTAAAGATTACGTTATATCTATCTTTAATCCACTTGGGTTTAGTTGTGTTAACGATAGGGTATGGCATAGCGAAACGGCTTGTGGCAGACCTATGCGCACGCCTTTTATATGTGCTATAAGTTGTGATGGTGGAAAGAGTTTCGACACGACGGACAAGACTTTTAGACCAAGTTTTGCATCTGAGTGCGTTTATATTGAAGACGATTTGAACGAAGG
>JAZQYW010000019.1:0-12746 GCA_045633745.1 Christensenellaceae bacterium
AGCAGAGATTGATGCTACTTGACCGATAGCGTTTTTATCTTTAACAGGTTTTGAAATCTTTTTGAGTTCATCAGTTGCAACTTGAACAGCACCAGCAATACCCTTTTTAAGAATAACAGGGTTAGCACCAGCAGCAACGTTCTTCAAACCTTCGTTAATCATTGCTTGTGCCAAAATAACAGCGGTAGTTGTACCATCACCAGCAACGTCGTTAGTCTTTGTTGAAACTTCTTTTACGATTGATGCACCCATATTTTCAAAAGCATCTTCTAATTCGATTTCCTTTGCGATAGACACACCGTCGTTAGTAATAAGTGGAGCGCCGAATTTTCTATCTAAAACAACGTTCCTACCTTTTGGTCCTAATGTAATTTTTACTGTATCGGCAAGAATATCAACGCCTTTTTGCAAAGCCTTTCTTGCTTCTTCACCGTGTTTTAATTGTTTAGCCATTTTAATTCTCCTTATTCTACAATCGCCAAAATATCGCTTTGACGAATAATTGTCAATTCTTTGCCGTCAATCTTAAATTCACTGCCAGCGTATTTTGAATATAAAATCTTATCGCCAACTTTAACTTGCATTTGAATTTCCTTGCCATCAACTATTCCACCTGGGCCAACGGCAATTATTTTTGCCATTTGTTGCTTTTCTTGTGATGCTGTTGGCAAATAAAAGCCACTTTGTGTTTTTTCTTCCATTTCTAAACTTTCGACAACGACCTTGTCAAACAATGGTTTAACGTTCATAATATATCTCCTTAATTTGTTTTTCATTTTTAGGTTTAGCACTCTCGTTATTCAAGTGCTAACATTTATTATACACACGCAAATTTATTTGTCAATAGAATATGGCAGAAAATAACTTTTTTTTGTAAATTATTTTATCAACCTTGTCGATTTATGAAATTTGTTCTTTTTTTATTCGGTTTTGCCTTTTATATATATTATATTGAACAATTTTTACGATATGTTTTTACTATTAAAATTATCCTATCTTCCAAACTTTTTCATTAAATAAGCACGCATTTCATCGTTAGACATTTGCTTTCTTTCTTCTCTTTTTTTGGTTGCGTTAATTCTGCCATCCTTTCTTTCCTTATCGGTTTTTTGGTTAGCAACTGCGATGCCGTTTGGCATATCTGCAGTTTTCATTGTGAGAGAAATTTTCTTCTTTATAGGGTCAACGCCTAAAACTTTAACCTTAACCAAATCGCCAACCTTCAACACGTCTGATGGATGCTTAATATAGCCGTCACTGATTTGTGAAATGTGAACAAGTCCATCTTGATGCACACCGATATCAACGAATACACCAAAGTCGATAACGTTTCTAACCGTGCCGTTAATTTCCATACCTTCTTTTAAGTCGTTTAAGTCCATAAGATCACTTCTTAAAATAGGCTTTGGCAAACTGTCACGAATATCCCTACCCGGTTTTAAGAGTTCGGCTACGATATCCTTTAAAGTTGGAACGCCGACACCACAACTATCTGCCGTCTTTTCCCAACTTTTACTTTCAATTCTTTCTCTAATATCGGTAATCTTGCCGTCTGCCACGTCAGGAAGTGTGTATCCAGTAAAGTCAAGCAACTTTTCAACTGCAGGATAACTTTCTGGGTGAACGCCCGTGTTATCCAAAACGTTGCCACCAACTATCCTTAAAAAACCTGCACATTGCAAAAAGGCTTTTTCGCCAAGTTTTTTAACCGACAACAATTCTTCTCTTTTCTTAAAAGGCTTTTCTGCCCTATACTTAACTATTTCTTTGGCAATGCCCTTGTTTAGCCCTGCAACGTAAGAGAGCAAACTTGGGGACGCTGTGTTAAGGTCAACGCCAACGCTGTTAACGCAGTTTTCAACCACGCCACCCAAAACTTCTTCAAGTCTGTTTTCTGGCATATCGTGTTGATATTGCCCAACGCCGATTGACTTAACGTCGATTTTGATAAGTTCTGCTAATGGGTCTTGAAGTCTTCTTGCGATAGAAACGGCACTTCTTTGTGCTGGCTCAAAGTCTGGGAATTCTTCTGCACCCAACTTGCTTGCACTATATACTGATGCACCTGCTTCGTTTACAACGGCGTAAGATAAATCAAGTCCACTTTCCTTTATCATATTTGCAACGAAAATTTCCGATTCTTTACTTGCCGTGCCGTTGCCGATAGATATGATTGAAACGTTGTGTTTCTTTATGAGTTTAATTAAAGTTGCACTTGCTTCTTCTATTTTGTTTTGTGGTGGGGTTGGGAATACCACAGCCGTATCCAAAACGTTGCCTTCAGCATCGATAACTGCTATCTTGCAACCCGTTCTATACGCTGGGTCAAGCCCTAAAATCGTTTTGCCTTTTAGTGGTGGTTGCAATAAAAGTGGACGAAGGTTAACTTCAAACATCTTGATTGCTTGTTCGCTTGCCTTTTCAAAAAGTTCGCTTCTAACTTCCCTTTCAAGTGATGGAAAAATTAGTCTTGAATAAGCATCTGCACACGCATTTGAAACAACCGTGCCACACTCACTTTGGTTTTTAACGTATTGACTTGTTATGATAGAAACAAAAACTTCGGTTTCAACCACAACGCTAACCTTTAAGCACTCTTCCTTTTCGCCACGGTTAATAGCCAAAATTCTGTGTGGTGGCATCTTTTCTATCTTTTCGTTATATTCAGCGTACATATCGTACGTTTTTGCATTTTCGTTTTCCAAAAGTTTGCAAGTGATAGCCCCCACTTCAAAGATTTTCTTTCTTAAAACCTTGCGAAGTTCTGCATCATCACTAACCTTTTCTGCAATTATATCGCTTGCGCCGGCAATTGCGTTTTCAACACTGTCAACGCCTTTTTCTTGGTCAATAAATTCGGTCGCCTTTGCCTTTAAGTTTGCATTACTATCTTGCTCTAAAATAAATTCAGCAAGTGGCAAAAGTCCCTTTTCCATTGCGACAGACGCCCTTGTCTTTCTCTTTTGCTTAAATGGACGGTAAACGTCTTCGGCTTCGGTTAAAGTTTCAGCCCCTGCAAGAGCAACCATAATCTCATCAGTCATCTTGCCTTGCTCTGTTATGCTGTCTGCAATTTCTTGCTTTCTTTTTTCCAAGTTTCTTAAATACTTAAGCCTATCGGCAAACTCTCTTAAAACTTGGTCGTCACAAGAACCCGTTTGTTCTTTTCTATACCTTGCAATAAAAGGAATTGTGTTGCCATCGTCAATAAGATTTATAATGTTATTAGAGTGGTCTGCCCTTAAGTTAAATTCTTTGCTTAATTTTAATGCGTAGTCCATAATTATTTGGTCTTTCCTTTTCTTTTTCTAATTTCTTTTATGACGTTTTCATATCCGTTTGATTTAGGGATATAATAAACTTTATCTTTTAATTTATTTGGCAAATATTGTTGTTCAACGTAGCCACCATAGTTATGTGGATATTTATACCCACCTTTTAATTTTTTATCTTCATTAGATGCAAATTCATAATTTTTTAAGTGGGCTGGAATATCATCGTCTTTAACGTTTAACGCATCTTCTTTTGCAGAATACATTGCTTCAACCACACTGTTTGATTTTTCTGCTTCGCAAACGTAAATGACTGCTTCAGAAAGTGGAATTAAACCTTCTGGAAGACCAAGCCTTTCAAAAGCAAGCATTGCGTTTGTTGCAACCACAAGTGCGTTGGGGTCTGCAAGCCCAACGTCTTCTGCAGAGTGAACGATAAGCCTTCTTGCAAGTAAAAGTGGGTCGCAACCACCTTGAATAAGCCTTTGCATATAATATAGCGCAGCGTTAGCGTCACTTCCACGAAGACTTTTGCAAAATGCAGATAAAATATCGTAATACAAGTTTTCATCAAAAGACATTGCCTTTTGTTGAATTGATTCTTCTGCGTCTTTTAAGGTGACAACAATCTTTCCATCAGCATTTGGCGTTGTGGTAAGACAAGCAAGTTCAAGTGCGTTATAAGCAACTCTCATATCCCCACTAGATGCCCTTGCAATGTGTTCAATCGCATCGTCTAAAACTTCTAAATCGTAATTCCCAAGTCCGTTTACCTTGTCGTCAATCGCCTTTCTTAAAGCCTTTTCGATATCTCTTTCTTTTAATCTTTTAAGTTCAAAAACTCTGCATCTTGAAACGATAGCAGGGGTCATTGATGCATAAGGATTTTCGGTTGTTGAACCGATAAAAATAATATCCCCCTTTTCAATGGCTGGAAGCAAACTGTCGCTTTGCGTTTTGTTGAACCTATGACACTCATCTAAAAGAAGATAGGTTTTCTTGCCGTAAAGTTTGGCAGATTGTTGTGCTTCTTCAATAACCTTTTTAACGTCTGCAACGCCACTATTAACGGCGTTTAACTTAACAAAGTTGTTGTCCGTGCCGTTTGCTATAACGTTAGCAAGCGTCGTTTTTCCACAGCCCGGTGGCCCCCAAAAAATACAACTGCCAAGCCTATCAAGTTTAATGGCTCGGCGAAGTAAGCCCGTTTCAGAAACGATATGTTCTTGCCCCAAAAAGTCGTTTAGGGTTTTTGCACGCATACGTTCTGCAAGTGGGATATTTTTGTTATTATCTTTCATTAAATCAAATAAATCCATAAAAATATTTTAACATATCCTATATTTTTTTTCAAGCCATAATACAATATATTATGGTTAAAAATTTAAACTCTTTCTTATCTAACGCCTTATTTTTGCTTTTAATTGCTTTTTCGCTTATTCTTGCTTTTGGCAAGGGTTATTCTTCCTTTGTTTTAGAAGGGCTTAACCTTTATTTCGCCTGCGTTTTGCCGTCGCTTTTGCCTTATTTTTTTATAACGGCAATACTTTCTTCAGTGCAAACGACAAGTAAAGTTGCAAGCAAACTTTCCTTTTTTACAAGGCGATTTTTTAACGTGGGTGGCGCAGTTGGTTATGCATTTTTTATGAGCCTTATTTCAGGCTATCCAGTGGGTGCGAAAATAGTTAGCGACCTAAAAGAAAAGGGGCTTATCTCTAACAGCGAAAGCGTTAGGGCAAGCGCACTTTGTTCAACTTCTTCGCCTATGTTTTTAATAAACAGCGTAGGTGCAATTATGTTTAACAACATAAAGTTTGGACTTATTCTGTTTTTATGCCACGTTTTTTGTGCAATGCTTGTGGGCATAATCTTTTCCTTTTACCATAAAAACGAAAAGCCACTATCCTTGCCTTTTGTAAATGCAAACACCACCTACAACTTGCTATACGAAAGTGCATATTCATCGGTGATTTCAATTTTAGTTGTGGGCACGATTATAACCATTTTTTATTTGCTTACGCACATATTGTTTTCGCTTGGCATTTTAACCCCTATAACAAATCTTTTTTCCTTGTTTTTAGGCAGTCAAAATTTGGGCAAAGGATTAACCTTTGGGCTTTTTGAGTGCACGCAAGGTCTTAAAGTTATTTCCACTATAAAGGGCAGTTTTCTTGCTCTACCTTTATCGGCTTTTATATGTGGGTTTGGTGGATTATCGGTTTTAATGCAGTCCATAGCATACTTAAAAAAGGCAAAAATAAAAACGGCACCCTTTATCCTTGCAAAGATAATTTGCGCCGTCTTAAATTTTATTTTAGCAGTTATTATTTGCCTTGTTTTTCCTTTATAAATTCCCAAACTGCACTTGGCAAATATTCACTTGCATCGCCCTTTAAGTCCAAAATGTTTCGCATTGCACTTGAACTAACGTGCACTAATTCTTTTGGGGTTGGAATATAAATTGTGGTCATTTCAGGATACATATCCCTGTTGTATCTTTCCATTGTGGTTTCATATTTATAATCATCAATATCCCTTATACCACGAACGTTTACCTTGATGCCCTTTTCTTTCATAAAGTCGGTAAGCATACCTGAAAAAGAAACAACTTCCACCCTTTGTTCGCCATTAAAGGCAAGTGAAATCATTTGTTTTCTATCTTCAAGCGAAAACATCGGTTTTTTATCGGTGTTAACACCTATTGCGACAATCACCTTGTCAAAAGTTTCCAAACACTTTTCAACAACAAAGGCGTGCCCTTTAGTGATAGGGTCAAACGTCCCTGCAAACACACAAACTTTCATATTAATTCTCCTTCTTAAAAAAGGTTAAATGCACTCTGCCATACTTTCTTTTATCATATTGAGTAAGCCCTTGTATCTCGCCAGACCACTCAACTTCATCTTCTAAAATGGCAATTCCGTTTTGGTCAAGCAAATTGCTAATAAACGGCAAACACTTTGCCCCCAACTCACTTTTATAAGGTGGGTCTAAAAATATGATATCAAAGGTTTCTGTGGTGTTTTTTACAAAGTTAACGGCATCGCTATTGACAATTTCAAAATCATCTTCCACCTTAACTTTTGCAAGATTTTTCTTAAGCAAACCCAAACTATCCCTTGAAAAATCGTTAAACACCACTTTTTTAGCGCCACGTGAAAGGGCTTCAATGCCCATTGCTCCCGTGCCACAAAACAAGTCCAAAAACTTTGCGTTTGGCACTTTTAATTGCAAAATATTAAAAAGGCTTTCTCTAACCTTGTCGGAAGTTGGGCGAATTTTGTCGCCATCAAACTCTAAAAGAGTTCTTCCCCTATATTTTCCAGCAACTATTCTCAAAACTATTCACCGTGAATCATCTTGTGTCTTTCTTTAATCATTTCTTGTTGAAGTTCAATTTTTTTGCCACCAAGGTAAAAAGAAAAACCTTGCACAAAAACTATTACAGGGATTGACAAGAGCGCCCAGTAAGGCGAAACCAAAGTAAAAAGGTTGTCCACATTAACGTTAACGCCTGCAAACGAATAAAAAGCAAGATATAAAACGCTTGCTGTCACGCCGTAATCTTGGTTTAATGGATTTGTTTTCATTAAAATTGAGTGGATAATTAGCAATATGATAAGTGGAAGGCAAATTACAAGCCCGATAATATATCCCTTATATGCCTTAAATTCTTTTTGCGTATCAAGTGGGATATCTTCGCCAGTTAAAACGATTTGCTTTCTGTTTAAATCGTTTGCCATACGAATTTTATATGCCGATTGTCCATCTTGAATTGCAGTTGCAGACAATACGTATAAATATAAGCAAAGGTTCAAAATCAACAAGACTATTTTAAGCCAAGCAAGACCCGGTATATATAGCACGCCGTAAGACGCCATTGCCGAAAACACCAAATAAACAAAACCTACAACTGCTTTCTTTAAGTAAAATTTCATTTTTGCACCTAGTTCAAATATATTTTTTCCGCACGCATTGCGGACTTTGTCAAAACTTCATAACTAATCGTGTTATACTGTCTAGCAAAATTATCTGCATCGCCCACAACCAACACGCCTTTAGCCGTGATTTCAGGGTTTTCAACAGCCGTTATATCCATACACCGATTATTGATTTGCCCCAAAACTTTTTTTCGCATAACGCCATCTGCATAACCCACTCTTACAAGTCCAACCAAAGTTTCTTGTTTGGCTTTCCAACTTCCGTAAAGACAGTTTTCTTTAGCCTTGATTTGCCTAGTTGATATAAGTGGTGCATAGACTTTCATTATCGGTTCAACCTTAATAAAATCACTTTCAAAAGGTTTATAGCCATATAATAAAATGCCTATTCTAACCATATCACTTTCTATACCCGATAAAAAGCCGCCGCTTGCAGATATATGGCATATTGCTTTATTATTATAACCCTTAATCAAATTATTTGCAAGCAAAAATTTATTTTGTGTTTGTTTAAGTTGCTTTTTATTTGTAAAATCGCCTATATGCGAAAACATTCCGTCTAAAATAAGATATTTTGAGTTAAAAACAAAACTTGCAAGTGCATTTAACTCTTTAAGGTTATCCACTCCAAGCCTATTCATACCCGTGTTAAACTTTAAGTGAATATTTATCTTTTTATCTTGCTTTTTGCAAGCGCTTTCAATTTGTTTTAAAGTGGTTATATCGCTTGCGCTTAATGTTAAGTTATAAAAGACTGCCCTTTCTATATCTTGATAAAAAGGTTGAATTAAAACCAAAATTTGTTTGCGAACACCACATAGCCTTAATGCCACGCCTTCTTCAACAAGCGCAACGGCAAAACTATCGCAATAAGGGTAAAGTGCCGATGCGACTTTTTCTGCACCGTGGCCATAGGCATCGGCTTTTACAACGGCACAAAATTTTGTGTTTTTGGAAAGTTTGTTTTTAATTGCCTTGCCATTTTCTTGCAACTTTTTTAAATCTATATAAGCCTTGTTTAACATAGTTATATTTTATGAAATTATATAATTTTTAGTGCAAAGTAAAAAGACGTGCACCACAACGTGCACGCCTTTAATTTTTTAATAATTGTTTAGTCTTTTCTAATCAATGCAACTGGCTTTTCCTTAACTATTCTAATGATAGGAATTAAAGATGCCAAGCAACCCGTAGCCACACTTGAAGCAACGATTAAAGCAATTTGTCTTCCACCGAAAAGAACAAACTTGATTGTAAGGTTCATAACTTCCAAAATATAAGAGTTTATGAACAAGCAAGCGATATAAGAAACCAAACTTGCCAAAAGTCCACTTATAATAGAAATCACCAAACTTTCAAGCAAGAACATCAAGAAAACACTCTTTCCGCCCGTTCCAAGCGCCCTCAACACGCCGATTGATTGACGTTTTGACACGATACTTGTTGAAATATAGTTAAACAACATAAAAATAGAGAATGTCATCATCACTATCGCAATATACAAGAACAAGTCGACAACCTTAACGATGTCTGTTTCGTATTCTTCAAGAATTTGTAATACACCGTTTTCAAACCAAACAAGTTTGTTGCCCGTTTCTTTTGACATCATTGCACTTAACTTGTTTGCACTACGAACCTTTGTGTTAACTGTTGAAATTGCCCTTGAATAATATCCTTGGTTTGTATTAATTTTTATACTTTGAAGTCCTGACTCTGATAAAACAAGTGGCTCAACAATATTCATTTGATTAAACTTTTCTTCATCAACGTTTACATCAAAATATACACCAACAACGTTAAAGTCTTTACTTAAAACAGGTTCAGCCAATAGGTTGTCGCCATATCTATGTGCAGTAAGTCTTAACGTTTTAATATGATTAAAAGTTTGATAATTTGTTTTTAAAACTTGAACAATGCCTTGCACTGCGTCTTTAATATTGTTGTATCTTGTTTGAATTGCTTGGTTAAGCGCCACTTCTCTTTCATTTACGTCCGGTGTGTCTGTATCATCATCTGGCAAATTTTGATAAACGTCTTCTTGCATACTATAGTTGAGTGCAGTGACGTACGTACTAACCATTGATGAATCTTGAATATCTTGGTCGTATAGGAATCGTGTTAAATTTCTATAACTGATAAGCGCTTCATTCCTTGCCAACACAATGTCGTCTGTTCCATTTTCAGAAGTATCGTTAAAGAAAATGGTGTTAAGGTTTGTAAATTCTTTTACGTTATAGAACACTGGCAAGCGATATTCTTGTTTGCTTGCGTCAACTTCTGCCTTATAATAAACGGTGTTATAATTGCCGACATAACTTGTCACACGCTTGTTGGTTGCTCTCATTTGGTTAACGTAGCCCTTTGGCGCAAACAAACACAAATTGCAACTTGCGTTTAAGTAGGTTGTAAAGTCTTGTGCAAGTGCATGTGGTAAAGATTTATCAGTTGGGTGATATTTTTTCAAATCTTGATATTTTTCAGGAACCGTTCCACAATCTATAATTGCAGATATTTTATATTCAACACCGTTAAGCGTTAATTTTTTACCATAAAGGTCTTCAATGTCTTTAATGGTTGTTCCATCATACCCCTTTTCAGCATTTTGACTTGCCCAAAATCTTAAATATTCTGCATAATATTTTGAAATACCGATACTTTGTTCTTTACCTTCTTCTGCAAGTACAGGATACACCGGAACAAACCCACTGTTAGTAGTGTTTGGAATAATCTTATAATTATATCCCTTAATCTTCATACCATTGCTTGATAAATCACTCCAACCAAACTCCACAATACCGTTCAACTTATGATTATAACTATAATATTCTTTTGCTTTATTAGAATAGGTGACACTAACTTCTTTTGGATTGACACCAACGTTGAAATTTTCTCTTCTGTCACCACTGTAGTTGACGTTATCCTTAAAACTATTTTCGCTATCGTCGATTTCATAAACGCCACGGAAAGAATAGCCCGTTTCTTTATTCAACTTGTTAATATAACTCTGTGACATCTTTAAATTAGCACTACTGTAATTGTCCGAACTATAATTATTATACACTGCCACTGATTTATATTCGCCACCACTTAAAAGTTTTGAAAGCGCACGTTCTCCGTTATAAGATGCAACAGAGTCAAACACGCCGAACACTGCAAATGCAATTACTGATAAAAGTATGGTGATAATAAGCCTAAAAGGTTTAACCACTAAAGACTTCATACCAAGCCCAGCAACGCTTTTGAATTTCATTCTACTTTTAATAAACGTGACAGGCTCTTGATTACCTTTATCTTCAATTTCACCAGTTTTCTTCTTTTGGCGAATAGTAATTTTTTCGGTCAAGCGAATTTTCTTTTTGCTTTCAACAGCATCTACAAGTTTTTCTGTTTCGCTTTCGTTTAATCTTGTGCCAGATTTAACGATAATTTCTTCTTCGCCGTCGTAAACGTTTTCCTTAATATCAATATCGTTTAAGGTCACGTCTTCAACAACTTCACCATCTATAATTCTAATAATTCTATCAGCATATTTTTCAGCAAAAGAATTTTCGTGCGAAACAACGATAACCAACTTGTCTTTAGATAGTTCCTTAAGCATATCCATAACTTGAATACCAGTCACACTATCTAACGCACCAGTAGGTTCGTCTGCCAAAATTATTTTAGGGTTTTTAATGAGCGCTCTCGTAATAGCAACCCTTTGCTTTTGACCACCAGAAAGTTGGTTTGGCTTGCGCTTTTCGTAAGTTTCAATTTCAAACTTTCTCAAAAGCCCCTTTAACTTGTCCGTATCGGTTTTTCTGCCTTGTAATTCATCAGCGATATTAATATTCTTTTCTATGGTATATTCGTTCAACAAATTATATTCTTGGAAAACGAAACCAACCATAGTATTTCTATAACTATCGTAATCAGCAGGGGTGAATTCTGAAAATTTCTTTCCGTCAACGATAATTTCCCCGCCGTCAATTTTGTCAAGGCCACCTATGGTGTTAAGAAGAGTTGTCTTTCCGCAACCACTTTTACCAGAAATGAACACCAACCCCTTATCTGCAAACTTTATACTAACGCCTTTAAGGGCAACGGTATCGCCTGCTTTAGTTGTATAAACCTTTCTTACGTCAATTAATTCTAACATACATTTTCTCCGAAGTTTTTCTACCCTTCAATAAACTGCTCTCAACTATTTATTCTATCATATTTAATATTTTTGTGTCAATGATATGAAACGTCTATTTATAACACTAAACTTCATATCATAAAAAATTTTAGTGCAAGGTTTAGGGCACTAAAATCTCTTTTTATAAATAGTTTTTATAAAAAATAAAACTCAACCTATAAAAAGTTGAGTTTTTTTGAAATGTGAAAATAGATTAAATTAGCACGTACACAATGTTAAACACAAAATACGATAGGTAAATTCCCATCATTAAACAGCCTTGCCATCTTGCAAACTTTTTTGATATAAGCGTTGGAATAATTCCTAGTGCTACAATAAGCAACGTGGTAGGCATGGTCACGAAAAGATGCACAAACGATACTGGCAAAGCACCACCAACGATAAAGGCACTTAATGGAAGAATAATTGCAAGGTCGATGGTATTTGCACCGATAATGTTGCCGATACTTAAACTTGCTTGACCTTTCTTAACGGCAATAATCATTGTGACAAGTTCTGGAAGTGACGTGCCGATTGCCAAAATGGTCACGCCGATTAAGGCTTCTGAAACACCGAAAAGAATACAGAGTTTAACTGCATTATCCTTTAGTAAAATCGCACCGCCACCGATAGCGATTGCGCCACCGATAAGTTTTAAAAGGTTTATTGAAACGCTCTTTTTGTTTACGACTGGTCTTTCTTGAGCGTTTTCACCCCCGTCAGCATCAATATCGCTTAAACGTGCGCTTTCCATTGCGCTTTTCTTTGCTGAAACAACGTTTTCCACAATAAACACAACGAATAAAACAAGCAATACTATTGAGCCGATAATTGACAAACTGCCTTGTGATGCTTGGGTGATTGCGCCACCTTCAAGACCTAAAAGTGAAAAACCAAAAAGCAATGCCATAACGCTTGTTAAAAGCACGCCCTTAAATGCATAATCTTTTCTTTTAATCGCAAATGGTTGGGCGATTAAAGCGATTGCCATAATTATACCAGAGTTAAAAACAACAGAGCCGACTGCATTGCCGATTGCCATATCTGGACTAGACTTTGCAGAAATTAAAGACACCACGATTTCTGGCAGAGTTGTTGCCACGCTTACGATTGTTGCACCAACGATAAATTTAGGAATACCACTTGCTTCTGCAAGCCAACTTGCCCCGTCAACGAAATAGTCGCCACCCTTGATAATCAAAATCAAGCCCACGACTAATAATACGCAAATTAAAACTTCTTTCATTTATGCCTCTCTTATGTTTGTTTAGATAAGAATAGTATATAATTTTTTGCTAAATTTGTCAACAAAGTATATGTTTATAAAAAGAAATAAGGACTTCTCTTAAAAGAAAAGCCCCTATTTTTTTTATT
>JAZQYW010000020.1:0-18289 GCA_045633745.1 Christensenellaceae bacterium
CCGAAAGTTTGTCTGAAACGTTTTTTAAGTTGGACGACATAAAGGTACACGCCGTTAGCGTTCTACCTAGCGCAGCGGCGCAAACAGGCGAAAGTTTGTGTATTTCTATCGCACGATTCACCATCTCTGTCGTATCTAATACCGACAAGGTTATTTGATTGTCAAAAACTATGGTTTTTAAGAGTTTATTCAAAGCGTTCACCTGTAATTATTTGTAAATTTATCAAAGACGCTTATAAATAAAATATAAGCGCCTTTTAGTGTTTTTTAATTATTTCTTTTTCTCTTTGCAAGTTCTTTCTTTGCTTTTTCAATTCGCTTTTCTCTTTCAAGCCTTATCTTTTCAAGTTCAGCATCTTTTTCGGTTGGAGCGAATTTAGGGTCATTTTTATGTTCTTCAATATACTTTTCGTGGTCTTCGTAAAGCACCTTTCTACTTTCGTTAAGTTTTTCAATATCCTTTCTACTAAACGAAGTTGGCAATTCTGCAAGTGTCAATTCATCGTCGGTAATAGGCTTAATAGGTTTCGTGCTGAGTGAAGAAGGCTTAACCATAGCAAGTTGTTCTCTATACTTCTTAAGTGCTGCCGAATTATCGCCGTTAACCTTTGTATAGATACCTTTATTCTTTTGTGCACCCTTAATTCTGTGGTTTACGAAATTATCAAAAATCCATTGGCAATAGTCTGTCCAAACCAAAAGGAAAAGTGAAAAGCCAAAAAGTAATATCATCAATATGCCGATTATCATCAAAAAGCCACCGAACAACAATAGGATAAACGGAATTAATCCCAAGGATAAAAATATAACGTTGTGTGGCAAAAATGCGAACGTGAACAACAAAGAGTTTTTGATTAAGTGTCTAAACTTCAATTTATAAGTCACGCACATTGTAATCATATGAAAGGTCATAGCCGAAAAGGTTATTAACACGATATAGGTTAAAACCTTAAGCACCTTAAATAACCACGCATTGTTTACGCCTAAAGCAAGGTTTTTATCGCTCAATGAGATAGACAAAAACGAAATGTAAAACACAAGTGAATATAATAGGAAAATTAAAAGCATTTGCTTAAAGTTTTGCTTAATACCACGCCAAAAATCGTTTGCCACGAAAATACCTTCAGTCCAAACCATATTTCTTATTACGTAAGCGCCACCAGATATGCCCACTGCTGCTATAAAAAATGCAACTGGTGAAAAAATAAGTATAGAGCCGTTAACCATATGCACTATGCTTTCAGGCCAGCCAGCCATTGATGGAAATGCACCGTATCCTACGCCAAAACCTTGTGAAAATGGATACATCGTTCCATATGCCGAAATAGACATTGAGCGAAAAATCATTAACGCAATAAATGGCACGCAAAATAATAAAACCAAAAGGTTGATAATTATAAGTTTACCAAACTTGCCCTTAAAGATATCCCAAAACAATTCCCACCTGTTTGAAGGAAGGGATGCTCTTGCATATTCTTCAGATTTTTCTGAACCTAACATCAGTCTATCTAATAGACCACGCTTATTTTTTTTAGCCATTTTTTACTCCGAAAAATTATATTAGCCTCAAGAAAATTATGCATTTTCCAGTCTGCTTTTAAGTTGGGTTTTGATAAATCCAAATGTACTTATAAAACCCTATATTAAAATATACACTAATTTTAATTTTTTTTCAAATAAAATTAGGTATTGTATTAAAAAAACTTTACTTTTTTGCTCACTTTTGATACACTATGCATATATTATGTTTACAGGAGTGATTTATTTACTATGAAAAAGTACAACGTAGCAGTAGTTGGCGCAACAGGTATGGTTGGCAGAAAGTTTTTGGAAGTTTTAACGGAAAGACAATTGCCAGTTGAAAACTATTATTTATTTGCATCTGCAAAATCAGCAGGTTCAGTTATCGACTTTATGGGTAAACCACACACAGTTATCGAACTTGCAGAAAAAAATATTATTGATAAAAAAATTGACATCGCTTTGTTTTCAGCAGGTGGTGACATAAGCAAGGAATATGCACCTATTTTCGCTAAGCACGGCATTTTAGTTGTTGACAACTCAAGCGCTTGGAGAAGAGATGAAAACGTTCCACTTGTTGTTCCAGAATGTAACGCTGAAGATATCGCTTGGCATAAGAATATTATAGCAAACCCAAACTGCTCAACAATTCAAGCAATGGTTGTTTTGAAACCTTTACATAAGGCTTTCAAAATTAAGAGAGTTATTTACTCAACATATCAAGCAGTTTCTGGTGCTGGTGTTAAGGGCTTTAACGACCTTAAAAATGGTATCAATGGTGAAGAACCTAAAAAATTCCCTTACCCTATCTTTGGCAACTGTTTGCCACACATTGACGTTTTCCTAGAAAACGGATATACCAAAGAAGAAGACAAAATGGTTTTTGAAACAAAGAAGATTTTAAATGACCAATCAATAAAAGTGACTGCAACTTGTGTTCGTGTTCCTGTTTACTATGGACACAGCGAATCAATCAATCTTGAATTCGAAAAGCCATGCACAGTTGAAGAAGTTAAGAAGGTTTTAGCAAACGCTGAAGGTGTTGTAATTCAAGACGACACAAGTGCAAACCTTTACCCTATGGCTATCACTGCTGAAAACAAGGACGAAGTTTTTGTTGGCAGAATTAGAAAGGACGATACCGTTGAAAGTGGTATTAACTTATGGTGTGTTGCAGATAACATTAGAAAGGGTGCTGCAACAAACACAGTTCAAATTGCTCAAAAAGTAATTGAAATGGGCTTACTTAAAGGCAAACTCAACTAATTTTAATACTTTAACCTATTTTGGAGTTAACTATGAATAAAACTATTTTTAAGGGCACTTGCACGGCTGCAATCACACCTTTTACTCAAGATGGAATTGATTACGATGCTTTTGCAAAACAAATTGAATATCAAATCGAAAACCAAATAGACGCACTTTGTATTCTTGGAACAACGGGCGAAGCACCTTGTATTACCGACAGTGAATACGACAGAATTGCAAAGTTTGCTTACGACAAAATTGCTGGCAGAGTAAAGTTCATTTTAGGCTCTGGTAGCAACTGCACTAAAAAGGCAATCGAAAAAAGCCAACTTGCTCAAAAAATCGGCGCTGATGGTTTGCTTGTTGTCACACCTTACTATAACAAATGCACTCAAAAAGGTTTGGTTAAGTATTACAACGATATTTGCGACAACGTTGATATCCCTGTTTTGTGTTATAACGTGCCTGCAAGAACGGGTGTAAATATTCTTCCAAGAACAATGGCTGAAATCGCTGAACACAAAAATATCGGCGGTATTAAAGAAGCCTGCGGAAATATGGAACAAATTTGCGAAACGGCAAGACTTATCCGTGGCAAAACTGCCCTTTATTCTGGTGACGACAACCTTAACCTTGCAATGATGAGTATCGGCTCTATGGGTTTGATTTCAGTTGCTTCAAACATCGCACCAAAGGAAGTTGGTGACGTTGCAAGACTTTATTATGCTGGAAAAAATATTGAAGCAACCGTTCTTCAAGAAAGACTTTTGCCTTTAATTGACATTATGTTCTGCGAAGTTAACCCTATCCCTGTTAAAAAGGCTTCAGAATTAATCGGTTTAGGCAAGGGCATTGTTCGTGCACCACTTACCGAACTTGAAGAAGAACACACTGAACAAATGAAAATAATCTTAAAAGATTTTGGGTTCAAGATTTAAGGAGCATAAAATGGTTAAAATTTTAATTAGCGGTGCAAACGGCAGAATGGGAAAAAAAGTTTTCGAAAGCGCTTCAAACTGTGCTGACGTTTTGGCTGTTTGCGGTGTTGACATTAAATGTGACTGCGCTAACTCATCTTTCCCTATTTATGACAGTTTTGCTAAAGTGAAAGAAGAAGTTGACGTTATCATCGACTTCTCTGCCCCAGCAACTCTAGATAGCATTTTAGATTTTTGTTCAAAAAAGAATATTCCTGCTGTTTTATGTGCAACGGGTTATTCGGCTGAACAACTTGAAAAAATAAACGAATATAGCAAGAAATTGCCACTTTTCCGTTCTGGAAATATGTCTTTGGGTGTAAACGCACTTATCGACCTTGTTAAAAAGGCAACACTTTCTTTACAAGGTTTTGATATTGAAATTATTGAAAAACACCATAACCAAAAGGTAGATGCACCTAGTGGCACCGCAATTATGCTTGCTGATGCCGTTAGGGAAAAAGCACCTGAAAAGTTTTATACTTACGGAAGAGAAGGCATCGTTGGAAAAAGAGACGTTAATGAAATAGGTATTCACGCAGTGCGTGGTGGTGGAATCGTTGGTGAACACCAAGTGATTTTCGCTTCAGGTTTTGAAACAATCACTCTCACCCACCAAGCAACTGATAGAAGCGTGTTTGCAGACGGCGCTATCAAAGCATCTCAATTCATCGTAAAGCAAAAAGCAGGGCTTTACAATATGGCTGACGTTATTAACCAAAAATAAAATGTTAAAAGAAAATTTAGAAAAAGTTCTTGCAGAAATTTCTTTGGGCAACAATTTTGGCGAAGAAATCACGCTTGTCGGTGCAACCAAGATGGTTGATGCAAATACCATCAACACTGCCGTTCAATTAGGCTTAAAGGTCGTTGCCGAAAACAAAGTGCAAGAGTTTAGGGATAAACATCTTGATATCGTGGGCGCACAACAACATTTCATCGGACATTTGCAAACCAATAAAGTTAAATATTTGGTTGGACAAGTTTCGCTTATTCAGTCTGTTGACAGCGTTAAACTTGCTGAAGAGATAGATAAGCAAGCAAAAAAGAAAAACTTAACGCAAGATATTCTAATCGAAGTTAATATCGGTGGCGAACTTTCTAAAAGTGGTTTTACTTATGCCGATGCTTTTGACGGCGTGGTTCATATTTCAAACACTTTTGAAAACCTTTCGGTCGTTGGACTTATGGCTATGCTCCCCCACTCTGACGATGAAGAATATTTAAAAAAGTTGTGTGCTGATATGCGCAATCTCTATGAAAAACTAAAACAATTTGGCTTGCCGTTTAAATATCTTTCAATGGGTATGTCTAACGATTACTTAATCGCAATCAAAAACGGTAGTAATATGATTAGACTTGGCAGTCAAATTTTTGGAAAAAGAAATTATAATATTTAAGGAACTTTACTATGGGTGTTTTTGATTTGTTTGGCAGAGAGCCAAAAACTAAAAAAGACAGAACTACAACTGAAAACTATTTTACTGCTGACGTAAACGATAAGAAAGGTCCTGTTGCAGTGTTTAGCCCAACTGCTTTTGATGACGTTGAAAACATCATCGATGCGTTAAGGGCTGGCAAAAATGCCGTAGTGCATTTGACCGAACTTAAAACCGAAACTGCTATACGTGTTTTAGATATGTTGGCAGGTGCAATTTATGCACTTGGCGGTGGCGTTTACGAAATGGGCAAAAATATTTTTATGTTCTCCCCATCTGGAGTTGAAGTAAGATAAATTATTGTTATAATTAAAAAGTCCTTAACGGTTTGTTAAGGACTTTTCTTTATTATTTTTTTTACTTTTTATCTCTAACGTAATAATCGTATAATTCTTCGGTTGCAAAGTGCATTTTGGTTAGATAATTCTTTGCATTTTTCAAGAACATAAAATAGGTTGTGTTGTTTGTTGCGATATCAAACGCATCGCCACGTGATAGAAAATCATATTCTATATGCACCGAATACATTGAAGAAACGGGTATATTTTCGTTAAACGGCTTACCATCAACCGTGCCAGTAAAAGTAAAGCCATTTTCATCGTGAACGACGTGTGCGTCGCCAACAGGGATAAAGCCGACTTTTGTAGAATAATAATCTTCCACCCTAACGTCATCTTCAAAGTGGTAAGTTTTATTTTCAACTTCCTTTCTAACTTCTTCCCTTTCCCAACGATACCAGTCTGGTACGTGAGAAAATCCCTTGTCAGTGTTAACGCCTTTAAGTCTGCTTAAAGTATCCATTTCCCACTTTGCGCCACACTCTTCACACCAAAGATTTATGCCACCACTGTTCATTTTGAATTCTTTGCCACAAACTGGGCATTTATATAAAATTCTATGTAATCCGTCAGCCCTTTGTTTGCATTTGATATGCAAATTGTTTTCAACTTGCCATTTATATTCATCTTTTACAAAGGCTTTTTCAATAACTTCTTGAACTTGGTCTGCCGTCATATCGTGAAGTTGCTCTCTTGTCAACAAAACGTACATATGCGCATCTTGGCGAATTTTTCTATATGGGTGCTTGCTCCATTGTGGTGAGTTTAAGAAGTTGCCGTTTGACATACACATTACAACAGGCACGTCTGCAAGTTTGCAAAACTTACCTAAAGCACCGTCAAGCCTTTCGTTTATGCCAGCAAGTTCAAAACGTGCTTCAGGGAAAATGGTGCAAGTGTGCTTAACCTTTTTTATGTAATGCAACATATGTTTTGCAGTCACAATATCGTGCGTAAACTTACGTTTTGGCATACCGCCTATTCCATACATAAGCCAGTTGCCACGGCGAAATTCTTCAACAGACATAACCCAACCGGTTGTTCTTGGCATTATTCCCCTAACTATTTGTGGAAAGTCCATAAAAGATGCGTGCGTTGCTAATATAAAATATGGCCCTTTAATTTTTCTTACAGCCTTATCAACTTTTACGTGCCCTTTATTAAACAAAAGATAAAATGGCGCTGCCACGTATTCAACTATTTTAAGATACCATTTTGGTTTTGTAGGTTTGCGATACATATCAAACCTTTTCAATTCTTTTTGCATAACAATCTCCTGTGCTTATATATTACCATATTTGTAAATATTTGGCAAGCGAATTGTTGACAAATCAACAAAAAATATATAAAAATATAATGCAGTACGTTTACATACTGCATTATACGTGTAAATTAATTAAATTATGATATCTAATAGCAATTATCTTACGTTAAGAGCATCGTAAGTTTTGTCTAAAGACTCAAGTTTTTCAGAGAAGAGTTTCATTTCATCTTCTGGAAGTGGCATTTGAATAATTCTTCTAAAGCCCTTACCACCAACCTTACACAAAACACCTGCGCAAAGATTTTTTGCACCGTATTCGCCATCAAGATAAGTTGAAAGTGGAAGAATTGTTTGTGTATCTGCAACAAGTGCTCTAACTAATTGAGCAGTTGATGCTGCGATTGCATAGAAAGTTGCGCCTTTAGCCTTGATAATCTTTGAACCTGCTGCAACCATACCTTGATAAATATTTGTAAGTTCTTGTTCAAGAGATTCTTCTCTTACGCCCATAACCTTTGTGCAGTATTCTCTAATAGGCATACCACAAACGGTGCAAAGGCTCCAAGGAACCATACAAGCATCGCCGTGTTCACCAAACACGTATGCTGTGACGTTAGAAACGTCAACGTGGCAGTATGATGCAACTGCTTGTTGAAGTCTGTTTGAGTCAAGAAGTGTACCTGTACCGATGATTTGGTTCTTTGGAAGACCAGTTTCTTTCATAAGAACGTAAGTCAAAACGTCAACAGGGTTGCTTACAACAACGAAAAGTGCTTCAGGTGCAATATCTGCGATTTGTTGTTCACGAAGAACACTCTTTAAGATATTAACGTTGATTGCTGCAAGGTCAAGTCTTGTTTGACCAGGCTTTCTACCAACACCAAAAGTTATAATAACGATATCAGAGCCGGCAATGTCAGCATAATCACCACTCCAAATTTTACAAGCAGGAACACACGCTGCACATTGAGCGATATCAAGTGCTTCGCCTTCTGCCTTATCCTTGTTGATATCAACAAGAACTATTTCTGATGCCACGCCTTCAAGAGTTAAAGCGTATGCTATAGTTGCACCAACGTTGCCTGCACCAAGTATTGAAATCTTTCTCTTTTTTTGTACCATTGCCATTTTCTCCGTATTAAAATATTTTTTATATGTATATATAATACTATTTAAATTTGATTTTGGCAATTATTTACACGCTAAAAATTTATTTTTTTGTTAAAATTTTTCATTTTCACATTTTTTTATTTTTCTACGATGCTTTTTGCTATATCGTATATATCCCCCGCACCCAAAAAAAGCACGAATTCTACTGATTTTTCTTGTCTTAAGATATCTTTTATCCCTTGCTTTGTTTGTGTATAAAATACACTTTTTTTGTTAATTTTTAACAAATTTTTGTGAAGTGTTTTTGCTGAACCCCTTACGTCATAACTCTCCCTTGCTGGATAAGTCTTATATATAATCAGTGGAATATCATTGTTAAAGCAATTTATAAAATCGTTCATCAACAGTCGTGTTCTTGAATATGTGTGTGGTTGAAAGACAATTAGGAACTTTTTGTTGGTCTTATTAAAGGTGTTTATCATAGCCATAATTTCTTTTGGGTGGTGTGCGTAATCTGCTATAACGTCAACGCCTAAAAACTTGCCTAAATATTCGTTTCTTCTTTTTACACCCGAAAAACTTTCTATTGCACGTTTTTGCACACTAAAAGGTATATTGTAAATTTGACTTACTGCAATGACGCTTAATACATTATATATATTGTGATAACCACTTATTTTAAGGTTTACACGCCCCAACTTCAAGCCGTAAGCAAACACGTCAAACGAATATCCATTTTCTTTGCAAACAACATTTTTTGCCGTATAGTTGCTCAAATTTTCTATCCCAAAGGTCACACTTGTTATGTTTTCAATTTTTTTGCAGTTTGGGTCATCTACATTAAGAATAGCAATACTGTCTTTAGAAAATTCTGCAAAGGTATTTACCATTTCTTGCATATCGTTATAACAATCTAAATGGTCGTTATCGATATTTAGTATAACGGATATCTTGCTTTTTAAGTCAAGCAAATTTTTCTTATATTCGCAGGCTTCTGCTATAGCAAAAGCACTTTTTCCATAACGATAATTGCCAAAATTCTTATCAAACCCACCCAAAAACACTGTTGGGTCAAGCCCTGCCTCTATAAAAACGTTTGATAAAAGAGCAGTTGCCGTCGTTTTGCCGTGACTACCACTAACCGTTATGGTGTTGTTATAGTCGCTTAAAATTTCGCCCAAAATTTGACTGCGTTTTATAAGCGCAATCTGGTTTTGCTTTGCATAAACTATTTCTGGGTTATCTTCACTTAAGGCAGAAGTATAAACTATAGCATCACTTCCACCCAAATTATCTGGGCAGTGTTTATCGTATAATGTCATATCCTTAAAATCGTGTTCGATTATGGCAGTTTTTAAGGCAATATCACAGCCACTTATTTTATACCCTTTATGTTGCAAATGTTTGGCAATTCCACTCATACTAACGCCACATATTCCAGAAAAATAAAGATTTTTGATTTTATGTAATAATTTATCTAATTTCATACTAATATTTATGAAAAACTGTCAAAAATTATTACTTTTTTCAAGTTTTTTGCAATTTTTTTACAAAAACTATTGAATTTTTAACAAAATTATGTTAAAATATATACAATATTTGGTTAGGAAGGTTAATGTATGAAAATCACTGATGTAAGAGTTCGCATTGTCAAAAAAGATGACAGTAAACTTAAAGGCGTGGCTTCAATCACGTTTGACGATTGCTTTGTTATTCACGATATCAAAGTAATTGAAGGTAGCGAAGGCTATTTTATCGCAATGCCAAGCAGAAAAACTGCTGACGGCGAATATAAAGATATCGCTCACCCTATCAAAACTGAAACTAGAGAAGAACTTATCAAAGTTATTCTCTCTGCTTTTGAAGAAGAAAAGGCTAAACCTGCTGAATAATCATCACTTTTGCTTGCTTGACTCTACCGTAAGAAATCACTTGCGGTAGTTTTTGTGTGTAAAAAAATTTTAAATAAAACTATAGACGGCAAAATTTTGCCGTCTATTTTTTTGTTTTAATTAAATTTATTATTTAATATATTTTGTTGCAAGATTTTTAACAAAATCTAGCGATTCAAAAAGTTGCTGATAAGTTTCAAAATCAGATTGATATGCTTCGATAAGCAATGCCCCGTTAAAACCAACGTCATTTAATCTTTTGAATAAATCGCAAAAATCTGTCACGCCATTACCCGGTAAACACATTTTACCTAAACTATCAACGTCTGATAAATGCACGGTCACGATATCGCTATTCATTTCGTTGATATATTCAGCGTAATTAATCCCACTTTGTCTTGCTTGCTTAATATCAAGCGTTGCTTTTAAGTTGGAAGTACGCTTTCTTATCTCATCAAAAAAGCCTATGTAATTATAATATCCCCAGTGTACGTTTTCATAAGCAAGGGTTATGCCGTATTTATTAGCAACGTTGATTATTTGCTGGGTTATGTTGCCAACCCTATCATAATTAATCTTAAACGGTGTTTTTTTGAACCTTGCGCCACCGTGAAAGGTGTAATATTTTGCACCAAACTGTTTTGCCGAACTCATAGTCATATCTAAAAGTTTAAACGAATCGCTTTTAGCACGTTCGTTAAGGCTATATAGTTGTGGCTCAAATTGAGTGGTCAACGTGTGCACGGAGTGAACGTTAACGTTACCCTTATTTTTTGCTAAAAGTTTGCCAAACTCATCGTTATACTCACAAAAACTTTCCAAAAACACTTCGGCACATTGAATATTATTTTGTGCAAAAAATTCTAATGCCTGTTCGGTCGGTTTTCTTCCAAAAAGAGTGGCTGTCGATATACCTACCTGCATTGTTAATCACTTAATTTTGATTTCCAAAATTCTCCGTTATTTTTTAGTGAAAACGAACTCTCCGTCATACGCATCAATAACAACCGTAGATTTTGCAGAGATTGTTCCCCTTAAAAGTTCTTCACTTAATTTATCTTCAATATTCTTTTGAATAACTCTCTTTAACGGTCTTGCACCATAATTATTATCATAACCCTTTTCCACGATTAAATCCATTGCAGATGAAGTTATTTCCATTTCAACTTCCATAATTGCAAGGCGTTTTTTGAGTGATGCAAGCATAATTTCTGCAATCTTTGCAGTGTCTTCTTTTTCAAGTTTGTGGAATACAATTATATCCGTTCTGTTTAAGAATTCAGGGCGGAACTTGCTCTTTAAGGCATCTAAATACCTTTCACGCATATTTTCATATTCAGCCGTTTTATTAGCCACAAACCCTAAAGTTTGCCTTTGTTGAACGTCACTTGCGCCCACGTTTGAAGTCATTATGATTATGCAGTTTTTAAAACTTACAACTCTGCCCTTGCTGTCTGTAAGCCTTCCATCATCAAGAAGTTGAAGCATAATGTTTAATACGTCTGGGTGTGCCTTTTCAATTTCATCAAAAAGCACAACTGAATAAGGTTTTCTTCTAACCTTTTCGGTGAGTTGACCTTCTTCATCAAAGCCCACGTATCCCGGAGGCGCACCAACCATTTTGGAAACGGCGTGCTTTTCCATATATTCGCTCATATCAACTCTTATAATGCTGTTTTCGTTGCCAAAAACCGTTTCTGCAAGTGCTTTTGATAATTCAGTTTTACCAACACCTGTTGGACCGACGAATATAAACGTGCCAACTGGTTCATCTTGTTTTTTCAACCCAGCCCTTGCCCTACGAATTGCGTTTGAAACTGCCGTGACAGCATTTTCTTGACCGATAACTCTTTGATGCAAAATGTTTTCCAAATCAAGAAGTTTTTGCGCTTCGGTTTGGGTTAGTTTTACCACAGGAACACCAGTCCAGTTGCTTACTATTTTTGCAATATCATCAGGGGTTATCATAAGTTTATCACGATTAGGTGCGTTTTTATTTGCCATTGCCCTTATATCGTCAAGTTCTTTGTTAACCCTTTCAATATCTTTGTTTATTCTAATTGCCCTTTCTAAATCATCACGCCTTTTCGCATCGTTCTTTTGCGCTATTAAAGCGTTGAGTTCGGCTTCTTTTTGTTTTGCTTCTCTTGGCGAATTATAACTGTCAAGCCTTACTCTTGATGCTGCTTCATCGATTAAATCGATTGCCTTATCTGGCAAAAACCTATCGGTAATATATCTATCCGACAAGGTCACCGCAGACATAATCGCATCGTCTGGGATACTTACACCGTGGTGCGATTCATATTTATCCCTTAATCCCTTTAATATTTCAACCGTTTCTTCGGTGGTTGGGGCTTCAACGTGTATAGGTTGGAAACGACGTTCTAATGCAGCGTCCTTTTCAATATATTTTCTATATTCATCAATGGTCGTTGCGCCGATTGTTTGAAGTTCCCCACGTGACAACATAGGTTTTAATATGTTTGCTGCGTCCATATTGCCTTCGCCAGTACTTCCCGCACCAACGATATTGTGAATTTCATCAATAAAAAGCACGATATTGCCGTTCTGTTTAACGATATCGATGGCTTTTTTAAGTCTTTCTTCAAAGTCACCACGATATCTTGCACCAGCAAGCATACTTGCAATATCCAAAGAAAACACGATTTTATCTGCCAAAATTTCTGGCACGTTGCCCTTTACAATGGCTTGTGCAAGCCCTTCAACGACAGCACTCTTACCAACACCTGGTTCACCGATTAAGACTGGGTTGTTTTTTGTTCTTCTTGATAAAATTTGAATAACCCTGTCAATTTCTTCCTTTCTGCCGATAACTGGGTCAAGTTTTCCATCGCTTGCTTGTTTGTTAAGGTTTGTGCCAAACTTTGAAAGTTCATCTAAATCTTCATCTCTTACAGGTTTGTCGTTTGCATACAACTTTTCTCTATTGCCTGCATTTGCATTTTTGATTGAACTTGCAAAAGTTTGGTCTTGTTCATCTTCGGTGTAGTCATCTTCAACACCAGACATTAAAGAGTTCGCAATATCGCTTGTCATCTTGTCAACGTCAACCCTTAACTGTCTTAAAATAGACACGGCAATGCTATCCGTTTCTAAAAGCAAGGCAAGTAAAAGGTGTTCTGTGCCAACGTATCCAGAATGTGATTTTAAGGATATTTCCGCAGCGTTTTCAAACACTCTTTTTGTCCTTGCGGTAAACATATTTCCAGAAATAACAAGGTCTTTTACTATACTTCTTTTAAAATACACTAAAAATCTTTCGGTTGTCACGCCTGCTTCTTTTAAAATTGCAGATGCTCTGCCTTCAGAAACGGCAATAAGCCCAAACAAAATATGTTCACTGCCTATATATCTGCAACCATATTTTTTAGCAAGAGCAACCGATAAATCAATTACTTCGTTAACGTTTCTTGAAAATGCCTCAAAATACATATTTACTCCTTAATTTTCAATAATTTTTTGCCAACGATTTCTGCCCTAAACAAATCTCTATTTAGGCTGGAAAGTCGTTTGCCATACTGTTCGCACACGTTTGCAGGGCGAACGTTTATAATAAGGTCGTCTATCGCATAGACGTCGTTAATATTTATCATACCTAGCATTGCACCGAGTTTTACCCACGCAACGTGCGATAAAAATTCGCCATAGGTTAACATAACAGCGTTTGTCAAAACACCGAACGATTTTCTTGCCCTATCCATAGTCTTAAGTTCGTTTTTAACGTAAAGCCTATCCATTTCGGCACGTTCTGCTTCGCAAATTTGTAAAACAGTCTGTTCAACTTGACTTAAAATTTCTTCTTCGCTCACACCCAAAGTGATTTCGTTGCTTATTTGGTATATATAGCCTTCCGCTTGACTGCCTTCGCCATATAGTCCCCTTACGGTTAAACCTAGCGCACTAACTTCACTGATGAGCGCATTGATTTTGCCACTTTCGGTTAAGGCTGGCAAAAACATCATAACCGATGCTCTCATTCCCGTGCCTAAATTTGTTGGGCAAGCCGTTAAATACCCTAACTTCTCATCAAAAGCAAGATTTAAGTTGTTTGAAATTGCATCGTCAATTTTGGTTATTCTTTCATACGTTTCCGTTAACCTTAAACCACGCATAAAGCATTGTTCTCTTACGTGGTCTTCTTCATTAATCATAACAGAAATGCTTTCATCTTGATTAATGAGCACAGCCCCACAATCACGGTTATCAATAAGGTTTTGACTTATTAAATGACGTTCTTTCATGCTTTCAAGTTTCATATCGCTGAAATTTGAAACGTATAAAAGGTCAAACGTATCAGTTCTAACTAATGCACGATTAATTTTCTTTACAATTTCCTTTGCAGATGCAACGTCGGTTATTCTAAAAGGATAGCCTTCAAGGTTTCTTGCAAGTCTTATCCTTGTCATCATAATATTGCCTGAATAAAGGTCGTGATTTGTTGTAATCATAATAACCCCCTATTCTTAAGTTGATTAGATATTAAAACTATTTGCTCTGCAAGTTTTCTAATGTCGGTAAATCTGCCTTCGATTGTTGCTAGTTCCTTTTCTGCAATGAGTTTTTTGTATGTATCAAGCAACTCTCTATCTTCTTTCGATAAGTTATATGGCGTTTTTCCCATATGCAAAGCCTTACCCTGTATCTTATACAGAGTAGGAATAATCTCTCTTTCAAACGCCTTATAGCAATGTGGACAGCCAAGCATACCCGTTCTATAGAACTCACTCAACGGCCAACCACAATTTTTGCAAATCTTATCGTACATAGTTTACCTTTTTATAATTTTTTTGCTAATTCTTTAATATAATCTCTTGTATCAGCACCGATTTCTTCGCTCTTTAGGGCAATTTCTATATTAGCCTTGATAAAACCAAACTTATCGCCAACGTCATATCTGTCGTCTTCAATTTGGCTTGCAAGTAAATCGCCTTTTTTAGCAAGTTCATCTAGTGCATCTGTAAGTTGAATTTCGTTTCCCTTTGGCTTAAGTGTTTTAAGCATATCCATAACTTCGCCAGAAAGAACGTATCTTCCTATAATAGCGTTGTTTGAAAGTGCATCGTTTACAGCAGGTTTTTCAACGATAGCGTTTACTTGCATAATGCCGTCCTTTTCACTTTCAAAACCGATGTTGCCATACTTTGAAACGTCATCACCAAACACTTCCATCGTTGCGATAACACTCTTGCCAGTGTCTTCATAAATTTCTGCAAGACGTTTGATGCAAGGAGTTTGTCCTTTATCTGCAATCAAAAGTTCATCGCCAAGTAAAAGTGCAAAAGGTTCGCCATTAATATATGGCTCTGCGCATAAAATTGCACCAGCAAGTCCGTTTGCAGTTTGTTGAACAACAAACTTAACGTTAAACCTGTGTGTTGCTTTTGCAATTTCATAAAGTTTTTGCTTGTTATCAGAAAGAAGTCTTCTTTCCAAATCATCATTTTCGCCAAAGTGCTTTTCAATAACACCACTATCTGGACTTACAACAACGATAATTTCTTCTATGCCAACGCTAATGAGTTCTTCTGCTATGTATTGAATAGTTGGCTTGTCAAGAACTGGTAGCATAGGCTTTGGCATTGCCTTTGTTATAGGCAAAAATCTTGTGCCTAATCCTGCTGATGGTATTATTGCTTTTTTTAACTTACCCATAAAATTCCCCTAACTTTTTCTTTTTTATAATTTTTTATTTTTATTTAAAATTCTTTTCTTCGATGGCTTTGATTTTGCTTACTCTACGCATATGTCTTTCATCAAACGAAAATTCTGTTGATAAAAATGCATCGACAATTTCAAGCATAAGTCCTGGTCCAACAACTCTTTCGCCAAAAGCAAGAACGTTTGCATCGTTATGAAGTCTTGTCATCTTTGCAGAGAACACGTCGTGACAATGTCCACAACGAATACCCTTAATCTTGTTTGCAACAATGCTCATACCGATACCTGTTCCACAAATAAGAATACCCTTTTCAAATTCGCCACTTGCAACTGCGTTGCAAACTGGTTCTGCAAGGTCGTTATAATCGATTGAATTTGTGTCAAAAGTACCAAAATCTTTGAATTCAATACCTTTTTCGTTCAAGTATTTTACTAAAACTGGTTTTAAATTAATTCCACCGTGGTCGCATCCTATTGCAATTTTCATTTTTAATTTTCTCCTTTTACTTCCAAAATGTTTTTTAAAATTATATTACACGCATCTTCTAATTGATGTGATGTTTTTATATAAACGTTTATGTTTCCACCATAAGGGTCAATAACTTCGCCTATGCCTGTCACTTCATCAATAGTATAAACGTTGTTAAAACCGTTTAGTGCATTTTTGTGACTGTTTGTCATACAAAGCACCAAATCGCTTTTTTCAAGCATTTGTCTTGTCAGTTGCCTTGACTTAAAGCCATAAGGCTTATACCCCATAAGTTTAAGTGCAGTAAAAGAGTTTTGGCTCATTTTTTGTCCGTCAAGCGTCGATAAACCAGCACTCTTAACCTTAACGTCTAAAATCCCAGCAAGTTTAAGTTTGGTCTTTAATATTATTTCTGCCATAGGGCTTCTACAAGTGTTGCCGGTGCATATAAACAATATTTTTTTGTTTTTTATCCGCATGATTTTCTCATCCTGTTCATAATGCCAAGATTAACACCCTTTTCATCAGGCATTGCAATGGCAATGATTATGTCTGCTACTTTTTCGCCTTCAAGCAGTTTATCATATAAATTATGTGCAATTTCGTGCTCGGTTGAACCCAAAAGCAACAAGTTTTTGCCCTTAAAGTTTTCTGCAAGGTCGCTTGCGCACATAATATAAGGTCTTTTGCCAGCACTTTCTTCAGCAAGATATCTTTCCAAAACCAAATCAACTTGATTTACTTGATAAAGCGCTGTATCGCACTTTGGTTTATAGTGCTTATACTTAACCCCCGGTGAACGAACTTTATCACTTTCCTTATGCTCTGCAATTTCACAAGCACCACAAACACTTTCTATCATTTCTTTTGTGATTAAGCCGGCACGCAAAATTCGTGGCACACTTTCGGTACAGTCCAAAACAGTGCTTTCAATTCCGCCTTCACATTGTCCGCCGTCCAAAATCATTTCTATCTTTCCGTTTAAGTCGTTATAAACGTGCTGTGCACTAACTGGGCTTGTGTGCTTTGATAAGTTTGCACTGGGTGCAACTATCGGCAAATTAACTGCCCTTAAAAGTTCTTGGCAACCCTTGTGCGAAGGTATCCTAACTGCAAGTGTTTGTCCACCACAAACGGCTTCACTACACACGATGCCACGACTTTCAAAAACCATTGTGAGTGGACCCGGTGTAAAGGCTTTTATAAGGTCATAAACGTAGGCTTGTTCTATCTCAACCAAACTTGTTAAATCAAAGTCTTTATGCACGTGGGCAATGAGAGGATTATCACTAGGTCTGCCTTTTATTTCAAATATCTTTTTAACGGCAGTTGCATCAGTGCCAACAGCACCTAGTCCATAAACAGTTTCGGTTGGAATAGCAACCACGTTTGAAGAAAGCAATAATTCCTTTGCCTTTTCTATTGAGTTTTTATCTATTTGATATATTTTTGTTTGCATTTTTAAAATATCTCATCGTCAACCGAATTTACTTCTGGCATATCGAAAGGTGGTTCTTCTTGTGCAGGTTCACTTTCTGGCAAAGTATCATAGCCATCGATATTCACGTTGATTTTCTTATCTTCTTCGCCTTCAACTTCGCCCGTTTCTGTGTTTAAGTTAAGGAACTTTGTACACTCGCCCTTAAAGTATAGTTTAACCACGCCCGTTGGACCGTTTCTATGCTTTTCTATAATAATTTCAGCAACGTTCTTTTGAACTTTGCCTTCGGCAATTTCCTTTTCGGTTGCGTTTCTGTCAGGTCTATGTATAAACATAACGATATCTGCGTCTTGTTCGATTGCACCAGATTCTCTTAAGTCGGCAAGTTGTGGTCTGCCCTTTCTTGCTTCAACAGCACGTGATAATTGTGATAACGCTAAAACAGGAACGTTAACTTCTTTTGCCAAAATCTTTAAGTTTCTTGAAATTTCTGTGATTTCTTGTTGACGGTTATCGCTCTTTTTATCTGGTGTCATAAGTTGAATATAGTCCACCATAACTAAATCAAGACCGTGTTTTGCCTTTAATCTTCTGCACTTTGATAAAACTTGTTGTGGCGTTATCATTGCAGAGTCATCGATAAAGATTTTTGCATTAGACAAAAGTTCCCTTGCCTTTGCAATCTTTAACCATTCGGTCTTATTCATTTTTCCTTTCATTGCGTTTTCCATTGAAACGCCTGCAACAGAACACATCATTCTTTGAACGAGTTGTTCCTTGCCCATTTCAAGAGAGAAAACGGCACAGGTTTTACCTTGCATTGCAATATTTTCAACGATATTCATTGCGAAAGAAGTTTTACCAACAGCTGGGCGGGCTGCAAGAATCATAAGGTCACTGTTGTGAAC
>JAZQYW010000021.1:0-5659 GCA_045633745.1 Christensenellaceae bacterium
CCGTCTTTATTAACGAGTTGCGCGCCGAGTGAACGAACTTTTTCAGTAACGAGCGCACCGTAAATTTGAGTGGGTTCAGCAGCGCCAGTCGGGTGATATTGTAAAGTATCAGCGTATAAAAGTTTTGCGCCTGCACGATAAGCAAGAACTAAACCGTCAGCCGTTGCGCCGTAGTGGTTAGAAGTTGGGAAACCTTGATAGTGAAGTCTGCCTGCACCACCAGTTGCGATAATAACAGTCTTTGCCTTTGCAACGTAGATGTCCTTTGTTTCCATATTCATAAGAACAGCACCACAAGCCTTGCCTTCTGTATCTTTAATGATTTCGATAGCAGAAGTAAAGTCAACAACAGGGATACCACGATTAAGAACTTCATCACGGAGAGTTCTCATAATTTCAGCACCTGAATAGTCTTTACAAGCGTGCATTCTCTTTCTTGAAGTACCACCACCATGAGTTGTAATCATCGTGCCGTCTGCTTCTTTATCGAACATAACGCCCAAGTCGTTAAGCCATCTAATAGCATCTGGGGCTTCTGTTACAAGTTTATATAAGAGTTCGTGTTTAGCAGCGAAGTGGCCACCACCGAAAGCATCAAGATAGTGTGTTGCTGGTGAATCGTTTGGCTTATCAGCAGCCTGAATACCACCTTCAGCCATCATTGTGTTAGCATCGCCGATACGGAGTTTTGTGACCATCATAACCTTTGCACCAGCATTGTCTGCTTCAATAGCAGCAGAAGAACCAGCACCACCGCCACCGATAACTAAAACGTCAACGTCATAGTCAGGTTTAGTTAGGTCGATATCCATATCTAAAACTCTTGATTTACCTTGCAAAAGGTCAGCGAGTTCGTGAAGAACTTTTCCGCCCTTGTTTTGACCTACTTTTAAGGTTTCATAAGCACTTTCAATATAGTCAGGGTGATTTTCTTGTAAAACTTTTTGCTTTTCATCAGCAGTCATTCTTGCGAATAAAGTTTTAAGTCTTTCATCTCTACTTGCTTCAACTTTTTTCATTGAAGTAAGTTGTTCTACCGTATAATTATACATTTTCAATCCCCTCCTTATTTTTCGATATCTCTATTGTTATAGAGTTCTTTTAATTCTTCAATAGGTTTGTTCATAAGAGTTTCGATAATTTCCTTGTAAACACCTTCGTCAATTTCCTTAACTCTGTCCAAAACGTGTTGTGATTTTGGTGCTAAATACTTACCATAAATTCTTCTTGAAAGTTCAGCAACTTGTGGGTGAGAAATACCTGCTGGGCAACGAGAAGAACAAACGCCACACATAACGCAGTCAAAAGATTCTTCAGCGCACTTTTCAAAGTCACCCCTTTGTGCATATGCAATGTATTGCATAACTTTAAGACCTTGTGTACAAGCCTTTGTACAAGCATTACAGCCCACGCAAGCATAAATTTCTGGATAAAGTTGCATCATAATCATTTGTGACGTTCCAACTTTTTCAATATCGTAAACTTGTTTAATAAGTGGGAAGAAAGGAAGAGTTGCAACGTACATATTGTCTTCAACTTTTTGTTGACAAGCAAGACAAGCGTGCAATTCTCTATCGCCCTTAATACGATAAATTGTTGAGCAAGCACCGCAGAAACCGTTTCTGCAACCACAACCACGAACGAGTTGATAGCCTGCATATTCCATAGCCTTCATAATGGTTAAACTTTCTGGCACTTGATATTTTTTGCCGAAGAAATACACATTAACTAAATTTTCCATTTGTTTATCTCCTTATTAATACTCATCAGGAAGTGCGTCAAGCGCATCCATTCTAAATACAGGTCCATCTTTACATACGTATTTTGAACCAACGTTACAACGACCACATTTACCGATACCACATTTCATTCTTAACTCTAACGTGGTGTAAACTTGTTTTTTGTCAAAGCCGAGTTCACTCAATCCTTGAAGTGTGAACTTAATCATTATCGGTGGACCACATAAAACAGCCGTTTTATTTGGTTCAAAGCCAAGTTCTTTTACGTAAGTTGGAACAAAACCAACGTGTCCGTCCCAGCCTTCTTGTTCCCTATCGATTGTCAAGTGAACGTTAACCGTTGGGTCGTTCTTCCACTCATCAATAATTTCTTTATAGAAAACTAAATCGTCTTTACTTCTTGAACCGTAAACGATATCAACTTTGCCGTAATTTGCTCTGTTATCTCTAACGTAGTTGATAACTGAACGAACTGGCGCCAAACCGATACCACCTGCGATAAAGAGCATATCTTGACCCTTGAATTCAGTTTCAACAGGGAAACCGTTGCCGTATGGTCCACGAACTGTAATTTGTTGACCAACTTCAACAGCGTGTATCCAACTTGTCACACAGCCACACTTCTTGATTGAGAATTCAACGTATTCGGTGTTTGTTGGAGATGAAGTGATTGAGAACAACGCTTCGCCAACACCTGGCATAGACAACATTGCACATTGACCAGGTTTGTGGATAAATGGCTTTTTGCCGTCCAAAGTTAAAACTCTAAAAGTCTTAACGTCTGGGGTGTCTTGTCTAATATCTACTATTTGACACACGTTTGGAATTAAAGGTTCTTTAATATTAGTCATTTTCCTTACCTCCAAGTGTTTTCATAACTTTAACGATGTTCATTGATATAGGGCACTTTGCAACGCATCTTCCACAACCAACACAACTGAACATACCGTCGTTATTTGTTGGGAAATACACGAGTTTGTGCATAAATCTTTGTCTAAATCTTTCCATTTGGGTTAATCTTGGTTGACCAGCACTCATCTTTGTAAAGTCTGAATACATACAAGAGTCCCAACATCTAAACCTTTCAACGCCTGTCTTTGTCTTAAAGTCCTTAATGTCATAGCATTGACAAGTTGGACAAACAAAAGTACAAGTTCCACAGCCCAAACAAGATTCTGACAATGTTTTCCATTCTGGACGATTGAAGAATTCATCAGTCTTATCTGCACCAAAAGCATCTGCCTTAAGGTCTTTAAGTGGTAATTTGTTTAAGATTTCTTTTATTTCTTGTTTTTGAGCGTTAACTGCACTGTCATCACAGTCTTCAGTCACAGCACTGAGTTTTTCTAAAAGTGCCTTGCCCTTTTCTGTTTTTGCATCAAGATAGAAAGCATCAGCCGTCTTATAGCAAACGATATCACCAGCAGGATTTGTTGCATCAATGCCAAACGTTTGGCAGAAACAAGTTTCAACTGGGCGAGCACAAGCCATAGAAACGATTATGCCGTGTTCACGTCTGTCTTGATAATAACTATCCACTGGTTCAGCAAGGAAAACCTTATCCAAAACTTCGATACTCTTAACGTCACAACCACGAACACCGAAAATAACGAAGTCGCCATTGTTTTCACGAGTGTCGATAACTTCAATATTTCTTCCGTCGGTCTTGAACGCCATCAAGGTTTCAGTTTGTGGGAAGAAGAAGTCTTTTGCACTTCTGTCAGTCTTTAACGCATCGCTCATCTTTAAGCCGTCAGCATATTCTTTGTATGCAACTCTGCCTTTATCAAGGTCAACAGGTATATATAGTTTTGCATTTTTAGAAATTTCGCTAAACAATTTATCCGAATTAACTAATAAACACTTACGCATATTATTTGTCCCCCCTTCTTGCAGCATCGTTTGGCTCAATATCTTCTTTAGTATAGTTTACTAATGGAGCACGTGAACCAACAACTTCGCCCGCTTGATAATCGCCATAGAATTCGTTAATGTCTTTGATAAATTTACGGTTTAACAAATGGAGTGGAATATGTTGTGGGCATACTCTTGAGCATTCGCCACAGTCTGTGCAACGACCAGCAACGTGGAAAGCACGGATAATGTGGAACATTTGCTCTTCGAAACTGATTGCTGGGGACTTGTTTTCAACGCCAGAGTTTGGATTGTCAAACACGCATTTTTCACAAGTACAAGCAGGGCAAGCATCACGGCAAGCATTACAACGGATACAACGTGATAATTCGTTTTGCCAGAAAGCAAATCTTTCATCAGCACTCATCTTTTCAAGTTCTGCAACTTGGTCAAATCTGTTGCTTTCCAAAACTTCACCGTCTTCGCCGATAAGTTCATCATAAGCAACGTGCTTTTTGCTCTTACAGTTTACGCAACGTTCTAATAAAACGTCTTTCTTATCAAGTTGTTTTTGTCCGTCGTATAAAGTTTCAACAACGATTGCATCGCCGTCAGTATTAACTGAAAGGATACCGTCGCCAACAGCAAGTTTAATCTTATTGATATCAATCATACCGTCACAAGCAATACCCACTGCATAAACCTTTTCCCTATCAAATCTGTGTTCGGTTAAAAGTTGGTTGAAACTATATGTGTCGCAAGGTTTTAAGAAAACTAAAATCTTGCCTTCGTCTTTTCTAGTTTCCTTTAACAAATATTTTGCAAAGTTTGCACCGCAAAAATCGTTAAAGATAAATTCTTTTTGTAATTGTTCTTCTGAAGTGAAAACTGCTGGAGTGATATCGTAAGATAAATCACCTTTCTTCCAGCCTAAAACACGGGCAACCGTGCCGTCACTCAAAAGTTTAACTGCTTTTTCAATAAGCACGTCACGAGTTATCTTTTGCATCTTAAGTCCTCCAATCTCTTATTTTCGCCAAGAGCAGTGACTTGTTGAACGAAGTCGTTCATAACAGCCGAGAATTTTGCGCCTTCAGCAGCAGAAACCCACTCTAAACGTGTTCTTTCTCTTTCTATGCCGAGATAATCGAGCATTGAGAATAAAAGTGCCATTCTTCTTCTTGTAAAATAGTTGCCTGACGTGTAGTGGCAGTCGCCTGGGTGACAACCACAAAGGATAACGCCGTCAGCACCACGTTGAAATGCACGGAGAATAAACATAGGGTTAACACGGCAAGAGCAAGGAACTCTTATAATCTTAACGTCTGCTGGATAACTCAATCTATTGCTACCGGCAAGGTCAGCACCGGCGTAAGAACACCAGTTACAACAAAACGCAACAATTTTTGGTCTAAATTCGTTTACTTGCATATTGCATCAACCTCCGCCATAATTTGTTTGCTTGCAAATCCTTTTAAGTCCATTGCACCAGACGGACAAGCAACCGTACAAGCACCACAACCTTGACATATCGCTTCGTTAACACTTGCAACTCTACGAATAAGCGTTGTTCTATTTGGACCTCTAAATTCTTTATCTTGATAAGTGATTGCACCGTAAGGGCAAACTCTTTCACAACTTGAACAGCCATTACACATCATTTCATCAGAGTGAGCAACGCAAGGGTTACCAGTCAACTTATCTTTTGCAAGTAAGCCGATTACCTTTGCAGCAGCAGCACCTGCTTGTGAAACTGTTTCTGGGATATCCTTTGGACCTTGACAAGCACCTGAAAGGAACACACCAGCCGTTGGGCTTTCAACTGGACGAAGTTTTGGATGCGCTTCAGTAAAGAAGTCGTTTGTATCCATACTTGCAGTGAGCATAGTTGCAAGTGGTCTTGCAGACTTGTCTGGTTCGATTGAAGCAGCAAGAACAACAAGGTCTGCATCAATCTTAATTTGTTTATTTGCGATAAGGTCTGAACCTTGAACAACAAGTTTATCGCCTTCTGGGCTAACCTTACCAACCATACCTTTAATATAATGTACGCCGTATTCTTCAAC
>JAZQYW010000022.1:0-18064 GCA_045633745.1 Christensenellaceae bacterium
TGTGAATCCGTCAAATGCGATATTCTTAACTGTTGCCCCATAGAAAGCACCGAACATACCTGATGAAGAAATGTATGGGTTTCCGTTCTTAAGTGCAAACCCACGTCCGTCAAGCGTTGCCCTAAAACCAACGTCTTGACTGCCATCATAAACTTGAACAGTTTTTTCTCCACCCCCGTTAGCACCTGTATCAGTGAAAGGTCTATTTGTTAACTCTGGATTTTCTTGCAAATCAATGTTGTTTGCAAGAACGTAAAGTCCTTTGATTGCAATAGTTGGTGGTGCATATGTACTATCATTGTTGCTTGTTTGAAGGTTGAAGATATAGTTTTTACGAACCATTTCAGCACTTTCAACTGTGCCATTTCCGTCTTTGTCATTAAAGAAATCTTCAAGTTTTGAAAGAACCTTTGTTGCAACCTTTACAGGAAGAACTTCAATATTGTTGCCATTAGTACAAACAATACCGAAAACAGAGCCATCTGCAAGGCTTTCAACACCGCTCATATAAGAAGTTGTTGCTGGAATACCTGCAACTGCAACGTGTGTTGCATCTTGTGTTGCGTCTATTGATGCGATATCCATTTCAACAAGTTCGTTATTAGCGTTTGTTTGATAGAACTTGCCATTTTCCTTGCCATAATAGAATTCTTTTTCGCTTGTTGCATAACTGCCAACGTATTTTGACAAGAAGTAGTTAACAGTTGTTTCATCAAGGTCAGAATCAGAGCATTTGTTTGCAATTCTAACTGAAGTTTCAATTAAAACGTCTTTTGCTGTTCTTACAACAGAGTCAAGTGCGTTCATTGTCACTTTATTATCAACAACGTAATATGGAATTGCAGTGAGTTCTGTTGCTGCTGCCTTTTTCAACACATTATCAATACCTGATTGACCAAGGAATGCTTCGTCAAATACCATGCCTGCTTCAAACGTTTTAATTCCGTTTTCAAAGGTCACGCTGTCCATAAGGTCATCGCCAACAAACCTAAAGTTTGCTGCCTTGTCCATGTTGGTCAAAACACCAGTCTTAACAACTTCACCTACTGCGTCATCAAAATTTGCAACAGGAGTTGCACTGTAATCAGTATAACTGCCCACCATAGCCTTTGGACCGATAATCATACCGAATTGAACTTTGTTGTCAGCAGTCTTTTTGCTGTTATAAAAATCTTCGGTGATTTCTGCACGGAAATAAAGCGCAAATTGGCTTGAGCCATCTGCTTGTGTTGCACCATCAATAACTTTAACTTGCGCACCCGTTATGCGTAAGCCTTCGGTCGCTGTTGGTTGCGATTCGTTAGCCTTAACTGTGTTTGTCATCAAAGGAATAAAAGACATACAAATTGAGACTAATGCGATTACTGCCATTATGTATATGGCTTTTAACTTTTTACCGATTGTTTTCATTTTTGTACCCCCTTTCCTTATTCGCCCCAGCCTATCCATTCCCATGGGAATTTTGCTGTGCTGTTTTGATTGAAAGATTCCACCATTACATCTTCCGTGATGTATGTGTAAATCTCAACGGTTGGTGATTTATACTTGCTTTTCACTTTCAAGTACCTCCTTTTATTTTTCAACCATTTCTTGTGTTTGCGAATTAGTTCCCCGCCTTACCTTTGCTGTCTTTAAGCATTTTGCCCTTACGCCATCTCTTTTTAGATGCTTTTTCTCTTTGGCAACCTTTCCGCTTTGTTTCTATATTTTTAATAGTTAAACTTGAATAGCATATATCCTTTCCTTAACGGGTGGAATTAGAATATTCTTTTCTTCGCTTGTCTAATTAACTAATTAAAACATATATGTTTTATTACACACCGTTTTTGACCCCTTTTTCTTGCTTTTTTGGGCGATTTTTGGGGATTTTTGCCAACTTTTTGCCTAAAAAAGAGTATAAAAAGCCAATGGTACATAATATTCATTGTCATTATACCACCTTTTTTTTGATATTGCAATAATTTTTTTAAAAAACTTTTGTTTTTGTGAAATTATTTTTTTCTTTCACTTTTTTTGTTCGCTTTTTAAGGTTTTTGCACATTTTTTGGGGTTATATATACATTATATACATTTCATTATATGCTTTTTTATTTTGACAGTATTACTTTCGGTTGTTTTTGTGGCTTTTTTGCTTTTATTTTACTCACTTTTTCTTGGAAAAAACTAAAAAAGGATAACGGCAATTCGTTATCCTTTTTATTCGATTTTTTATATTATTTACTGTTATTTTTTATCCTATTTACAACCTACCAAGGCAAAAATTCTTCGCCTTTTAATTTAAGCATTGCTTCGACAAAGAAATAGTCGCCGTAAATTATCGGCATATGCATTGACTTTCCATACCAACCACTGCCCATTTGCAAAATGGAATCTTCGTTTTCTTCCCAGTTGCACCATTTTTCTTCCATTGCCTTTAAGATATTTAATGCTGAACTTAAATATTCATCATTGCCCAAAATCTTGGCAAGTTCTATTAAGCCACAAGATGCGATTGCACCTGCAGTCGAATCGTAATACATAGGCTCATCTGGTTGGTAAAAGTCTATTCGTGGCAACCAGTCGGTTTTCTTGGTTTCTTTTATAAACTTGTCGGCAACCTTTATAGCCGTGTCTAAATATCTTTGTTCTTTTGTGTGGATATAAGATATGGTAAATCCATACAATGCCCAACTTGCACCCCTTGACCAGCACGAAGTTTCGCTATAGCCTTGACCTTTATGCACACCCAAAACTTTTGGCGTTTTTGTATCGTGCATAACGATATGGTTAACAGAGCCATCTTCTCTAACGTGGTCACGAAGCGTCATATCTGCGTGGCGCATTGCAATCTTTTTAAACCTGTCGTCTTTAATCGTATCGCTTGCCCAGTATAAAAGTGGGATATTCATCATACAATCGATAATGCTCCAGCCTGAAACGTCGGTATCAAAATTATAGTTCCAGCAACGGATAAACTCACCGTCGATATTGTATCTACTTGCCAAAGACATCGCTGCAATAAGATTTCTGTTTTTAGAATTACTATCCCCAGTTAAGCGATAGTTAACCCCACTTAAAATGTGCCAAACAAAACCAACGTCGTGGTCCAAATACTCCATACGGCTAAACGCTTTATCCAAAATCTTTTCACTCTCTAGTGCCGTGATTTTATAGCAGTCCTTTTTGGTGGCTATGTGCATAAGCCACATAAGTCCACCCCAAAAGCCGTTGGTCCACCAAGTAATATTGCTTTCCTTTTTATCATCGTGAACACCGTCTATCGTTGTGAAAGGCAATTTATATCTGCTTCTTTCTGCCGTGAGCGAAAGTTTTTTATCCAACTTTTCCCACGTTGCATCAATAAATGCTTGATTATCCTTTATAATCTCTTGATAAGCCATTTTATCTCCTAAAATTCAAAGAAAAATTCCTTTTCTCCACTATTTTCTTTAACGATATAATCGATTATATACGTTATTCCCTTGCCAGAATTTCTTGCAAACGCTGGACGTGAGTGTGGCGTATATTCCCTTTGGCTAAATATCGGTGCGATATTGCCATCTGCACTTATAGCCATTTCATCAACGAGCACTTTGCCATTGCTTAGTTTTGGTGCATAATCAGAAACAAAACGGAAAGTTATGTTTTGATTAATACCACTAAAGGTATATTTTGCTAAAACACCCTTTTCTTTCAAGTCGTATCTAACCTTTATAAAATGGTCGCCCTTTTTGTATGCGTTAGTAATATCAAGTTCAAAATAGTTTTCGCCAACAGCCAAAACTTTGCCGAAATATTCTTCGCCGTGCTCTTGATACTTGCCGTCAATAATAGGCACACTGTGTGACATTGAGCCACAAACAAATATGTCTTCTTTATACTTTTCCATTTGGTTAAAGTAATTCTTGGTATATTCGCCAGCGCCCAAGTCTGCAATAAGCCTTTTGCTGTTTTTTACTATTTGAAATACGCCCACGTCGTTGTGGTTGTGAAGTTCATTGTTGTTGCCACACTTTGCCGTGAAAGAATAGTTTTTGTTTTTATAAACCAAAACTTCAGCATTGTTATAGTAAACGCTCTTGTTTTTTTGCAAGGTTTCTTCCCCGCCGTTTTCAAGTTCGGTTGCAAGCAAGAACCTAAAGCCAAACGCCTTTTCATAACTTATAAAGTTAGCAATATCTACTTTTATTGGGCAATCTATTTTATCGCCATAAACTTTTTTAATAGCATAAAAACAAGGTAAGTATCCGTTTATATCCAAATACTTTCTGCCACCATCTGCATAAGGTGCGTAAACACCTTTATCCATTTGGGTGTTCATAGGGTAGTTTGCAACTTTTTTTACCTTTTCATTATCCAAAAAGTCTGGTCTTTCTTTTAGTTGAACGAACACGTCGTAAAAAAGCATAAAGAAAGTAAAGCCATAACCCCAGTAAATAGAGCCTTCATAACAATAGCCTTCATCGTCAATGCCGTTAAGATAGTTTTTAAAATAACTTTCTATTTTATCCTTAACTGCATCATAGCGTTCTGGGAAAAGATATAAGTAAGATAGTCCTACGCCCAAGCCACAAACTGACGCCCAGTTAGTGTCGGCTTCTTTCCACCAGTACCAGTTGCTTTCAAAGTTTTTGATAATTCTATCTTCAACGCAAAGTTTAACTCTGTTTTTTATATCGGCTGAAAGGATTTCTCCCAAAGCATAAACGGTTTCAGCAAGGTAAAAAGCAGTTTCGGCTGAAAAAAGGTCTATAAACGTTCTGTCAAAGGTCCCCGTTTTTGCATCGTAATTATGTGCAGGCAAAACCCAAGTAAACTCATCGCAAATAGCAGACATAACTTCTTCAAGCGCATCGATATAGCGTGCGTCTTTTAATGCCAAGATTTGCAAAAAACTGAGCCTTTTTCGCTTGTCAAAATATTCTCCTTCAAACTTGCCCCTATTCCCTTCTTTATAATAAAGTTTGATTAGGGAATAGTTGTTTGCTGGAATAACTTTTCCGTCGTAAGTCGATAAATATTCTTTTTCTACTTGCTCTAAAAAGGCTTTGCCTTTTTCTGTATTTGCAACCCTTTTTAGATTTTCATAGCAATAACTAAACATTTAGTTTCTCTCTTATTTGGTTGATTTTATTTAGGTTGTTTGCCGATGTATGCCAAAATACCGCCGTCAACATATAAAACGTGACCGTTAACGAAATTTGACGCATCACTTGCAAGGAATACTGCAGGACCAGCCAAGTCTTCTGGATTTCCCCAACGTGCAGCAGGTGTCTTTGCTATAATGAAACTATCAAATGGGTGACGTGAGCCGTCTGGTTGAATTTCTCTTAATGGTGCTGTTTGTGGTGTTGCGATATAACCAGGGCCGATACCATTACATTGAATATTGTATTCGCCGTATTCACTTGCAATGTTTCTAGTAAGCATCTTTAAGCCACCTTTAGCAGCAGCATAAGCAGAAACGGTTTCTCTGCCAAGTTCACTCATCATTGAGCAGATGTTGATAATCTTACCGCCACCCTTCTTAATCATTGCAGGGATAACTGCTTTTGATACGATAAATGGTGCGTTTAAGTCAACGTCGATTACTTGTCTAAATTCAGCAGCGCTCATTTCGTGCATAGGAATACGCTTAATAATACCAGCGTTGTTAACGAGAATATCGATAACGCCAACTTCCTTTTCTACTTTTGCAACGAGTGCGTTTACAGCATCTTCATTAGTCACGTCACAAACGTAGCCGTGTGCCTTGATGCCGATTTGGTCATAAGCAGCGATGCCCTTGTCAACGAGTTCTTGTTTGATATCGTTGAAAACGATTGTTGCGCCAGCGTTTGCAAAAGCAGTTGCGATTGCAAAACCGATACCATAACTTGCACCTGTGACAAGTGCAACTTTACCTTTTAAACTAAACATATTTTCCATTTTATTTATCTCCTAAATTTTTATTTGCTTTTTATAAAACTTCCCCGTTGTCAATTCTTATAGTTTTGCCAGCAGGAACAATGCGTTCATTATTGACGTAATCTATATAAATATCCATGGCGCTTGGGTTGTGAACCAAACCACCGCCGATACTATATCTTAAACTTTCTGCCGATTTTAAGTAGTTATAAATTTCGCCGTTGGTTGCATACCAAATATCATCACGATTACCAACGTATTCAGCAAACTCTTCAATTACGTTCCAGTTGTTATCGTTGTCAAACTCATAACTATGCCCCCAAAGGTAAAACATTTGCAAATTGTTTCTCCAAAAACGGTTGTCCTTTTTTATTTCAACGAACTCTCTTGCAAAATCCATAAGGCACTCGTCTTTATGGTGACAAGTCGTTTGAAGTTTTAACCAGTCGGTTGGCAAGTCGAATTTACCAGTACAAATTGTTGTGCGAGAATATTCAACGCCGGCTTTTTTTAGCAAGTCAACGACTTCATCGTTATACGCACCATAAGCATACGCCATACCTTTTACAACGCGATTGAAAGTTTTTTCAAGGTCCTTTCTATCGGTAATAACTTCATTTAACACTAACTCTGGGTCAATTTCAGTAAGCGATAAATGGCAAAACCCGTGTATACCGACTTCCATACCCGAATGGGTGTATAAATCGATTGCCTCTTGTTTAGACATTCTTCCCTTTTCAACGCCGTCGTATTGACCGCCATATGCACCGCTATTGATATTGAACGTTCCTTTCAAGCCGTGCTTTTTCATAATATCAATCAATCTTTTATCTTGGCGATTTGCATCGTCATAAGAAAGTGTCAACGCTTTAAGTTTAAATCCAGGGAAACGAACGTATTTATACATTTTATTTGTGCTCCTTGCTAATTTGTTTAATTATAACAAGTTGTATCAATTATAACAAGTCTTTAGTTTGAATGTGGTCCATATCAGTAAATTCTTGGTTTTCCCCGCACATTGCCCAAATGAACGAATAGTTCTTTGTGCCAACGCCAGAGTGGATTGACCAAGATGGTGAAATAACTGCTTCTTCGTTATGCATAATAATGTGGCGTGTTTCAGTTGGTTCGCCCATCATATGGAAAACAACGTCGTTTTCAGCCATATCAAGATACATATAAACTTCCATACGTCTATCGTGCGTGTGGCAAGGCATAGTGTTCCAGTTAGAACCAACTTCTAATTGAGTTAAGCCCATTGCAAGTTGACAACTCTTTATTACTTCTGGGTGAATATATTGATTGATAACACGCTTGTTGCATTCTTCAACGCTTCCGCAAGGCACTTTCTTTGCCTTTGTAATATCGATTTTAACGATAGGATAACTTGCGTGTGCTGGGCAAGAACTTACGTAAAATTTAGCAGGTGCGTTTTCATCAACACTCTTAAATGTAATTTCTTTGTTGCCCATACCGATATAGATACCGTCACGTGGGTTCATTTCATATTCAACGCCGTCAACAGTTATAATACCTTTGCCACCAACGTTGATACAACCCATTTCTCTTCTTTGCAAGAAGTAATCACTTGCAAGTTCTTTGCCCGCTTCAAGTTTTAACACTTGGCGAACTGGCATTAAGCCAGCCGTGATAATACGGTCAATGTGGCTGTAAACCATTCTAATGTTGTCTTTTGTGAAAAGATTTTTGATGTGGAATTCTTCTCTCAATCTCTTTGTGTCGTAATTCTTTACGTCTTTTGCATTTGCTGCTTGTCTAACTTCCATTTTACTTAAATCCTCCTTTAAATATCTGCCAAAAACTTCGATTTGCGTCAATGCTGCAAAACCCAACTTTTCGGTCACTTGCGTAAAATTTTTAAGTTTTATTGTTCTTGTTGTTTTTTTGTCAAAATTTATTTCTTGACCCTTTGAATTTTCAGGGTTAAGGTCAGAATTGTCTAACTTGAACTCGCCTTTTATCACTTCGCCGTCGCTAAATTCAACGTCAATATTCTTCCAGTATGAATCGTGTGGCAAGCCGGTTATCTTATCGTGTTCAAAGTCTGCACGAAGATAGAACTTTATGCTGTCAATCTCAACTTCCGTGCCAAAATCCAAGGTGTATTCCAAATCGTTTCTTGCTCCCCCTGCCCAAGAGTGATATGGATATTGTCCGTGACCTTGATTGTTTATAATGCCGTCGATTGCATTGCGTTCATAAAAACAAGGGTCTTCTCTTGTGACAAAGTTTGCAGTTGCGTGTGGAAAACCACCGGTGTTCTTCCTTAAATCGTGTGAGTTAAGAGAGATTTTTCTTGTTCCGTAAAACTCATCGTCTTCCACTTCCCTAGCCGATATCAAATGGCTTTCCCCCTTGAAAACACCTTGTGGGTAAGCAGAGTAAAGTTCCCAGTCGGTTGGGATAGTGTAAACAAAACTTTTGTTTGGTGCAAAGATTAAACTTTCTGCCATCTTTTCATCAAACTTAACCGCAACGACGTTCACTCCATCAAGACGCAAATAAATTTGGTCACCGGCAACAAATTCGCCGTTATAAACCTCTTTAATTTCCCCGCCTTTTGCGTTAAATTTTACATTTCCGTTTTTTTCTCTGATTTCTAAATATAGCATAATTTCCCTAAAATAACATTAGTCTAATTATATTATAACAAACAAAATAAAAATAGTCATTGTAAAAAATAGATTTTAATTTGGATTTTTTAGATATTTAATGCCACAATTTCGCCAAAATGCTTGCAAAATATCTTTATTTGCTGGTATAATTTAGATATGGCAATTATCAATTATATAGAAAAACACCTTAAAACTTTTTCGGTTAAAGCACACAACCACACTTTTTGGGAGATTATTTACGTTACCGAAGGGTGCGGGGTTATAAAAAGTGAAGACAAAGAAGTGGTTGAATATAAAAAGGGCGATACAGTTTGTATTCCACCCAACGTTAAGCATACCAACATATCTACTGCTGGGTTTAAGAATATTCACTTTACTATTGAAGACTGGACTGCACCTTTTAATAAGCCTTTTTGTATTTCCGAATCGGACACCAGCAAGGACTTTTATTCTGTGCTTAAACTTACGTATAGATATTTCCACCAACTTCCACCAAACCACTCTATCAATATCGCCTTTACCGAATCGGTTGTAAGTTTTTTGAACAGTATGATTAAGCAGTCTAATGCTTACAACACCACACAAGTTATCGTTAACGAAATTATAAACTGCTATACCGACATCAATTTTGACTTAAGCAAGGCTTACGAACTAGTGCCGTTATCAAAAGAACATTTAAGAAAACTGTTTATTAAAGAACACGGCGTTTCCCCAACACAGTTCTTAAAACAACAAAGGTTGTCGCTTGCAAAACAACTTTTATCTAGAAAAGAAAACGACGCACTTCGCATTAACGAAATTGCCTTTTCTTGTGGGTTTGATGACCCTGCATATTTTTGCAGAATTTTTAAAAAGGAAATGGGCGTTGCCCCACAGTATTACAAATTGCAACTTCTAAATTCCAACAAGATTTTTGAAGAAGAAAAACACGATTAATTTTATTTTTTAACCAACAAAAAAGACCAGCAATCATCTGGTCTTTTTTTGCTTTTTATATAATTTTATTTAATAAATATATCAGTTTTTGAAAATTAAAAATTTTCAAACTTTTTTTATTTTTATTTACTTTTTATATTCTTTGTGCTATAATGACGCTATTAAGAGAACAATTTCTTAATATTTTTAAGTTTTATTAAAAACAAATATACTTGTGTGGAGAAAAAACATGAAAAAAAGTATTAAAGTTTTATTATTACTTGCACTTTTGCTTACGTCATTATTCTGCTTTTGGGGTTGTGATGGTTCTTCTGGTGAAGATGATTTTAATCCTTATCTTGAGATATCAACTCAACTTTCAAACGACTTTGACTATACTTTTGACCAAAAAAACAACGTGATTACTTACACAACTGCAGGCCCTAGCAAAACCTTGTTGTTTAGCCCAGAAAACGTTTCTGTCATTTTGCATACATCAAAAAGTACGTCAAGCGTGCTTAATTATACCGATGGTGATGTTAATGAAGGTCAATACACAATCCAAATGATTGCCAACCATGACTTTAACCTTCCTGGCACTTATACTATAACCTTAAAAGCACACGGTGTAAAAGACAAAACTTACACCATTACTTGCAACAAAAAGGTTATTCCTGTGCCTACCTTTAGGTATGCTGAATATGGTGGAATACAATACAATGGACAAAACAGAAACGTTGTAGGACTTTTAAATTATTATTCCTATGATGACGTTTGGGCTTTTGACGTGAACAACGAAATCTTTGGCGAAGTAGGTACAACTAGAGCCCACGTTGGAAATTATAAAGTTTTTACATATATCAAGGGTAATTATCAACCATATTATATTGCAGACAACAACGCTTACGAAACCTATATAGACTGGAGCATCAAAAAGAGAGTTGTTCAAGTGCCAGAATTATTAGAAGACACTTATAGGGGCACATCTTTTGCTAAACCAACAATCAATGAAACAGAAGAAATACAAGACGACCTAGAATTTATAAAATACTTGGGTTTTTACAACCAACCAGAAGATAAATATCACGCGCATATCCAAACAAACGCAGGCACGTATAACGTTGCTTATGGTGTAATTAACGATAACTATTGTTTCCTTTTAGATGGTGAAAACGGCGAAAAGGTTGAAAGTTCTGTTGTTTTCCTTGACTGGAAAATTAATAAACTTCGTGTTTATATCAAGCCACTTCAATTTGACAGCCAAGAAACTTCTGCCACCACCTATAACCAAACGGCTCAAACTCCACAAATATATTATTACGCAAAAGGTTTAACCACACAATACGACCCAGACAACACATACAGTATGGTTAAACTTAACTTAAGTGGCGATATTAGCGCAACCGATGCTGGCAATTACAATTTAGGCATCACTCCAGCAAACGATAATATCTTTTTGAGTTATCAAGACGTTTTATATAACTATGGCGACCAACCGTTAACAATGAGTTGGCAAATCAATCGCAAGCAAATCGACCTTCCACAAATTGAATTCTCAAATCCTTCTAGTGAATACGTTGATGGTCAACACTTCACCTACAATGGCGAAGTGATTAATCCAAGCGTTCAAATAATATCAGACGGCAGTGGTGCAAGTTTTGAACTTGTGTTTAGCGACAGTGTTTCATACAGCCCAAATCCATATAAGTTTGGAATTGCCTTAACACAAGAAAGCAAACAAAACTATGAGTGGACAGACGGCACGCAAGAAACTAAAAACAATTTCAATTATTATATTGATAAAAGAGAAATTTGCATTAACACGTTAAACACTTACCTTAATGAATTAGGCGATGGATACTCTTATCAATATCAATATCCTTTCGTTAAAGTGACACAACTATGGCAAGACGGCGACTTTAAAAAGTTTGTTATACCAAGTTATAAAAACGACGTTCAACAAACGATAGGTTCTTTCGTTGCGACAATGACCTTTGATTATCTAAACGATGATAAGGACAGTTTGATTTTCTATCACGATAATACGGGCGAAAAAACTTATATTGAACTTGAAGATGAATATCAAATTCCATACACCATAATTAAAAACGTTGGCTTTGGCTGGGAAAAAGAAGAAGACGGTCCAAAATGGATAAAGGTTAGCACACACGTTGGCGAATACACGTCTTATAATTTCTATTCGTTGGGTGGCGCAAACTTTTTTGTTGACGGCGATGAATGGAAAAAAGACAACAATACAATCTACGAAAATACGGCAACTCCAAATAGAATGCCAACTAATTTTTGCATAGTTTATGACGTGTATTATCGTGCAAACACTAGTGCTGAATTTGTGAAAACAACTGATATTTCAAAAACTTCTGGTGAATATAAGGTTGTTGCAAAGGAATTAAGATATTATTACAGTAGTAATGGACAAGGTATCGACAGTTATATCAATCCTTACGATTACGCAAACTTTGATATCGAAAACGTAATCGGTATGGAACTTTGCTATAACCCAACCAAAACACCTATTTACGTCACGTTTAAAGAAGACCGTGTTTATAATAGTTTAGACTTTGACTATAATTACGACACAAACACTTCAACAAGCCTTGTTTATCGTGATATCGTTCATCAAGGCAAAGTTTATGCTATCGGGGACTTCCCACATTACAGATTTGAAACGGGATTAGAAAACGGTGCTTATTACGTTATCCCAGGTCACACCGTTTATAATTCAGCCTTTACAATAGAATATACTTTCTATGATGAAAACAAGAACGTGCTTGACGCTCAACCTATGACAGCGGGAAATTACTATTTGACCTTTACTTACACGACCGATGATTATAATAAGATAATCATTAATAACGGCGTGTCAGACTTTGTTCCATTTACACTGGTTAAAAAGCCTGTCCCACTTCCAGAAGAATTAATAAAATCAATCTCTATCACGTGGGATACCTTTGAAACGGTAGAAGAACTTAAACAACTTATTCTTGAAAGATTTGATGGCTATGGCACTTACGTTGAAGTTGTTGACGTTGAGTTAACCGATAAATACCCAACCGACATAGGTAGTAGACATAAATTTATTCCAACCATTGTTGTTAAAGACGAATATAAAGACATTTATGATATCGGCGATTACCGTTCAATCAGTTCGTTTATAAATCAATTTACATATTTCGTGACAAAACGAACGTTATATCTTGACAATGTAAATTCAAATTATGCATCTTTCAGTGCGTGGTCAACTCAAGCCGAATACAATGGTCAACCTATCGACGTTTATGAGCATATGTCCTTTAGCGTAAACGAAGAATATTTCAACAAGCGCATAGTTATCGTTGATGAAAATGAAATTGTTCACAATCAACTAATCGATGCTGGTACTTATACCATTTATTTTGTAATGGACATTAAAGACACTCAACTTTATACCTTAAATGCCAACGGGCAAACGTACTCAACTTATACTTACAAAACCACAACCTTTACTGTTAATCCACAACAAGTTAAACTTAACCAAGTCAACTTTGAAGAACAAGGCGATATTGTTTACGACGGCAACGAACACTGGCCTATCCTTACCCTTAATGCAACGGGCGAAGTTTTAAATGCAACTTATGTAATTGTCAGTGAAAATCATCGTGTAAATTATGCTAAAGACGTTGGAAGTTATGAGTTCACGCTTGCTAGCATAACGGGAAACTACTATATAGACGTAATGGCTGCAAGCATAGCAACAACAATTAATATCGTTGCTAAAGAATACGACCTTTCTTCACTAAAGTGGGGTGAAAGTGAATTCATTTATAACGGAAATGAATTTACAGTAAAATTAACCGATGAACTTGACCTTGAGTTTGAATATTCAAACAACACTTTCACAGATGCTGGCGAATATATTGCAACGGTAACCTTAAAACAAGAATATCTAAACAACACCAACCTTTCTTTCGTTGGTGAAATTCCTTCGTTAAGTTGGAAGATAAACAAAAAGGTCGTTGATATAACTTCGTTTAGTTGGGATTATACTCAAGCCTTTACTTACGACGGGCAAGAAAAGACTGTAAGTGTTATCCAAGATTACGGCATTGAGTTCACATACGCAAATGCAAGCAAAACCGATGCTGGTAAATATACGGCAATCGCAACTGTTTCAAACTATTCATATGCAGACAACAACTATGAATACGTGGGCACGACCATTTCTCTACCTTGGGAAATTCTTCCACAACAAATAACCTTTGACGACTGCGACTGGAATTATTCTGAGCCACTAACCTATAACGGTCAAGTTCAAACAGTGACGCTTTTAGGCGATTACGAATTTAGTTATACAAACAACTCTTTCTCTAATGCTGGAAAATATACGGCAACTGCAAACATTGTTGATGAAAGAATTACAAATCCAAACTATATAATAAGTGGCAAAACTTCATATACGCTTGACTGGGAAATTTTGAAATATATCATTGATGTAAATGAAGTTGAATTTAACCACGAAAAGATATTTGTAAATGAAATTTATCAAATTCGCTTATCTTATACCGGTCAAGAATTTGAAATTTTGCCAACAAATATCCCTGATTTTGTGGATTATACTATTTCTGGAAACGTGGGCACAACCCCTGACGTTTACTCTTTAAGAATTGAAACGACCGATAATAACGTTGCTTTCTTGGATTACGAAACCGAATACTCTTATATGAGTGAAATATGGCATATATCAAAAGCAATTATTGATGCTAGTGGAATAAAACTTGAAAAATACTGGATTGAAGAAGTTCCTGACGGTCAAATTATATATAACTCAATCGATATGTCAACCGTGCCTGAAGGACTAGAAGTTGAAGTTTTATACGGAAACGAAGTCGATATGTTTGGAAGTATAGGAAAAGTTGCTTTCCAATATGCCATAAGGGCAAAACAACCTGAACTATATGCCGTTCAATACAACGACCATTTTTCATATGATGGTTATGACCTAACCGTGGTGGATTATTATACGATTTATCCAAAGCCAGAAAATATTATATATAGTTTTAATGGTCTAGAAGTAAATCATGAAACTAGAGAATATTTTGCTAGGTTCAATCCTAATGGTGTAGAAATTTCTCTTGGCGGAACTATCACTTATATTGCAGATTACGTCATTACCATAATCGATAAGCACGGCAACGTGTTCAATGCAACAGATAAGCCTGTTCTTGAATTTGGCGAAACTTATACCCTTCACGTTGAACTAACTTCTGAAGTTGATATTTCATTTATTCAAATCGATGACGTAGAGTTTGTCGTAAAAGAAGGCAGATTTATTGTGCACGAATATATTAAAACTTCTTATCGCACAGATGATGGTCAAGTTTATGACTTTGAACACGTAGTGACGTTAGATTATTATGGCGGAGAATATGAATTCTTGTTTGAAGTTGTTGACGGCATTGATGTACAACTTCAAATATTAGATACTAATAAAATAAAAACCCCAGGCGACTATACTATTCAATGCAACATTATACTTAACGATAACAGATTTGAAGCAAACGAACTAATGATAAATGTGTTTGCAACCATTAGAGATAACCCTATCGAGTCAATAAGAAAAGTTGATAAAAACGGTCACGTATCTGGCGTTAGTGATTATTTCTCAACCATTAATATTTTATCAACAGACCAGTTGATATTTGAACTAAATAATGGATATTCACTTGCAATGGACGGCATAGACGTTCCAAAAAATTCTAATGGCGAATGTGTTTGTCAATCACAAACAAACTTTGTTGTCACAATTCATCGTGAAGGCACGGTTGTAAAAACATTTCAAGTGACAATCAATGGTAGCAGTTCAGGTGGTGGCGGTGGAATAGTAATCGGCCCTACACCACTTGTTTAAAGGAAAATACTACTTTTTAAGTTTTTTCACTCTATCTTACAACAAAAAAGACCATCAACTGATGGTCTTTTTTGTTTGTGTTATTAATGTATATGTTTTATTTTTGTGTTTAACTATCCACTGTTGTGCTTTTTCTTTCGAACGGGAAATTGAATTTGTGCAAGCATAACTGCAACGAAAACTAATGCACAACCTATAAGTTCTTTTGGCGACAAGTTTTCGCCTAAAACTATCCAACCACTCAATGCTGCAAACACTGATTCTAAACTCATTATAAGTGTTGCGCTTGTTGGGTCTGCCGATTTTTGTGCAACGATTTGCAAAGTGTAAGCAATGCCACTTGATAAAAAACCTGCATACATTATTTCTAGTTTAGCATCCCAAATAACAGAAAAATCAGGTGTTTCGAAAACAAATGCTAGTATTAAAGAAATTATACCGACAATCAAAAATTGTATGCAAGACGTTTTAATTGGGTCTGCCCCTTTTTCCATAAAATAATCTATTATCAAAATGTGGAAAGTGAAGAAAAATGCACTAACAAGAGTAATCACATCGCCAAATTCAATATAAAAACCACTTTTAATGCAAAGCAAATAAAACCCAAACGTTGCAATCGGCACACAAAGAATTACTATTTTAGGTATGCGCCTTTTTAAAACAATACCAAAAATAGGCGTAAATACTATGTATAACGCAGTTATAAATCCTGCTTTGCCTGATGCGTTATCGGTCATAAGCGTTATGCCTTTTTGTTGGCAAAAACTTGCAACTGTAAGCGCCACCCCACACATCACACCTGCTAATACAGTTATTTTGGTTGGTTTTAAAAGGTGTCGTTCTTGGGTTTCTAATAGTTTTTTGTTGTGATTATAATTAAAAAAACAAATTACAGGAATTAAAAACAAAAACCCCAAAAAACTTCTAGAAAACAAAAAGGTGAAAGGCTCCACCGTACTGCTTGCCGTAGTTTGTGCGACAAAAGTACTGCCCCAAATAAGCGCAGCAATCAAAAGCATTAAGTTAGACGCAAGTTTTTTTGACATTTTATATTATTCCTTTTTTATTTAGGCTTTACTATTATATCACGATAAAAGAATTCTTACAACCAAATTCTAAAAATAAAAAACCTAATTTGAAATGTTTTCAAATTAGGTCTCTCTTGGCGGGCAAGTGGTGATTGCGTTTAAACTTTTTTGATAAACGAAACCGCTTTTTTAAAATTTTTTGATTATAAATATTTTTTTATTTATTTTGCTTACTCACATATATCAAAATGATATACTTTTTTAGTTTAAAAAAAGAGACAGATGCATCTGTCTCTTGTGGAATGGGATATAATCCCGTTAACCGTCAATCCTAACTTTCGCTAGTAATTATATTATATGCAAATAAAGAGTGAATGTCAATACTTTGGCAAGAAAAATAAATAAAAAAATGTTCCCAGCGTATGTTGCTGGGAACTACCTTTGGTTGCTGGCTCCTAATTCAAATCCCTCTTTCTTTTTTTCGCAACAAAAAAGACCATCAAAAGATGGTCTTTATTTGTTGGCGGAGAAAGAGGGATTTTCGCCTGTGCGACCTACCCGATAAAATGTCCACTGGACATTTTAGTCCTACGGACAAATTGCTAACGCAATTTTCTCCATATTCAAATCCCACTTTCTTTTTACGCAACAAAAAAAGACCATCTTTTGATGGTCTCATTTTGTTGGCGGAGAAAGAGGGATTTGAACCCTCGCTGCGCTTATCACACACTACTCCCTTAGCAGGGGAGCCCCTTCGGCCTCTTGGGTATTTCTCCGTAGTTTTTGTTTGTTTTTATTAAGTTGTTTTCTTTTGCAACCCTGCTAAGGTTACGAAGCAGGGGGGCGACGCGTTAAACAAAGAGTTCTGTGAACTATTTGTAGCCAAAGCCCACGAGCACCAACTGTGCGAGGGCGGGGTCGCCTTCGGCCTCTTGGGTATTTCTCCATTGGTCAAGTTTTTTTGCTCGATTTATTTACTTATAGCATTTGATATGTTATCACAAAAAACAATTTTTGTCAAAGTATTTTTTGTGCTTTGAAAATTTTTTCTTTAATTTTGCAAAATTTCTCTTTCACTTTGGCTTTCATAAGGATTTTCAACAGGTTTTTCCGCTGTGCCATATACGATAAGACCACGCGTTGCGCTATATTTATCTTGCCTTATCTTTTTTTCAATGCGTTTGCCGTTTGAAACTTTTATCAAATAACCTTGGCTTATATACCCCTCTTTACCAAATCTAACTTGCTTAAACTCCCCCTTAAAAATATCTGGATATTCACCCTTTTCATCAAAAACCACTTGTGCTTCAGGGATAGGCACACTTTCAACAAGCACACTTTTCCTTTCGTAAGAACAATTCATTTTTTGCCCCAATATTTCAATTTTAACAATGTTGCCATCAGCACAGCCTTTTACAATAACGGGATTTTTAGTGTTGTTTCTAAACTTTAAGTCAGCATAAGTGGAATTGACCATAGCGTCAAACGACGGTGCAACATAAGTTACTGGCAAACTATGTGGGTGATATTCCACAATTTCAAGTCCTGCAAGGAGCACAGCATTATAGAGTGTGGTGGAAACTTGACAAACGCCCCCGCCGATTCCATCAGCAAACTCTCCGTTTAGGATAACCTTAGATTTTTTATAACCCCTTTTTTCCGTACGTTCCCCCACCACAAGATTAAAAAAG
>JAZQYW010000023.1:0-33078 GCA_045633745.1 Christensenellaceae bacterium
CTTTCGGCTATGCCGAGAGGTCTTGTAGTAGCGCTTAACGCTATTGCAGAAAAGAAGGCTCAATAATAAGAGCAAACAAAAAGAAAAATAAAAAATAAAAAAATTTAAATTTAAAAATTAGTTTATCGGTGGATAGAACAATGGCAGACATTCAAAAAATGTTAGAAGAAGTTAAAGGTATGACAGTTTTAGAACTTAACGAACTCGTTAAGGCTTTGGAAGAAGAATTCGGCGTTAGCGCTGCTGCTCCTGTAGCAGTTGCTGCTGCTCCTGCTGCTGCAGCTGCTGCACCAGTAGAAGAAAAGACTGAATTCAAGGTTTCTATCAAAGAAATCGGCGACAAGAAAATTGACGTTATCAAGGCAGTTAGAGAATTCACAACTCTTGGTCTTGGTGAAGCTAAGGCTCTTGTTGAAGCTAAGGGCGTTATCAAAGAAAGCGCAACCAAAGAAGAAGCTGACAAAATCATCGCTAGATTTAAAGAAGTTGGCGCTACTGTTGTTGCTGAATAATTTCAACTTAACAAACTTAAAAATAAGGTGGACTAAAATTAGTCCACTTTTATTTTTATCAAAAAAAGCAAAAAAATTATATTTTTAAATGAAAAAGGGATTTAAAAGGATATAACTGCAAAAATTAATAAGGGAAAAGCCTTTACTCTATTGACAAAAACTATAAAATTAAGTAAAATATATAAGATAAATAGTTTGGAGACAAAATATGAACAAATTTAAAAAGATTATCATTACAGCAATATCTCTTTTGATGACTTTTATATGTACCATTAGTTTTGTTGGCTGTGGCAAAGATATTAGAGAAGTTGATATCAAAGTTTCTTTGTATGATTTTTCTAATAGTAAATATGAGGACTATTCTTTGGATATCGAACTTTACGGTCACCTTGCGCCAGAAACGGTTTCTCAAATTTCAAAATTGATTAAATCTGGTTATTATAACGACACAGTTTTCTATAAAATCCAAGGTTTAGATGACCAAATTATGTTGGGCGACTTAAAGTATGACCCAAATTCAGAAGATGCAACAATACAAGAAAACTGTGGTTTTTATCTCAACGATGAAAAGCCAACCATTAAGGGCGAATTTAAGCACGGTGGAACAACAGGTTCTAACTTAAAGAACAAAGTTGGTTCAATCGGTCTTTGGAGAACTTGGACAGCGCAAGACAGCAACTATGACGAAGGTAGCACAGGTATGGATACTGGTAGCGCAACTTGGTTTATTCCAACAGCAACCAAATCTGCTTACGATGATTATTTCTGTGTATTTGCTCAATACGATTATGATGGCGAAAACAAAGAAACAATCGATTCTATTAAAGACTTTTTCTCAAGTTCTTTAAGATATCAAGACTTCGTTATTTACTACACTGGTGAATACGGTGACTTAACTTTCCATTGCGCTAAGGCAGAAGATTTCGAGGCTCGTAAAGATGAAATAGTTGATTTGTTCGAAGCAGAAGAAGGTTCTTCACAACTCGTTCGCTATAATCATTACACAATTAGAGTTCCTATGACAACAGACGGCAGAGTTGCTGCAAGAATTGTTAAAGCAAACATGAAATAATTACTAAAAAATAAAGTGGTTTGGCCAAAATCAAATCACTTTTTGACTTAAAAAGGAAAAACAAATGAAAAAATATATTGCAATAATTTTAGTGTTAATAGCCATTGCATCTGGTGTTGGTGGGGTTTATGATTTTACAACAGATGCTAGCACTTTTAGAACAATGATGGGCCTAGGACTTATCCTTGCAGGGCTTTTGGGCGTTGGCTTTAGAATTGTAAAAAAAGAACAAAATTATCTTGTTTCTTTAATAAACCTTGCACTTGTTGTGTGCATCGGTTTGGGTTATATTTTCTTGACAAACAACTATTTGGTCGGGGCAATTTTATTAGCAGTTTCAAGTGTGTTAATAATTGCAAACGAAATTTATAACAAAAACTTTAAGTTAAGCACAATTCTTTTGTCAGTTGCCATTTGTGTTCCAACTGTTTTTGTTGTGGCAATCGCTAAAATTTATGGATTTAACAGCACCCTTTCACAAATTTTAAACATTTTATATTTGTGCTTGGCCGGCGTTGTTTTGGCAATTTGTTTAGACAACTTGCTAAAAGAAAAAAGTCTTTCAAACGCTTTTGGTTTAAGTTTTGGTATATTCTTTTATATACTAAACTTCCTTGTAGTGTTAAATAAATATTCAAACCTTTCAAGATATTTTGCATACACCATAACAGGTCTATTTGTTGTGGCAATGTCCCTTTTGATTTTAACCATCTTGTTTGAAAAGAATAAAATCATAGAAAAATCACAAGAAAAAGCAAGTAAATTTTCTATTAAGTCTATAATTGCAGTATTTTTAGTATGCTTGGTTGCTTTCTCATCATTTGCAGGTGTGTTGCAGTCTTTCAACTTTGCAGGTCCAAAAATGACCAAAGCGCAATTCTTGAAAGAAGTTGGCGCTGATTTTGATTTGCCTATTATTGAAATCAACACACAAAACAATCAATTACCAAAAACCAAAGAAGACTATCTAAACTGCTCGTTTTCAATTTCAAACTGTAAAGACGAAAGCCATAATTTTTCCGTTTCAATGAAGGAAAATTATGATGATGAAGGTTGCGTTGGAATTAGACTTCGTGGCAACAGCACAAAACTTTTAAAGAAACAACCTTTTAGAATTAAGTTTGATGAAGAGCAATCTTTGTTAGGAATAGAAGAGAAGAACGAGAATAAGAGTTGGGTGTTGCTTGCCGATTATTTAGATGCATCATACATAAAGAACTACACGGCTTTCACTTTATCACAAAAGTTTGACGGGCTTGACTTTTCGCCAACGCCAAATCACGTTGCACTTATTATAAACAACGAATTTAAGGGCTTATACTTGTTGTGTGAACAAATTGATGAAAACAGTGGCAGAACAAACGTTAAAAAGGATATCCTTTTTGATGCCGAATATCAAGAACTTTCAGCAAAAGATAAAGAAGGTGCAATTAATTTCGATGAAAGCACAGACTTCCCATTTTTAGTTGAAATGGATAGAAATGCACATTTAGAAGGCACAACTGGTGTTGATAACTTCTTGGTTAAAGATTTTTATCCTGTTGAAATCAAATATCCTGAAAACGACGAAAGGTGCAGAACAAAAGATAGCGATAAGGTTTACGACTATATTAACGAATATATCAACGCCGTTTTCACAACCTTAAAAACAGGTCAAGCAGTTGACGTAAGTTTTAGAAGTTCGCCGGTGACATTTACCGATTTAGTGGATATTGATAGTTTTGTTGACTATTATTTAGTAAACGAAATAATGCACAATAGCGATAATGCTTGGGGAAGTATTTATATGCACAAAACCCAAGACGGCAAATTGAAGTTCGGTCCTGTGTGGGACTTTGACTGGTCAATGTCAAAAACTTTCGGCGTTGAAGAAAGTCTTTCTGAAATTGAGTGTGCAAGAGAATTAACCTTGCTTAAGAAAGCAAAAATTTACAAGTACGCAATGCAAAACGAACAAATTTATCAAGCCGTTCAAACAAGGTTTGACAACAAAAAACAAGCCATAATTGATACGGTTAAACATCTTGGAGAATATAAAGCCACCATTTCAAAGATTGCAAAATTAGATGCAAAGATGTGGCACGGAAAAGATAGTGGTTTAGAGTATGACTACGTTAGATTGTTCTTGATGGATAGATACAATTATTTGAGCGAAGTTTTCAACCTAACTCATCAAGAATTTATATCACAAATGCAAATATAATAAAAAAGGCTGTTGCAAAAGCAACGGCCTTTTATTCTGCCTTTTTAATATTGCAAATTTTCTTATCCCTTATTTCAAAGCAAAAATATTCAACTTTATAAAGGTTTTCGCTCTCTTTATAGATTAAGCCGATTTCATCATAACTTCTAAAATCGGGTGGGGGCATAACCCCCAAAAACTCACCAAAATATTTGTTTAGATAATCTTGGTTTTCCTTTACGTTGTCATCAAGAAATTCACCAACTTCGCCACCAAGGCCAAATTCTTCCAAGAAGGCATAACCGATTAAATGCGACGGCAAGCAGTTGATAGAAAAGTTTTCTTCTTTTTCTAAAACAGTTTGGCTTTTTATAAGTTTTTCGCCATCTAACTGCCAAAAGCAAGTCAGTTTGTGCTTTGCAATATCCAAAAACTTTTCGGTTGTTTTAAAGCCGTTTTCAAGGGAAAAGTCGCACACCATTTTAGAAAAAACCTTTTTAATTTGATTTTCCAAGAGGTAGCAATTAAGCAACGTTTCATTGTTCGAAGAAAAAGCGATTGCAATGAGATGACCGTTGTTTAAACAAAAAGGGGTTATTTTTGCGTTTTGGGCATAAAACGGCAGTGTTTCAGCAAAGAAATCGTTTGGCGTTTCTATGGAAACCTTAAGTCCGTTTTCCTTAAAAACCGTCACTATTGCGTGGTTAAACTTTTCTTGCGATAAGATTGAAAAGGGCGAATTATCCCCTAAAAAATTGAACTCAATCAAATATCCACCCTTGAGATTAACCACTGAAACGCCGTTTGGTGGGCAAGACAAAAACCTTTGGTTAAGGATAAATGAAAATGGAAATTGCGATAATTCAAGTGGGCAAACTTCAACAAAAGCGTTGTGGGAAAGATTGATTTTCTTTAATTTTTGGTCGATTTGCCCGTAGTAAACGCCGTCAATCTTTATAACGGCACAGAACCTTGCACTGAAATAATAATACATTATGTTAAAATGTATGTATAATTTTACTTTATTATGTCAATAACCCTTGTGTAAAATCTTAAGGGGGAATTTATATGGAAAAAATTTATGGATATAAAGAAAAGGACATAATAGGCCTTGCACAATTCTTAAAAGACAGGGGTGGCGAATCGCTTTCAAGCATTTTTACAAAGTATGCGCTTATAAACGGCAAGGCAAAAGGAACGATTAGAAACCTATATTATTCGCTTGCTAAAAGAAGTAATTTGGACAAAGAGTTTTGCGATAAATATTTAGATGGAAAACCTATTGCAATTAACAATATTGTTGAATTCGATTATAAAGAAGAAAAAAAGTTGGTGAAGAAAATTCTTGTTGAAAGGCAAAACGGCAAGTCCGTTAGAAGTATTATTATGGCTTTATCAAACGGCGATGCAAAGGTTGCGTTAAGGTATCAAAACAAGTTTAGAAATCTGGTTAAAACCAAGCCAAACCTTATTGCAGAAGTTGTTGGCGAAATAAAAGCCGAAGGCAAATGCAACCTTGTTAACAGGGTGCAAAAACCTTGTAAAAGCCCTATTACAGAGCATCAATTCAACAGGTTAAAGACCGAAATCGACGGACTTATTATGAAAATTTCTGCCAAACTAAAAAAGGAAAACGAATATCTTAAAGAACGCATAGGCGTTTTGGAAAATGAAAAATTAAAGTTAACTGCGCTTTTATACGGTCAAGAAAACCCTACCGCCAAAAAGTATTTTAAGAGCAATAAACCAACTGAATTTATTAACTAAAATAATTGTGCCTGAAAATGAATTTATTTTATTTTCGGGCTTTTATTTTGTTTGACAATATACCATAATATATATATAATAATAATTGCAACCAAATTAGTTGCAATTAAGGAAAAACAATGAAACTATCATCAAAAACACATTATGGTTTAATCGCCTGCCACATTTTAGGCGTAAATTATCCAGACAACGCAGTGAGTGCAAGTATGCTTGAAAAACACATAGGTGTTTCAAGCAAATATCTTGAAAAGATAATGCGTATGCTTTCTAGCCGTGATATAGTGACGGCAAATCGTGGTGCAAGTGGTGGATATTTTCTTGCCCGTGCACCAAAGGATATAAGCGTTGGCGAAGTGGTTAGGGCACTTGAAGATGATATGGAAATCATTGAGTGTGTTAGCAAAGAAAGAAACTGCAAATGTTGTCCAACGAGTTCGGTTTGGAAAAAACTTTATGAAGGGATAAACGCCTTGCTTGACTCTATGAGTTTAGAACAAATGATAAAAGGACAACTTTAATAAAGGAGATAATATGCAAGACAAGACGATATATTTTGACCACGCAGCAACAACGCCTGTATGCAAAGAAGCGTTGGAAAAGATGTTGCCATATTTTACAGAAATTTACGGCAACCCAAACAGTCAACACGCATATGGCAGAGAAAGTGCAAAGGCTGTTGATGAAGCAAGGGATAGTATTGCAAAGATTATAAATGCAAAGCCAAGCGAAGTATATTTTACGGCTGGTGGCACGGAAAGTGATAACTGGGCACTCCGTGGCGTTGCAAATGCCAACAAAAATAAAGGTAAGCACATTATTATAAGCCCTATTGAACACGCAGCGATGATTGTCACTGCAAAGGCACTTGAAAAACAAGGCTTTGAAATTGAGTTTATGAAAGTTGACAGCGAAGGGTTTGTTGATTTAGAGCACTTAAAGTCAATCGTTAGAAAGGATACAATTTTCGTTGGCTGTATGCTTGCAAATAACGAAGTGGGAACGATTGAGCCTATTAAGGAAATTGCTGAAATAGCACACTCTGTGGGTGCAGTTTGCTTTACAGATGCCGTGCAAGCGGCAGGCGTTCTTAAGATAGACGTAAAAGACTTGGGCGTTGATATTATGAGTATGAGTTCGCACAAGATTTACGGGCCAAAGGGCGTGGGTGCACTTTATATTAGAAACGGCGTTAAGGTTGAAAGTATTTTAACCGGTGGTCACCAAGAAAGAATGAAACGTGGTGGAACGACCAACGTTCCAGCAATTGTGGGCTTTGCCAAGGCGTTTGAAATCGCAAACGAAGAACTTGATAAAAACTTTAATTACGTAAGCAGTTTGAGAGACCATTTTATCGATAGAGTTCTTAACGAAGTTCCGTTTGTAAAACTTAACGGACCAAGAAAGAACAGACTTCCAGCAAACGCAGACTTTTCGTTTAAGTTTATCGAAGGCGAATCAATCTTATTCAGCCTTGACCTTGCGGGAATTTGCGTGTCATCAGGTTCGGCTTGTTCATCTGGTTCTTTAGAACCATCACACGTATTATTGTCTTTAGGACTTCCTGAAGAATTAGCACACGGCTCAATAAGATTTTCTTTTGGAAAACACAACACTATTGAAGAAGTTGATTACGCTGTTGAAACCATTAAGTCAGCAGTTAAGAGATTAAGGGAAATGTCCCCACTATTTAAGGCAGAAGGAGAAATTAAGTATGTATAACGAAAAGGTAATGGAAGCGTTCAAAAACCCAAAGAACGTTGGCGAAATAGAAAATGCAAGTGGCGTGGGCACAGTTGGAAACGCAAGTTGTGGCGACATTATGCAAATTTCACTTAAGATTGAAAACGATATTATCGTCGATGCAAAGTTCAAGACTTTTGGTTGCGCTGCAGCGATTGCAACAAGTTCAACTGCAACTGATATGATTATCGGTATGACCGTTGAAGAAGCGTTAAAAGTGACAAACAAAAAGGTTGTTGAGTGCTTGGGGGGACTTCCATCACAAAAAATCCACTGTTCAGTTTTGGCAGAAGAAGCAATTAAAAAGGCTATCGAAGATTACCAAGCAAAAAAGAACGCATAACTTTATTAAAAAAAGTACCTAAGCCTAGGTGTTTTTTTTAATATAACCATTATAAGAGCAATAAATATTATTTTAAAAGCAAGAATTTGCTATTAAAATTTTATTTAGTATGATATAATCTAAATAACGAATAAAAAAGAGAGAAATCAAATGGCAACACCGATTTTAGACAAAAACTTTTATCCTATGATTAAGGCGCTTAACGATTTTGATGAAGCCGTGAAGAAAAGCGGTGGGTCAAATAAGATTACGCTTGTGGTTGAACGAAGTGGCGGATATAATTACGTTTATTCTTATAATGCTTTTTGCGATGGTGTAAACGACCAACTTAATTTTCGAATAGCAGAACGTCTTGCAAAGACCATTTTGTGGGTTGTTGGTGGTTTTAAAATTTGCATTGCAGGGAGCAAAGCGATATACGAACACTTAAAAAATGCCTATTCACCTAAAGGCGCACGTGCTTTTGACCTTGATTTTATGAGTGGCGTATATGAAAGAGATTTTGAAATCGTTTATCTTGAAAACCAACAAATCCCAACTCAAAAAGACAATTCTTTAAGAGTTGGGGGATATCTTAACGGTTGTCGTATCGGTTTTGATGCGGGTGGTTCGGATAGAAAGGTCAGCGCCGTTATCGATGGTAAGGTGATATATAGTGAAGAAGTTGTTTGGAATCCAAAAACAACAGCCGACCCGACCTATCATTATAACGAAATTTTAACGGCTATGAAAACGGCTGCAAGCAAAATGCCAACAGTTGATGCGATTGGCGTTTCTTCAGCAGGCGTTTATATAGATAATAAAATAATGGTTGCATCACTTTTTTTAAAGGTTGATAAATCAGTTCACGGCGATTACGTTAAAAACATGTATATAAACGTTGCCGATGAAATGAGCAAAGAATATGGCAAAAAGATACCTTTAGAAGTTGCAAACGACGGCGACGTCACAGCACTTGCTGGGGCGATTGATTTAGAAGATAACGGCGTGTTAGGTATTGCTATGGGCACAAGCGAAGCCGTTGGATATATCAATACAAACGGCGGTATAAACGGCTGGCTTTCCGAACTTGCTTTTGTGCCTGTTGATTTTAACGAAGGCGCTATGGTTGACGAGTGGAGTGGGGATATTGGTGTTGGCTGTAAATATTTTTCACAAGATGCAGTTATAAAACTTGCAGAAAGTGGCGGATATAAATTTGCCGACGGACTAACCCCAGCGCAAAAGTTGAAAGAAATTCAAGCGCTTATGGAAAAAGGCGATGAGTTGGCAATTCAAATATATAAAGATATCGGCATATATTTGGCGCACACGATTCCTTTCTATGCCAAGTTTTACGACATAAAACATATGCTTTTACTTGGTAGAGTTATGGGCGGAAAAGGTGGGGACGTTATTCTTGCCACTTGTAAAGAAGAACTTACAAAGGAATATCCTGAATTTAAGGGACTTGACATAGGTCTCCCTGATGAAAATAACAGAAGGGTGGGTCAAAGCATTGCGGCGGCATCTTTGCCTATGTGTGAATAGGAGAATACGATGAAATGTTTTAAAAACGCCCTTGTTTATCTTGAAGGAAAGGGCTTAAAAAGATGTTCGGTTGAGTTTGACGAACGCATACAAAAAATTTGCAAGAAAAGTAAGGCTCAAGAAATTGAACTTATTGAAGGTGCAATCGTTTTGCCGGGTTTTATTGACCAACATATTCACGGCGCTGGTGGTAGCGACGGTATGGATGGCACAAATGAAGATATTTTAGCCATTGCCACAACTCTTGCAAAAGAAGGCACAACAAGTTTTTTAGCCACCACAATGACTAATAGCAACGAAAATATCTTAAAGTCTTTAACGGCTGTAAAAGATTATATCAAAAACGATAATCGTGATGGTGCAAGGCTTTTGGGAGTGCATTTGGAAGGTCCTTTTATCGCACCAGCACATAAGGGTGCGCAACCTTTAGAACACGTTAAAGTGCCAAGCATTGAGTTGTTTGATGAATATAATGACGCAAGTGGCAACAGCATAAAAATAGTCACACTTGCCCCTGAAATTGACGGTGCAGATAAACTTATAAAACACCTTAAGGATAAAAAGGTTGTTGCATCGATAGGGCATTCTGGTGCAAAGTTTATAGACGTTGAAAAAGCCGTTGCTAACGGCGCAACTAATATTACCCACACCTTTAATGCACAAACTGGCTTGCATCATCGTGAAGTTGGTGTGGTTGGCAGTGCAATGCTCATCGATGAACTTAACGCTGAACTTATTGCAGATACAGTTCACGTTTCAGTGCCAGCAATGAAACTTTTGATTAAAAATAAGCCTAGCGATAAAGTGGTTTTAATCACTGATGCAATGCGTGCAAAAGGCTTAACCGACGGCGAAAGTGAACTTGGTGGGCAAAAAGTGGTTGTTAAAGACGGACAAGCACGCCTTGCTGACGGCACACTTGCAGGCAGTGTTTTAACTATGAATAAGGCAATTAAAAACATAGTTAAAAAGGTTGGTGTAGAATTTCTTAAAGCCGTTGATTTTGCAACCATTAACCCTGCAAAAAACTTGGGTATCGACAATGAAGTTGGAAGCATAAAAGTGGGCAAAAAGGCAGATTTTACCGTTATTGACAAAGATTTTAACGTATTGTTGACAGTTCGTGACGGAAAAATTATTTATAAAGCATAAAAGATAAAAGCGTTCTAAAAAGAGCGCTTTTTCAGTATAATTCGCCAAAAGTCGCACATAATATGGATAAAAGGGGGAATTATGGACGATAAATTTTTATGTGGTGTTCTTTTAGGTATGCTTGGTGGTGCTGTTATTGCAACAAATTCAGCAAAAACACGCCAAATGGTTAGAGACGGTCAAGAACAAGTTAGACAAAAGGTTGAAGATATGAGTAAATCTTCAAAAAAAGAAAATCGTGAATAAACTCACTAAAAAAGCGACCGAATTTTCGGTCGCTTTTAACTTTATTTTAAGATAGAAGTCCATTAAAATCTTCTTCAAATAGGTCGCAAAGAATTAGTAGCGTTGAAAAACTAGGTTCGCAAACCCCCTTTTCCCAAGCACTGATAGTTCTTTGGTCAACGTTTAGTGTTTTTGCAAGCTGATTTTGTGTTAGTTTTTTTGAAAGCCTTAATGCCTTTAAGTTTTCTGCAAATTTAATTTGTTTCATAAGATTATTTTACCAATTTTATTGGTTAAATACTTGACATACCAATATTTTTGGTATAAAATATATAAAAAATAGGAGACAGAGAAAAAATGGCAGTTCCAAATTATGTTGCAAAAAAATCTGCTTGGTCGGCAGTAACTTTTTTTAGAGTGGTATTTTTTTGGTTGATTATTCCACTAATTATAATGATTGTTGATATAATTATCAAAAAACACGAAGTTCTTGAATTTTATGATGATTATGTTATTCAAAAAAGGGGAGTTCTTTCTAGAAAAGAAGAGCGAGCGGCTTTAATTGGTGTTGTTGGAGTATCGGTTGAGCAAACGCTTTGGGGTAGAATTTGTAATTATGGAGAAGTTTATATTGACTTGGTGGGTAGAAGTTGGGACGTGAATACGTCAGATTTGGCAAATCCAAGCGGATTGAAAAAATATCTTGAACCATTGATTTCAAAAGCGTCAAGATTGCAAGGAATAGTTGCTGAATAAAAAAACAAAATGACAGGGTTTTTGCTCTGTCATTTTTTGTTAAAACCATTGCATTAAATATCTTAAATGTGCTATAATAAAAAAGTGGAAAGATATTTATGTTTAGACATAGGGGATAAAAGGATTGGCATTGCCGTTTCCGACCCGTTTAACAGTTATTCTTTGCCTGTTGAAACTTACAATAGGAAAAATCTTAAAACCGACCTTCTTAAGATTGAAACGCTTGTTAAGGAAAAGTGTGCAACTGCACTTGTGTGTGGGCTTCCTGTTAATTTTGACGGAACGCCTTCTGTTCAAACAGAGCGAGCAAAGTTTTTTATTGATAGACTTAAAGAAAGGTTAAGCGTGGAAATTTTTGCCGTTGATGAAAGATGCACCACTTGTGAAGCAGAAGACACACTTATCGAACAGGGCAAAAGCAGAGAAGAAAGAAAAAAGTTTGTGGATAGTTTGGCGGCAGCGTCTATCTTGCAAGGCTTTTTAAATGATAAAAATAAAAAATTAGTTAAGTAAAAGGAGAACTATTATGAGCGATAAAGAAAAGAAATGTACTTGCGGTTGTGATGAACACGAATGTGACTGCGCAGAACACGAACACGATTGTGATTGTGGCTGTGAAGACGATATCGTTGAACTTACAACTGAAGACGGAAAGAAACTTAAATTCTATTTTGTAGGAACTATTGAATATAAGGGCAAAAACTATTCAGCATTTGAACCTGCTGAACAAATCGACGGAATTGAAGATGATGACCTTATCATTTTTGAACTTTCTGGCGATGATGAAGAAACTGCTGACTTACTTCCTATCGAAGACGAACAACTTTTAGATGAAGTTTTCGAAGAATTCTGCAGAATTTTAGATGAAGAAGAACTTGCTGACGAAGCAATGAGTTTAGAACCAGACCAAAACTAATTTTAAGTTAAAATAAAAGCGAACGCTAAATATGGCGTTCGTTTTTTCTTTTTAACAGGCATTTTTTACCATAAAAAATCAGCCTTTTTTGTAATAAAATCTAAGCAAAAAATAAAGGTAAAAAAAATTAAAAAAATTTTCAAAAATGGGGTTAAAACGCTTTACAAATATTGTCGAAAGTTGTATATTATTACTGTCGAAAGCCAAACGGCTTTTAACAAGAAAAATGCTCATCATTTTCCCCCTTATCATATATTATTCAGGAAGCAGTTAACAGTGTTAATTGCTTTTTGAATTATTAGGGCAAAAAAAGTTCAAAGAGATAAAATTTGTTTAATTGCACTGCTTCCTTCTCCTAAGCTAACGCAACGGAGCACTAGCCCGTCAAGGCAAGTCGGTCAAAAGTCGTGCAGTCCGCAGTTAACAGTGTTAATTGCTTTTTGAATTTTAAACTGAAAACGTTATTTGCGTCGCATAAGGTCGTTAACTGTTTCGCATTTTGACTTCGATAACCAGCAAGGTTAATCTCACCCAAAATTCTTCACGAGCCTACTTCTGCTTGCAACTAACGCTTTGAGTTTTAGGAACATATAAAAACAGTGTTAATTACTTTTTGAATTTTAAACCTAAAAATTTATATACTTCGTAATACTGCGTTAACTGCTTTGTGTTTTGACTTCAATGACCAGACGGTCTATTTCACCCAAAACACGTCGCGAGCCTTGTCTTACTCGTATCTAATTTTTTGGGAAGTTGCAGGTGTTAATTGCTTTTTGAATTTTAAACTGAAAACGTTATTTGCGTCGCATAAGGTCGTTAACTGCCTTGCTTTTTAACTTAAAATATGTTATTCTAAACATATAAAGGTTAAAGGTGAAATTATGGATAAAGGACAAATTGCTGTTGATAACTTTAAAACTGGGTTAAATTGTGCGCAAGCCGTTGTGCTTGCTTTTAAAGATGAACTTGAGTTAGATGAACTAACGCTTAAAAAATTATCCATTTCTTTCGGTGGGGGATTAGGCAGGCAAAGGTTAACTTGTGGGGCTGTGTCTGGTATGTGTATGGTTTTAGGCACGCTTTTATCAAACGGGGTGGACAAACTTGCAATTTATGATATAGTGCAAAAGGCGTGCGCTGACTTTAAAAATGAAGTCGGCTCAATTATATGCGCTGATTTATTAGACGGAAATATTCTAAAAGACAAGTCGCCAAAGCCAGAAGAAAGGACTGAAGAATATTACAAAAAACGCCCTTGCGCCGAACTTTGCCGTTTGGCAACAGAGATTGCACAAAAATATTTAACAAAATAAATTAAAAAACTAAAAATCCGTTGTTAATAACAGCGGTTTTTTTAATAAAAACAAAAAAATCAAGACAAAATGCTTGACTTTACCACTTTAGCGTGCTAAAATGGTAAACAAATAAAGTAGTTAAAGGAATAAGACTATGGAAAATTTTAGAATAGAAATGTTTGATGATTTTTTTGAAGCGGTGTTAAAACTTAAAAGCAAAGAAGATTGCAGAAAGTTTTTTGAAGACGTTTGCACTATAAAAGAGTTGCAAGACGTTAGTCAAAGATTAGAAGTTGCAAAACTTTTAAGCGAAAAGAAAAATTATCAAGAAATATCCAAATTGACGGGGGCAAGCACAGCGACAATAAGCCGTGTTAACAAGTGTTTGCTTTATGGAAAAGAAGGGTATCAAGTAGTTTTAGAAAAATAAAGGAATTAAAGCAATGAGTTTAGATTTAGTTTTAAGAGATGATGAAAGAGCGATATTTAGTTTGCGTGCGCTTTATGGCAAATATGGATATACTCAATATAAAATGAGCAAGTTTGAAGAATATGACCTATATGCTTTGAACAAACAATTTTTGGTTTCGGATAATATTATAACCTTTACCGATACTGACGGAAAACTTATGGCGTTAAAGCCAGACGTGACTTTGTCTATTATTAAAAACGGCAAGGAAAGTCCAAACGGTGTGCAAAAAGTTTGCTATAACGAAAACGTTTATAGGGTGTCAAAAGGCACAGAGTCGTTTAAGGAGATTATGCAAGCGGGGTTAGAGTGCTTTGGCGAAGTTGATGAATATTTAATCACCGAAGTTATTATGCTTGCCATTAAAAGTTTGCAAACCATTTCAAGTGAATACGTTTTGGATATTTCCAGCCTAGACGTAATAAACGCTATCTTTGAAAAGTTAAATTTATCACAATCGGCAAAGAAGAAAATCATAACTGCGCTTTCACAAAAGAACGCCAACGCAATAGATGCCGTTTGCAAGGAAGAAAACGTTTGCGATAACGATAGAAACTTGCTTAAGGCTTTGTGTTCAACTTACGGCAAGGCAGATAAGGTTAAAGAACAATTACAAAAGTTTGAACTTGATGAAAATACCTTGTGTGCACTTAACGGACTTATCGACAAAGTTAACAGCCTAAACGAACTTGGACTTGGCGAAAACGTTAATATAGACTTTTCGGTTGTAAGCGACTTAAATTACTATAACGGCATAGTATTCAAGGGCTTTATCAGTGGAATTCCAACCAGCATTTTGTCTGGTGGGGAATACGACAACCTTATGCAAAAAATGGGTAAAAAATCACGTGCAATCGGCTTTGCAATTTATCTTGACGAATTAACTAAACTATCCAAAGGTCAAGTTGATAACGGAGTGGACGTTGCAATAGAATATGGCGATACAGATAAGAAAATCGTGCTTAAAAAGGTTAACGAATTGATAGAAAGTGGCAAAACGGTTTTAGCAGACAAGAAAATTGCAGACACCGTTAAGTATAAAGAAATTATTAAGTTATAAGGAGAACGGCTTTGAATAAAATATTGAACGTTGCACTTCCAAAGGGAAGGTTGGGCGAAAAGGTTTACGATATGTTTGAAAAAGCAGGTTTTCCTTGCCCATCAATTAAAGAAAATAACAGAAAACTTATATTTGAAAATAAAGAAGTTGGGGTTAGATATTTTTGGGTTAAGCCATCGGACGTTGCAATTTACGTTGAACGTGGTGCAGCCGATATAGGTGTTGCAGGAAAGGACATCTTGCTTGAATACAACCCAGACGTTTATGAACTTTTGGACTTAAATATCGGCAAATGTGATATGGCAGTCGCTGCAAAAGCAGACTTTGTTGACGACAGAAATAAAACGCTTACCGTTGCAACCAAGTTCACCAACATCGCTAAAAAATATTATGCAAGTCAAGGTAGAGAAATTGATATTATTCACCTTAACGGCTCAATCGAACTTGCGCCTATTTTGGGGTTGTCAGACGTTATCGTGGATATCGTTGAAACGGGTGCAACCTTAAAAGAAAACAAACTTGAAGTTGTGGAAAAGTTCTTGCCTATTTCAGCAAGGCTGATTGCAAACAAGGCAAACTTTAAGTTCAAAAGTCAAGTTATAGAAAAGATTGTAGAAGAACTTAAAGTAAAGGTGGAAAAAAATGATTAAGATTTTTAAGGACGGCGTAAATACAAGGGAAGAAATCTTTTCGGTTGTTGAGCCAAAGGTGGACGTGGAAAAAATTGTTGCCGATATTATTGAAAACGTCAAGACAAACGGCGACAAAGCCCTTTATGAATATGCGTTAAAGTTTGATAAAGCGTCTTTAGACAGCCTTGAAGTGACAAAACAAGAAATTCTTGATGCCGTTAACAGCGTGGATAAAGAGTTTTTGGAAGTCTTAAAAAGAGCAAAGCAAAATATTTGGGAATTTCACCAAAAACAATATAGAGAAGGCTTTGAAATTAAAAAGGAAAATGGTATAATTTTAGGGCAAAAGATAATTCCTATTGAAAAGGCAGGGCTTTACGTTCCTGGGGGAACGGCAGCCTATCCATCAACCGTTTTAATGGATGCTATTCCAGCAAAAATCGCTGGTTGCAAACAAGTGGTTATGGTGTCGCCACCAGATAAAAACGGAAAAATCAACCCAGTAATTTTGGCATCGGCTTATATTGCTGGTGTTGATAAGATTTATAAAGTGGGTGGGGCACAGGCAATCGCAGCGCTTGCTTACGGCACGGAAACTATACCAAAGGTTGATAAAATCGTTGGCCCCGGTAATGCTTTCGTGGCAACGGCAAAAAAGCAAGTGTTTGGAAAGGTTTCAATCGATATGATTGCTGGTCCAAGCGAAATTATGGTTGTTGCTGATAAGTTTAACAGTGCAAAGAACGTCGCTGCAGACCTTTTATCACAAGCCGAACACGATAAACTTGCATCGGCAGTTTTGATTACCGATAACGAACAATTTGCCCTTGAAGTAAGCGAACAATTAGAAAAGCAAATTCCACTTTTACAAAGGTGTGAAATTGCAAGGGCATCAATCGATGACAACGGCAAGATTATCATTGTTAAAGATATTGAAAGTGCCATTGAAATGGCAAACGCCATTGCGCCAGAGCACCTAGAACTTTGTCTTGACAATGCTTATGATTATTTAGATAAGATTAAAAATGCTGGTTCGGTATTTTTAGGCAAGTATTGTCCTGAAGCGTTGGGCGATTATATGGCAGGCTTAAATCACACACTTCCAACAAGTGGCTCTGCAAGATTTTCAAGTCCGCTTTCGGTTGATGATTTTATTAAAAAGACACAATACGTTTATTATAGTGAACAAGCGTTAAAGGGAATTTATAAAGACGTTGATTTCTTTGCAAAGCAAGAAGGCTTAACAGCCCACGCAAAGAGTGCAACTGTAAGGTTTGATGAAAATGAGTAAATTTTTAAATGAAAGAGTAGGCGCTTTAAGTCCTTATACCCCCGGCGAACAGCCAAAGGATATGGAGTATATAAAACTAAACACAAACGAATCGCCTTTTCCACCATCAAAGTTGGGCATTGAACTTTGCCAACAAGGTGCAAGCATATCTCACTTATACCCAGACCCAGACTGCACCCAACTAACAAAACTCGTTGCAGAGTCTATGAGTGTAAAGGCTGAAAACGTTATTATGGTTAATGGCTCTGACGAAGTGCTTAACTTTGCGTTTATGGCATACTGCGATGAAAAAACGCCAGCCGTTTTTGCAGATATCACTTATGGATTTTACAAAGTGTTTGCATCTTTAAACGGTGTGCCAACAAAGATAATCCCATTAAAAGATGATTTTTCTATTGATATTGATGATTATATCAATGAACAAGGCACGGTGTTTATTGCCAACCCAAACGCACCGACAGGGCTTTTACTTCCTTTAAGCGAAATTGAAAGATTGCTTAAGGCTAACCCAGATAGAGTTGTGGTTATTGATGAAGCATATATCGATTTTGGTGGGGAAAGTGCAGTTAAACTTATAGACAAATACGATAATCTTTTGGTCACACAAACCTTTTCAAAATCACGCTCACTTGCTGGGGCAAGGTTAGGGTTTGGCGTTGCAAATGAAAAGATTATTGCAGACCTAATGCGTATCAAGTATTCAACCAACCCTTACAACGTAAATCGTGCGTCAGCAGGGCTTGGTATGGGTGCAATTTTGGATAAAGAGTATTTTGCACACAACTGCAAAAAGATTATAGAAAACAGAGAAAACACAAAGGCTCAACTTATTAAACTTGGCTTTAAGGTGACAAACTCTTATGCAAACTTCTTGTTTGCAAAGACTGATAAAATTAGTGGCAAAGAGTTATATCTTAAACTTAAAGAAAATGGCGTTTTGGTTCGCCACTTTGACAGCGAAAGAATAAGTGAGTATATAAGAATTACCATAGGTAATGAAGAACAAATGCAAAAATTTATTGAAAAAACTGCAAAAATTTTGGAGGAAATATAAATGAGAAAGGCATCTATCAAAAGAAAAACAGGGGAAACAAACATTAAACTTTCCTTAAACCTTGATGGCAAGGGCGAAGGCAAGATTGAAACGGGTTGTGGCTTTTTAGACCATATGTTAACCCTATTTAAAAAACACGGCAGATTTGACCTTGAAGTAATCGCAAAAGGGGATACTTACGTTGATTATCACCACACGGTTGAAGATATCGGCATAAGTTTAGGTCTTGCTTTTAAGGAAGCGTTGGGTGACAAAGCCGGTATAAACAGATATGCGGACACAACTCTTGCTATGGATGAAGCACTTATTTTAACTGCAGTTGACCTTTCTGGCAGAGCATTTTTCGTTAAGGACTTGGATATAAAGTCAAACAAGGTTGGCGATTTTGATACCGAACTTGTGGAAGAATTTTTGATTGCACTTTCAAGCAATGCAGGTTTTACCTTGCACGTTCGTCAACTTTCTGGCTCAAACGCACACCACATTATTGAAGGCATATTCAAAAGCCTTGCAAGAACACTTAAAAAGGCTGTTGCAATCGACAGCACTCTAAACGGCGAAATTCCATCAACTAAAGGAGTTCTTTAATGGTCGTTATTGTTGATTACGGCGTTGGCAACTTGTTTTCACTTGTAAGTTCGTTTTCGGCAATAGGCGTTGATGCAGTTGCTTCTGGTGATGCTGAAGTTATAAGAAAAGCCGATAAAATTATTCTTCCAGGGGTTGGTGCGTTTGGCGATGCGTCTGACAAACTTTTTAACAGCGGTCTTGCAGACGTTGTTGTTGAACAAGTTAAACTTGGCAAGCCACTTCTTGGCATTTGCCTTGGAATGCAACTTCTTTTTGAACGCAGTTTTGAGTATGGCGAACATAAGGGTTTGGGGCTTATTAAAGGCGAAATCCGTCCTATAAAGGACGTTATTCCAAGCGACTATAAAATCCCACATATCGGTTGGAACGCACTTAAATTTCATAAGACAAGCCCACTCTTTAAATTTATAAAGGATGGCGACTGTGTTTATTTCGTACATTCTTTCTATGCAACAAATTGTAGCGAAAGCGTTATTGCAAGTGCAGAGTATGGCGAATATTTGACTGCAAGCGTTCAAAACGGAAAGGTTTTCGGCTGTCAGTTCCACCCAGAAAAGAGTGGAAAAGTTGGGCTTAATATATTAAGGGCATTTTGCCAAATGGAGAGTAAATAATGAAACTTTTTCCAGCAATAGATTTATTTGACGGTAAGGCGGTTAGGCTTTTTAAGGGCGACTATCAAAATATGACCGTGTATAGTGAAAACCCAACTGAAATTGCCCTTGATTTTTATAACAGTGGTGCTGAATATATGCACGTGGTTGATTTAGAAGGTGCAAAGTCTGGTCAAACACCAAACATAGAAACGGTTAAAAAACTTGTTAATTCAACCCCAGCATTCGTTGAAGTTGGCGGTGGTATTAGAAGTGAACAAGTAATAGAAAAATATATAAGCGCTGGTGTAAACAGAGTAATTTTAGGCACTTCTGCTGTGGAAAACCCAGAGTTTTTAAAGAGTGCTGTTAAGAATTTTGGCGATAAGATTGCCGTTGGCGTTGATATTAAGGACGGGTTTGTTGCAATTAAGGGTTGGACGGAAAAATCAAACTTTACAGGCATTGACTTTTGTCTAAAAATGCAAGATGAAGGTGTTAAAACCATAATTTGCACGGATATTTCAAAAGACGGTGCAATGAAAGGCACAAACCACGAATTATACAAGGCGTTAAAAGAAAATTTGCAAATCGATATAATAGCATCTGGTGGCGTGTCTAGTATAGACGATATTGTTAAACTAAAGGAAAGTGGAATTTACGGCGCAATAATAGGCAAGGCGTATTACACAAAGAGCATTGACCTAAAAGATGCGTTAAAGGTGGCAAGATGATAACAAAGAGAATTATTCCTTGTTTGGACGTTAAGAACGGCAGAGTTGTTAAGGGAGTTAACTTTAGTGGACTTTCTGACGTTTCTTCGCCAGTTGATTTGGCAAGGTATTATAGTGACAACGGTGCAGATGAACTTGTGTTTTACGATATAACTGCATCGGCAGAAAACAGAGAACTTTTTACTGACATTTTAACAGAAGTTGCAAGAACGATATTTATTCCACTAACAGTTGGGGGTGGCATCAATACCGTTGACGATTTTGACAGAGTGCTTAAGTGTGGCGCAGATAAGGTTAGCGTAAATTCTGGTGCGATTAAAAACCCAGACCTAATCTATCACGCAGCAAAAAAGTATGGCGACCAGTGTGTCGTTTTGTCAGTTGACGCAAAGCGTGTTGACGGCAAGTTCAAGGTTTTTGCAAAAGGTGGCAGAGAAAATACTGGCATAGATATGTTAGAGTGGATTAAGCGTGGCATAGACAACGGCGCTGGTGAAATCGTGCTTAACTCAATCGATACCGACGGCGTTAAGGGTGGCTTTGATATTGAAATGCTTTCAAAGGTTTGTGAGATATCAAGCGTTCCTGTTATCGCGTCTGGTGGTGCAGGCAATATAGCGCATTTTATAGACCTGTTTAACACTCTCCCAAAAGTAGATGCTGGGCTTGCTGCATCAATATTCCACTTTGGGCAAGTTAAAATTGAAGACTTAAAGAAAGAATTACAAAAGAACAATATACCTGTAAGAATTTAAGGAGAATATTATGATTGATATCGAACAATTAAAATTTGATGAAAAAGGGCTTATTCCAGCAATTGTTGTGGACAGCGTTTCAAAAAAGGTTTTGACCCTTGCTTATATGAACAAGGAAAGCCTTAAAATAACAATGGAAAAGAAGTTGACTTGTTTTTACTCACGCAGTAGAAAGGAACTTTGGCTTAAAGGCGAAACAAGTGGCAACTATCAACACGTTGTTTCAATTACAGCCGATTGCGATAAAGATGCACTAGTTGTTATGGTTGAAAAGGACGGTCCTGCTTGTCACTTGGGCACGGACAGTTGCTTTAACGACAGAATTTTTGAAAACGAAGAATTAAAGGAATTTTCTTTGGAAGGTCTTTTTGAACTTATCAAGGGCAGAAAGACTGATAAAAAAGAAGGCTCTTATACAACCTATTTATTCGAAAAAGGTTTGGATAAAATTTTAAAGAAAGTGGGCGAAGAATGTACCGAAGTTATTATTGCTGCAAAGGCAAACGATAAAAAGGAAACCATTTATGAAATTGCAGACCTTTGCTATCACACTTTAGTTTTAATGATTGAAGCAGGCATTTCTTTAGAAGATATCCACAACGAACTATCTTCACGCCACGTTATTGACCACAAGGTTAAACAGGAGAAAATGACAAAATGATTTCAGTTGACAAGTTAGATGCAGTTTATCAGGACTTTCATATGCATACTTGTTTTGATGACGGAGCAGATACGCCCGAAGATATGATTTTAAGTGCCATTGAAAAGGGCTTAAAGACTGTGGGCATAAGTTTGCACTCTGTTGTGGATAGCACTATCCAAGATTACGTTGATTTAACAAAAGAAAAGAACTTCTGCATTGATATGGCAGGGTTAAAGGAAAAGTATAAGGATAAAATCAACGTATTTTGTGGTATAGAGTGGGATTTGTACACCTTAAATAGCGTGGGCAGTTATGATTACGTTATCGGCTCATCTCACTTTATCAAAATGGACGGAAGGTATTTCTTTATCGACAGAAGTGAAAGCGAATTTTTAAGGACGGCAAGGGAAGGTTTTAACGGGGACTTTTATGCTTTTGCAGAAAAGTATTATTCACAATTAGTTGAACTTGCTGAAACTGTTAAGTTTGATATTATCGGTCACGTCGATTTAATAACTAAATTTAATCAAAACGATAAATACTTTGACACAAAGCACCCACGATACGTTAATGCTTATAAAAAGGCGATTGATAAACTCTTAAAAACAGGCAAGCCTTTTGAAATCAATATGGGTGCAATATCAAGGGGTTATAGAAAAGAGCCTTATCCATCACCAGACATTTTAGATTATATTAAGAAAAACGGTGGCAAATTGATTTTATCAAGCGATAGCCACGCAAAAGAAAACGTTGCTTTTCAGTATGAAAAGTGGGCACATTTGTTGGGTTAAGTTATGGCAAGTTGGTTAAATAGCACTTTCTTTCAGTTTGATAGACAAGTTTTTGTCGCAATGAACAGGCTTGATAAAGTTGCTGGTGGATTTTTGACGCCCTTTCTAAAATTTGTTTCCTTTTTTGGCGAAGGTGGAATTTGCTTAATAGTGTTGGCAATTATACTTATGCTATTTAAGGGCTCAAGAAAGGCAGGTGTATCAATGCTTTTGGCAATAGGGGTTGGCGCACTTTTTACAAACGTTATAATCAAAAACGTCGTTGCAAGGCCACGCCCTTTTTATGCAGACGGCTTATACCTTGAGTTTTGGAAAGATGCAGGTCAAACCCAAGTCAGCGAATATTCTTTTCCATCAGGGCACACAACCGTCGCTATGACAAGTATGACGGCACTATTTTTATCCTTTAATAAGAAAATGAGTTGGACTGCTTATATTTTTGTGCTATTAACAGGCTTTTCAAGGGTATATTTAATAGTGCACTATCTAACCGACGTTATCGGTGGACTTATTGTCGGTGGTGTCTCTGGTGTAATCGGCTATTACTTGGCAAAACTCATATTTAATGCGTTTGAAAAAAACAGAGATAAAAAGGCTTGTCAATTTATTTTAGAAAGCGATATAAGAAATTTAATAAAAAAAGAAAAAACGGCTAACTAAAAGGTTAGCCTTTTTTGTTATAATTTGTCGAAAGAACGCATAAGGTATAATATTCTAATTTAGGGGGAAAGTACTTTGTGCGAAGATATAAAGGAGAGAGTAATAAGGGAAGCCGAATACATCGAAAAAACTAAAGCAACCGTTCGGCAAACTGCGATAGTGTTTCATTTCAGCAAGTCAACCGTGCATAAGGACGTGACTGAAAGATTAAAAGAAATGGATAAGTCGCTTTATAAACAGGTCAAAAAGGTGCTTGAATATAACTTAAGTGAACGGCATATCCGTGGTGGCGAAGCAACCAGAAAAAAGTATCAAAAAAATCACTAAAAGATTTATTGACAAAATTTGTATTTGTTGATATACTATAACTATAAAATACCTAAACTAAAAGGTGCGCCTGATAGCAAAGGGATTGATAAGGAATTTACAGGGCTAACTGGCTCTGTTTAAACACGTTCCTCCCTTTTGCTATGCGAAAGGGAGTTATTTTTTTGTTTGGTTCTTGTCACTTCATCCAGTTGATTTTTAATGGAATAATACTACGAAATACTTCGCGTTAGTTTGGGTATATATTACTAGTATAGGAGACTTATTATGAAAAGACTTTTTACATTACTTTTAAGCGTAATTTTATGCTTTACAACTTGCTTTATGTTTGCTTGCAAAAAAGAAGAAAAGCAAGTTAGTATTAAATATACAGATAAAAACGCTGTTATAACCAGTCTTTGTGATGATACCTTAAAGTATGGTTTATTAGCAGAGCCTGCAGCAACCAAACTAGAAAAGGTTGACGGAAAAGATTTTACTTGGCACAGACTTTCTTTGCAAGAACTTTATGATGGCGATACAAAAACTTATCCACAAGCCGTTTTGATGGTTAAAAACAGCGTGCTTGAAAATTATCCACAATTAGTTAATGCTGTAAGAGAAAAGTTCAATGCTTCAACACACTTAACTGGCGTAAAGACTGCGATTTCAAGTGTTAGTGCATCTTATCCTAACTTATCATTGCCAGCATTTGTTGATGATACTATGGTTGAAAAGTGCAATATTTACTGGCAAGATGGTGCTGAAAGCCAAACAAAGCAACAAGTAAAAAATTATATCGATGAAATCTTGGATATTGATATAGGTTTAGGAATTACACCAGCAAGTGCTGTTCAAGACGATTTCTTTTACACACCAAATACTAATGCTGGTCAAGACGTAAGTGGCAAGACCTTTACTTTCTGTGTTCCTGGGGGAGCGCCAGCACTATCAATCGTAAACTTCTTAAGCAATAACGAAAACTTTATTTCTGGTGCAACCTTTACCTATAAAGTTGTTAGTGCAGACAGTCAAACGGACAACATCACAATGTATATGGACGGGGTAAAGGAATATGCAGACTTTATAATTTTACCTGTAAACACTGCAACACTTAAATATAACGACAGCGCAGATTTGGACAAGTCTTATAAAATGGTTTCAGTTATAACACACGGAAACTTATATATTATGAGCAAATCAGCAAGTACACTTAACTCACTTAAAGGAAACACGATAGGGGTTATCGGTGGGGAAGGCAAAGTCCCAGACTTAACCTTAAAGGTAATTTTTAATAGAAAATCTATTAAGTACGGAACAAAGGCATAATGAACAATAAAAAGAGCAAAATATTGAACTTAATAATTCCACTTTTATCAATCATATGTTTGATAATAGTGTGGTCGATTGCGTCTTTGGCGTTTGATAACGAAAGGGTTTTGCCGTCCTTTTTTGACACGGTGAAGAAGTTTTTTTCGCTATTTGGTTATGGCGAATTTTACTCTGCGTATTTTGGCACGATTTTAAGAAGTTTGATTGCTTTTTTAATATCTTTCTTGCTTGCGTTATTCCTTGTGTGGCTTTTTCAAAAGCATAAGATGATTAAAAAATTCATTGCGCCTATTATGGCTATAATAAGGGTGTTGCCAACAATAGCCGTGGTGCTACTTTTGCTTTTATGGACAAACAATTTTATTGCGCCTATAATCGTGACTATCTTGGTTGTTTTGCCAACCACTTTTACAAGTTTATCAAGTGCATTTGACAGCGTTGATAAAGATGCCGTTAAGGCGTGCGAATTCTTTTCGGTTAGCAAAAAGGATATCTTGATAAACGTGCAGTTGCCACAAATTGCACCGTCACTTTATTCGGTGATAGGGGCAGGCTTGTCGTTAAACTTAAAACTTATGGTGGCGGCGGAAGTGCTTGCGTTTACGGCATCTTCTATCGGCAACTACATTTACCTTTCAAACTTATATGACCAAACGGTCACTATGATGGCTTTGGTGTTAAGCGTTGTTATAACGGGGCTAGTTATCGAACTAATTTTTTCTTATCTATCAAAAAAGGCAGGTAAATGGCAATGATTAGCGTAAGAAATTTGTGTAAAAGATATGGTGAAAACCAAATATTTGATAACTTTAATTTAGACGTGTTTGACGGCGAAGTTTTGGCGATTTTAGGGGAAAGTGGCTCTGGAAAAACCACACTTGTAAACATTTTGGCAGGTTTAACCGATTTTGAAGGGCAAGTTGACGGGGTGGAAAAACCACTTTCAATGGTCTTCCAAAAAGATATGCTTGTTAAAAACTTGACCGTTAAGGAAAACTTGTTGCTTATCAACAAGGATATTAACGTTGATGAAGTTTTGGGTCAGGTTGGCTTAAAAGATAGGGCAAACGAATATATTAAAAACCTGTCTGGTGGTATGGCAAGGCGAGTTAGTATTGCAAGGGCACTTTGTTTTGATGCAAAGACTTTGTTTTTAGATGAGCCGTTTATTAATCTTGATTTGGCGTTAAAGTTTTCGCTAATGGACGTTATAAAACAAAAAAAGCAAGAAAAAACTGTGGTTTTAGTCACGCACGATATTAAGGAAGCCGTTTATCTTGCAGATAGGATAGTTGTGGTAAGTAAAGGCAAAATAGTTTTAGAGTGCAAAAACCAAAAAGAGAGCGCTGAAAAAATTGAAAAGCAATTATTTGAAACAATGCTTAAACTTTAAGAAATTAAGGGGAGAAAATCTCCCCTTTTTATTTTTATAATTAGATTTTGTATTGACAAAGTTTACTGGCTTTGGTAAAATGAATAATAGTTAATTATATTTTAGATTACATCTAAAATTTTTAAGGGGAAAAATGCAAAGGTATAAAATTGCAGACGTGGTCTTTGATGCAGAGTTTTTATTCGATTATAGCAAAGACTTGTGCAAAGATTACGAATATATGGGCGAAGAAAATGCTGAATTTTCGGTAAAGATGTCTGCACAAGACGTGCTTAAAGAAAGACCATTTATGCAGGGATACCCAGATAATTTTTTAGAAAGCATTGCACTTTTTAGAAAACTTTGCGAATACACCTTAAAAAATGCAAACGGAATTATTTTTCATTGCAGTGCGATTATGGTCGGCGAATATGCATATTTATTCACAGCGCCATCGGGGACTGGTAAATCAACCCACACAAGATTGTGGAGAGAAGTTTTGGGTGAAAAAGCCGTTATGATAAATGATGACAAGCCTATCGTTAGGTTTGTTGACGGCGATTTTTACGTTTACGGCACACCTTGGCGTGGCAAACACCAACTTGGGACGAATACCCGTGCAAAAATAAAAGCCATTTGCAAAATTTATCAAGCGCAAGAAAACGCTATTCAAGAAATTTCGCCTATGCAAATGTTTATAACCATTTTAGACCAAACTGTTCGCCCAAAAGAAGAAGGCGATATGGATAAACTGTTGACACTGCTTGACAAAATGGTAAAGAGTGTTAAGTCATATCAGTTGGGTTGCAATATTTCTGTTGATGCGGCAAAACTTTCTATAACGACTATGACAGGGGAAAAATTATGAAAATTAAAGACGGATTTATTTTAAGAGAAGTTGCAGATAGTTTTATCGTTGTGGCTGTTGGCGATGCAGTTAAAAACTTTAAGGGCGTTATTAACCTAAACGAAACGGGTGCACTTTTGTGGAAAACTTTGCAAAACGGTGCAGAAGAAAAAGATTTAGTTGACGCTTTACTTGATAATTACGAAGTGGAAAAAGAACTTGCAGAAAAGGACGTTTTGGCGTTCATAACAAAACTTACGGAGGCTGGGCTTATTAAATAGGCTGGGGATACATATGGAAAAAGTTGGATTTGATAATGCTAAATATTTAGAAATGCAATCGGCAAAAATCTTGGAAAGGGTTTCTGCTTTTGGTGGAAAACTCTACCTTGAATTTGGTGGAAAACTCTTTGATGATTATCACGCATCACGTGTGTTGCCCGGTTTTGAGCCTGATAGTAAGATTAAAATGCTTTCTGGGTTAAAAGACCAAGCCGAAATCGTAATCGTTATCAACGCAAGCGATATTGAAAAGAACAAACAACGCAGTGATTTGGGCATTACCTATGACGTTGACGTGTTAAGACTTATCGATATTTTTATAAAAAAAGAATTTTACGTGGGAAGTGTAGTTCTCACTAAATTCAAATATCAACCAAGTGCAATGGCTTTCCAAAAAAGACTGGAAATGCGTGGCATAAAGGTTTATCGCCACTATCCTATCGACGGATATCCAAGTGAAGTTGAAAAGATTGTTAGTGATGAAGGCTATGGTAAAAATGAATACGTTATAACCACACGTCCACTTGTTGTTGTGACGGCACCTGGTCCAGGCAGTGGCAAAATGGCAACTTGCTTATCACAATTATATCACGATAACAAGCGTGGAATAAAGTCTGGTTATGCAAAGTATGAAACTTTCCCTATTTGGAATTTATCATTAAGTCACCCAGTTAATATCGCTTATGAAGCGGCAACGGCTGACTTAAACGATATGAATATGATTGACCCTTTCCATTTGGACGCTTATGGAGAAATGGCAGTTAATTATAATAGAGACGTGGAAATTTTCCCTGTGCTTTCTGCTATGCTACAAAAGGTGTTGGGGGAATGCCCTTATAAATCTCCAACAGATATGGGCGTTAATATGGCTGGACATTGCATAATCGATAACAGCGTTGTGCAAAAGGCTTGTGAGCAAGAAGTTATAAGAAGATATTATTCAGCATTGTTGCAAGTTAGAAAGGGCATATTTGGTAAAGAAGTCATTTCAAAGATAGAAGTGCTTATGCAAAAAATGCGCATTTCAATAGCAGATAGGGCAGTTGTTAAGCCAGCACTTGAAAAAGAACAAATGACAGGACTCCCTGGTTGTGCTTTGCAACTTACCACGGGTGAAATCGTCACTGGTAAAACGGGAAATCTTATGGGCGCAAGTGCCGCAGCACTCTTAAACGCACTAAAGGTTTTGGCAAAACTTGATGATGACTTGTTGCTTATTTCATCAAAGGTTATTGAACCTATCCAAAAACTAAAAGTAAATCATATGGGCTCAACCAACCCTAGATTACATACTGATGAAATTTTGTTGTCACTTGCTGTCAGTGCTGCAACCGACGATAAGGCAAAACTTGCTATGGAGCAATTATCAAAACTTAAAGGTGCAGAATTCCACTCTTCAGTGGTGCTTTCGTCAACTGATGAAAAAACACTTAAAAAACTTGGTATTCACGTCACTTCAGAGCCTAGAAGAGAAAGTGAAATTATCGTAAGCAAAAGCAACGCTTAAAATTTTGCACGTATTGACAATAAACGTTGACTATGCTATAATCAAAAAAAGCGTGAGGTGAAATATTATGAGTACAATTATGATGGTTTTATTATGCATCGATGCTATACTTTTGGCGATATTTCTTGCGTACGTTGTCGTTTCAATATTAAATAAGGATAAAGAGCAAGTTGTCGAAGAAGTTGCCGTGACACGAGAACAAACTGTTGTCGAAACGGTGGCTTCCAACAAAAAGGGCAAGGAAGAACAAAAAGAAGAAGTGGAAAACGAAGATAGTGAAGATGACAGATTTGTTGTTAAACGTGTTCCTTTTGCTCAAAAAATGCTCACTTTAGATGCAAAAACGCAAATTTATTATGAAAAAATCCACAATGCCTTTAGGGGTTTGAGAAAGATTAACTCAAGAATTTCAATGAAAGGCGTTTCTTATAGGTTGGGCAGAGAACTTGTTGCTAAAATCAGCGTTAGGGGAAAAACAATGCGTCTTCATTTGGCACTTGACGTAAATGCTTTTGAACAAAACGTTTATTTCCAAAAAGACTTGTCCGACGTTAAGGCTTATGCCGAAGTGCCATTTATGGTAAAGGTAAAAAGCGACAGGGGTTTGAATAAGGCGCTTGCACTTATCGATGCTTTGTGTAAAAAACACGGAATCGAACAAAAAGCACACTTTACTCAAATCGATGCGATTAAGGAATTAACCGAAAAAAATTAATATCAAAAACAAACAAAAAAGCAAGTGAATTTTCACTTGCTTTTATTTTTTTATAATTTTAACAACAGACTATCTGACACATTATAAAAGATTTCTTTTTGCTCATCAATAAGTTTAAGGTACTTTTCGTATAACATATTTTCTCCTTAAAAAAAGTTAGTTTTTTGGAATAAAGTTTTCAAAAATAATGTTTTTGACAAAGGGTTTAATCTTTTCAAAATCTTCTTGACTTGTTATCGTCCACGAAATAAGTGGCAAGTTTTTAACCTTGCGTTTTGGAAGTGGCAAGTCTTCAAAAGAATAACTTATAAAATCAGGCTTAATTAAAAAATTCAGTAGCATATTTTTAACCACTTGTCTTTTGATAAAAGGCAGGTCTTGGCTATAAGTTTTTGTTGATAAAATTCCACGGATAAACTCTGGTGCAAGTTGTTTAACCCTTTTGATATAAAGTGGGTTAAAAGACTGGATGGCAAATTCGCCCTTATAATTTTTAATTCTTTCCACCACCTTGTCAACGTAAGTTTTGTCTGGCTGGTCTTTTAGTTCGATTAAAAGTGGAACTTTGCCGTTAACTAAAGATAAAACTTCATCAAATGTTGGAATTTTTTCTTCGCTATTTTGCAAGGTCAATTCTTTTAACTCTTTGGCAGTTTTTTGATAGATAAACCCGTCAGCCCCAGTCATACGACTTAAGGTGGCGTCGTGAAAGGAAAACAAAACGCCGTCTAAAGAAGAATATAAATCGATTTCGATAGGATAGCCTTTTTCAACTGCGTTTTTGTAAGCAGACAAAGAGTTTTCCACTATGCCGTTTGTCCAAAGCCCACGATGAGCAATAGGATTGTTTAACAGCCAGAAATCATTACCTAATCGCATATAATCTCCTTTTTATTTTACTTGCAAAAAATTCGCTTTTAGTATATACTATTAACGAATATTATATATAAAAAGGTTTTTTATGTCAATCAATAAAGAAAACATTAGAAATTTTTGCATAGTTGCACACATTGACCACGGCAAGTCAACACTTGCAGACAGGCTTATGGAAAAGACTGGCCAAGTTTCTGAAAGGGATATGGAAGAACAACTATTAGACTCAATGGATTTGGAGCGTGAAAGGGGAATAACCATCAAGTTAACCCCTGTTAGAATGTTTTATAAGGCAAAAGATGGAAAGGAATATATCTTTAACCTTATTGATACCCCAGGTCACGTTGACTTTACCTATGAAGTTTCTCGTTCCTTAAAGGCGTGCGAAGGTGCTATTTTAATCGTTGATGCAACCCAAGGCGTTCAAGCACAAACGCTTGCCAACGCTTATCTTGCAATAGATAACGATTTGGAAATTATGCCAGTTATAAACAAAATGGACCTAGCGTCTGCTCGCCCAGACGAAGTTGCAACAGAGATAGAAGATATCTTGGGGATTGAAGCACTTGATGCACCAAGAATTTCTGCAAAGAACGGACTTAACGTGGAAGACGTTTTGGAACAAATCGTTCACAAAATCCCAGCGCCAAAGGGTGAAGATAGTGCACCATTAAAAGCACTTATTTTCGATAGTTATTACGATAATTTTAAGGGCGTTATATGTTTTGTTAGAATTGTTGACGGAACGGTTAAGGTTGGCACAAAGATTAGAACCTTTATGTCAGACAAGCAGTTCGACGTGACCGAAGTGGGCGTGTTTTCACCAAAAATGCAACCAAAAGACTGCTTGACTGCTGGCGAAGTTGGTTATATTGCAGCCAGCATTAAGAGTATTGAAGATACTGCTGTTGGCGACACTATTACAACTGTTGAAAACTCTGCAAAAGAGCCACTTGCTGGTTATAAAAAGGCATTGCCTATGGTGTTCTCCGGCGTGTTCCCACTAGACGGCAGTAAGTTTAACGACTTAAAAGATGCGTTGTTAAAATTAAAGTTAAACGACGCTGCACTTTCTATTGAACCAGATAACTCTGCTGCACTTGGCTTTGGTTTTAGATGTGGCTTTTTGGGGCTACTTCATATGGACGTTATTCAAGAGAGAATTGAAAGGGAATTCGACTTGCAAATTATAACGACTGCACCATCAGTTTCTTACAAGGTTTATAAAACTGACGGAACGCAAATGGTTATTGAAAACCCAACCCACTTGCCACCTGTGACTGAAATAGAGTATATGGAAGAACCTATCATCAACGCAAGCATTTTCACTCCACCAGATTACGTTGGACCTATTATGGAATTGTGTCAATATAAGCGTGGTGTGTATAAAGATATGGTTTATCTTGACAAGACAAGGGTACAATTAAAATACACCTTGCCACTAAACGAAATTATATACGATTTCTTTGACAGCCTTAAATCACGCACCAAGGGTTATGCATCTTTCGACTATGAAATTGCAGGCTATCAAAAGAGTGATTTGGTTAAACTTGATATGCTTTTAAATGGCGATATCTGCGATGCACTTTCTATTATCGTGCATAAGGACAAGGCTTATGAGCGTGGCAGACAAATCGCTGAAAAGTTGAAAGACGTTATTCCACGTCAAATGTTTGAAATTCCTATTCAAGCAGCCGTTGGTGGAAAGATTAACGCAAGAGAAACTGTTAAGGCGTTTAGAAAGGACGTTTTGGCAAAATGCTATGGCGGTGACGTGACAAGAAAGAAGAAACTTCTTGAAAAACAAAAAGAAGGTAAAAAGAAGATGCGTTCAATAGGCACGGTTGAAATACCTAGCGAAGCGTTTATATCAATATTAAAAACGGATAGTGATAAGTAATATGGCAGGACTATATATACACGTACCATTTTGCAAACAAAAATGCACTTATTGTGACTTTGCATCTTTCCCAAAGGAAATAGGCAAAGCCGAAAGTTATTTTGCTTGTTTATATCGTGAAATTAAGGGCAGAAGTATTCAATACCCAAAAACCATTATAGAAACAATCTATATCGGTGGTGGCACGCCGTCTGTTGTGGACAGCAAGTTTATTGCAGGTGCAATAAGACAGGCTAAAAAATGTTTCACCGTCAAAAAAGATGCTGAAATTACCATTGAACTTAACCCAGGCACAGTCGATGAAAACAAGATTAAAGATTATTTAAGCGTTGGTATAAATCGCTTTTCAATCGGCTTGCAAACTGGTTATGATGACCAACTTAAAAGATTGAACAGAATACATACAGCAAAGGACTTTTTGCTCGCTTGCAATATGCTTAAAGGTCAAAATATCAGTGCCGATATATTAATCGGTCTTGCTGACCAAACTATCGAACAAGTTCAAAAGACCATTGACCTTGCTATCGCTGGTGGGGTAAGCCATATTTCCGTTTATGCATTGACCCCAGAAGTTGGCACGCCTATTTACACCGATTACCTTAACGGCGAACTTTTAGGTGATGATGAAGTTGCCGACATTTATGATGCCGTTGTAGAATATCTAAATAAAAAGGGCTTTTCTAGATATGAAGTTTCTAACTTTGCTAAAGACGGCAAGTATTCACGCCACAACTTAAATTACTGGAAACGTGGCGAATATATCGGCGTTGGTGTTTCTGCAAGTTCATTTATGGAAGAAAGAAGATTTACCAACACTTTTAAGATAGATGAATATATGAACGCCGTTATCTACAACAAAAACCCAGAAATTTCAAGCGATAACATTGAAAAGGAAGATGCCAAGTTTGAATTTATTATGCTTGCACTTCGCACGACTAATGGGTTAAGCATCAAAGATTTTAACCAAAACTTTGATGCAGACTTCTTTAATGATTATAAGGAAGTTTTAACTAAAAAAGCAGAATTTTTGGATATTGCTGAAGATAGAGTTAGAATAAAGGATAAGTATTTGTACGTTCAAAACGACATTATTCTAAGTTTTATGAAATAGTAAAAACGGCTTATATACTTCGTGATACGAGTAAAACTTGCGCTTTTATTTGGTTGCGTATAGGCATACGC
>JAZQYW010000024.1:0-11202 GCA_045633745.1 Christensenellaceae bacterium
GGAACAAAAATTCACCCAGGTAACAACGTTGGTATCGGTAGTGACGATACTTTATACGCTTTGATTGACGGTGTTGTTAAGTTCGAAAGAATGGGCAGAAACGACAAGAAAGTAAGCGTTTACGCTAAAGAAAACTAAAAAATAACGGGTTGATTTAATCAGCCCGTTTATTTTTTAAGGGTTTATAAACTTCGCAATACTGCGTTTACTGCTTAACGTTTTGACTTCGATAACCAAAAAGGTTAATCTCACCCAAAACCTTTCGCGAGCCTTGTCTTGCTCGTTTCTAATCCCTTAAACTAGTGTTAACAAGTCGCAATACGGTGTTTCTGCTTTACGTTTTGACTCGAATAAATGAGAAAATAATTATGGAAAAAATTGTTTTTAACAGTCAGTATTTTAATATTTTAGACACGCTTGAGTGCGGTCAAGTTTTTAGATTTAGTCCTTTTGAAAAGGGCTTTATTGTGGTGTCAAAAGATAAGTGCGCTTACCTTTATCATCAAGGTGATGATGCCATCATAGAGTGTCAAAAACAAGATAAAGAATACTTTTATAATTACTTTGATTTATCACGTGATTACGCAAAAATTTGTCAAAGTGCAATAAATGAAAATATCCCTGTTTTAACAACTGCCGTACAAGGTGGAAAGGGCATAAGAATTCTTAATCAAGATAAAGAAGAAATGCTTTTTTCGTTTATGATTTCGCAAAACAACAATATTCCTCGAATAAAGGGCATTATCAACAAGTTATGCCTGTCTTTAGGCGATAAAAAAGAGTTTTTAGGGCAAGAATACTATTCTTTCCCAACAGCCGTTAAAATGGCTGAAAAGGACGTCAATTTTTATGAAAGTATTGGGCTCGGTTATCGTGCAAAGTACATTAAAAACCTTGCTGATGCCATTAAAAACGGCTTAAACGTAAACGATTTTAATGACTTATCGACAAAGGACCTTAAAAAGAAATTAACTTCGATTTTTGGGGTTGGTCCAAAGGTTGCAGACTGCGTTTCGCTTTTCGGTTTTCATAGAAGTGACAGTTTCCCTGTTGACACGTGGATAGAAAAAGTTTACGTTGAAGACCTTAAGGGAACAATTAAAGATAGGGCAAAGATTGCCGATTATTTGGTTCAAAGATTTAAGGAAAATTCGGGATATTATCAACAATACTTATTTTACTATAAACGACTTAACCAAAAATAAGAAAAAAGGCAAAAACGGCTAAAAAATAATTGTCAAAAATGCTTGATTATGATATACTAAAAAAAGACAAAAAATAGATAAAATTTTATGGAGGCATAGATTTATGCAGTATTCAACTGAAGTTAAAGAAATGACCTGCGTTTGTAAAGGACCACATCACGGACCTGCTGCTATCCCAGAAGAAGGCAAATGGGTTGAAGCAAAACAAATTAGTGATATTTCCGCATATACGCACGGTGTAGGCTGGTGCGCCCCACAACAAGGCGCTTGCAAATTATCGTTAAATGTTAAAGACGGTATTATTGAAGAAGCACTCGTAGAAACAATCGGTTGCTCTGGTATGACCCACTCTGCAGCAATGGCTGCTGAAATTCTTCCAGGCAAAACATTGCTTGAAGCGCTTAACACAGACCTTGTTTGTGACGCTATCAACACAGCAATGAGAGAACTTTTCTTACAAATAGTATATGGCCGTTCACAATCTGCTTTCTCTGAAGGTGGTTTGGTTATCGGTGCTGGTATGGAAGACCTTGGTAAAGGCGCTCGTTCAATGGTTGGTACAATGTACGGAACAAAAGCAAAGGGCGTTAGATACCTTGAAATGACCGAAGGTTATTGTACAAAAATGGCTCTTGATGAAAATGATGAAGTTATCGGTTATGAATTCGTTTCTCTTGGAAAAATGACTGACTTAATCAAAAAGGGCGAAGAACCAAATAAAGCATACGAAGCATCAAAAGGTACTTACGGTCGCTTTAAGAAAGAAGATGGTGCGGTAAAATATATCGACCCACGTAAAGAATAATAGGAGGTAAATGTAATTATGGCACAATTTGAAGGTTATGAAAGAAGAGAAGCCAAAATTCTTTTAACTCTTAAAGAATACGGCATCAATTCTATTGATGAATGTAAAGAAATTTGTGATAAATATGGCATTGACCCATATACCATCACTCAAGAAACACAACCTATTTGCTTTGAAAACGCAAAATGGGCTTACGTTGTAGGTTCTGCAATCGCTTTGAAGGCTGCTGAAAAAACTGGCGACAAGTCTGCTGCAACCGCTGCTGCTAATATCGGTATCGGCTTACAATCTTTCTGTATTCCAGGCTCTGTTGCTGAAAACAGAAAAGTTGGTTTGGGTCACGGCAACCTTGGTAAGATGCTCTTATCAGAAGAAACAGAATGTTTCTGTTTCCTTGCTGGTCACGAATCTTTCGCTGCTGCTGAAGGCGCAATCAAAATTGCTTTGAACGCTAACAAAGTTAGAATTAAGCCTTTAAGAGTTATCCTTAACGGTTTAGGTAAGGACGCTGCTTATATTATTTCAAGAATTAACGGCTTTACTTACGTTGAAACAAAGTTCAACCCAGCAACCGAAGAAGTTGACGTTTTGGAAGAAAGACCTTTCTCTAAAGGTGCAAGAGCAAACGTTAAGTGCTATGGTTCAGACAGTGTTCCAGAAGGCGTTGCTATTATGAGACTTGAAAACGTTGGCGTTTCTATCACAGGAAACTCAACAAACCCAACAAGATTCCAACACCCAGTTGCAGGCACATATAAGAAATGGGCTATCGAAAATGGCAGAAGTTATTTCTCTGTTGCTTCAGGTGGTGGTACAGGTAGAACACTTCACCCAGACAATATGGCTGCTGGTCCTGCATCATATGGTATGACCGACACTATGGGTAGAATGCACAGTGATGCTCAATTCGCTGGTTCATCATCAGTTCCTGCTCACGTAGAAATGATGGGCTTAATCGGTGCTGGTAATAACCCAATGGTTGGTATGACCGTTGCTTGCGCAGTTGCCGTTCAAGAAGCATTGAATAAATAATTATATTAAACATTTTGCTAAATCAGTTCGTATCGTAGTACGGACTGATTTAGTTGTTTATTAGGCTTTTTTAAAAATATTATAAGGAAAAATAGAGTTATGTTTTTTGTTCTTTTAATAGGTGGAACTATATTAGTAAGATTTCTTGCTTTTCTTTTAAGTCCTGATAGAAACGTTCCAAAAGCGGTTAGAATTTTTATTACAACTGGTTTAGGGGTTTTAATTGGTTTATTAACGCCATCAATGCTAGAAAGTGTCCCAAAATTTACCGAAAACACAGGTCCTATAATGACAATTTTGAATGGTTTAGGCTTGGTTCCATTATTTATGGGAATAGGCTCTTCTATCGTTTTGGTTAGCGTTGCTGCAGAAGGCGATAGCAATACTTGGGTGGAATTTTTTAGAGATGAAGAGTATAGTTATGGACAAGACACCTGTGGCCTTCCACTATGGTGTATGATAATGTTTGCAATGCTTTTTGCAGGCTTTATCTATTTATTAATCTATGGCATAAGTATGACTTTTGCGTTAGTTGTATATTATATAGCTCAATTTATAGGCTTTGTCAAGGGTTGCAAGGGTGACAGATAAACCTTAAAGAATAAAACAAACGGCTCCTAATTTTAGGAGCCGTTTGTTTTTTATAAATTTGAGTTTATGGATAAATAATTTTTGTTTCAACTGTTGTTGTGCCCTTTTTGAAATTATATTTGATTGCTTTCATTTGTGTGATAGGGTGAATAAGGTTTGTGTTAGGCACGCATTTAATGATAACGCTTTCACCATTGCCGATAACTTCACCTTCTTCGCCGACAGGGGTTGCAAAACCAGTGTCGTAAGCCGTGCAGTCAAAGTCGCAACTAACAATATGTTTTCTTATATGCCCACCGTCTATCGGCGTAATCGTGCTTTCAACCATAATGCCAGGGCAAGGTGACCATTTTGAAAATTGAGTTCCATCTTTATCCATACTGTATTCTATACATCTTCTGCGATAGAAAACGGTTGAATCGATATAAAAAGCCAAAGAACTGTCTGGCGCAGCCGTTTCCATTGTATCCATTGCACGAGAAATATTGAAAGCATAACGAGAAGAGTATGCAAACTTTGAATATTTTTCAGCACGGTGCAAAAGCCCCCAGTTTACCCATTGTCCAGCGCCAAGTGAAACAGAATAGCCGTTTACCCTTTGCACTGTCATATATGCCTCAGGGATAGCGATAAGGTTATCCATTTTAGGGAGTGGGAGTGGTTCAGCCTTAAAGAATTCATCATTTTCATCAAGAGCAAGGAAAATAAATGCTTTAAGCGCCCAGTAAGGCGAGCCGTGAGAGTTATACTGTTCGGTCATACACAAGTTTGGATAAGAATATCCAACGCTCAACACACCTGCATTATCGAATATCGGTTGAGAAAACCACCAGTCAAAATGCCTTGAGATAATACCTTTCATAACGCCGATAGGGAAAGGCTTAACCCCAGCAAAAAGGCAAGCACCAAAAAACGCACATTGCGCAAAACGATAGGTGAGGGAACGGCCAAACGCAAGGGAAGAACCGTTTTCATCAAACCAGTAAATAAAACTCTTTGCAAAAATTTCTGCTCTTTCCTTAAAAATCCTGCTGTTTTCAGGGTCGTCCTTTTCCATAACTTTAGCATAAATTAGCGCATAGAAATGAAGTGCAAAAGCAATGTAATAATCAGCCCTTTCAAGAAGTCCGTCGTGATACCAACCGTTTGAAATATAAAAACTGTGGCATTTTTCAACAGACGCCTTAACACGCTCTTCATCATACCAAACGCCAACGTTTTTAAGTCCTAAATTAACAAGGAGTGGGAAGAGTTGCCAGTTATTATCGTTTGTCATTTCATAATTGATTTGCAATAACCATTTATGGAAATTATCCTTTTGTTTTTGGTTTAAAGGCTTCCACACCTTATCTGGTGCAAGAATTAAAGCAAGCCCCATTGCAGCCATTTCAACTAATCTTTGGTCGCCTGAAACTTTAGGGATTTCGCCCCAGTATTCAGGGTTTTCAGGGTCGGTGCCGTTGATGATACCTTGCACGTAAAGTTCATCAAATTCACCTGCAGATTCGCCACACGCCCAAAGTGGAGCAAGCCCCCACAAAACACGGGCAAAGCCTTCCATCTTTGCTATTTCATCAGGATAAAATACACCAAAATCGCCCAGTTTTAAACCGGCCTTTTCTGGTGTAAAAAAATCTTTCAATGGATTGATTGTTTTCTTAAGAAGATTTACAAAATCTTGTTTAGTTTTTAACATAATTTGCCTTTTAATTTTTATTTATTATTTTTTTATTGAACTATAACAATTATATCATTAAACTCTCTAAAAAAACATAGACAATTTAATTATTTTTTAGCATTATCTTACGATTGAACTAAAATATTATAAGCCCAACAATAAAAGGTTAAAGTCAAATTAGATTAAGCCAACAGGGATTTTGAAAACAACTTTTCTAATGTCGATAGGGTTATCAACAGCAACGCATTGGTGAAGGTCGTTAGGGTATAAAATAGCGAAAGTGCCTTCGGTCAAAATAGTGCAGTCAAAAGTCTTTGGGGCGTGGAAAGCATAGTCCTTTTCAACGTCAAATTCAGTGATAGGAGGAACGCCAGCAATATCTTGCTTTAAGAGTTTTTCTTCGCCGTTAATCACGCATTGAAGGTCAACGTATTGTCTGTGAACTTCCATTTTAACCGTTTCAAAGGCTTTAGTTGTATAATCAAGAACGTTTGCATAAGATTCGCCCAAAATATCGTTTCTGCCTTTTGGTGCAGATTTAGCCACTTTTAAGAAGTCTAAAATAGCATTTAACAAGTCTTGGTCTTTAACGTAGTTTTTTAAGTTTGAAATTTTGTCAATATACATAATTCACCTCAAGAATTTTATATAAATATTGTAAAGCAAAACACAAAAAAAGTCAATACATTATTCCCAAGTTTCAAAGCAATATTTTCTATATCTGCGTGGAAAATATCTGTCTTGTTGGGCTGTGTTTTTTCTCTCTTTGATATTGATTGCCCTAAAATATTTTTTCCATAACAAATTGAAACTTTCTTCATTTTGCGATGGTGAAAAATCGGCAGGAAGGTCGGTGTGTTGCACTTTAATCGTGTGTCCGTTAGAAATGGCAATTTTGCCACGTTTTCCATCGTGAATAATAAAGGGTGTTAAAGAAAGTCTTCTTAAAAAGTGTGGGGCAATAAGTTCGGTTATATCATTATCTGGCGCATATTGAGCGTATAACACGCCGTTGCCACTTTCCTTAAATCGCAAAAAGCCCAAAATAATATGTCTTTCGTGCAAAACCTTTTGCACCAAAAATGAAAAATCAGAAACCCTTTTTTCGGCAAGCATATTAGAAACGTCTTTTCGTTTTTCAAGCATAAAATAAGCATAGTTAAACGCAATGGTAAGTGCATCTTTTTCGCAAGATAATAAGCATACTTTTAGGTGTGCAATAATATCGTCGCCACCATAATTAAAGAGCGCAGTTTTAACCCTATTTGCGTGCTGAATATCAGTTTTAATATCGATTGTTAGGCAATCAAGTTGTTGCTGATAACCATTTTTATCGACCACATAGTCAGGCACAATTTTTTCGGTAAAGGAAATAAATAATGCACTTAAAAGTCCATCTATCGTATTATCAATAACAAACATTTTCATAATTCACCTGTCAATGCAGAAAGTGCTGGGGAAGAAGTATTAAACATAGAAAGTTGTTCGTTTTGGTTTATTTCTGCACCTATTAAAAGACTTTTTATTCCGTATTCGTTTTTTGAGCCTATAAACTTGCCCTTGCAAGTGATAAAATGCACGGCACGTTTTAATACAACACGCAATCTTTTAAGGTCGTTAAAATCAAGTTTAGCGTGCTGTCTTGCAAACATAATTCGCTGTGCACTCTTGATGCCGATACCTGGGACTCTAACAAGCATTTCAAGTGGGGCAGTGTTGACTTCAACGGGAAACAACCCCAAATTTTTTAACGCCCACGCACACTTTGGGTCGTAATCTAAATCTAAATTGCCACTGTCATCGGTTATTTCGCTTGCCGAAAAGCCGTAAAACCTTAAAAGCCAGTCGGCTTGATAAAGCCTGTGTTCACGGATAAGTGGGGCTTGTTCAAAGGGCAAAAGAGAAGTTTCAAAATTAGTTGGCGTATAGTTTGAATAATACACCCTTTTGAGTTTATAAACCCTGTACATATATTCGGTCAATTTTAATATTTGCGCATCTGACTCTGGCGATGCTCCCACAATCATTTGCGTGGTTTGACCTGCTGGCAAAAAGTCCTTGCGCCTATTTAACTTTAGGGGATTATCGTAATATTTATCTAAAGCAAGCATCTTCATCGGCTCAATTATGGCAGTCTTGCTCTTTTGTGGGGCAAGGAGCGATAAACTCTTTTCGCTTGGCAGTTCAATGTTGAAACTCATTCTGTCCACGTAAAATCCCGCACGCTCAATAAGAAGTTTGTCAGCTGATGGAATGCCCTTTAGGTGAATATATCCGTTAAAATTATATTGCACACGCAAAAGTTTAACCGTGTCAAACAGCCTTTCCATTGTAAAGTTTGGGTTTTTGACAACTGCCGAAGATAAAAACAACCCTTCAATATAGTTTCGCTTGTAAAATTCCATAACAAGTTCGCAAATTTCGGTTGGGGTGGCAGTCGCACGTGGGGTATCGTTGGTGCATCTATTGACACAATACTTGCAGTCGTAAATACAGTCGTTGCTCATAAGTATCTTAAGTAGCGAAATGCACCTTCCGTCTTGTGTAAAAGAGTGGCAAATGCCACCAAAACACGCATTTCCTAAACCCCCTTTCTTATTTTGCCGATTTGACCCACTTGATGAACAAGACACGTCATACTTGGCACTATCAGCCAAAATTTCCAACTTATTATAATCTAACATTTTTGCACCGCCTTAAGATAAGTATACTATTAAAATTATTTAAAGTCAAACATATGTTCGTATTTTATCAAAAATAAAAGGTGGTAATTTCTACCACCTTTTTTATCGTTTTAATAATCTTTAATTCCAAGCAAATAATCTGCGCTGACGTTAAAAAATTCAACGATTTCTATAATCATTTCAGCATCGGGCAGAGTTTCACCACGCTCCCACTTGCTAACACACGATTGTTTAACCCCTAATTTTTCAGCAAAGGTTTTTTGGTTTAATTTTCTTTCCAAACGCAATTCTTTTATGCGCTCACTAAATAAACATTTCATACTATAATTATAGTCTTATTAAGAATATTTTTACACAAATAGTCTTGACAAGACTATTTTTAAGGTGTTAAAATGGAAGAAAAATGCTTTTAGGAGAAAGGTATATGAAAAAATTATTAATCACATTAGTATTAATATTAATGTTGTGCTTAACAGCATTTACATTAACGGCTTGTGATAATGATGATAAAGTTTGTAAGCATCATAATAAAGATATAGAAATCGTTAGAGAAGCGACTTGTAAGCAAACTGGTTTGCAAAAAATCACTTGTAAAGATTGTGGTGAATTCATTGAAGAAAGCGTTGTTCCTAAAGCATCCTGTATTGCAGGTAGTTGGGAAATCACTACTAATGCAACTTGTATAACTAAGGGTAGCAAAAGAAGAAGTTGTGTTAATTGTGGTAGGGTTTTGGATGTTAAAGAAATAAATATTTTAACTCATAGATATGTTGACAACATATGTAGTTTTTGTGGAAATATAAATCCAACCTATACAAATGGACTTGTTTTTTCATTGATGGAAAATAATGAGATATGTGTTTCAGATTATGAGTATAATAAAAATAGTTATAGTGACTTAAACGTGATTATTCCAAGCACCTATAGTGGTAAGCCTGTCACAAGTATAGGAAGTGGTGCTTTTGCAAATTGTACAAGATTAAAAAGTATAGTAATACCTGATAATATAACAAGTATAGGTGAACGCGCGTTCTATTATTGCAGGTCATTAACATGTATAGAAATTCCAGATAGTGTAACAAGTATAGGTGATTCTGCGTTCTATAATTGCGATTCACTAAAAAGTGTTGTAATAGGCAACAATGTAACAAGTATAGGTGAACGTGCGTTCGATTATTGCGATTCGTTAACAAGTATTACCATAGGCAGTGCTGTAACAAGTATAGGTGATTCTGCGTTCGATTATTGCAGTTCATTAAAAATACTAAACTATATTGGAACAATAGATAGTTGGGTGCAAATAGAGTTTGGTTCTTCTGCTGCAAACCCATTATGTTATGCTTTGAATTTACATATAAATAATGTATTAGTAACAGAAGCAAATATAACCACGGCAACAAAGATAAACAAATGTGCATTATATAATTGTGAATCGTTAACAAGTATCACAATAGGCAGTGCTGTAACAAGTATAGGTGATTCTGCGTTCTATAATTGCAGGTCATTAAAAAAAGTAAACCATACAGGCACAATAGATAGTTGGGCACAAATAGAATTTGGTTCTTATGATGCAAACCCATTATGTTATGCTGGGAAATTATATATAAATAATGTATTAGTAACAGAAGCAAATATAACCACGGCAACAAAGATAAATAATAGTGCGTTCTATAATTGCGATTCACTAAAAAGTGTGGTAATAGACAACAATGTAACAAGTATAGGTGAACGTGCTTTCTATGATTGCGATTTGTTAAGAAATGTAACAATTGGTAATAGTGTAATTAGTATAAGCACAGAGGTGTTCTCTTATTGTAGTTTATTAACAAGTGTAACAATAAGCAACAGTGTAACAAGTGTAGGTGCTGATATCTTCTATTTGTCTGATTCATTAAAAGCAATCTATTGTGAAGCGGAAAATCAAACAATTGGTTGGGATAGAGATTGGAAAGATGGTTGTAATGCAGAAGTCGTTTGGGGATATAAAGGCGAAAATTAAATAAAGAATAAAAACAAAACAAGCCGTTGCAATTTGCAACGACTTGTTTTTTATCTTAAAATATTTAATTACTTAATAACTCTAACTTTAACGATGTTTTCAACGCTTTCGATGTGTTTGATTGCATCAGCAGAAACTTCGTTATCGATGTCAAGAATTGTCACAGCGTAATCGCCTTTGCTTTGGTTTGTAAGGTTAGAGATATTGATGCCTTCTTTACCAACAGTGCCAGTGATTTCAGCAAGAATATTTTGCGTATTCTTGTGGAGAATAACAAGTCTATAATCAGTTGTTCTTGGCATAGAGCAAGTTGGGTAGTTAACGCTGTTTACAACGTTGCCGTTTTCGATATAATCGATAAGTTGTTTTGCAGCCATAACAGCACAGTTATCTTCTGCTTCTTCGGTTGATGCACCAAGGTGAGGAACGCAAATAACGTTCTTTGCACCGATAAGTTCATCAGCAGGGAAGTCCACGATATATTTAGCAACCTTGCCACTTTCAGTAGCCTTAATGATATCGTTGTTATCAACAAGTTCGCCTCTTGCGCAGTTAATCAAAACAACGCCGTCTTTCATCTTGCGGATAAGACCTGCATTGATGATACCTTTATTTTGGTCTGCGATATAAGGGATATGGATAGTGATATAATCACAGTTTTTAGCGATATCGTTAAGTTCTTTAACAATCTTAACGTCAGAAGACAAACGGAGTGCAGCGCCAACTGAAAGGAAAGGGTCATAACCACAAACTTTCATACCCAAAGAAAGAGCAGAGTTAGCAACCAAAGCACCGATAGCACCAAGACCGATAACGCCCAAAGTTTTACCAGCGATTTCTTTACCAGCAAATTGAGATTTGCCTTTTTCAACAAGTTTTCCAACTTCTTCGCCTTGACCTTTAAGAGTTTTAACCCAGTCGGTAGCGTTCATAATATTTCTTGAGCCGATTAAAAGTGCAGCAAGAACTAATTCCTTAACAGCATTAGCGTTTGCACCTGGGGTGTTGAAAACAACAACGCCTTGTTCAGCATAAGCATCAACGGGGATATTATTCGTACCTGCGCCAGCCCTTGCAATAGCAACGGTGTTTTCATCCAAAGTATAATCGTGCATTTTGAACGAACGAAGCATAATACCAACAGGTGATTTTGCATCGCTTGCAACGTTATAAGAAGAATCAAAAATATCGTTGATAACGGGACTAAT
>JAZQYW010000025.1:0-39141 GCA_045633745.1 Christensenellaceae bacterium
CTTTTCGGCTGGAAGTTTTAGGGATATGACAAGGGTTGCAAGGCTTTCGCCTGAAATGTGGACACAGTTGACCATTGATAACTCTGACTTTTTGGTTAGGGAAATCGACAACATTATCGGCAGTTTAACCGAGTATAGAAATGCACTTGAAAACAAAGACAAAATTAAGATGAAAGAGTTGCTTGCCGATGGCAACGAGAAAAAACTTTTATCTGAAAAGATGAGAAGAAGTAAAAATAATGAAAACAAAAATTAGAAAGATAACGATAAACGCATCTAAAAATTATGACGTCTTAATAGGCAACGGTTTACTTAACAACCTTGGCGAAATTTTTAAAGAAAGGTTTTCTTGTAAAAAAATTGCAGTTATAACCGATGATATCGTGGATAATCTTTATGGCAAAAAGGTTGTTAATTCGCTAAAAGAAAAGGGCTTTATCATAAGCAAGTTTGTTTTTCCAAACGGGGAAAAGAGCAAGAATATTGAAACTTACACCCAAATATTAAGGTTTTTGGCAAAAGAACAAATTTCCCGCACAGACTTAATCGTTGCTTTAGGTGGTGGCGTTGTCGGGGATATAACCGGCTTTAGCGCAAGCACTTTTAACAGGGGTATTCCTTACGTGCAAATTCCAACCACACTTTTATCGCAAAATGATTCTTCGGTTGGTGGAAAAACGGCAATCGACCTTGAAGAAGGCAAAAACTTGGTGGGCTCTTTTTATCAACCAGCACTTGTTTTATGTGATATTGACACTCTTTCAACTTTAAGCCAAAAAGAGTTTAATTGTGGTATGGGCGAAAGTGCAAAATACGCTATTTTAGACAGCAAGATTTTCAAACTTATCAACAGCGATTTTGACCTTTTAGATTTGGTTTATCTTTGCATTGATTATAAAAGACAAATCGTTGAACAAGACGAGTTCGAAAAGGGAAATAGAAAACTATTAAACCTTGGTCATACTTTAGCGCACGGCATAGAAAAGTTGAGTGGTTATAGCGTTCTTCACGGCAATGCTGTTGCAAAGGGACTTAAACTTATACTTTTAGCAAGCAAAAAGCACGGCTTTATCGACCAACAAACTTTTAATTCTTGTATTGAAACCCTTAAAAAATGTGTGGGCGAAAACACGGATATAGATTGTGAACACGATATTCGCAGTTTAATTGAAGTGGCAATGCTTGACAAAAAGAGAGATGGCGATTTTATCAACTTGGTTATGGTAAAAGGCGTTGGAAATTGTACTGTTGAAAAGGTTAATGTTGATAAATTAACGGAGTATTTTTTATGAACGTAAGCGTGCAAAAGACAAATGCGTTTGGTCAAATAAACGCCATATGTTCAAAGTCTTATGCGCATAGAATTTGCATTTGCGACTTTTTGGCTGGAAAGGAAATTAGAGATGAGTTTAACGGCTTTACTTCAAAGGATATTTTGGCAACGGCAAACTGCTTAAAGGCATTGAAAGAAGGCAAAACCGATTTGGATTGCGATGAGTCTGGCTCAACCTTAAGATTTATGATTCCACTTTGCGCATCTTTGGGTGGCAAGTTTTCGCTTTTTGGAAAGGGCAGGCTTTTAGATAGACCAAACGACGAACTATTTAAGGCACTAGAAAAAAACGGCGTTATTGCAACTCAAACCAAAGAGTGTATAACCTTGAACGGAAAACTTTCGGCAGGCGAATTCGCTATCCGTGGGGATATAAGTTCGCAATATATTTCGGGTTTACTTATGGCGCTTGCTAGCCTTGATGGTGACAGTGTTATAAAACTAACCACACCTATCTCTTCAAAGCCATACGTCGATATCACTATCGAAGTGCTTGATGCATACGGCGTAAAAATCGAAGAAGTTGAAAACGGATATTTTATTAAAGGCAACCAAAAGTTTAAGGGCGACCTTTATCCAGAAGGGGATTGGTCGAACAACTCTGCATTTTTGGTGCTTGGTGCAATAAACGGGGATATCACTGTCAACGGCTTAAAAAAGAACACCAAGCAAGGCGACAGTGCGATTTTGAAAATTTTAAAGAGTGCAGGGGCGATTGTTGAACAAAGCGAAAATGCAATAAGGGTTAAAAAGGCAGACCTTGTGGGCTTTACGATTGATGCCGATAACTGCCCAGACCTTGTGCCTATATGCGCAGTTTTGGGGGCAGTCGCCAAAGGCAAAACGGTTATAAACAACGTGGAAAGATTAAGGCTTAAAGAAAGCGACAGAATTTTATCCACAATGGAAATGCTGAAGGCATTTAACGTACAAAGTGAGTGCGACGGCAAGACTATGATTATTTATGGGGGACAAGTTAAGGGTGGAATAGTAGATGCCTTTAACGACCACAGAATAGTTATGGCAAGTGCGATTTTGGGTGCAGTTGCAAGTGGCGAAAGCGTTATTGTGGGTGCAGATGCCATGCAAAAATCATACCCAACCTTTTTTGCCGATTACTCTAAACTAGGGGGAAAGATAAATGAAATTTGATGATAAAGAATATTCAATATATCGTGGAAATAGATTAGACGTTGAAATTTTTGGCGCATCACACTCTGAAGAAATTGGCGTTTGCGTTATGGGTTTTGGCACCCAAACAGTCGATTTAGAAAAACTTCAAGAATTTGTTGACAGAAGAAGGGCAAAGAACACGGCTTATTCAACAAAAAGAATTGAAGATGATAAAATAGAAGTTCAAAAAGGCTTAAAAAATGGTGTTATCCGTGGCAAGTTTAGGGCTGTTATAAAAAATACAAGTCAAAAGAGCAAAGATTACGAACACTTGATTAAAACCCCACGCCCATCGCACGCTGATTACGTGGCTTATACCAAGTATGGCGATAAGTTTGACTATCGTGGTGGTGGCAAGTTTTCTGGCAGACTAACTGCACCTATGTGTATTGCCGGTGGCATTTGCAAACAGGCTTTAGAAGAAAAGGGCATAACCATTAATGCTTATATCTCGCAAATTGGCACTATTAAAGGTGCAAGTTATCTTGACACCGATATCGAAAAGATAGACCTTGCAAACTTGGACAAAGATTTTCCACTTTTGGACAGTGCGAAAAAACAAGCAATGCTTGACAGCATTGAAAAAGCAAGGCAAGATTTAGATTCTTTGGGTGGCGTTATTGAGTGCGTTATAAAGGGCGTTCCAGTTGGCACTGGCGAATATATGTTTGACAGTTTAGAGAGCAAGATTTCGCACCTTATGTTTGGCGTGCCAGCCGTTAAGGGTATTGAGTTTGGCAGTGGTTTTAATCTTGCTCAAATGAAAGGCAGTGACGCAAACGACAGTTTTTATTATGATAAAGACGGTGCTGTTAAAACCAAAACCAACAACAATGGTGGAATTAACGGTGGAATAGCAAACGGTATGCCGATAACCTTTAGGGTGGTTATAAAGCCAACCCCATCGATAGCAAAAGAACAAGACACAATAAATTTAGTCACAAAAGAAAACGTAAAAATAAAAATCGAAGGCAGACACGATGCTTGCATAACCCCACGTGCAGTTCCCGTTGTCGAAGCCGTTTCAGCAATAGCAATTTTTGACAGTCTATAGGAGCGAAAATGAGTTTAGAAGAAATAAGAAATCAAATAGATGCCGTTGACGATGAAATAGCAAAACTTTTCAATAAGAGAATGAACCTTATTGAAAAAGTGGTTGAAGCAAAGAAGAGCGAAGGCAAAGCCGTTAACGATAAAGATAGAGAAAATAAGATTATTTTAAGAGTGTGCGACAAGGTTGATGAAGACAAGGCGTTATATCTAAAGAAGGTTTTTGAAACGCTTTTTGAAGTTAGCAAGTCTTATCAATCAACCAACATTATTGAAAAATCAAAAATAAGCGATAAGATTGAAAGTGCGCTTGAAAAGGGATTTTTGAAGTTCCCTTCAAGAGCAACTGTTGCTTGTCAAGGCGTTCAAGGTGCGTATTCAGGAATTGCATCTGAAAGATTTTTCCCACTTGCAAGCATAAGTTATTTCAAAAACTTTGACGGTGTTTTCGGTGCAGTTGAAAAGGGGCTTTGTAAATACGGCGTGTTGCCTATCGAAAACAGTTATGCAGGTTCTGTAAACCAAGTTTACGACCTTATGAAAGAACACAAGTTCTATATTGTTAAGAGTTTAAGGCTTCCAGTAAGCCACAACCTTGTTGTGAATATGGAAACCGAAATGGGCGACATAAAAGAAGTTTTCTCACACGAACAAGCAATCAGTCAATGCAGAAAATATCTTGCAAAATTCCCACTCGTCAAAATAACGGCAGTTCCAAACACTGCAGTGGCATCAAAGATGGTTAAAGAAAGTGGCAGAACTGACGTTGCAGCCATTTGTTCAAGAGAGTGCGCTGATATTTACGGCTTAAAACTTTTAGACACAAATATTCAAGATACAAACAACAACTACACACGTTTTATCTTGATAACAAAGGAAATGGAATTTTATCAAAATGCAAACAAGATAAGCATTATGACAACCTTGCCACAAAACTCTGCAGGTAGCCTTAACAAACTCTTGTCAAAATTCTCAAACCTTGGACTTAACCTAACTAAACTTGAATCAAGACCTATCGTAAATTCAAGTTTTGAATTTATGTTCTATTTTGACTTTGAGTGCGACATAAAGGAAAGGGGTGTTATTAACCTTTTGGCAAGTTTGGACAACTCAACCGAACAATTCACCTTTTTGGGTGCTTATAGTGAGAGTGTTTAAGATATGGAAAAAAAGTTTTGCCTTATAGGAAAGTCGTTGAAACACAGTTATTCACCAAAAATTCACGCATATTTAGGCGACTATAATTATAGTTTGGTGGAAGTTAAAGAAGAAAATTTGCAAAAATTTGTCAATGATAAAGAGTACGCTGGTTATAACGTCACTATTCCTTATAAGAAAGATATAATTAAATATTTAGACGGTGTGGAAGACGTTGCAAGTGAAATAGGTGCAGTCAACACAGTCGTTAACAAAAACGGCAAGTTGATAGGCTATAACACCGATTATTACGGAATAATTTATTCGCTTAACCGTGCTGGCATATCGCTTAACGGCAAAAAGGTTATGATTTTGGGTTCGGGTGGAACTTCTGGCACGGCAACGGCAGTTGCAAAAAGGTGCGGGGCAAGAGAAATCGTTATAGTTTCAAGGTCGGGCGATAATAATTATCAAAATTATCACTTGCATAGCGATGCCGAAATTATAATAAACACAACCCCTGTTGGAACTTATCCAAACAATTATGAATGTCTTGTGGATTTAGATTGTTTTGAAAAACTTGAAGGTGTGTTTGACGTTATCTATAATCCAAGCCTTACCAAACTTTTAACTAAAGCAAAGAAAAAGGGTGTTAAATATTCAAACGGCTTGCCGATGCTTGTTGCTCAAGCCAAAAAATCAGCAGAATATTTTTTTGACAAAGTTATTGATGATGAAAAAATAGAAATCGCCATAAAAAACTTTGAAAAGAGTATAGAAAATATAGTTTTAATCGGTATGTCTGGCAGTGGTAAAACCACTGTGGGAAAAATTATTGCTCAAAAACTTAACAGAGAGTTTATAGATACCGATGCCGAAATCGTTAAAAAAGACGGCAGAGATATCCCAACAATTTTTAAGAAAAGTGGCGAAGAGTATTTTAGAGAACTTGAAAGTGAAATTTTAAGAGAAGTTGGCGTTTTATCGGGCAAGGTTATCGCAACGGGCGGTGGCGTTGTTGAAAATAGTGAAAATTATTTTTCATTAAAACAAAACGGCAAGATTTTTTGCTTAACAAGAGATTTTGAAAAGTTGGATAGAAAGGGCAGACCTTTATCAAGCGACATAAACACCTTAAAAAATCTTTTTGAAAGCAGAAAGGACAAGTATTTATATTTTGCCGACCTTTTAGTTGACAATGATAGTGAAATTGAAAAAACTGTGGGAGAAATTATTAAAGATTATGAAGATTTTAGTTATTAATGGACCAAACATAAATATGCTTGGCACAAGAGAACCTGAAATTTATGGAGAAAAAACCTATAAAGACTTAATCAAATTTATCAAGCAAAGTGCAAAGATAAGAAAGGTTAGCGTAAAGTGTTTTCAATCAAACTGCGAAGGTGAAATAATAACGGCAATTCAAAAGGCGTGCAACAAGTTTGATGGCATTGTCATTAACCCAGCAGGATACACGCACACCAGCGTTGCTATTTTGGACGCATTAAAAGGCGTTAATATTCCAACCGTTGAAGTGCATATTTCAAAGGTCAGCGAAAGGGAAGATTTTAGAAAGATTTCTTATGTTTCACTCTTTGCGTTTAAAACCATTAAAGGTCGTGGTTTTGACGGTTATGCCGACGCAATGGACGAAATAATAAACTTATAAAAACAAATTAAAACCCGAAAGATGTTATGCTCTTTCGGGTTTTATTTTTTTAATTTTTGCTAAAAAGTTAGTCAAGTTTTAAGTTTTGCTTAAGTTTATCCGTTTCTTTTAAGAAAGCCTTTGATGACAAGATGATTAAGCCTGCCACAACAACCAAAGCGATATCGATAAACACGTAAGTATTATAAACAGCACTATACAACAAGAAGTTTGTTGCACCACTATCCATTGCATATGCACCGAAAGCAAAAACGCCAGAAAGTGTGTGTGCGACATATCTAAATAGTCCGGTTAAAATAGCACCCAAACTAAACTTAATTTTTGGCAAATTGTTTAGCACGTTTAAGTCAGTTAATAAGCCAGATAATGCAATCATTGAAAAGGCGATAGGATAGTCAAGCAAGAATTGTGCAGGGTGAACGATGAAAGGGTCTTGTATTGCTTGCAAAAGTCCGTAAATACAGCCAACGATTAAGCCTTTTTTCATACCGTATATATAACTGAATAAGCATATAGGGAAGAAAGAAATCAAAGTGATAGAGCCACCTTGTATCCACGCTGCTTCAAACTTAACGTAAGAAAGCACGAAAGAAAGTGCCGTGCAAATGCCAGCCATTGCAATAGTGCGTGTGTCGAAAGGCGTTTTGTTTTTTCTGCCAACAAAAAGCGCCGTAATAACCACAACTGCAACTAATAAAGATGCAAAAACATAAAGTAGGCTTGAGTTAAGTTTTCCGTATTCGCCCGTGTAATAACCGTCGCCAACGATGTTTTTAGAATAGAAAACTGCGATTAGAATAACGCTTGTTATTAAAGCAACGCCACAAACCGATAAAACGATTAAGCCAACTTTTTTGAAAAGTTGTGGTTTCTTTTTGCCGATTATAAACAAAATGATAAGTCCTATCAAAGCCAAAATCAAGGTTGTTAAAACTGGCACGAAAACGTAAGGAACAATATTTTTATTCACCCAGTTTTCTTCAAGATAAGAGCCACTGAATTTTTTAAGCATTTCAAGAACGACTAAAACAATGCCCATAATAATAGCGTAAAAAACAGCAATACCACCTAAGGTTTTTGCGACTTCGGTTTTAGAATAATTTTCTTTTTTGCTGAAAAAGATAACTAATAAAGCCAAAACAAAAGTTCCAAGCACGCCTATGCTAATCCATTTAGCAATAGGTTCAAGTGTGTCAAAAAAGTAATTTGACGATAAAAGATTTAACATAAACACTCCTTTTATTCGCTATTGACAACGGTTTAGTCATAAAAACGAAAAAACCTAAAGAAAAAACGCTCCCTCTATGGAAGCGTTAATATCGATACAATCTTGCTTTTCCTTCAAGCATAACCTTGCGGATTCAATGGTGTAATCTCAGCCTAACGGCACCCATAGCGAATATTAAAAATTTTTAGTAAATTTAGTATAGCACTTTTATTTTATTGCGTCAAGCAAAATTTTGTGTTAAAATGAATATCCATCAAAAAATGGCAAAACAATATAAAAGGATAAAAGGGGAACAATATGTTTAAGTTTTTTGCATTTTTAAATCGTATGAAATATATTAAACGCTGGTCGCTTATGCGCTCTGTTAGGGAAGAAAACATTATGGAGCACACCCAAGAAGTATCGGTTATTGCGCACGCACTTGCACTTATAAGAAATAAGGTTTATGGTGGAAGCGTGGATATTAGCAAGGTCGTTTTACTTGCACAATATCACGAAGTTGGCGAAGTTATAACTGGCGATTTGCCAACGCCTATAAAATATTTTAATCCAGAAATTAAGTCTGCTTATAAAGATTTAGAAAAGACTGCGTCAACAAAACTTCTAAATATGTTGCCAGAAACGTTAAAAGAAGAATATGAACAGTTTATTCTGCCAAACGAACAAACGGAAGAGTATAAACTTGTTAAATGTGCCGACAGGCTTTCGGCATATCTAAAGTGTGTTGAAGAAGTTAAGGCTGGAAACAGCGAATTCAAAAAGGCAAAAGCAAGCATACTTTCCGACTTAAAAAGTGCAAAATGTCAAGAAGTTGACTATTATTTAAAAGAGTTTGCGCCAGCATATGAATTGACGCTAGACGAGTTGGATTAGTTTTGTGCACATTATACATATTAAGGCAGTATATTTGGTTATTTTGTAATTGAGAAAAAACCGAAAATATAGTAAAATAGAAGAGTAAAAAAAGATAAAGGTCTTAAAGGCCTTGGAGGAAAATTATGTCAAGTTTAAACTTAAAAAACATTTACAAGGTTTATCCATCAGGCGTGACAGCCGTAACTGACTTCAACCTCGACATTGAAGACAAGGAATTTATCGTATTCGTTGGTCCATCAGGTTGTGGTAAGTCAACAACACTTCGTATGATTGCAGGTCTTGAAGAAATTTCTTCAGGTGAACTTTATATCGACGGCGTTTTAGTAAACACTCGTGCTCCAAAAGATAGAGATATCGCAATGGTTTTCCAAAACTATGCACTTTATCCACACATGACTGTTTATGACAACATGGCTTTCGGTCTTAAACTCCGTAAGATGCCAAAAGCAGAAATTGACCAAAGAGTTAAAGAAGCAGCAAGAATTTTGGGTATTGAAATGTATCTTTCAAGAAAACCAAAGGCTCTTTCTGGTGGTCAAAGACAACGTGTTGCTTTGGGCCGTGCTATCGTTCGTGAACCAAAGGTATTCTTACTCGACGAACCACTTTCTAACTTGGACGCAAAACTTCGTTCACAAATGAGAACCGAAATCACAAAACTCCACAACAGACTTGCTACAACGTTTATTTACGTTACTCACGACCAAGTTGAAGCAATGACCATGGGTACAAGAATCGTTGTTATGAAAGACGGTTTCATGCAACAAGTTGATACCCCTATGAACCTTTATGATTACCCAATCAACCAATTCGTTGCAGGCTTTATCGGTACACCACAAATGAACTTCTATACTGGTAAACTTACTGGAACAAAGGCAAAGGTTAACGTTGAATTTGGTTTGAACAAAATCACTCTTCCAAAGGAAAAGGTTGCTTTAATCGTAAATCTTGATAAATATCTCAACACAGATAAGGAAATCATCTTTGGTATTAGACCAGAAGATATTACCGACGATGCTACTGCAGTAAGCGCTGAAAAAGCACAAGTTATTGAAGTTGACGTTGACGTTGTTGAAGCGTTGGGTGCTGAAACACTTCTTTACTGCTCAACATTGAAAGAAGAAGTTGCTGATGACAACACATTCAAGAGCATCGATGATGAAGCATCTAACTTGATTGCAAAAGTTGACGCTCGTTCAATGACAAGACCTGGTCAAAGAGTTAAACTTGCTTTTGACGTTAACCACTGCCACGTTTTCGATAAGGAAACAGAAGTGACAATTCTTGCTCGCAACGAAGAAAACAAAGCAGAAATCGAAGAATTACAAGCAAAGAGAGAAGCAGAAGCAGCAGAAAAGGCTGCAATCGCTGCTGCTAAACTTGCTGAACAAGAAGCAAAGGCTGCTGCTGAAGCAGAAAAGCAACGTATTAAACTTGAAAAGAAATTAGCAAAACAAAACGCTAAAAATCAAGCCGTTGCAGAAGCAGAAGAAGCAACAGAAGAAACTGCTGAATAATTAATTAGCAAAACAAATAAAAGACTAACGAAATTTCGTTAGTCTTTTTTGTTTTTAATCAAGATTAATGTTTTTAGTTTTGCTTTTTTGTTAACTTTATTGAAATTGCACTAACTATTAAATAAGAAACAACGGTGATAAGCCCAGAAAAACAAACGTCGGTTAAATAGTGCGCACCTATCGTCATGCGAGAAAGTGCTGTTAAAAGCCACCAAACAAAGCCAGCAACAAAAAGCAAAGTCTTTTTATTTTGCAATTTTTTATAAAAATCTGCAAGAGCAGGGAAGATAAAAATAGCAAATAATGAATATGCCGAATGCCCCGATGGGAAAGAAGAAAAATCGTTGCTAACAGCACTTGTTTTCAAACTTTGTTTTATTGCCTTGCCACTTTGCCACCAGTTGACAAAGCAGTCTGCATTTGCAGTTTTAACAACAAGGCGAAAGCGTGGTCTATTCATTATCACTTTTGTGCTTGAAACCAAAATCATAATCAAAAGACTTGCAAATGCTAAAATCAATGTGGTTTTTAAAAGACTTTCGTTAGTGTTTGAGTTGGCAAGTTTGTATCCAGCAAACCCTGCTAAAAATAAAATTGCAATTCCCAAAGGGTAAGCGATTGCCCAGTGCACTGAAAAGGCGTTTGCGTTTACCATCATCAAAGTGTTGCAGAAAAAGAAAAACGCAAGCACAAAAAGAAGAATTGAAAAGGCAATTAGCCAACGGCGTTTTGCTTGGCACTCAATTTGTTTTTTAGTTAAAGTGAATATGATAGCCCCTAAAAAACTCCAGCCGACAAAGACTGGTATTATGCCAACAAAGGCAAACGCCACGCCAAAGAAGTTTTCTTTTGGCAGTTCGCCAAGATAAACGGCTTTTGCTATTTCAAAATCATAAAAAGAGCCAACAACCGTCAATGCTATTAGAAGAAATGCAATTATTAAAATAGATACTTTTGATTTTTTGCACATAGTAAAAACCTTGTCTTATTGTGATAGCACTATTTTAACATAAAAAGCAAAAAATCACAAGTTTATAATAACGAATAATTTTATAATCAAAAAAGGTTTAAAATTGTTTAAAAGTGCAATAACATTATATAAATACTAACAAAAACCTTTGCTTTAACAAAACGCCAAAAATCAAAATTTGTGCATAATGCCCAAAAGTTTAAAAAATTGATTGTGTTTTTAAAAAAATCATTGTATAATATCACTTGTAAAGTTAAATTTTTGAAAAACAGGTGAATTATGGAAGCAGATATCAAGGTTTTTAATGCAAGCATTAAGGAAAAAACGGGTATAAATTTTTCAGTTTATAAACCAAACGGCGAACTTGTTGTTGGAAACGGCGTGGTTTATAAAAATATGCCAAAATTCGTTCACGGAATAATGGTTGATTCTGAAAACGACAGAACGCTTTTTCCATTGACTTATAAAAGCAAAAACTATATCGGTTGTTTGGAAGGCGCAACTAAAGAACAAAAGAATTATGCTTATTTAATAAGCGAACTTGCAGAAAACTCTTTCTTTAAGGAATCTGGTCTTTCAAAGGCAGATTTTTTCAAGTCTATCTTGTTTGGCGACGCAAACTCATCTCAAATTTCAAGGTATATGAAAAAATACGGCATTAAAGATGAACCTGCCTTCGTTCTTTTAATAAACGTGGAAAGTGAACACGTTGATGAAATTAAAGACGTGTTGTCAACTTGTGCAGAAGAAAACGATTTTGTTGTAAAAATCGATGATGAACAACTTGCTTTCGTCAAGTTTTTGGTTGAAGAAAACGGCGATTATCAATCCCCAAACGAGTTCGCAGAGTTTTTAAGACAATCTATCTATGAAGAAATCGGCGTGTTTGCAAAAATCGCTATCGGTGGCGTTGCAAGAACTGTTGCAGACTTAAGCATTTCATTTTCGCAAGCCATTTCTGCTTACAGAATGTATGGTATTTTTAATCCAAAAGGGGATATTCACTCATATAAAGATTACGTGTTGATAAAAATGCTTGAAGACTTGCCGAAGTATAAGTTGAACGAATATTTAGAGTTGCTTATGGATGCTGGCGCAAAGGAAATCTTTAACGATGAAGAAATGTTGAACACTGCTGAAGAATTTTTGGAAAGTAGCCTTAACACAAGCGAAACTTCAAGAAAGTTGTACCTACATAGAAACACGTTGATTTATAGGTTAGATAAGATTGAAAAGGCAACTGGGCTTAACATTAGAAAGTTTTCAGACGCTATAACCTTTAGATTAATAACTATTCTTTCAAGGTTGGTAAAATAGAATTTTATGGAAAACAAAGAAAATAACTCACAAAACATAAGCGAAAGCAATCAAAAAGTTGACCAAAACGCAAGGGGAGAAAAGGGCTTTATTAATAGGATAACTAAAACCATAGCCCTTGTATTGTGTTTTGTTCTTACTTTTGTGGGTGGATACTTTTCACGATATATTTTCGACAAAAAAGAAATAAGCAAAACCAACGATATAGTTCGCCTTATCGAAAAGTTTGGATACGTTTTAGATGAAGACGGAAACTTAAGAGATTTAACCCCTGCCGATTATGCAAAGGCGCTTGACGACGGGCTTTTAGACCAGTATTCAGAGTATTATACCAAAGAAGAATATAAAAAGTTGAAAAGCGAAAATAATGGCAATCGCACGGGCTTTGGTTTATCTATTTACGTGTCGGAAAGTCAACCACCTGTAATAAACAGAGTTATGGGCAATTCGCCAGCCGATAAAGGTGGCTTTAGGGCTGGGGATATGGTTAATTCTGCGAATATAGAAGGGCAGGAAAGCGTGTCTTTTGCAAACGCACAAGAGTTAAGCGACTTTTTGTCAACGTGCCCAAGCGATAAAAAAGTGACCTTTAACATTTCAAGGGGCACGGAAAACCTTTCCATTGAGATACAAAAGCAATTTTATAAAACTTCGTATATAATTTATTTCGATAATGAAAGGAAGATGAGTTTGGATTCAAACGGCTTTTTGCCAACACCTGTTGAATATCCACAAGAAAAAATGAATTTGCCAGCCGACACGGCACTTATCAAGATTTTAAACTTTGAAGGTGCAGTTGCCGTTCAATTAAACATTGCCCTTCAATATATGGAACAACATGGCAGAACTAAACTTATTTTAGACTTAAGGGACAACGGTGGTGGGTTTATGGATGACTTGTGTGCCGTTGCCGAGCAATTAATCTATAACGACGGCAAAAAAACACTCGTCGCATACGCAAGGGGTAAAAACGACAGCGAAAGTTTTTATATGAAGAGTGAAAAGAACAACTCTTTCATAACAAAAATTTCTGTTTTGGCAAACGACGGCACGGCATCTGCATCAGAGTGTTTAATCGGGGCAATGGTTTGCTATGGCGAAAAGTTTTCTTTAGACAATCTTGTCGTTGAAAAAAATGAAGACGGCGTGGCAAAAACTTATGGTAAAGGAATTATGCAAACCACTTATCTTTTACTTGATGGTTCTGCACTAAAACTTACCACAGCCCGTGTTTTTTGGCCAAATAAGACCACTTGCATACATGCTAAAGGTATTTTGCCAAACCCAGAAAATGCAACCGAAAAGGGTGAAAGTGCCGTTTTAAGAGCAGTTGCTATTTTGCAAGATTAGCCAGTAAAATCTTGACCCATATATTTATTTAATGAAAATATAATGTCCTTATCAGCGATATTAGAAATAGGCGTTAAGCCATTGTTTCGCCCGACGGTATCCGTCGGGCGATTATTCATATTCGCCATAAATTCTTTGATTATAGGGGCTAGTGCTTGTGGGTCAAGGTTTGAAAAAACCTTTTTTAAGTCAAAAGTATTTTGCCTTAATAACTCTAAAATAGGGGTTATTATCTTTGAATTTTGCTCATTTGTCAATAAAGATGCTAAAAATTGTAATATTTCCATTATAACCTCGCTAACATTATAATATATGAACTTCATACTATAAAATTGAAAAGATTTTAAGGAGATGGTTATGGAAGATTTCAACAGTTTTGTCAATAACGAAAAAAACAATAAAAAAGGCGCACCAAACGGTATGGATAAAAATCTATACAATATGGTTTCATCGCTTGCGGGAAAGTTTGATGGAAAAAGCCAAAACGATTTGATTAAAGCAATTTATCAAGAAGCCAAAAGGGGCAAAGAACAGGGTACTTTATCAAATGCCGATATCGATAATTTTGTGGCGATGTTATCTCCGTTGTTAGACGATAAAAAGAAAAAAATGCTATTTAAAATTGCAGATGAACTAAAGAAAATTTAATACAAAAGGGCGATTTTTCGCCCTTTTATTTTTGCTATATACTCTTGTTTTAAGTTTTTGCAATTTCTTTTATGGCACGCACAAAGTAAGCAATTTCACTTGAACTGTTTTGCACGGCAAGGCTTGCTCTAACAAGTCCGTCTTCGCCACTTCCCAAAAATTCGTGCATAAGTGGTGCGCAATGAAGCCCACTTCTAACGGCAATATCGTATTGATTGTTTAAGATATCGGCAACTTCGTTGCTGGGAGTGTTTTGCAACTTAAAAGCCACAATTCCACTTTCGTTTGGCATTGAAAACAACTTAACCCCGTCAATTTTTTCAAGTCCGTCTATAAGCGTTTTTGTCTTTGACAAAAGGTGTGGTGCAAAGGTGTTTCTGTTTGCCATAACGTATTTAGCACCTTCAAAAAGCGATGCGATGGCTGGCAGATTAAGTGTGCCAGACTCCAGCCTTTCTGGATAATAAGTCGGTTGGTTAAGGCTATAAGATTCACTGCCCGTTCCACCATAAATTAGCGGTTCGATTTCAACGTTATCGTCTAATAATAAAACGCCACTGGTCATAATTCCACAAAGTCCTTTATGCCCAGCAAGAGCAAGCATTGAAATGTTTTGCTTTTTCATATCCAAAAAGATATGCCCGCCACCTTGCGCTCCGTCAACCAAAAACAAAAGGCCGTTTTCCTTCGCCAAAAGCCCGATTTTTTCAATAGGCAAAGCATAACCGTTTACGTTGGACACCGAATTGCAAATTATGATATAGGTTTTAGAATTAATTTTTTCTTTTATGGCAGAAACTATATCTTTATCGCCATAAGGTTTGACAATATCAAGGGTAATAAGCCCTTTTTCCTTTAGTGCATTAAGTGGGCGCAAAACCGAATTATGTTCAAACACGGTTGTGATAACGTGTCCACCCACTTTTAGACTTCCAAAAATCGCCATATTAAGACTTTCGGTGCAGTTTTTTGTAAAAATAACCCTGTCGCTTTGGCAGGAAAAAAGTTTGCCGATAACCGACCTTGCGTTGTGGATAATTTCCATACCAGTAAGGGCAAGCCTATGCCCACTTCTGTTTGGGTTTGCAGACAAAAAGCGTATAACGGTAGATGCGTTTTCTATAACAGAGTGTGGCTTAAATCCACCCGTTGAAGCGTTGTCAAAATATATCATAAAAACTCCTTAAAACTTGCACAAAAATAGCAATAAGTTAATAGTATATTGTATAAAGGAAATTATCCTTTTATGCCAAGGAGGAAAAAATGGAATTTATAATAGTTGCCTTTCGCTCAAGGGCGCACACTATCAAGTTTTACAACCTTTTAAGTGCCAACGGAATAGCCACGGAAATAATAAACACCCCCAAAGAAGCAGGGGTGGGTTGTGGGCTTTCTGTCAAAATAAAAAAGGAAAACTTCGATATGGTTAAAAGGGCAGTCTTTAACCTTTCGCTTTCATCGTTTGCAGGCTTTTTTGCCGTTAAAGAGATAGGTGGACGCCGAATTGTTAGAAGTATCTAATGTCACGATGTGACAAATGGCTAAAAATAAAGATAAAACGCTTGTAAAATCCCCGCATTTTGTGTTAAACTAATAGTGGTAAAATTTATGACTAAAGAAACTGCAAAAGTTATAGCACAAAAGTTATCGGGGGTTTTTCTTGATAAACCAGCCTTAAAATTTTCTTCGGAGTATGAGTTGATTATTGCCGTCGTTTTGTCGGCACAATGCACCGATGAAAGAGTTAACAAGGTGACAGAACAACTTTTCAAAGAGCATAACACCCCTGAAAAAATGCTTTTGTTAAGCCAAGAGCAACTTGAAAAATATATCTTTTCTTGTGGGCTTTATCACTCAAAGGCAAAGCACATTTTGAGTTTAAGTAAAGACTTGATAGAAAAGTTTAACGGACAAGTTCCTTGTACTTTAAAAGAGTTGCGTTCACTTGCAGGCGTGGGCAGAAAGACTGCAAACGTTGTTTATAGCGTTGCTTTTAATGGGGACGCAATAGCCGTGGACACGCACGTTTTCAGGGTTGCGAATAGAATAGGGCTTACTAAAGCCGATAATCCATTAAACACTGAAAAGGGTTTAATGAAAATTTTGGATAAAAAACTTTGGTCGAAAATGCACCATTACTTAATATATTTGGGCAGAAGTTTTTGCAAGGCGGGAAAACCAGACTGTGAAAACTGCCCTATAAAAGAAAACTGTGAAAAAAAGATTAAAAGGTGAAATATGTTTGTAGATAGAGCACAGATTACAATTAAAGCAGGCGACGGCGGAAGTGGCATAACTTCCTTTATTCACTATAAGGGCAAAGTGTCAGGTGGTCCTGACGGTGGCGACGGTGGTAAAGGCGGAGATATAATCTTCGTTGCGGACAAGTCCTTAAACAGCCTTATCGATTACTATTACAAGACAAAATACGTTGCTGAAAACGGCACGCAAGGTGGCAGTAAAAACTGTTTTGGTAAAGCAGGGGCAGACCTTGAATTAAGAGTGCCACTAGGCACGGTTATTCGTGATAAGGAAAGTGGAAACATCATTGCCGATATGTTTACAGAAGGTCAAAGAAAGGTGGTTTTAACAGGTGGTGACGGCGGAAAAGGTAATGCAAGGTTTGCAAACGCAAGAAGACACACTCCACACTTTTCACAAACGGGCGAAAAGACCGAAGCAAAAAGAGTTGTTTTGGAACTTAAAACCATTGCAGACGTTGGACTTGTGGGCTTTCCAAACGTTGGAAAGTCAACCATATTAAGCAAGATTACAAGGGCAAGACCAAAGATTGCAAATTATCACTTTACAACCCTTTCTCCAAACCTTGGCATTGCTGAATATTACGATAATCAATTCGTGGTTGCCGATATTCCTGGGCTTATTGAAGGCGCAAGCGAAGGGGCTGGACTTGGCATTGAGTTCTTAAAGCACATTGAAAGAACAAGAATGTTAGTTCACGTTGTTGATATTTCTGGTATGGAAGAAAGAGATGCTTACGAAGATTTTGTAAAGATTAACAACGAATTAAAGAGTTATAGCAAAACGCTTTCTAAACTAAAGCAAATCGTCGTTGCAAACAAGTGTGACGTGTTTGGTGCTGATGAAAAACTTAAAGAGTTTAAGGAAAAGATAGGCAGAAAATATAGGGTTATTCCTATTTCTGCAATAACTGGCGAAGGTCTTGATAAGTTAAAGAAAGTAATTTATGATATTTTGGTTAAACTTCCACCAGTAAAACCACTTGAGTATGAAGAATTTAATTACGCTAAGCCAGATAAACTTGATTACGAAATTTATAAAGAAGGCGAAACCTTTATCATTGAAGGCACGCTTGTTGAAGTGTTAAAGAGAAACGTTGTTATGGACGATATGCACTCTCTTGCATACTTACACAAAGTTTTGCGTGATAGGGGTATCATTAAAGAATTAAGAAAGATGGGCGCAACCGACAAATCAACCGTTATTATCGGTGGCGAAGAATTTGAATTTGTAGATTAAAAGGAAAAGATTATGTTAACGTCAAAAGAAAGAAGTAATTTAAGGTCAATCGCACAAAAAATAGAACCTATTACACAAGTTGGAAAACTTGGTATTAACGATGCGCTTATTGAAAGTCTTGACAAGGCGATTGAAAAAAGGGAAATCATAAAGGTGACCGTTTTAGAAAACTCTGACCTTGTTCCAAAGGAAGCGGGCTTTGTTATCGCTGAAAAGTTGGGCGCAGAATTTGTTTGCGCAACGGGCAGAAAACTTGTATTTTATAGATACAGTTCAAACCCAAAGGTAGAACATATTATTTTTTAGCAAGGTTAAACGCTGTTGAAAAATTTTTCAACAGCGTTTTTTATGCTATTGAAAATTAACAAAACAAGTGATATAATAAAAATTAAGGTATAACTTTTTTAGTTTTTAAGTGCCATATAAGTCCAAGGGGGTGGCAAAATGAAACACGATATTATAGAAGAATTGTTTCAAAAGTATTATAACGACGCTTTGTTATACACACTGTCTTTAACAAAGAATTATTCCCTTGCTGAAGAAGTTGTTTCGGATGCTTTCTATTCAGCGCTTAAAAACACGCCCGAAGAAATACATAATTTTAAGGCGTGGCTATTAAAGGTGTGTAGAAATTTTTACTTAAACCATTTAAGGAAAAATAAAAGATTAGAAAAAATTGATGATAAACTTGCCGACAAAAGCGAAACGGCATTAGAAACAATTATCCGTAAAGAAGAGTACAAAGCGCTTTATCACGCAACTTCGTTATTAAACCCAGCACACAAGGAAGTTATAACTTTGTTTTATTTTGAAGATTTGTCGATAAGTGATATAGCAAGTGTGTTAGACAAAAACCCAACGGTTGTAAAAGTGACGCTTTTTAGAGCAAGAGAAGCCCTTAAAAAAATTTTATCAAAAAAACTGTAACCTTTCTAAAGTTAGCGTGTCTTATAAGTGAAAGGGCAAAACAAAAAACTAAAAAGGAGAAAAACTATGGATTTTGAAAAAACTTATCAAAAATTTTTAGATGGAACGGCAACTGAAGAAGAAGTTGAATTCGTTCGTGGTGAAATGAAAAAAGCAAGCGATATAAACGGCATATTAGAAAACGTTAAAAAAGAAGGTGCAACCAACGTTGCTGAAGAACAAGCAGTAAAGGAAGCAAGCAAAAAATATCGCAGAAAGGACACCAAGAAAATCGTTATAATTGCGTGCGCAGTGGTGCTTGCCGTTGCCATCGCAATAGGTTGCGCTATTGGAATACCAGTTTTGGTAAACGCAAAAGAAAACACCAAATTTTCTAAAGCACAAGCACAAGAAAAAGCCATTGCATACGTTGTTGACAAATACCCTGCTGGTGCAGGCAAGGTTAAAGTTCGCAAAGTTGAAAAAGACCTTGAAGTTAACGGCAGAATTAAAAACGCACATTACGTTTACGTGTTTGAAATTTATAACGGTGTAAACGGTGTTGTTGAAATTGAAATTGACGGCAGAACGGGTGCTGTTATCGACTGGGATATCGACGATTAAGTTGTCGCTTAAAAAACTAAAAGGAATAACGAAAATTTGTTATTCCTTTTTTTCTTCTTGTCCGTATAGACGGCAAATAAGCGAAAGAGTTAAAAACACACAGCCACAAGTTAGGTAATACATCTTTATAGGCACAAACCAACTTGAAAGAATAAAAATTATTCCAAAAACAAAAAACTTGTTTGCGTGTTTTTTCTTTATGAGTTTTTTAAAAAACTCATTTTTTCGTTTAATCGCTTTGTTGCTCAAAAGGTTTTCTTTGGGCAAAAAGTTAGTCTTTTGCAAAAAATCATAAGTCTTTTCGCCGTCAACAAACTCAATTTTTCCGTTAAATCTTTCAACAAAATTTTTAACGTCGTTAGAAAGACTTTCGCCCAAAATATATGCCTTTTGTTTTGAGTTGATAGAATTATAAACCTTAACGATATCGGTTTTAGTGATGCCGTCAAAATTAAATATGGGAAAAATTGCACAGTTTTTTTCTTCAACGAAAATGCCGTGTTTCTTTTTTAAGGTTTTTATTTCCAAACTGTTTACTGCTTTTTCAAAAAGTTCGATAAGTTTATGCCTTTCTAAAATGCAAAGCGAATATACCATATTTTCTATGGCAATCGACTTTTGGCTAGTTGCACTTTTCAACTGTTTAGATTTTTTTATCCTGTCAAAAGCAATTATAAAAATAGGCACTGAAAGGCAGATAGCAAAGATGATGGAAAAGGGTCTGGGGGTGTAAAAATTTATAATAAGAAAAGCCAAAATAAAAGAAATAAATGCTGAAAAAGCACTGTCTATAATGGCGATAGGTAAAGTTTTCATATTTTTCACTCACTTATGTTTTTTAGTATGATTGCCAAAACAAAGTGAAATTATACAAAAGTGGAAATATTTATATCGTTTGATAGGGCTATTATTTAATAAAAAACTATTGATTTTCTTAAAAAAATGTGCGATAATATTAATATGAAAAAAATAGGGATTTTCGGGGGAACGTTTAACCCCGTTCATATAGAACACGTTGCCCTTGCAAAGAGTGCGATATTAGAGTTGGGGCTTGATAAATTGATTGTTATGCCAACCTATTTATCGCCACATAAAGAAAATTCGCCAGCGCCAGCACAAGACAGAATAAATATGCTTAAAATTGCGTTTAGTGGTGTGCAAAAGGTGGAAATCAGCGACTTTGAAATTTTAAAACAAGGTAAAAGTTATACCTATCAAACGGTTGAACACTTTAGTCAAGACAAGGAAGTTAAACTGTATTTTATCGTGGGTGGGGATATGCTGGTCAACTTTAAGACTTGGCGTTATCCAGAACGCATATTAAAGTGTTGCACCCTTGCCGTGTTTTCTAGAGAAAACTTTTTCGTGGACTATGAAAAAGAAAGGGAATATTTTAGAAAAACTTTTTGTTCAAACTTTGTGCAATTAAACTATACTGGGCAAGATTATTCTTCAACCAAAATAAGAACTTATGCAAAACTTGGCTTATCCCTTGACGGCTTAACACCAAAGGGCGTTGAAGAATATATTAAAGAAAACAAGGTTTATGCACCTGATAAGTATGAAAAGTTTATAGCAAAAACCTTGCCAGAAAAAAGGCTTAAGCACACGGCAGACGTTGTTGTTTGTGCCTTGAAAAAAGCAAAGGATTTGGGGCTTGATGAAGATAGAATAAGAATTGCAACCCTTCTTCACGACTGTGCAAAGTATATCGACTATAAAACGGTTGAAGGTTTTACCCTTGATGAAGACGTGCCAGAGCCAGTAATTCACGCATTTTTGGGGGCGTATATTGCAAAGAAATATTTACTTGTTGATGATGAAATAGAAGATGCAATTCGATACCACACTTCTGGCAAAGCGAATATGAGTTTGTTTTCAAAACTGGTGTTCGTTGCCGATATGCTTGAAGAAGGCAGAAATTATGACGGCGTGGATAAACTTCGTGAATTGTATGAAAAAGAAGATTTTGAAACTTGTTTTATAGAGTGCTTAAAGGAAGAGTTTTTGCACCTTATGAATAAAAAACAACGCATTTATATTGAAACCATAAATGCACATGATTATTATATTAAATAAAAAGGAAGGATAATACTGTGGAAGCATTAGAATTTGCAAAAAAAGTATGTGAATCACTTGATAGCCATAAGGCAGAAGATATTGTTTGTATTGACGTTAGGGGAAAGACCGAAGTTGCCGACTATTACGTTGTTGCAGGTGGTCGTTCAATGACGCACACAAGGTCTTTAATAGATAACGTTGAAATGGATATGGATAAAATCGGCATTGCACCTATTAGGCGTGAAGGCGTTAGAGAAGGCAGATGGGCAGTTCTTGATTATGGCGACGTTTTGGTGCATATATTTAATGATGAAACAAGGCTTTTCTATCATTTAGAAAGTCTTTGGGGCGATGAAAAGAATATCGTTAAGTTTTAAGAAGACTTTTTAACGTAAATTCTATCTATTTGGCTGGGGTCAATTTCAATGCTCCGTTCGGGCGCTTTTGCTTTTGGCTTTTTGCGTTTACGTGTGCTTTTGGGGTGGCTTGATGAGGGCAAAGAGTTGCGTTCTGCAATTTCTTTTGCGATTAAAGTTATGTATTTAACCCCAAAAACAATAAGTAAAGATAGAACGAATAAAAAAGCAGTTGATAAAAAACCTGCTAAAAAAGAAGAAAGTATATTCATAATTGATTTCCTTTTTTCAAATTTTAGCACGAGAAAAACAACTAATAACAACAATATTTGTTGATTAATGAAATATTTTATCACAACTAAAAATCGTCCTAAAAAGGAGGGATAACTATGGCAAAGACCAAGAAAAAAGTTCAAGAAGAATTTTGCACGAATCAACTTGTTGAACTTAAATTAGAAAATTACGATGAAAATGCTCAAGATGAATCGGAAAAAGAGCAAAAAAAGGCAAGTCAAGACCAAGCAAAAAGCATTTATAAGGATTTGCAAAACCTTGCAATTTTATTAAACACAACGGTTGATTGCTTGAAAAAAGAATTTTATCTTATTCAAATAAAAAAGATTATGGCTAAACTACATAAAACGGTGGTTAGGTATGACGTGACCGAAGCCGAACTAGACAAAATCTTCCTTTCAGCAAGTCAATTCGGTTTGGGTGGCATTACCGTTGCGCCAGCATACTTGCCAACCTGCGTTAAGCAAATAAAAAAGAACAAAATCGGCATTGAACTTTGTTCTATCATAGATTTTCCTTTTGGGGATAGTTCGTTTAAGGGCAAAATTAGTCAAGTAAAAGAAAGTTTAAAGTTGGGTGCAAACTCTGTTGCAGTTTCTATGCCGTCGATGATGTTTAATGCTGATAAACTTAAAGAACTTAAAAAGCAATGCAAAGCGATTTGCAGAACAACCAAAAAGAGTGCTGGTATCGTTATTAACGCAAGTGATATAAATGAAGAAAATTATGCCGATGCAATGAGATACCTTAACAAGAGCAAACTAGATTTTATCACGCTTGCTTTTGGCGATGCAACTTTAGAAGAAGTTAAGCGTAAAATTTCATTTTTATCAAACTGTGGCATAGAAAAGAGTTTACACGTGATTGCCAACGTTGACAGGGTGGAAAGCGTTGTTGAACTATTCAAACTTAAGGTTGACAGAATTTTAACACCTTATGCCGACGATATAGGCACCGATTTGCTTAAAAGATTTGGCTTAATTTAATTTAGGGCTTAATTTACTTTACAAATTAGTAAAAGAATAATAAACTATAAGAAGATAAATTTAAAAAACAAAATTCTTTGGGGCAGGGTGAAATTCCCTATCGGCAGTAAAGTCTGCGACCGCAAGTGATTGCGCTGACAAGGTTAAATTCCTTGACCGACGGTATAGTCCGGATGGAAAGAGAGTTTTTGGGCGAAAAGGTTTCGTCTAAATTTTGCTTGTTTTTCTTACGCCCCGAAGTAAAGGGGCGTATTTTTATGGACAACCAAATAAAAGCAAAAAAACAAAATAAAAACCTTTTCACAACCAAAAACATAGCAGGTATGGCGATATTTTCTGCACTGTCTTTTGTGACGTATTTGCTTGAAATTCCAATTATGGCAAGCACGCCAGCAACTTTTTTACAACTTGATTTTTCTAACGTGTTCGTGTTGCTTGCTGGCTTTGTTTATGGACCTATTCCAGCAATTATAGTCACTTTGGTTAAGGAATTAATACATATTTTAGTCGGTAGCACGGGTGGTGTTGGCGAACTTGCAAACATAATTTTAACAGTTGTGTTCGTTGTCGTGCCAACCATTGTTTACCAACACAAAAAGGGCATTAAAACGGTTATTTTAACACTTGTAATTGCTTGCATCTTGCAATCTGGTGCATCGCTTTTAACAAACAAGTTCATCAACTTTCCTTTCTTTATGGGAAGTGCGCCTTTCGTTCCTACAGAACTTTCTAACCAAGCGTTTAAATCAATGTGGCAATATATACTTTTGTTTAACGGCATAAAGACCGTTTCAATCAGTATAATTACCATTTTGTTGTATAAGAGAATTAAATATTTGTTCAAAATGATGAACATTATGGAAAAATAGATATGGAAATTATTTCAACCAGCGCAAAACACACTGAAGAGATAGCGTGTGAATATGCTAAAACCTTAAAGGCGGGGGACGTCGTTTTATTAAACGGCGATTTAGGTGCGGGTAAAACGGCTTTTACTAAAGGCGTTGCAAAGGCTTTTGGTCTTGACGGAGTGACCAGCCCAACTTACGCTTACCTTAATATTTACGGCGACTATATTTATCACTATGACTTTTATCGTTTGTCTTGTGGGGAAGATGCGTTGATGCTTGGTTTAACCGATTATTTTAACGGCAACAATATTTGCATACTTGAGTGGGCAAGTAATATTGAAGACGTTTTACCAAAGGGTTGCAAAGTGGTTGAAATACAAAAAATTGATGAAAACACAAGGAAGATTATTCTATGAATTACCTTGCAATAGACACAAGTGGTAAAAACTTGACCGTTATCGTTTGCAAAGACGACAATATAACTGAATATTTTGACAGTGAGTGTGGGGTAAACCACTCTGTTGCGCTTATGCCAAAGATTGAAGAAATTGCAAAAAAAGCAGACTTTGATTTTAAGAAAGCCGATTTTTTTTGTGCAGTTGTGGGCGCAGGCTCTTTCACTGGTATAAGAATAGGTGTTTCAACAATCAAGGCAATGTGCTTTGCCTTTAACAAGCCTTGCTTATCAATAACTTCTTTTGATACTTTGGCATATAATGAACAAGGCAAAAAGGTTTTGGCACTTATCGACGCAAAACACAACGGTTTTTATGCTTGTGGTTATGAAAACGACAAGGTGGTTTTAGAGCCTTGCTATATCGACAGGGCACAAGTGGAAAGCCTTTTAAGTGAATATCAAGGCGTTAGTTCGACCCAAGTAAACGGACTTTCCTTAAAAATCGTAAGCGTTGCAAAGGGCTTAATCAAAGCCATTGAAAACAAGGCTAAAGAAGTTAGTTTGGACCTTGAAAGTTTAAGCCCACTTTACGTGAGAAAAAGTCAAGCAGAGGAAGGCAGATGAAAGTAGTTGACCTTGCTTTTTGCGATATAGATAAAATAGTTGCTTTGCAACAAAAAAACTTCGCTGACGGTTGGAATAAAAGTATGCTTGAAAGTGCTTTTTCTACTGGCAGATTTATTTCAATAGGCATTGAAGAAGATGAAAAACTTATCGGTTTAATTTATTGCTCATATAACGATTATGACGCCGATATCGAAGGCATAACCGTTGACAATGAGTATAGGCGAAACGGGTTTGCAAAGGCACTTTTGGGGCTTTTGGAAGTAAAATTACAAGAAAAGAATATAGAAAAGATTTTCCTAGAAGTTAGGCTAGGCAACTTACCAGCAAAGAATTTATATTCGGCTTGTGGGTATAAGGAAGTAAGCACAAGAAAAAAATATTATAGCGACGGGGAAGACGCCGTGATTATGGCAAAGGAGTTATAATTATTTTGCAAAATAAAAACCTTTCCACCAAAGAAAGCAGGCAAATTTTATTTTTGCACGGTTATTTATCAAGTGGAAAATGTTTTTATAATCAACTTTCCTTTTTTTCAAGGGATTTTGAAGTGTTTGCCCCTGACTTAAAGGGGTTTGGCGATAATGCCGATATGGATTATCCATATTCACTTGACGATTATGTTGATAGCGTTGCAGAGTATATGTATAAACACGGCTTAAAAAAGCCACACCTTATAGCGCACTCTTTCGGTGGGCGAATAACCATAAAGGGCGTTGCGACCAAACGGCTTGATTTTGATAAAATTGTTTTGACGGGGTGTGCTGGGTTAAAGCCCAAAAACACTTTGAAAAAACGCACCAAAAAACTGTGTTTTTCTATTGCCAAAAGGTTTATAAAAAAAGAAAAACTGTTAAGATTTTATTCGCCTGACTATTTGTCGCTTAACGGAGTGATGAAACAGAGTTTTATAAAAATAGTCAATGAAAACCTTGATGATTATTTAGGATTAATACAAAACCAAACACTGATAATTAACGGTGAAAAAGATATGGAAACGCCACTTTATATGGCAAAAAAATTACACAAAAATATTCAAAACAGCACGCTTTTAATTTTTAAAGACTGTTCACACTTTTGCTTTTTGGATAAACCAAACAAGTTTAATATGGAGGTAAAAGAGTTTATACTCTCATAAATTATGCTACCAACACAAGTAGAAAAATTCTTTGAATTATTTATAGGAAACCAACTTTTTGCATATGCATTTTTATGCGTATTGAGTGCAACGCTAATCTTCTTTTGCTCAATGAAGTTTATTTTAGTTTTGCAACAATGCAATTATAAGGGCAAAAGATTTTTTGCTTGGCTTTCACACAAAGACACGCCTTATATGTCAAGGCTAATGCTACTTTGTATGCTTGCCTTTTTGTTCTTCTGCGTGCTTAATATGACCTTCGTTTCTTTTATAGGCGAAGCGTTCGGTTCATACGTCGGCTTTTTTGCTTACGTTTTGTTTACCATTATGTATATCAATTCGGAAAAGCATATAAACCAAAAAATTCCACTAAAAAAGACCAAAAGGCTTGTTAGACTTTGTATTACTTATATAATTTTGCTTTTGGCTATAACTTACGGCTTTATTTATTTGTTAAATTACCTTGCTTTCGTTATCGATAACGAAGTGTTTGCAATTTTAAGATTTGCATTTATTTGTTTGTTGCCACTAGCAATCCCTGTAATTTTGTTTTTGGCTTATATCATCAATGAGCCGTTTGAGTTTTTGATTAGAAGATATTATATCAACAGGGCAACGCAAACCTTAAACAAATCATCAGTAATAAAAGTTGGAATTACGGGTAGTTTTGGCAAAACCAGTGTAAAGGAAATCTTAAAAACTATTTTAAGTCAAAGATACAGAGTGCTTGCAACCCCAGCATCATATAACACACCGCTTGGCATTGCAAGAACGGTTAACAGTTTGGATAGCACGCACGATATTTTCATTGCAGAAATGGGTGCAAGACAAAAGGGCGATATTAAAGAGTTGGCAAACTTTGTTAAGCCATCGTATGCAGTTTTAACTGGTATAAACCATCAACACCTTGAATCGTTTGGAAGTATAGAAAATACTATAGCCACCAAATACGAATTGTTTGAAAGTTTGGATAAAAACGGAAAGGCTTTCTTCTCTTGCGATAACCAAAACGCAGTTGACCTTTTTGAAAAGTTTAACGGCGAAAAATACTTTGCAGGTATCGGCGACGAAAAGGCTTTGATTTATGCAAAAGATATCGTAATGGACGCAAAGGGCACGACCTTTACCCTTGTTGTCGATGGGCAAGCGGAAGCAAGGTGTTCAACCATTTTGTTGGGTTCACACAGTGTAAAAAACATTTGCTTGGCATCTGCCGTTGCTTATAAAATAGGCATGAGCATAGAAGAAATTGCGCAAGGCATTTCAAGAATTCAGTCGATAGGAAATAGGCTTGAACTTGTTCCAAACAACAAGAATATCATTATAATAGACGATAGTTATAACTCAAACGAAGAAGGCATCAAGTCTGCAATGGAAGTTTTGGATAACTTTAAGGGCAGAAAAATTGTTTTAACACCGGGGCTTGTTGAACTTGGAAAGGTTGAAAACCTTGTTAACTATGAGTTTGGCAAAACGCTTGCAAACCACGCAGATAAAGTAATAGTCGTTGGCAAACACAATGCTGAAATGATTATCAAGGGCTTAATCGAAGGTGGTATGGATAGGGAAAACATTAAGTTTGCTAAGTCCTTAAACAAGGGCAACATAATGCTTAACGAAATGCTTGAAGAAGGCGACGTTGTTCTCTTTGAAAACGATTTGCCGGACAATTATAATTAAAGGTTTTTGTCGATTCGCATAGTTGATTTTTAACGTAATAATACTGCAAAATACTTCGTGTTTTGTTCGGTTACATACTTTCCAAGTATGCGTCCTTACAATAACGCTTGTCTTTTTTGTATTATTCTCGTTAAACCATAAAAACTAATCAACTATTCTCTTCTCTAAAAACCTAAAGAACGGATAAAATAAAAGAAACACCAAAGCAAACAAATTTTGTGGAGGTGTTTTTTTAATGAAAAATATAGCAGTATTCTTTGGGGGACAGTCAGTTGAGCACGATATTTCAGTTATAACTGGGGTTATGACGGCGAAATGCGTTGATAGGGAAAAGTTTTCAGTTTTGCCTGTTTATATTTCTAAAAACGGAGAGTGGCAAACGGGCGAAAGCCTTTTCGATATCGACGAGTTTAAGAAAATAGATGTTAAAAAACTGAAAAGGGTGACCATTTTAAATGGCGACAACACCCTTTATCAAGTAAAGGGCAAAAAGTTAAAGCCGATAGAAAAAATTTATTGTGCCATAAACTGTTTGCACGGAAGAAACGGTGAAGACGGCGCACTTGCTGGGCTACTTAATATGTCAAACATACCCCTTGCAAGCCCGAATATGCTATCTTCAAGTGTGAGTATGGATAAGAGTTTTACAAAACTTGTTCTAAAGTCAATCGGTGTTAAAACTGTAAAAAGTGTGACCGTGACTTCAAAATCACAGGTGGAAAAAGTGATTAGCCAACTTGAATTTCCACTTTTGGTTAAGCCAAACTTTTTAGGCTCAAGCATAGGTATCACAAAGGCAGACAATAAAGAAATGCTTATCGACGGAATACATAACGCACTTAAGTATTGCGAAAGTGCAATAATAGAGCCGTTTTTAACAGACTTGACCGAAATAAACTGTGCAGTTTATCGTGATGACAAGGGGATAATCAACGTATCGGAGTGCGAAAAGCCTATTTGCCGTGCAGAAATTTTGTCCTTTAAGGATAAGTATCAAGACGGAAAAAGAGAGTTTCCAGCAAACATAGATATTAAATATTCAAAAAAGATAAAGGAAATATCCAAAAAGATTTACACGACGCTTGGCTTTGACGGAGTTATAAGGATAGACTTTTTTATAAGCGACGGCAAGGTCTTGGTCAACGAAATAAATTCAGTGCCCGGCTCACTTGCTTATTATCTTTTTGGGGATACGAAAAAAAGTTTTTCTAATATGCTTACAAGTTTAATAATGTCGGCTGAAAGAAAGTATTTGCAAAAATTAACCTTTGCATATGAGTATAATTCGGGAATACTAACTTCGTTTGGCACGAAAGGTGCAAAACACTTGTAAAATAATTATTTTTGTGATAAAATACTTTGGAAGAATTAAGGAGATTTGCTATGGAAAAAATCAAAATGATAACACCACTCGTCGAAATGGACGGCGATGAAATGACTAGAGTTTTATGGCAATGGATTAAAGAAATTTTAATTTGCCCTTTCGTTGACTTAAAGACCGAATATTATGATTTGGGCTTGGTTGAAAGGGATAAAACCGACGATAAAGTGACTGTTGACAGTGCCAACGCAACCAAGAAATACGGCGTTGCAGTTAAGTGTGCAACAATCACGCCAAACGCACAAAGAGTTGAAGAATATAACTTAAAGAAAATGTATAAAAGCCCTAACGGCACTATCCGTGCTATGCTTGACGGCACAGTTTTCCGTGCACCTATTTTAACCGACGGCATAACGCCATATATCCCAACTTGGAAAAAGCCTATCGTTATCGCAAGACACGCTTACGGCGATATTTATAAGGCTGTTGACGGTTTGGCTGGGGCAGGCAAAGCCGAAATCGTTTTCACTGATAGAGATGGAAAGGTTAGCACAAAAACTATCCACGAATTTACTGATGATGGTGTGGTTATGGCTATGCACAACACCGATAAATCAATCAAGAGTTTTGCTCGTGCTTGCTTTAACTATGCACTTGATATGAAACTTCCACTTTGGTTCTCAACAAAGGACACAATAAGCAAGATTTATGACGGCAACTTCAAGGCTATCTTTGAAGAAATTTATCAAAACGAATATAAAGAAAAGTTTGAAAAAGCCGGCATTGAATATATGTACACGCTTATTGACGACGTGGTTGCAAGAATTGTTAGAAGTGAAGGCGGTATCGTTTGGGCGTGCAAGAACTATGATGGGGACGTTATGAGTGATATGGTTGCAACTGCTTACGGAAGCCTTGCAATGATGACAAGCGTTTTGGTTTCACCAGACGGCATTTACGAATATGAAGCAGCACACGGCACAGTCACACGCCATTACTACAAATATATCAAGGGCGAAGAAACGTCAACAAACCCAGTGGCAACGATTTTTGCTTGGTCTGGGGCTTTAAGAAAGCGTGGCGAACTTGATAATCTTCCTGAACTTATGGACTTTGCAGATAGACTTGAAAAGGCAACTATTTCAACTATCGAAAATGGCGAAATGACTGGCGATTTGGTTGGACTTTTCAAAAAGGACGGCGTGACCCCAGTAAAACTTTCTTCACAAGATTTCTTAAAAGCAATCGCAACAAGAATTTAATAATAAGCAAAAAGAAAAGGTCGCTAAACTGCGACCTTTTTTGTGTTTTAAATATTTTTATATTAAATTTATTTTACCAACAAGGCGTTTTTAAGTGATAAGTCTTTTTTGTCTGTGATAATAGCGTCAAGTTCTGTTAAGTTGGTTAAATTATATGGTGCTTTTACGCCGAACTTTGAACTATCACACAAGAAAATACTTTTATCCGTTTGGCTAATGAGCGTTCTTCTTAAACTTGTTTCTGCAAGCGAAGTGTCCACAACATTAAAACTTTCATCAACACCGTGGCAAGAGAAAAAAGCAAAGTTAAAATTAAATTGCCTTATAAAATTCTCTGCAAAGTTTCCAGCATAGCACAAAGAGTTTTGTTGAAGTTCGCCACCTGTTAAATAATTTTTAATGCCCTTTTTAGTTAATATGGTTGAAATTAAAAGGCTGTTTGTGACAACTGTTAATTGCTGATTTGCAGTTAAAAAATCTGTCATTTGCAAAGTGGTTGTAGATGCGTCTATAAAAATCAAAGAATTATCTTTAATCAAGGCGCACGCCCTTTCACAAAGTTTTCGCTTTTCTTTATAGTTGATGGTTTTTCTAAACTCAACAGGCATAACAATCTTTTCGGTGTCGATTTTCTTTGCACCGCCGTGATTTCTTATGATAAGTTGTTTTCTTGCAAGTTCGTTAAGGTCACGCCTAATGGTTGGTAAACTTGCGTAAAGCGTTTTTGCCAACTTAACTGCAGTTATATAAGTTTCTTCTTCTAAAATTTGTAAAATCTTTTCTTGTCTTTCTTCTTTTAACATAATTTGAGCACTTTTGATTGTTTATCAATATTTTAGCCACGTATTGACAATCGGTTTTGATTGTTTTATTATATAACAAAAGAAAATTTATGTCAAGTAGGATAGTGTTATGGATATTAAAAAGATAAAATTGATTGCGTTTGACCTTGACGGCACTTTAACGCAACACAAAACACCACTTTCAAAAGAAACCAGAGAAATTCTTTTTGCCTTGAGCAAAAAATATAAACTATTAATGGCTGGTGCTGGAATGTGCAGAAGAATTTTCAATCAAATGGAAGGTTTTCCTATTGATATTTTGGGTAATTACGGTATGCAATATGCCGAATATAATCCTAAAACAAAAGACTTGGATATAATTGAAGACCACGTTCTTCCTTGCAACAGAGAAAGTTGTGAAGAAAGGGTGACCTATTTAAGAAAAAAATACGGCTATACCGAATTTAAGGGGGATAACGTTGAATATCACGCATCGGGTTGTATCACTTTTCCACTTTTAGGCACTAAAGCCGATAAGAAAGATAAACTTGCTTTTGACCCTGATAGGAAAAAGAGAAGGGCTTTTTACGACGACGTGGTGAAAGTGTTTAACGACTTTAACGTTTTTGTTGGTGGTTCATCATCTTTCGACATGGCACCACGCCCATACAATAAGTATTATGCACTTGATAAATACTGCAAAGAAAATGGACTTTCTCACGATGAAGTTGCTTACGTTGGCGATGATTACGGCTTGGGTGGAAACGACGAGTCTGTTTATCTATCCGATATGAACTTTATCAAGGTTGACAACTATTTAGACTTTCCTAAAATAATAAAACCATTATTAGAAGATTAAAAAAGAAAAGGTCGCATTTAAGCGACCTTTTTGTATTTAGTTGGTATTAGTCCTTTATAAATTCTACTATGTCTTCTATTTTACAATCTAAAAAGGAACAAATTCTGTCAAGTGTTTTCATTTCTATGTTTTGATTTGCCTTTAATCTGCGAACAGTTTTACTGTCAATACCACATTCTTCTCGAAGTTTATAGGTCGAAATGCCCTTTTTATCCATTGTTAAAAATAATCTATCGAATTTAAACATTGTATACCCCCAAGAGTTGACATTTTATATTATGGGGGTTATAATCTTTTTTATTAAGGGGATATAATCCCCATTTTGCAAATAGGGAGAATATTTTTATGGAATTGTGGAGAGAGTTGTTGATAAGTGGTTTACAAAACGAGAATTATAAGTTAGATTATATCAACGACCAAATAATAAAAGAAATGGTAGAAAAAAGAAGTTATGAAGTTTTGTTGCAAGTTAAACAAATCATTGATGATGAAAAACTGTCAGACAAAGATTGTTTTATAAAGGTTGAAGAAATATTGTGCGTATTAGAAAAAAACAATATCTTTTGTGATAGACATGATTTTGGCTAAAGGGGAAATATTAAAAAGCTCGCATTTAAGCGACCCTTTTGTTTTATGTGCTAATTTTTTATATTAATGCTTGGATAAGCGATTTTATTGCAAGTGCTAAAAGTATGATTGCACCCACGTAATCTGCGTATTTGCCAAAGGCACAGCCAAGTTTTTGACCAAGCAAGAGTGCAATTCCCACCACGATAAAAGTTAAAATGGCAATAACCAAAACGGCAAGGAAAATAGAGAAAGTTAGATTGATTAAAGTTATTCCCACCACAAGTGCGTCAATGCTTGTTGCCACACCTTGCAAAATCAAAACGGACATAGTTAAGATTGCCGATTTTTCCCTTTCACATTGTGCTTTTTGTTCGCTTAAAGTGCAAACGCACTCTCTTTTTTCGTTGATTATATCAACAAAAATTTTGCCTGAAAGGATAAAGAAGATTGCACTTGACAAAAAGCCTGCAATTTTACCTATAAAAGAAGAAAAAAGACTGCCCACAAAAAAGCCGATAAGTGGCATTATGCCTTGAAATATGGCAAAAGTGATAGGCATTGCCCATTTTCGTTTGCTAGTAAGTGTGTTTTTGTAAGCCGTGCAGTTCGATATGGTCACGGCAGATGCGTCCATTGCAAGTGAAATTGCAATCAATATAATATCGTATAATTTCATAAAAAACCTTTGATTAAGTATATTAAATTATATTGATTTTGTCAATTAAAATATGATATTATATAAATATAAGGAAAAACACTATGATAAAAATAACAAAAGAGTGGGATGAACTCTTAAAAGACGACTTTTCTTCGGAAAGTTATCTTAAATTAAGGGAATTCTTAAAGCAAGAGTATTCGACTGCCACAATTTATCCACCTATGTTCGATATCTTTAACAGTATGAAAATAACTGCCTTTGAAGATATTAAGGTTGTGCTTTTAGGTCAAGACCCTTATCATAACGTGGGGCAAGCAATGGGCTTATCTTTTTCTGTGCCAAAGGGCAAAGATTTACCACCATCACTTGTCAATATGTATAAGGAAATCAACGCCGAACTAGGTGTGCCTATCAGCAAAAGTGGCGATTTAACAAGTTGGGCAAAACAAGGGGTACTTCTTCTTAACACCGTTTTGACGGTTAGGGAACATCAGCCAAACTCTCACAAGGGAAAAGGTTGGGAAGTTTTTACCGACAGCATTATAAAAAAGATTTCCGATAAAAGAGAAGGCGTTGTGTTCTTGCTTTGGGGGGCTAATGCAAGGAGCAAGAAAAAATTAATTGATGAAAGCAAACACTTGATTTTAGAAAGCGTGCACCCAAGTCCACTTTCTGCTTACGGTGGCTTTTTCGGGTGTGGGCACTTTAAGAAAACTAACGAATATTTAAGTAGTATAGGCAAAACGCCTATCGATTGGAGTATATTATGAAATACGTTGTAATTTTAGGGGACGGAATGGCAGATTATCGCCAAAGTTTTTTGGATAATAAAACACCGCTTATGGTTGCAAACAAGCCTTTTATCGACGGGCTTGCAAAGGTCAGCGAAGTGGGTTTGGCAAAGACTGTGCCTTGTTCAATGAAACCGGGTAGCGACGTTGCAAACCTTTCTGTTTTGGGCTATAACCCAAAAGAGTGTTATTCTGGCCGTTCGCCATTAGAAGCGGCGTCCATCGGCATTGAATTAAAGGATACCGATATCACGGCAAGGGCAAATTTAGTGACCGTTTCAAACGAAGATAATTATGAAGAAAAGACTATGATTGATTACAGTGCTGGGGAAATTAGCACGGCTGAAGCAAAAGAGTTGATTGATTTCCTTGCGAAAGAACTCAACAACGAAAAATACAAACTTTTTGCTGGTATAAGTTATAGGCATTGTATGGTTATAGATAACGGCAGTTTGATGGGGGACTTAACGCCACCACACGATATAACGGGCAAGCCTGTTAAAACACATTTGCCAACAAGCGAAGGGGGAAAGGAACTTTTAGAAATAATGAAAAAGTCTTACCTTTTGCTTAAGGACCACCCAGTGAACAAAAAACGCATTGCAAACGGCAAAAATCCAGCCAACTCTTTGTGGTTTTGGGGGGACGGCACAAAGCCAAACTTACAAAACTACTATGAAAAGTTCGGCATAAAAGGTGGAATTATATCGGCAGTTGACCTTCTTAAAGGCATAGGTAAACTTGCAGGTATGCGTGTTATTGAAGTGGAAGGTGCAACGGGTAATTTTGACACCAACTTTGCTGGCAAAGCAAAGGCGTGTCTTGACAACTTGAAAGATTTAGACTTTATCTATTTACATATGGAAGCACCAGATGAGTGTGGGCACCACGGCGACACCAAGAATAAGATTTATTCAATCGAACAAATCGACGGCGTGGTTAAGACAATAGTTGACGGCCTAAAAGAAATGGGCGAAGACTTTAGAATTTTAATTGCACCAGACCACCCAACGCCACTTTCTATTATGACACACTGTTCTGACCCAGTGCCATACCTTGTTTACGATAGTACCAAGGAAGTTAGGGGCGTTAATGCTTACGATGAAGAAAATGCTAAAAATACTGGCAATTACGTAGAAGATGGCTACACTTTGATAAACAAGTTGTTTAACTAGTTTACAAACCGACAAAAAAGAATAAAAATTATACCACGGGGCTTTTAACTCCGTGGTATTTTTGTCATATAGCCATTTTTTCGTTCATATATTTTTACAAAAGACAAATCAAACCAACAGGAGAAATGTTATGAACGAAAAATTACAATACGCATCAATGCTTGAAATTCCCGTTAGCACTTGCAATATAAGTAGCGTTAAGCCAAAAAGAAAAAGATTTATTCGCAGAAAAAAGGTTAACGATGAGCAGATTAAACAGCAGTTGCTTAACAAGATTAATCAAGAAGATAGTGTTGAACAACCTGTTTTAACTCAAACCGAACAGACGGAAGAAGTTTTGCAAGTTGAACAAGTTAATGAGCAAATCGAACAAGTTGAAAGCACGGCAACCGTGTATTCGGCAAAACCAAAAAGAAGAAAAATCAAAGTCAATATCGTGGGTGTTCAACTCATAATCATAGGCGTACTAATCGCAACCATTTTCTTGACAAACGCCGTTTATGCAGATAGTGGCATCAACGTCTTTTTGCGCAGTGTGTTCGGTGTGGAAAGTGCAAGCGTGGACAGTAGGGATTTTGATGACTTTACGCCAGTTATTTCTATGGGCGACAACCACAATCTAACCGTTGAAAAAGGCGTGATTACTTTTGCTGGCGAAGGAAGTGTTTATTCTGCTTGCGACGGCGTTGCAACAAGCGTTGAAAAGGGGGCAGACAATAAATACACTTTAGAAATTACCCATAGCCAAAACTTCAAAAGCATAATTTCTGGCATTGAACGTGTTTACGTTAAAACTGGGGATAGCGTAAAGGCAAAAGTTCCTGTTGGCTATTTAGAACCTGATGGTGCGACAATGTGCTTTATGAGTGGCGACCAAATAATCAAAAACTATCAAATTGAAAACGACATGGTGGTATGGGCAGAATAAATTTATCTATACACCCACTTTTTTACCTTTTGGGGTTTTATTATGCGATAACAGGACAAATATTTATATTTGTAATTTGCACTGTGACGGCAATTATTCACGAAATGGGGCATTCATTCGTCGCATCTAATTTAGGGTATAGGCTAAACAAAATCACGCTTATGCCCTTTGGTGCTGTTGTCGCCGGTAATACCGAAGGCCTTAAGTTTATCGACGAAATAAAGATTGCACTTGCTGGGCCGATTATTAATATTGCCGTCAGTCTGTTTTTCGTGGCAATTTGGTGGATATACCCTGAATTTTATGCCTATTCTGACATAATCGTAAGTGCAAACTTATCTATGGCGTTAATCAACCTTTTGCCTATTTTTCCACTAGATGGCGGGCGAATAATCTTCTGTTTTTTGGCAGATAAGTTCGGCTATGATAAATCGTTCGCCATAAACAAAGTTTTGGGTGGAGCATTTGCCTTGTTTTTACTGGGCTTGTTTGTTTTTGGTGCAATAAAGGGGCTTTTGAACTTTTCGCTTTTATTCTTCTCTCTATTCGTTAGTTTTGGCACTTTTAGTAGGGAGCGGGAAAATAAATACGTTAAAATCTTTTCAGTTTTGTCAAAGGACAACTTGCAAAGGGGTATGATAGTTCGGCGAATTGCCGTCGATAAGGATATAAACGTTAAAAAACTCATTTGCCTTTTGGATAATCGTGCGGTAAACGAAGTGCTAGTTTATGAAAACGGGAAAAAGATTGCGTCGCTTGACCAACAACGGCTGGAAAAGGTTATAGAAAGTGCAAATATTTACTCAAAACTGGGCGAAAATCTTTGAGTTTCTGGTTGCGACAAGTCTATATGTTGTGGTTAAATTAAAAACGTTAGCAAAATATAGGAAATTGAACAAAAAAGCATAAAAAATATTAAAAAAGTTGCAAAAAACCATAAAAAAACTTGACATATATTTATATTTCTAGTATAATCAATTAGCATCTCGTTTCGGGGTGTTAATTTTTTGATGTTCGGAAGGTGCATTATGGCAGCAAAAGGCGCAAGACAAAAGATAACTCTCGCTTGCACAGAGTGTAAAGAGAGAAATTATGATACTTTTAAAAACAAAAAGAACGATACTGAAAGATTGGAAATGCAAAAATATTGCAAATTCTGCAAAAAGCATACCACTCACAAAGAAGCAAAGTAATTTAACTTTGTTTATTTAGCCTTTTTAAAGGTAAAAAATAAGGGGCAGAAGTCATGAAAAAAGACAAAACCGTTGCTACTGGTGATTTTGTTGGTACACAAGAAACCAAAAAGCAAAACGACGTAAAGAAAGAAAAGAAGAAAAATAAAAAGCCAGGTTTCTTTAAGAGATTTGGCGCAAAGGCTAAGGACGTTTTTTCAGAATTGAAAAAAGTAAGTTGGCCTACTTTTGTTGAGGTTGTTAAGCAAACAGGCATTGTTTTGGCAGTGGTTCTTGTTTTTATGGTTGTAATTTTTGCATTTGACATGGGTCTATCTAGTTTGTTAGGACTTATTACACCATAAAGGAGTTATTATAATGGCAGAACAAGCAAGATGGTATGTAATCCATACTTATTCTAGTTATGAGGCTATGGTTAAAGATAGTCTTGAAAAACTTATTGAAAACAACAACTTGCAAGAAAACATTTTTGAAATCAAGATTCCAACCGAAGAAACTTTAGAAGAAAAGGCAAACGGCAAGAAGAAAATCGTTGAAAGAAAGAAATTCCCTTGCTACGTTTTCTTGAAAATGATTTATTCTAACGATATTTGGTATTTGGTGACTAATACTAGAGGGGTGACAGGTTTCGTTGGCCCACAAGGTAGACCACTTCCTTTAACAGATGAAGAAGTTGCAAGAATGGGATTAGAAGAAGTTGCTGTTGAAATCGACTTTAACGTTGGCGATACAGTTCAAATCGTTTCAGGTGCGCTTGAATCATTTACTGGTGTTGTGACAAACATTATTGACGGGGCACAAAAGGTTATGGTTAACGTTGAAATGTTTGGCAGAAAGACAGACGTTGAATTGAACTTTGTTCAAGTTAAGAAAATTAACGTCAGCGAAAACAACTAATAAACATTATATATAATATATAGAAAAATTAAAAAACGAAACAATCGGCAAAACGCCGTTGTTATAAAGTGGGAGTTGCGTTAAATTTTATCACACTGGCGCAACGGCAGTACCACCAAATGGAGGAAACAATTATGGCAAAGAAAGTGACGGCAATCGTTAAACTACAACTTCCTGCGGGCAAGGCAACACCTGGTCCACCGGTTGGTTCAACTTTAGGTCCTCACGGCATCAATATTCCTGGTTTTACAAAGGAATTCAATGCAAAAACTCAAGACCAAGCGGGCCTTATAATTCCTGTTGTAATGACAATTTATCAAGACCGTTCATTCACATTTATCTTGAAGACTCCACCAGCACCAGTTCTTATTAAGAAGGCTTGTGGAATCGAAAGTGCAAGTGCAGCCCCAAATAAAAATAAGGTTGCAAAAATTACAATGGCAAAAGTTGAAGAAATCGCAAAACTCAAGATGCCAGACCTTAACGCAAACACTTTGGAAAGTGCTATCAGTATGATTAAAGGCACTGCAAGAAGTATGGGCGTTGAAGTAATAGATTAAGAACATAGAAGTGGGAGGGCTTTTTGCCCGAGTGTACCACGGGAGGTAAATTAAATGAAACACGGAAAAAAATATATTGATAGTGTAAAAACTATCGAAGCAACAAAACTTTATGAAGTTAACGAAGCAATCAACATCGTTTTAGACACTGCTAAAGCAAAGTTTGATGAAACAGTTGAACTTCACGTTCGTTTAGGCGTTGACCCAAAACAAGCAGACCAACAAGTTAGAGGCGTTTTAGTTCTTCCTAACGGAACTGGTAAAAATGTTAAGGTTTTGGTTCTTGCAAAAGGCGAAAAGGCTGACCAAGCAAAAGCTGCAGGCGCAGACTTTGTTGGCGCAGAAGAAATGGTTCAAAAAATTCAAACAGAAAACTGGTTTGATTATGACGTAATTATCACAACACCTGATATGATGGGCTTAGTTGGTCGTATCGGTAAGGTTTTAGGTCCTAAAGGT
>JAZQYW010000026.1:0-91785 GCA_045633745.1 Christensenellaceae bacterium
TAAACGCACAAAAACGCAAACTCCGATAGTCGCCAAACCAATTTCAAGCAAGTAAGGATAACCATACTAAAAACCTGATGGAATTTGCATTTTATCAAATTCATTGATTTTTAGTATGCTTAAAATAAGTATAAATATATCTCTAAAAAAGAAAATATCCCTACTTTTGCTTGTTATGAAATTGATTTGGCATAATTATTATAGCACTAATAAAGAATTTTATCAAGTAGTTTTTCGTGGATAAAAGAAAACTCGACTTAAAAAAGTCGAGTTTTCTAAATTGCATAATTTAAATCCCTATGAGTGACGCACATATGCGGTCTTTTTCTAATTTCAATATTAACCTAAAATTCTTTTCTAGTACTCCTTGAAAACAAGTTCAAAAACTCTTTCATAGGGTCTTTTTTATTATATATAATGTTATATACTGCGTTTGTTATAGGCAAATCCACGTTATATTTTATACCAAGGTCACGCATTGCCTTTGCCGTGCTTACACCTTCAGCAAGTTTTGTAAAAGGCTCTCCTTTAACGTACATTTCACCAAACTTTCTGTTGTTTGAATATTCGGAAAACAAGGTCGTTTCATAATCGCCCAAATGGCAAAGCCCATAAGCAGAGATTTCATTACCACCTAGTGCTTTTATAAGCCTTGCAACTTCCCTTGCACCACGTGCCATTAAAGGACCTTTTAAGGTGGCATATCCACCGCCATCAAGCATACCAGCAGCAATACCCATAACGTTTTTTGCTGCAGCACCGATTTCACTGCCTATTATATCGTCGCCATAATAAAAACGTATTAAATCGCCACGCAAATTATCGGCTAAATATTTAACAAGTTGCTTGTTTTTAGAATCAATAACCATACAGTTTGGCAAACCTTTTGTAAAGGCTTGAATATGCCCCGGTCCAATCCAAACAGCAACGTTATTTTCATCAATCCCACTTTCTATAACAACTTCAGAAAGTCTTTTGCCTGTTTCAACTTCTATACCCTTCATACAGAGTATAAACTTTTTATCACAAACATTAAATTCTGTAATACGTTTCATAAATGAACGCAATGATTGCGCACTAATAGAAATTATAATAATTTCACTGCTTTCAATAGCAAATTTTAGGTCAGAAGACAAAATAATTCTACTATCAAGTTCAACGTATTCATTTCTACCTGTGTTTTTTAGGACGTCAAAAGAATAATTACCTTCCGTACCCCATTGAATAACTTTATGGTTATTATTAACAAGATACCAGCCGATAAAAGAGCCCCATCTACCACAGCCTAAAACTGAAATGTTCATTTTTTCTCCTACAATTCTTTTCTATCGACAAATGCTCTAGCCAAACTAATTTCATCAGCATATTCAAGGTCTGTGCCTATAGGAATACCATGTGCTAAACGGGAAACCTTAATACCCATAGGTTTTAACAAGCCAGAAATATACATTGCAGTTGCTTCGCCTTCCACGTCAGGATTAGTTGCCATAATAACTTCTTCAACCCCACCTTTTGCAATGCGAGCAAGAAGTTCTTTAATATGAATATCATTAGGACCTATTCCATCAAGTGGCGAAATTGTGCCGTGCAAAACGTGATACACACCATTAAATTCGTTTAGTTTTTCAATGGCAATAACGTCTTTTGGCTCTTTAACAACGCAAATGTTTGTTGCTGAACGTGTCTTGCAAATATCACAGATATCGCCTTCAGAGAAGTTGCCACAAATAGAGCAATAATGCACGTTTTTCTTAACGTTAATTATTGCATCTGCAAAGGTTTTTGCTTCATCATTTGTCATATTGACAACTTTATAAGCAAATCTTTGCGCAGTTTTTGCTCCAACCCCCGGCAATTTTGAAAACTCATTTATAAGTTTTCCTATCGGTTCTATATAAACTTTCATTTTATAGACCTAAAGCGCCAAAAGCACCCATTTTTTCTTCGTAAACTTCATCAGCCTTATCGTAAGCATCGTTAAGTGCTGCAATCAAAAGGTCTTCAAGCATAGTTAAGTCGTCAGTATCAACGGCATCAGGCTTAATAGAAATAGATGTGACAACCTTTTTTGCAGTCATAGAAACTGAAACTAAACCGCCACCAGCACTTCCTTCAACTTCTGTTTCTTCAAGTTCACTTTGTGCCTTTTGCATTTCTTCTTGCATTTTTTGGGCTTGACGCATAAGATTTTGCATTTGATTGCCTCCACCGAAGCCACCGCCAAAGCCACCAAAACCACCTTTATACATAATTTTATCTCCTATAATAATTTTTATTTTATAATTACAATATCATCGCCGAAAACACTCTTAACACGTTCAACAGCCTGTTCTAATTCATCAAGTTTCTTTTCATTTGAAGATTGTTGAATTTGCAATTCAAACGGCAAGAACTCGCTTAAAGCATCTTCTATTCTTTCTTTGCTTGTCATTTTGTCCAAAAGTTCATTATCGCTTGAATTCTTTGTGACAATAGTTAGGACGTTTCCAACAACGTTAAGTTGAACAGATTGAACAACGTTCCAAAGCATTTCGCTACCCATTTTTCTTAGATTTGTCAAAAGTTTACCTTTTAATTCTTCAACAGAAACTTCTGAAACAAACTGTTTCTTTATTGAATTTTCGCTTGAAACTTGTTCTTCAACCTTTTCTTCTTTAATTGATGTTGGCTCTTTAACTGGTGCAACTGTTTTAGTTTTTTCAACTTGAATTTTTACACCATTTTCTAATTTGCCTTCCAAATCTTTCATCCTTGCCAAAATTGCATCAATATTATAATCTGTGTCTGGCTTACAAGCCTTAATTGATGCCGTTTCAAACACAACTCTTGGATGATTTGTATATTTTAAGGAACTTTCAGTTTGTGAAAATATCTCTAAAATCCTTATTAACCTTTGTTCGTTTGTATCAAGTGCAATCGATTGCAACAGGTCAAATTTATCTTTAGGTAATGATAAAATTGAGTTTGCATCTTGGCAAGTTTTAATTATGATTAAATCCCTTATTATCGCCGTGATATCTTTAATTAAAACGCCAACGCCTTTGCCTAAACCACAAAGATTATTAATGGTTGAAAGCACCGCACCAGAATCGCAAGCAATAATATCTTTAATAAAATCGATTAACAATTCGTTATTTGATGAGCCTAAAATCTCCATCACGTCACTATAAGTTAACTTATCATTGTTATATGATAAAGCAATGTCTGCAATAGAAAGTGCATCACGAATACTTCCTTCACCTGCTTTTGCTATCGCCATAACGGCTTCATCTTCAAAAGCCTTGCCTTGTTCACGATAAATATTTGCAATCAAACTTGCAATCTTTTCATTTGAAATAAGTCTAAAGTCAAATCTCATACAACGTGATAAAATTGTTGCTGGGATTTTATGAACTTCAGTCGTTGCCAAAATGAAAACAGCGTGTTTTGGCGGTTCTTCTAAGGTTTTAAGTAAAGCATTAAAAGCAGCACCAGTAAGCATATGCACTTCATCAACGATATACACCTTATATTTACAAGAAACAGGTGGATATTGAACTTTTTCTCTTAAATCTCTTATTTCATTAACACCATTGTTTGATGCTGCGTCAATTTCAATAACGTCTATATTTGAAGGGTTTGATATAGCCTTACAGCACTCACACTCACCACAAGGTGAACCGTTTTTTGGATTAAGACAGTTGATTGCTTTTGCAAAAATTTTGGCAGCAGAAGTCTTACCTGTTCCACGTGTGCCCGTAAACAAATATGCGTGCCCTAATCTATCGTTTTGTATTTGATTTATCAAGGTCTTTACAATATGTTCTTGTCCTATAAGTCCGTCAAAAGTGCTTGGTCTATATTTTCTATATAATGCTAAATATGCCATTTTTCTCCTTTAATACGACTTTTTTGTGGTTAATGAAAGCAAAATCTTCTTTCTTATCCTTTGAATTGCGTTATCAATTGATTTTTCTTTTTTATCTAATTTTTCACTTATTTCTCTATAAGAATAACCTTTCAAGTAATAAAATAAAATTTTGTGCTCATAACTGCTCAAACAGTTATTGATTATATCCTTAAGTTCTTTTTCAGATTCAGTATTTATATAAGTTTCTTCTGGACCGAACTCACTATCAACTATTATTTCATTTTTTTCAATGTCGCTATCAAAAGTGCCAGACAATGAAATATAATTGTTTAATGGTTGGTTCTTATATCTATTAGAACTTGTGATAACTGTTAAAATTCTATTTTTAACACACTTATAGACGTAAGCCTTAAAATTATATTTTGTGTTAAAGGTTGTTATTGCCTTAAAGACAGCAAACAAACCTTCTTGCAATAAATCTTCAGAATCGCCACCATTTAGAAAATATGAGTGAGCAACTGCTGAAGCAATGTATTTATATCTATTAAACAACTCATCTATTGCAATTTCGTTTTTAACTTGTGCCAAAAGAACAAGTTCTTCATCAGACATATTCTTTAATTCTGTATTATTCATTTCCCTTTTCCGTTCTTTGTCTTAAAACTTCGTAAACGGCAATACCACAAGCAACAGATGCATTTAACGAATTAACTTTGCCGTGCATAGGAAGTGAAACGATACCGTCACACTTTTCCTTTGTCAAGCGCTTAACACCACTATCTTCCCCACCGATAACAAGGCAAATCTTTCCCGTAAGGTTGGCTTTATAAATGCTTTGGCCACCAACTTCTGCACCATAAACCCAAAAGCCGTTATCTTTCAAAGTGTCTATTGCTGTATTAATATTGACAACTTTTGCAACTTTAACGTGGTTCAATGCCCCAGCAGAAATACGCATAACCGTGTCATTAACAGATGCACTTCTGTCTTTGCCGATAATAAGTCCGTTTGCGCCTGCGCACTCTAAAACTCTTATGATACTGCCCAAATTATGTGGGTCAAGTATTTCATTAAGAATAACAACCAAAGAGTTTTCTTCGGTGCAATCGTTTATAATATCATCGATATCAAAATACTTATAGTCAGAAACGTATGCAATAAAACCTTGATTGCGTTTACTGTCGCTTTCCTTATCTATAACGTATGTATCAACCATTTGAATTTTAATCTTATGCGAACGAATAATGTTGATTAATCTTTTGCTTGCATCATCTTTTAAGTCTTTCTTTACTAAAATCTTGTCTATTTCTTTGTCCGTTTTAAGTAATTCATAAACGGCATTTCTTCCTTCAACCTTCATCTTTGTTTCCTTTATTTAATAAAAAATTCAATCTATCTAAATCACCTATAAGATATAAGTAACCTAAAACTGCTTCAAACCCCGTTGCCGTGTTATAATCGGCAACACTTGCGTGTTTTGCCCTTGTTCCTTTTTTGGCATTTCTTGCACGCTTAAAAATGGATACTTCGTCTTCATTTAAAAGTCCTAAAATTTCTTTTAAGAAACTTGACTGTGCACCTGCGTTTACTTGCGCCGTTGCCAAAATGTTTAATTCGCCCGTTTTAAAATCTGACTGAAAAGTTAACCTTTCCCTTACAAACAAGGAATACACGGCATCACCGATAAAAGCAAGCACTATAGGATTTAAGTTTTTTGCCTTTTGGCAATCCATAACGTCCCCTAACTTAAACACGCAATAATACCCCTACTATAACTTATCTTTATTATACAATATTTTAATCAAAAACACAATAAAAAAGCCCGATTATTTATTGTCGGGCAAAAAATTTAATATAAAATATTAAAAATTTTATTTTTGATAAATAAATGTTGTTTGTGCAAGATAACTTGATATCCCCTTAAATATGTTATAAGCAAGGCTTTCTTGATAATTATCGGTGAGTAAAAGTGCTTCTTCTTCTGGATTTGATAAAAAGCCACATTCAGCAATTATCGACGGATATTTTGTGCATTGAATTATATAATAATCTCCAGCAAGTGCAGAACAAGTTCTTGTGGCTTCTTCCATTGCATTAAAGCTATCTTGAACAGATTGTGCAAGCAATTTACTTTTTTCGTTTTGACTGTTATAAAAAACTTGCGCACCACGTCTTGTTGAAACAGAATAATTATTCATATGAATACTGATTACCAAATTTGGCTTGACTTTTTCAATAATCTTTTTGCGATTTTCCATATCTTTTCGCTTAAGGCTACTGTTTGCAACACCATAAAGTCCTGCTTCTGAATTTCTTGTTAGATATACAACCATACCAGCATCAATTAGATATTTTTCAAGTTTTTTAACAACTTTTAGGTTGAGTTCACTTTCCTTTACACCAGACCTAACGCCCGAAACACCACCGTCAATACCACCGTGTCCAGCGTCCAAAACTATTCTAATTTTGTTTACGCCTGCTTGCCCAACTGGATTAATCTTAATAGCCCTAAAGCATAAAATTGACGTTAAAAAAACTAAAATAAGCACACTTGCAATAATTAAATTTCTTTTTTTAATAATAATCATAAAACCCTAAAAAATGTTAATAACTATGCTAAAATAATAAAGTTATCAACAAAATTAATGGTTATGTGTCGCATAATGTTGATAACTTTTATTATATACATATTACAGATTATTAAGTTTTATAACTAAAACAAGAAATCTTATCTTTGAACTCTACCACTTGCATCGCCACCAGCAAGGTTCATAACTTCAGCAACTGAAACCATATTGTAGTCGCCTTCAATTGAGTGCTTCAAGCAACTTGCTGCAACAGCAAATTCGATTGTTTGTTGTGGTGCAAAGCCATTTACTAATGAATAAATCAAGCCACCACCAAAGCTATCGCCACCGCCAACACGGTCAACAATGTGCATTGAATATTTCTTTGAGAAATATGCTTCGCCGTTTGTATAAAGCATACCAGACCAGTCATTGTCATTTGCAGACTTGCTTTCTCTTAAAGTGATTGCAACACCCTTAAAGCCAAATCTATCAGTCAATTTTTTAGCAACAGAGATATAACCTTCTCTATTTAATTTACCGCCATAAATATCGGTGTTATCTGCTTCGATACCGAACACGTCTTTTGCGTCTTCTTCGTTTGCGATGCAGTAATCGATATAGCCACAAAGTTCAGCCATAACTTTGCCAGCCTTTTCTTTAGACCAAAGTTTCTTTCTAAAGTTAAGGTCACAAGAAATTGTTATGTTCTTTTCTTTTGCTTTTTGGCAAGCAAGAACACAAATTTCAGCCATACTATCGCTTAATGCTGGTGTAATACCAGTAAAGTGGAACCATTCAACGCCGTCAAAAATTTTATCCCAGTCAAAATCGTTTTTATCAGCCATAGCAATTGCACTATACGCTCTGTCATAAACAACTTTACTTGGTCTTTGGCTTGCACCCTTTTCGCAGTAATAAATACCAACTCTTTCGCCACCACGAACAACCTTAGACGTGTCAACGCCAAACTTTCTTAAAGAGTTAACAGCGCTTTGACCGATTTCGTGTGTTGGAAGTTTACTTACAAAAGCAACGTCAACACCATAATTTGCTAAGCTTACAGCAACGTTTGCTTCTGCACCACCAAAAGTGGCTTCATATTTTTCGCTTTGAACAAATCTTAAATAGTTTTCTGGGGCAAGTCTTAACATTAACTCGCCGAAAGTAACAACTTTTTTCATTTATTTATCCTCCATTTTTGCAAGCGCGTCTTTCACAAAGAAACTACCACCGATTGCATATATTTTTTCCCAAGCAATAAATTCATCAATATTTGAATTATCAACCCCACCAGTTGGAATAAACTTGATTTGTGGGAATGGTGCTGACAATGCTTTCATTGCCTTTAAGCCACCGTAAACGTTCGCTGGGAAGAACTTAACAACGTCAATCCCTAATTCTAACGCTTGCATAATTTCAGTTGGTGTCACGCAACCTGGGTAATATGGCAAACCTTTTTCTTTACAAATCTTTGCAACTTCAACAGAAAGACCTGGTGAAACGATAAAGGTTGCGCCAGCATTGATTGCCTTTAAGCATTGTTCAGCATTGATAACTGTGCCAGCACCGATTATCATATCTGGATAATTCTTTGCAGCATATTTAATTGCTTCTTCAGCACAAGCCGTTCTAAAGGTAATTTCAGCATAATCAATGCCGTCATTTTTAAGTGCTGGTAAAATTTTATCTACTTCGCTAATTTCCTTAATAACAACTACAGGTATCTTTTTTACCATTTTATTTTCTCCTTTTTATTTTTTAATTCCTAAATATTCAATAGAATTGTTATAGCAAATATCTTCAATTACTTTGCCAACCAACTTTTCATCGTTTGTCATTTCACTTCTTTCCATCATACCACCCAAATAGTTGCAGAGTATTCTTCTAAAATAGTGGTGACGTGGATATGATAAAAGTGACCTACTATCCGTTAACATGCCAACGAAAGTCGCTATGTGACCAGTTGCAGTTAAATCTTCAAGATGCTTTTCCATACCAACTTTATTATCCAAGAACCACCAAGCTGGACCATATTGAATTTTGCCCTTTGCTTCACTGCTTTGGAAACAACCAACAAGTGTCATAATTTCAGTGTTCATCTTTGGATTTAAGTTAAATACAATAGTTTTTGGCAATGAATTTTCAACGTTAAGTCTATCAAAAAGTCTTGACATATACTTAATGCTGTTATCTTCAGCAATGCTATCATAACCAGTATCCAAACCTAACTTGTTGAGCATTTGAGTATTGTTATTTCTCATTGCGCCAACGTGCAATTCGGTTGCAATGTTATATTTAGCATAAAGTTTGAAAAGGAAATAAGTTAAATAGCCCTTAAAGATTTCGCTTTCTTTTTCGTTTACGTTTTCGCCTTTTCTGCGCTTAATAAACACTTCTTCTGCTTGTCCTTTTTCAGCAACAGGATAAACGTTTTGAAGTGCAACGTCTGCAGCAGTTGTGCCAACCTTAATAAATTCTTGCAAACGACTTTCAATCTTTTCTTCAAGTGCTGTTAAATCCTTAACATCGCCCAATTTATCAACGAATTCGTTATACTTTTCGGCTTCAATATTCATAATCTTGTCAGCACGGAAAGCAGGAATAACCTTAAACTTATAGTCTTTCTTTGCTATTTCAACGAAAGTTGAAAGGTCATCAAAGATTTCGTTTGTTGTGAACAAATGTGTCACGTTTGATTGTTCAATAAGTTTTTGTGGTGTTATATTGTTGATACGAATATATTCATTACACCAGTCCCAAATAAGAAGTGCATTGTCTTCATTAATTTCAATTTCACAGTTGAAAAATTCTTTTAATTCAACTTGTGACCAGTGATAAAGTGGATTGCCAAAAGCAGTTCCCAAAACTTTACAATATGTCACAAACTTTTCCTTATTTGTTGTGTTTTTGCCTGTTATATATTCTTCATCAATACCATAATTACGCATTAAACGCCATTTGTAGTGGTCACCTGCAAGCCAGATTTCAAACACGTCGTTAAAAGTTTTGTTTTCAAGTATTTGTTTTTCTGGTAAATGGCAGTGATAGTCAAAAATAGGCATATTTTTTGCATAATCAAAATACAATTTTTCAGCCGTTTTGTTTGTTAATAAAAAATTATCTTTTATATAACTCATAGTGTCACTCCTTTTTTATAGAAAGCAATTTCTCTTATGTCTTCATTTTTGCAAGCATATTCGCCGTTTACTGTTGCCATTATCAAGTTGAACAATCCTTCATCATCCATAGAAAATGCATTGAAGTCTATCCAATTATTTTTATGGCTAGACAAATAATCGTTAGTTGCAATCTTCATTGTTGGAACAAAGGTTGAAAATGGTGTTCCCCTGCCAGTTGTGAAAAGAACGATTTGACAACCACTTGCAGCGAGTGCAGTTGATGCAATCAAGTCATTACCCGGTGCATTTAAGGTTGAAACGCCTGTTTCTTTAACAAGTTCGCCATAATCAAGAACGTCAACAATTTCCGTACTACCTGCTTTTTCAACACAACCCAAAGATTTTTCTTCCAAAGTTGTGATACCACCCTTTTTATTGCCTGGGCTTGGGTTCTCATAAACAGGGAAACCATTGTCGGTATAGAAAGCCTTAAAGTCTTCTATCATTTTCTTATAGTTTTCAAAAACTTCTTGGCTCTTACACTTATTCATAAGAAGTTGTTCTGCGCCGAACATTTCTGGAACTTCGGTCAAGATTGCGCTTGCACCTAATGACACGAACTTATCGGTCACTTTACCAACTAATGGGTTTGCAGTTAAACCAGAATATCCGTCAGAGCCACCGCATTTAAGACCGATACAAAGTTCGTTTAGAGAAACTTCTTCACGTTTAAAGTCTTTTGCCTTATCAGCAAATTCTTTTATGATTTCAACAGCATAAGCAACGTCGTCTTCAACTTCTTGACAGTTAAAGAAAGCAATGTTATCTCTATTATAAGGTTTTAAATATTCCTTAATACCATCAAGGCCATTGTTTTCACAACCCAAACCAACGAATAAAACAAAACTTGCATTTGGGTTAAGTGCCGTTGCGCACAACAATTTCTTAATATTTTCGTTATCATCGCCTAATTGTGAACAACCGAATTGATGAGTAAGCGAAAAGATACCATCGATGCTACCTTGAACGTATTTTTGACAAAGTTTTTCAACTCTCATACATACGTTATTAACGCAACCAACTGTTGGAATAATATAAATTTCGTTGCGAATACCAGCACGGCCATTCTTACGTTTATAACCTAAAAACGTGCCTTCCTTGATTTGTGGTTTATAAGCCTTAAAATCATAAGAATATTCCATCTTTTCATCAAGATGTGATTTTACGTTGTGTGAGTGCACCCACTCACCCTTCTTGATGTCTTGAGTTGCTCTACCTATAATTTGACCATATTTGATAACAAATTCGCCCTTTTTAATATCGCAAAGTGCAACTTTATGTCCAGCAGGGATACCATCAGTTTCAACTAAATAAACTGCAACGTTATCCTTTTCATTAATAATTACTCTATTTTTCATAAACTTTTAATAATTTCCTCTACTTTTTCGTAGAAACCTTTGTATTCAGTAAGGTCTTCGCCCCAAACGTTCGTGTCTTTCATAAAGTCTTTTACACTGCCACCATTAGCAAAATATTCAAGGTATGGTAAATCGTCTTGAATTTGAATTTGTCTTTCTGGTAAGTCGTAAACAAATTTATCCCCGTCAGCCTTAATTCCACTGTAAATCTTCATCAAGCAAGCAAAACCATATGTAAGATTTTCAGCAATTACGCCGTGTCTATTGTAATAATCTTTAAAACTTGGCAAGTTTCTTGCTCTCCACTTTGAAATGCTGTTGAGTGCAATACTTGTTAATTGGTGGTTAAGATATGGGTTCATAAACCTATCAGTCACGCTGTCTGCGAATTCTGTTGTAGCCTTAATATCATCTGAAACAAATGGGATAATTTCCTTTTCAAGTGTTTCGTTTAAGAAGTTCTTTAACTTATCGTTTGTCATACAGTCATAAACTGTGATAGCGCCGTTAAGCAAGCCAACAGGAACAATATTTGTATGGCTTCCGTTAAGAACTCTAACCTTTCTCTTTTTATAGTAGTTGATATCGGTTGTAAGAACAACGTCAATTCCGTGTGTTCCTTCTTTGATATATTTAGCGATATCACCTTTCTTTTCAACTGCCCACAAACCAAATGGTTCGCCGATAGAAACGAGTTCATCTTTTTCGCCAAGAAGTTTTTTAATGTATTGAACGTCTTCTGGAGTCTTTGGATAACCAGAAACGATTCTGTCAACAAGCGTGTTGCAGTAGAAGTTGTTTGCATCGTTCCAAGCCTTGAACTCTTGTGGCAAATTCCAAAGTTCAATATATTTATCAACGCAAATTTTAAGTTGGTCTGCATTGTTGTCAATCAATTCAACAGGCATTAAATAAACCCCGTCAAGACCAGCAGAAAATCTTTCAAACAAGAACTTTGTCAATTTTGCTGGATAAGTGATATTTTCAAAACCATCAAACTTGTCGTTTGCATTAAAACAGATACCTGCTTCAGTTGTGTTTGAAACGATAATCTTAAGTTCTGCATCTTTTGCAAGTGCAATATATTTATCATAGTTTGCAAATGGGTCAATAACGTTTTGTAAAACGTTAATCTTTTTAACAGTTTCAACCGCTTTGCCGTTTACACTACCACGTAAAATAACGTGATATTTATTGTTTTGTTTTTCAAATCTTTCAAGTGTGCCGAAAGTAATAGGCTTAACGATATTAACACCGTAATCCCCACCTTCAACGTTTAATTCGTCAAAATAATAGTCAACGAAAGTTCTTAAAAAGTTGCCTTCACCGTATTGTAATACTTTAATCATAACATACCTCCAGTATTTGTTTCAATTATAACACTTTTTAGTTGACTTTTCTATATAAAAAATGTTAAAATTGTTAAAAATTACATATATAGTTAAAAAATTATGAATTTTATTGAAGTTGAAAAATCTATAAGAAACGAAGAATGGGCTATGATAAATCTTCATTCCCACTCACATTACGAAATCTATTTTCTTCTAAAGGGAAATAGAACTTTTTTCTTGTCAAACGCATTGTATAGACTTACTGCACCGGCACTAATAATTATCCCACCACACGTTTTACATAAGACCGAAGGCACGGCTTTTGAAAGATACAACATAAACGTTTCGGAAAATTATCTTGATGATTTTCAAACGCACGTCTTAAATGAAAAAGCATTGTCGGTTATCAAATTAAACAATGAACAAAGCAGTATTTTAGAAAACATATTTAATCAAATGAGCCAAGTAAATAAAAGGCAAAAATATTCTGATTCTATCTTAAAAGCATTGTTTTCCTATTTAATCTTTCAATTCAACAACTTATCGTTTGAAGTTCTTTCTTCAAACGTAAGCAAGGAAAAGTCTATTCCACCACAAATGCTTAAAGTTATTGAATATTTTAACGAAAATTATGCTGAAAACTTGAATTTGGCAACTATTTCGGAAATGTTTTATATATCAAAAGGCTCTTTAATTTATAATTTTAACAAATATATGAAATGTTCGCCTATTGAGTACCTTTTAAGTATAAGAATTCTAAAAGCAAAAGAACTTTTGGAAAAAACAAATAAAAGCATAGGCGAAATTAGTGAACTTTTAGGTTTTTCTTCTGCAAACTATTTTGGTTTAGTTTTCAAGCAAAAAGAAAATATGTCACCTTTAGCATACAGAAAACATCAACTAAATAAAAAGTAAAAGAGAGTTTTGATAAACTCTCTTTTTCAATACTAATCAACATAGAAATAAATGCCTCTAACAACCTATTTTGTTCTTTCTAAACACACAACTGTTTCAACGTGTTTGGTATGAGCAAACATATCAAATGGTCTAGCATAGGTAATTTGGTATTTTGGTGTGTAGTTTTCGGCTTTAACGATAGCATTACCTTCTTGTTTTAACGAACCGATTAAAAGCCCAACGTCCCTTGCAAGCGTTGATGGTTTGCAAGATACGTAAACAATTTTATCGATATCGCTTTTAAGGATAGCGTTTATAACCTTAACGTCGCAACCTTTTCTAGGAGGGTCTAACACAACGCTAACTTTATTGTTGTTTTTCTTTTCTTTTTCGATAAGACTAGGCAAAATATCTTCACATTTACCCAAATGATTTTCTATCTTATCATCAAGACTATTCATTTTTGCCAAATCGTTGGCGCAATCAACGGCTTCAGGGATAATTTCAACACCGATAGCCTTTTTAGCATTTTTTGCAAGTATTGCAGTCATAAGCCCTGCACCACTATAAGCATCAAAAACCACAGTATTTTCATCAGCATCAATAAGCGTTCTTACTGTTGAATATAATTTTGAACAAACCGAATCGTTAACTTGCATAAAACTTTGAACGCCGATTTTATATTTCACGCCAAACATTTCGCTTGTATAGTATGGCTTTCCGTAAATTAATTTAAACGTTTCGCCATAAATAACATTTGTATCTTTCTTATTTATATTAATGTATAGAGAAAAAGGATATTTAACGTACTCTTTAATAATTTCAACAAGTCTATCAAGTCCACGAATATTGTCTTTTAAAATAACTGCCGTTATAAGCAAGTTTCCCTTAATTTCCTTAACGGTTATTTCCCTTAATTCCCCACTATTATTAAATTCGTCATAACCTAATATTGAAAATTCTTTTATGTATTTTGTAAAGGCAGTTATAATGTCTTTTGTCCAAACTGCGTTGATTAAACAGTCGGTTATAGGTATTACCCTATGTGAATTTTCAGCATAAAAGCCGATACTTGTTCCGTTTTGGGTTTGGCAAACTGGCAACTGAAGTTTATTGCGATATCTAAAGTCGTTATCACTACAGATTGTTGAATTAATATCAACGTCAAGATTAGCAACAGACTTAAAAGTCTTTTTAATTGATTCTTGTTTTATAAGTAGTTGTTGCGCATACTTAACGTGTTGTAATTGACATCCACCACATTTTGTAAAAACCGAACATTTTGGTCTTACACGAATTTCAGACGGCGTTAAAATCTCAAGTGCTTTACCATAAACGCACTTTGAAGTCACTTTTATTACTTTATATTTAACTTTTTCCCCTAAAAGCGTAAATGGAACAAAAACAACCCTACCATCTTGTTTAATTATTCCTTCACCATTAGAGCCCATTGCTGAAACTATTCCAACAAATTCTTGATTTTTTTCCATTTAATAACCTATTTAATAACTTTTCTTAAATATCTATCTACAAAAAATTTTACAACAAATATAAATCTATCGTAAATGAAAAAGAAGATTATCGCAACCAAACCTATCCCATAAACGATATACTTTTCTAACCAAACTGGCAAGCCTTCAAAAATGCCATTTAGAATAAGCGTATAATAGAAATAACAGCCGTATGCAACAAGAATAAACCAAATTAAACCGATAAGCGTGCTGATGGCTATTTTAACGTTTTTTTCCATTAATTTATTCTTTAATATAGGATAAATGCCAAAAAAAGTAAAGTATGCAGGGAAAATTAATGCTAAATTAAAACCAGTACATAACAGTGCAATCACACCACCAGCCAAAAAAGCAAGAAAACTTCCTTTATATGATTTAAAATATAAAGGAAGTAATATAAACACCGATGCAACAACAACCATAAATAAATCGGTTATCTCAAAATATGCACCTATAATAAGTGCAATGGCAATAAATCCAGCAGAAATTGCTGATAATGATATAACTTTACTTTTCATTATCTGCAACTACAACACATATTGCACAATAAGTTCATACAGCACATAGTTAAACAGTAATCAACACAACCGTTGGTATCTGTGCCACCCATTTGGCGATTGTCTGCAGTTTGATAGTTTGCACCATATGCATTGTTGTTGAATTGCCTATCGTTATACTCGATTTTTTCTTTAAGTCTAACGTATGCAGTAGAATACTTTTCGTTGTGTGGTTCTATGTTCAATGCAATTTCTAATTGCTTTTTACTTTCGTTAACCCAGTTCTTTTTATAGAAAATTACAGATTGTAAATAATGCCATTCAGCATCTCTTTGGTTAATGTCATCAAGTTTTGCTTGAGCAAGAGAAATATTGCCTTGTTTAATTAAAGTTTCAACTTCACTATAATCGTACATATCGTTTTCACCCACTGTAGTTTTATTTTTATTTAATTTAATTTCATAATAAGCAGTTTCAAGAATAGTTAACTGTCTTGCGGCTTCATTACCGGCTTCACCTTCAAGAAATCTATCTTTTGATAACTTTTCTTTCTTTTCCAAATAAGCCTTTTCAAGTTCTTCTGGTGTGGCATTTTTGTCAACGCCTAAAATTTCGAAGTATTTTTGCATTTTTCTTTCTCCATTATTCGTTTAGTTTGTGCAACCAAACCCCTATATAACACGTTATCGATTAAATCGTGATTAAACTTATAATTTAATTTTCCAGCAAGTTCTGCAATTCTGTTTAATATAGAACCAAAAACAATGATTAAATCTTGCTTTGCTTGACATAAAAGTTGGTCTTTTGTGTCGATTGCAGGATATAAATTTATAAAAACATTAAAATCTTTTTTCTTTTTATCTTTATCAAAATCATCTAAAGCATCTATTAAATATATCCACTTACCTAAATAATATGCAAGTTCTTTAATTTCTTCAGTGCAAATATCTTTTAAGATGACTTCAACAATTTCTTGCATCATATTGCCAAAAGGGTCGGCAACGATATCCATACTATCGCACTTTGCTTTTTCAAGTTTAAGAAGTTCATCATAGCGATTTTTAACAATTTTATCAATTTCAGGCTCATTTTTCTTGGCTTTTTTATATGCGCTCTTGAAAAAACTTCTCTTTAATTTGCCTTTGCCGTTATCAATAACGTCATCATTTAGTTTATAATATGCCAAAATAACGTTTAGATAAGCAATTCTTTCAGTTAATTCATCGACCTGTGCAATCGGTTTTTTCCTTATATGGTGAACGATGCAATGCTCTTTTTCCACCTTAACGTCAACGTTTGTCAAGTTGTGAAGTAATACGGATAAAAACGTAAGGTCATAATTAAGCACAAACCTTGCTTTTTGCCCACAAGTTTTACCTATACCCTTACAAAGTCCACAGTACATTGCTTGATACAAGACTGTGTCTTTAACATACATATTTGGTAAATCAGTTTTTATATAACCAAACATTTTAACCCCTTTTTCTTGGGAGTAGCCCTACTTTTTTATAAACCTTGCCAAGAGTTCTATAAGCAAGTCTTTCGGCACGTTCAGCACCATTTTTCAAAACGTCATCAAGATAAGCCTTATCTGCAAGCAACTTATTCTTTTCTTGTCTAATAGGCTCAATAACTTCTGCAACGGCCTCTCCAACGGCAATCTTAAAGTCGCCATATCCTTTGCCTTCAAATTGCTTTTCAGCATCTTCAATAGACATATTCGTAAATGCTGTATAAATTGATAAAAGGTTGCTAATACCAGGCTTTTCTGGTGAATAAACAATCTTATTATCACTATCTGTGACAGCACGCTTAAACTTTCTTATTATTGTATCAGGGTCATCATCCATAGAAATAAATGCGTTCAAGTTAGCATCAGACTTACTCATCTTTCTTTCAGGTTCACTTAAACTCATAACCCTTGCACAAGACTTGCCGATATATCCCTCTGGAACTTTAAATGTTTCGCCAAATCTATTATTGAAACGGATAGCCAAATCTCTTGCAAGTTCAAGGTGTTGCTTTTGGTCTGCCCCGATAGGAACAAGTTCAGTTTGATAAAGCAAAATGTCTGCTGCCATCAAAACAGGATAGTCCATAAGTCCCATATTTATATTATCTTCGTGTTTAAGGCTTTTATCTTTGAATTGAGTCATTCTTGAAAGTTCGCCCGGATAACAAATCGTGTTTAAAATCCACGCAAGTTCAGCGTGAGCAGACACGTGTGATTGAGCAAACAAAATTGATTGTGTTTCATCAATGCCACAAGCAAGATAAAGCGCAGCAAGTTCATAAGTGTTTTTTCTTAAAATTGCTGGGTCTTGCTTAACGGTTAAAGTGTGCAAGTCTGCAATAGAAAAAACGCTGTTGTAATCTGATTGTAATTTTCTAAAATTTCTTAACGCACCAAGGTAGTTGCCTATCGTTAAAATGCCACTTGGTTGAATTGCGCTAAATAATATCTTCTTATCTTCCATTATATTATACCTAACTTTAATTAATCTTGAATTATTTAATAAAACTCATAACTGCATCAACAGTTTTGCTTTTTTCAATAACTTGTGTAAACCTTTTTTCTTTGGTTTTAAGTTCTGCAATTTGCTTTGGAATAGGGTTTGCAGTTTGTTCAAACAACAAATTCGCACACTTAAACGCATCTTCAGGCGTTTTATCCGATATTGCACTTAAAACGTCGTGTGCAAACTTATATGGACTTGCCGTTGAAAGAATAACCGTTGAGTTTTGGTTTTTAGTAAACTCTTTAAAACTCATTGCAACGTTATAAGCAACAGCCGTATGTGTATCAAGCAAATAACCATACTCATCAAACACGTCGCCTATAGTTTCAATACAATCTTCTTCATCGGTAAAGTTTGCAAAAAATTCCTTTTCTAAAAGGTCTTTTTCTTGGTTTGAAATTGTATATTTGCCTTGAGATTTCAATTCTTCCATACGTGTTTTTGTTAAAGAAGTATCACGATTTGAAAGTTCAAAAATCAATCTTTCTAGATTGCTTGAAATCAAGATATCCATTGATGGAGAAACAGTTTTGAAGAATTCTCTATTAGCATCATACGTGCCACTTGCAAAGAATTCGGTTAAAACGTTGTTTGAGTTTGATGCACAAACAAGTTTATCAACAGGAAGTCCCATTTGCTTTGCATAATAACCAGCAAGAATATTACCAAAGTTGCCAGTTGGAACAACAAAGTTAATTTTATCGCCAAGTTCAATCTCTCCAGATGAAACAAGGTCGGCATACGCTGAAAAATAATAGGTAATTTGTGGTGCAAGTCTGCCAAAATTCATTGAGTTTGCACTTGATAGAACGACGCCGTTTTTAAGAAGTTCAGCATTGATTTCCTTACTTGTAAAGATATTCTTAACTGCAGTTTGACAGTCATCAAAATTGCCTTTGATTGCAACTACGTTAACGTTTTCGCCTTCTTGTGTGCACATTTGAAGTTTTTGCATATCAGAAACGCCTTCGCTTGGATAGAATACCATAACTTTGATACCCTTTGCGTCCTTAAAACCTTCAAGTGCAGCCTTACCCGTGTCCCCACTGGTTGCAACAAGAATTAAAACTTCTTCCTTAATACCACTTATGTCACAACCCTTTCTCAAAAGGTATGGCAACAAGGTTAACGCAACGTCCTTAAATGCGAGTGTTGGGCCGTGGAATAATTCCATAATAAACGTTCCGTCATCTATTTTTACAAGCGGTGCGGCATCTTCATCTTCAAATTTAGAATAACTGTTTTGGCAAGCCAATAACAATTCGTTGTAATCATATTCTTCTAAATATTTATGCAAAACCATACAAGCACGTTCAGCATAAGATAAGTCGCACAATTCTTTAATATTATCAAGTGAAAATTTTGGGAAAGATTCTGGCACGAAAAGACCGCCATCATCAGCCAACCCTTTTGAAATTGCCTTTGCTGCACAATCAACTTGAGAACCACCACGCGTACTAATAAATTTCATAAAATCTCCAAGAAATAAAATAAAAAGTCGGAATTTACATTCCGACTTATATTTTACAACATTTTATATATAAAAATCAAGTTAATCAACGTACTTTAATATAAAAGTAGGTAAATCTTCTTTAGCGCAACTGCAGGTAAGAACAAATTTAACAGAATAAAGTTCTTCCAACTTTTCCATTGCGATAAAAATCTTTTCTAATTCGGCAAGTGGTTTGCCTGTAATTCTTGAAATACCGTCGATATATATATATTCATTATCGCCATTTGCAGCAACTAATCCCTTAATAAATCCCCTAAAACCACCTTCACAAACGATATCAAAACCATTAACGTCTAAATATCTTATTTTGTTGTTTAGGTCATAAGAATATCTTGCTGTATCGGTGACAAATATTACGTGTCCTTTTGCTGATTCAAGCACGTTATTCGCGCTATCAATAATTGCCTTTGTCTTGCCTGTACCTTTTGGTCCGTATATAATTTTCATTAAAAATAATCCTCCTACCGATATATTTTCTGGTTATATTGTATAACACTTTTTGAAAAAATACAATAGGTTTTTAAAAAATAGTTGGATATTTTTAAAAGTTTTTTAGGTTAAGAAATTATTTTAATTCTGCTATAAATTTTATTAATCTGTTAAGACCTTCTTCTATATCTTCCTTTGAAATAGCGTATGAAAGTCTAATACATTCGTCGTTACCAAAAGCAACACCAGGGATAAGCGCAACACCACGTTTCAATGCACAGTCAGCAAAACTTAAAGAGCCATCAATGTTAACGCCTTCAAAAGTTTTACCAAAAAGTTTTGAAACGTTAACAAACACGTAAAACGCACCCTTTGGTTCGATACATTCAATGCCATCAACTGATGAAAGTTTTTCAATCATAAGTTTTCTGCGGTCATCAAACACCTTTTGCATTTGAGCAATAAACTTTTCGCCTTCGCTATCCGTTAATGCGGCTACTGATGCATATTGAGCGATTGAACAAGCATTACTTGTTGTATGGCTTTGCATACTTGAAATTGCCTTTGCAATAACTAATGGTGCAGCCAAATAGCCTATTCTCCAACCTGTCATTGAGTAAGTCTTTGACATACCGTTGATAATGATAGTATGTTCTTTCATAAAATCGCTACATTGTGCGATAGAATAATGAATTTCCCCACCATAAACAAGTTTTTCATAGATTTCATCAGAAATAACGTATATTCCGTGCTTTTCAGCAACCTTTGCAATACTTTCAATTTCTTCTTTAGAATAAACTGCACCAGTTGGGTTGTTTGGGCTATTCAAAATCAAACACTTCGTCTTATCGGTCACTGCATTTTCAAATTGTTCTGCAGTCATTTTGTAGCCGTTTTGCTTTTCAGTTTCAACAAGCACACAAGTTCCACCTGCAAGTTTAACTAATTCTGGATAAGTGAGCCAGTATGGACTTGGCAAAATCACTTCATCGCCATCATCAACGATTGCACAAATTGCGTGATAAAGTGAACTTTTTGCACCAGATGACACAACTATTTGTGCTGGGTCATATGTCAATGAGTTGTCCTTTAAGAACTTATCGCATATTGCTTTTTTAAGTTCAACCATACCTGCAGCCGGTGTATATTTTGTAAAGCCGATATCAAGGGCATTTTTTGCTGAATCGATTATGTATTTTGGTGTGTTAAAATCAGGTTCGCCTGCACCAAAACCAATAACTGATATGCCTTCTGCTTTCATTTTCTTTGCCTTTGCCGTTATTTCTAACGTTAAAGACGGAGCAATTTCTTTTACTTTCTTTGAAACACTCATTTTCGTACTCCTATTATTCTTCTTCACCAAATCCTGCACTTAATTTAAGTTCCCTATCATGTATTGCTAATGCTTCAACCATTTCATCAATATCGCCCATCATAAAGTTATCAATATTGTGTAAGGTCAAGCCTATTCTATGGTCTGTCACTCTTCCTTGTGGGAAATTATACGTTCTTATTCTTTCAGAACGGTCACCCGTACCTACTTGACTTTTTCTGTTTTCAGAATATTCTTTTTCATATTGTGACTGATAATAATCGTAAAGCCTACTCTTTAATACTTTCATAGCCTTTTCTCTATTTTTGGTTTGTGACCTTTCATCTTGGCACAAAACAACAATACCTGTTGGCAAGTGAGTAAGTCTAATGCACGATTCAGTCTTATTAACGTGTTGTCCACCAGCGCCAGATGAACGCAACGTGTCAACCTTTAGGTCTTTTTCATCGATATTAACTTCAACGTCTTCAACTTCAGGCAAAACTGCAACAGTGACTGTTGACGTATGAACTCTGCCTTGAGATTCTGTTTCTGGAACTCTTTGAACTCTATGCACACCACTTTCATATTTAAGTTTTGCATAGCAAGATTTTCCAGAAATTGAAAAAACTGCTTCCTTTAAGCCACCTAATTCGGTTGTGCTAATGTCAATATCTTCAGTTTTCCAACGATTTTTTTCAGCGTATTTTGTATATAACTTATATAGTTCATAAGCGAACAAGTTGGCCTCATCACCGCCAGCACCGCCCCTAATTTCCATAATAACGTTTTTATCGTCGTTAGGGTCTTTTGGCAACAAAAGAATTTTTAATTCATCAGAAATAACCGATATTTTTTCTTTGCAAACTTGCACTTCTTCTTGCATAAGCGCTTTCATTTCTGCATCGGTTTCTAATGGAATAAGTTCTTTTAATTCTTCTTGTTCAGAAACAACCTTTTTATATTCTAAATACTTTTCAACCGTTTCAGTTATGTCAGCCAACTCTTTGGTGTATGCACGCCATTCATCAATTCTATTGATTACTTCGTTGTCACTAACCAACTGATTAAGTTTATCAAACCTTTCAAGTAATTTATCAAGTTTTTTAAACATTAAAGCACCGCCTTAACAATTCTATCTATTTGATTATAATCTTTAATAATTTCAACTGACTTAAAGCCAACAAGCATATTTTTTATGTCTTGCGCTTGTCCTTCGCCACACTCAAATAAAACAACGCCGTTTTCATTTAAGTAATCTTTAATTTCGCCAGCAATTTTCTTATAAAAATCAAGTCCGTCAATTCCACCGTCAAGTGCCAAAATCGGCTCAAAATCTTTAACTTCTTTTTGAAGAGATTTAATATCTTCACTTTTAATATATGGTGGGTTTGAAACGATAACGTCAAACTTTTGACCTTGCAAGTTAGAAAACAAATCGCTTTGAATAAAGGTTATATCAGCATCATTATCTTTTGCATTTTGTTCTGCTAAATCTAGTGCATCTTGACTTATATCAACGGCAAAAACCTTTGCATTGCTTTCTTTTTTTATTGCAATGGCAATAGCAGAACTGCCTGTGCACAAATCTAACACAACACTCTCTATATTTATATGTTTTAATGCATTTTCAACCAAAATTTCAGTTTCTGGTCGTGGGATTAAAACTCTTTCATCAACTTTAATTATATAGCCATAAAAGTCAGTATCACCTATGCAATACCAAAGTGGTCTGCCAGATATACGTTCACTAACTATTTTATTTATTTTATCAATATTTTTTGGCGAAACAAGTGTATCGGCATCAACTTCATCACGTTTTATATCTAACGCAATACTAACTATCCACTCGCTTTCGGCAATTTCATCAATGCCGTTTTCAAGCAACGTGTTTCTTACGTCGGCTAAAACGTCCTTGCGTTTTTTCGGTACAACAAATTTTTGTTCTTCAATATTTGGGTCGTTATCCATTTGGTAAACGGTATTAAATGCACAAATGGCAACTTCAATCATATCATCAGAAGGCTCTCTTGTCGTTATCATTTGCAACAACATTCCCGGCCATTTTAGTGGCAACACTAATGGTGATGAAGTTTTTGCAAGCAGTTTTAATAATTCGTATGACAAACCTGCAACGACAGGTAAAAGTGCAATTTTAAGCAAAACCCTAAAGATTTTTTCAACGTTTTGACCGATTAAAGACTCCACGATTGCAAAAGTCAAAATGCTGATTATCATTACGAAAACCATAAACGTGGTTCCGCATCTATCGTGAATTTTAGAGCAAGATTTTGCGTTCTCAACGGTCAATTCTTTATTGCTTTCAAAACAGGCAATAGTTTTATGCTCAGCGCCGTGATACATAAAAGTTCGCTTAATATCTTTAAGCAAAGATGCCAAAAGGACGTAAGAAACAAAAATCAGGATTTTTAACCCACCTTCAATAAAACTCTTTGCCCAAACTCCAAACTTAATAGAAAAAAGTTTTTCCAAACCTTCCCTTGCAAGTTGTGGCAAAAACATAAATAACAGGATTGCAAGCGCAAATCCTAAAAGTAGAGATATGGTCATAACCACATTCATTATGTTTATTTTTAATTTTTCGGCAAGTAATTTTTCGAACCTAGAAGGCTCACTTTCGCCATAAACTTCGGCAGAGCGCATCAAAACCTTTGTTCCAACGGTTAAAGAAGAAATAAATGACACGACACCACGAATAATAGGTAATCTAAAAAATAAATTACGCTGTTTTTGTGGAGTTATACGTTGCGATTCAATTCTAATAATTCCGTCTTCATCACGAACAGCAGTTGCCATTGAAGTTTTTCCACGCATCATAACGCCTTCAATAACTGCTTGCCCACCGATAGAAAGGTTTTTGTTTTGATTTTCACGCTTTTTTTGCGACATTATCTAACTAATCCACCTATAAATAAAAAATTAAAAAAAAGGCTTTAAGAATATTAAGATACTCTTAAAGCCATGCAATATAGCGAACTATTTTGCTTTGCCATATCTCTTGTTGAACTTATCAACACGGCCGCCGGTATCAACCAACTTTTGTTTACCCGTAAAGAAAGGATGACACTTACTGCAGATATCAACCTTAATTACATCGCCTTTTTTGGTAGAACCTGTTTTAAAGGTTTCGCCGCATGCGCAAACAACAGTTACTTCGTGATAATCCGGATGTATAGATTCTTTCATAGCACACCTCTTTTACTGATTTACTACGCTATTATATTATATTTTCTTAAGTTAGTCAAACATATTTAACCATATTTATAAAAAAAGTTTGATTACTTTTATAATTTTTGCAAAAACTTTTTATTATTGACACATCGTGCATTTTGCTTGATTTATTTTTAATTTTGTAATATAATAGACAAAAATTTTTCTTTTTTTGGGAGAAAGTATGAAAGGTTGGAAAATCATTGCACCCTCAAACATTTCTGAACAAGAAATTGCTGAAAACAATCCTTGTGGCTTTACAAAAGTTAAAATCACAAAGGCTTTAATCACTCTTTCTGACGTTTTAAGTTATAAGGGCGAAATTGAATCTGACAATATAGTTTTAGGCAGTGCTGGTATGGGCGTTGTCAGCGAAACCGATGCTAACCTTTTCGGGCTTGAAAAAGGTCAACACGTTTACATTGAGCCTTACAAGGAATGTCTAGAATGCTATGAATGTAAAAGTGGCAACCCTGCAAAATGTTCTAACATGTTGGTTGCTGGCGTGGACTATGATGGGTTTTTAAGTGACTTTGCGTGTGTTCCCCCAGAAAAACTTTTCGTTTTGCCTGAAAGTGTCTCTGATATGCACGCACTATTTATAGAACACATCTCCCTTGCCATCGCCGTTGTTGATAAGTTAAAAATACAAAAAGGCGATTACGTTGCAATCGTTGGTGGAAATAATTTTGGCAATATTTTGGCACAACTTTTAATCTATTACCAAGCAGTGCCTATCCTTATGTGCAACAATGATGAAGATTATCAAATTGCAAAAAATTCAGGTATATATTACGTTTATAACCAAAATGAAAACTGGAACAAGATTGTCACCTCAATCACCAGTGGACGTATGGCAAAAAGTGTTGTTTATATTTCCGATTGCAATATACCTATAACCAAAGCCTTTTCACTTGCATCTTATAACGCAAGCGTGGCATTTACTGGTGTGTCATATAAAGTAAGCCCTATTTCTTTTTCACAAGCAATTAAAAGGCAATTACAAATTAAGTGCATCAACTGTGGTTTTGGAAACACAATGGCAAGTATAAACCTTATTGCAAACAAAGCAATTAATTTATCCAACTTAAAACTTGATTCTTCTACCTATGATAACGTTCCAGCAACGTTAGAAAAGATGAGCAATATGCTTGATAACGAAGGCAAAGTTTATTCAACGATTGTTGATTTAGTTTAGGTATAAAACAATTAAATATAACGAAAAAGGGAGCATTTGTATGCTCCCTTTTCAATTTTAGTGCTTTGATTTTTTACAAACAAACAGTCTCAAAAACCTAGATATGATTTTTGGTGGTTTAATACAGCAAATTTTCATAAAAAACACCTCGCATATTATTTATATGCAAGTATAACTGTTTTTTGTCAAAATATATTAATATCCACGCAATTCTTTGATAACTTGCGCTCTGTCTGGTTCATTATAAACAGTGCTTCCAGCAACGATAACGTTTGCGCCAGCATCTTTAACAAGTTTAACGTTTTCCTTTGTGATACCGCCATCAATTTCAAGGTCAATATTCTTTCCTGTGCTATCGATAAGTTTTCTTGCTTGTTCAATTTTTGGCAATACGTCTGGAATAAACTTTTGTCCGCCAAAACCTGGGTAAACGCTCATTAAAAGCAACATATCGCAAAGTTCAATAACGTCTGCAATCTTATCAACGCTTGTGTCTGGATTGATAACAGCACCACATTTAACACCTAAATCTTTAATAGCCTTTAAGGTATCTTTTAATTTATCGCCACACGCTTCATAATGTACGGTAATAATATCTGCGCCTGCATCTGCAAATTGACGGATATAATTCCAAGGATTTACAATCATAAGGTGTGCATCAAAGATAATGTTGCTATAAGGTCTAATTTCTTTTATAAACTTTGGTCCAAAAGATATGTTTTTAACAAAACTTCCGTCCATAACGTCAAGGTGTAAAAGGTCTGCGCCTGCAAGGGTGATGTCCTTTACTTCTTGTCCTGCCTTTGAAAAATCAGACGATAAAAATGATGGTGCAATTTTAATTTCTCTCATATATAGTTCTCCTATTTTTTATTTCATTATAAATTTCAACGTATCTTTCATAGCGATTTTTTGAAAATACGCCATAGTTTACTAATTCTTTAACCTTACAGTTTGGTTCGTTTACGTGTGAACAACCCCTAAATTTACACTCTAAAGAAACTTCAAAATATTCAGGATAGCATTGTGGCAAATCATCGATAGAAACGTCAGCATCAATAACTGCAAACCCCGGCGAATCTATGACTTTTATGCCTTCATATTCAAAAATTTCCGAACGGGTCGTTGTGTGTTTTCCCCTTTCAATCTTTTCACTAACTTCGCCAGTCTTTAAGTCCAAACCAAACATAGCGTTTGTAATTGAAGTCTTTCCAACTGCACTTTGCCCTGCAAAAACTGAAAGTTTATTTTTAAGCAGTTCTTTCAACTCATCTAACCCTTGTTTGTTAGTTGATGAAACACTTAAAATTTTAATACCAAGTTTGGAATACTCATTAACAACATCTTGATAAATAGTGCTTTCAATATCGTTTTTATTTAACACAATACAAAAATCAATATTTTCTTTAATGGAATTTATAAAAAGTTTATCAATTAAGTAAAAATCAGGCTTTGGTTGTGGCGATAAAACGGCAACTATTAAGTCAACGTTGGCTACACTTGGTCTAATAAGCCTATTTTGACGTGGTTTTACACTTGAAATAGTGCCATTTTCAAGTTCAACGAAATCGCCAGTTAAAATTCCGTCACTCTTAAGTTTTAACAGTCCCCTAGCGTCACATTTAACAAGTCCGTTATCGGTTTTAACAAAAAACTTGTTAGATAGAGCCTTGTAAACTTGTCCTAATTCTTTACTCATTTTCTTCTAAATACCTTTGTCTTAACTGTCCACAAGCGCCATCAATATCTTCGCCCATTTTTCTTCTAACAGTTGCTGACAAGCCTGCCTTTTCTAACACGCCCATAAACCTATACGCATCTTTGTCCGTGCCAGATTTTAATTGATTTTCTTTAACTTCGTTCAATCTTATAAGATTTATATGACAAGGTCTGCCTTTAAGGATATTAATCAAACCTTCTGCGTGCCTTTGAGTATCGTTTTCGCCCTTGATTAAAACGTATTCAAAAATATATCTTCTGCCAGTTTTTTCAAAATAGTTTGCACAAGCATCTAAAATTTGCGCTATTTTATAAGTTTTTGCAACTGGCATAATCTTTTGTCTTTCTTCATCAAATGGAGAGTGCAACGAAACTGTTAAGTTTATAGATAAATTTTCATTAGCAAGTTCATACATTTTTGGAACGATGCCCGACGTTGACAAACTTATGTTTCTTTGGCTTATATTTATACCGTTTTTCTCTGAAACAAGGTGGAAAAATTTTATAACGTTATCATAGTTATCAAGTGGCTCTCCACTGCCCATCAAAACGATGTTAATAACCTTTCTTTTTTCGCCTATTCCACCACCTAAAAACTTGTTTACGCTTATAACTTCGCCCAAAATTTCCCCTGCTGTTAAATTTCTAACAAGTCCGTGTAGTCCAGAAGCACAAAAGGCACAATGCATACGACAACCAACTTGAGTTGATATACAAAGCGAATAGCCGTGATTATATTTCATAAGCACGCCTTCAACCACGTTATTATCTCTTAAGGCAAACAAAAATTTCATAGTGCCATCAACAGACTGTAAATGCTTAATTATTCTAACAGGCTGTGCATCGTATTCGCTTGAAAGCCTTTCCCTAAACACTTTAGAAATATCGGTCATAGCGTCAAAATCAAGACCTAAATGTAAAGACTTAAAAATTTGACCTGCCCTAAACTTTTTCTCCCCAAGCCCTTCTATTAAGTTTTGCAATTCTTCAAAACTGAAGTTCAACAAACACTCTTTCACTTTATTTTACTCTCTTTAACTTAGCAACGTAAAACCCTAAACCACCTGAAATATCAGGTAAAAATAAATTTGTTCCGTTTACGTCTAAATGCTGTAATTTACTATCGATTTTACAGATTTCAAATCCTTTTATGTCTGACATAAAAGCATTTATTATCTCTATATTTTCTCTATTAAATATTGAACAGGTTGAATAATACAAGTATCCACCGACTTTCACATAGCGTGAAACTGTTTTAAGTATTGATAATTGTTCCTTATTTAAGTCTTTAACGCTGTTTTCTTCCCTGTTTAGTTTTATATCAGGGTTATCGTTTAAAACGCCTATTCCACTGCAAGGAGCATCACACAACACTGCAGAAAAACTGTCATTAAACTTTTCATCAAAAACCTTTGCATCTTTAACTGCCGTTCGAATATTTGAAAGGTGCATACGCTTTTTATAATCTTCAATAAGCGCCACCCTATGTTCGTGAATATCCCAAGAAGTAATATCCTTTACCTTGTGTGCAAGCCTTATGCTTTTGCCACCCGGTGCAGAACAACAATCAAGAAGATTATCGCAAGGCTCAACAATATCACAAATGGCAACAGAGCCTAATGCTTGATATGTATATTTTCCTAAATCATAATCAGAATTTCTAACAAAATTTTTAGCAAGATAAACGTTTTCAAATGGCGTTTCTTCAAACTCAACACCTAGACTATTTAAATAATCTTTTCCGTCAATATCATAGAAAGATAAACAAGTTTTAATGTTAGTTGCAGATATAATATCCTTTGTCTTTTCAATGCCAAAATCTTTAACGTGTTCTTTTAAGGCAAAAAGTGGATAAGAATACTCAACAGAAAGTCTTTCAAGTTCATCTTTTGGCATTGTAAATTCGGTTTTTATAAACTTTCTTAAAAAAGCGTTTACAAAGCCTGCCGTACCACCCTTTCCTAACTTTTTAACTAATTCAACGGCGTTTTTAGTGACAGCGTATTCCTTTTTTTGTAAATATTTTATAGCATACATTGAAATCTTCAAAATCGTTCTAATTACAAGTTTTGGAGATTTATCTGCTAATTGACTTAAATAATATGAAAGTTCTATGTCCTTTTCTATTACGCCATAACAAGTTTTTATGGTTAATGCACGATTTTTTTCTTCGATAAAAGTTGAAGAAATTGCTTGTTTTATAAAAGTTTTTTCACTATAAACTTTATTCAAAATTTGATAGCAATCGTAAAAATAATTAACCATTTACTTTAGTTCCTCGCCAACAACAAGTTTGTTGCCACGTAAAAAGTCTTTAATATCCATCATTTTTCCACCGGCTTTTTGAACAACTTGTAAACTAACCGAAGTGTCGCCACAACCGATAATAAGTTCATTATCAGCCTTCAAAATTTGCCCTACGCCACCGTTCATCAAAGAAACTTGGGCACTATAAATCTTAAAAGGATTATTTTCAAAGGTTGCAAAAGCAACAGGTGCTGGGTTAAACGCCCTAACCTTATTTACGATATTAACTGCACTTTCGTTCCAGTCAATTTTTGCCATTTCTTTTCTAATAATCTTTGAAAAGGTGGCTTTTTCATCATCTTGAACGGTATATTTTGCACTATTATTAAGTATAGATGGTAATGCTTTAACAATACAATCTGCACCTAAAACTGAAAGCCTGTCAAAAAGTTCGCCACAGGTTTCATTATCGCCGATTTCAATTTCTTCTTGATAAATGATATCGCCCGTGTCAACACCTTCGTTTGTTTTCATAATGGTTATACCAGTCGTTTTTTCGCCGTTAAGTATAGCAAAATGTATAGGCGATGCACCACGATATTTAGGCAAAATTGACGCGTGAATATTTATAACTCCAAACTTTGGGATATCCAAAATTTCCTTTGACAAAATTTGACCAAAGGCACACGTAATCATTATATCAGGGTTTAATGCTTTTATTTCATCAACGCCTTCAACCCTTATTTTATCGAACTGAAGAACTGGAATATTGTTTTCTATGGCAAACTGTTTTACTGGTGGTGCTGTTAATATTTGTTTTCTTCCAACTGGCTTATCATTATTTGTGACAACAGCCACCACGTTATATCCATTTTCTATCAATTTTTCTAATGGTTTAACAGCAAAATCAGGCGTTCCTAAATAAACTATTCTCAACGGCCTTCCTCCATAACGTTTGTTGCTTTATCTAAATAAATAATTCCATCCAAATGGTCGTTTTCGTGGCAAAAAGCACGTGCTAAAAAGCCTTCTGCCTTTACAGTAAATGGTTTACCATATCTATCAAACGCCTTTACAGTCACCTTATTTGGTCTTTCAACCGTGCCGTATTTACCCCTAACAGACAAGCAACCTTCTTCGCCAACTTGACTGCCACTTTTAGAAACGATTGTTGGGTTGATACATTCATAATATTGACCTTCAGCACTAACTATAAAAATTCGTCTTAAAACACCAACTTGTGGAGCAGCAAGACCAGCACCATTTGCTTTAATTAAAGTGTCTTTCATATCGTCTAAAAGTTGATGTGTTTTTGCACCAAAGTCAACAACTTCAAAACTCTTTTTGCGAAGTGTTGGGTCGCCTAATTGAACTATATTTCTTATTGCCATAATTACCTCTATTTTAAGAAAGATTGTTAGAATTTATTTCTAAAGAAATAAGCAACTCTCTTGACTTATATTTATCACTAATGATAAAAATTTTATCTAAAATTTCCTTTTTCTTTGCGGTCACACGCATTAAAATTTGGAATCTAAATTTATTTTGCAAACGTTTTAGTGGTGCTTTCATACACCCAAAAAAACGAAAATCATCTCTATATTCATTAACAACTGAAGAAAGTTCGTTGTAAATCGCCCTTGTTGCATTGAGTGCTCCTTCTTCGTCGCTACTAGAAACAAGAACTCTAACTATATCGGTATAAGGTGGAAAGGCTGTCGCCTTTCTTATAGAAATTTCTTGTCCATAGAAACCTTTATAATCATAGTTTATTGCTTGACGGAGTGTAATGTTTTCAGGGCTATAAGTTTGCATAACAACCTTACCAGCACTTTCAGCACGCCCACTTCTGCCAGCAACTTGAGTTAATAATTGAAAAGTTCTTTCCCCACTTCTAAAATCAGAAAAATGCAAACTCATATCTGCATCTAAAATTCCAACCAAGGTGACAAAAGGAAAATCGTGACCTTTTGCAATCATTTGCGTTCCAACCAAAATATCGGCTTGGCGTGCAGAGAATTGATTTAAAATATTAAAATGCCCTTCCTTGTTTTGAGTTGTGTCCTTATCCATTCTCAAAATTTTGGCTTTTGGAAAGAGTTTTTGCAATTCAAAAACAACTCTTTCAGTACCAAATCCACCGTGTCTTATAAAAGGACTTCCACATTCAGTACAAGCGTCTATCATCTTATATTTTGCACCACAATAATGACACAAAAGCGAATCGTCTTCTTTGTGGTATGTAAGCGAAACGTCACAATCATTACATTTTTGAACGTGTCCACACTCTGTGCAAATTACAGTTTTTGAATATCCACGTTGATTTAAAAATATAATTGCTTGATTGCCATTATTTAAGCACGTTTCAATCTCACTTTTAAGCAGTGATGAAAAAGGAGAATTGTTGCCACGTGTAACTTCCTTTCTCATATCAACCACGTCAACGCTTGGCAATGGTCGTTTGTTTACCCTATCTGGCAACTCAATCAAGTTATATTCACCCTCAAGTGCGTTTTTATAACTTTCAACCGATGGAGTTGCGCTTCCCAAAACGAGTTTTGCACCCGTTTGTTTTGCACGATAAATAGCAACGTCTATAGTGTCGTATCTAGGTGTAAATTCACTAGAATAACTTCCGTCGTGCTCTTCATCAATAATGATTAAACCCAAATTTTCAAGTGGTGCAAAAATTGCACTTCTTGCACCGATTGCAATTTGTGCTTCGCCATTTCTTAATCTCCACCACTCATCAAACCTTTCCCCAGCAGATAATCCACTGTGTAAAATTGCTGCGTGATTAGAAAATCTTGACCTTAAAACCTTTAACATTTGTGGCGTCAACGCAATTTCTGGCACTAGCATTATCGCAGTTTTGCCTTGACTAATAACGTCATTGATTAAGTTTAGATAAACTTCAGTTTTGCCACTTCCTGTCACCCCAAAAATTAAACTGACAAGTTTTTCTGTGTTTTTAATGCTTTGAACGGCATACTGTTGCTTTTCTGTTAAAACAACTTCCTTTTTAACGGCATCAAGGTTTTTATAAGGTTGCCTAAAATACTTTTCTTTTATAATTTCGGCATAACCCTTTTCGACTATTGCATTAACTGCTGATGCACCAAAGTTTTCTGCAAGCGTTGCAAACAGATGTTTAGAGCCATCTTTAAGGAATTCTAACAATTCTTTTTGTTTAATTGCAGTTTTTCTTAAAGAGCCCACAGCTTGCTCAACGTCAACACCAGCAACAAGTTGAACAAGTCTTGTAAACTGTTCTTTAACCTTGCCCTTTCGCATTTCAGATGGCAAAAACAGTCTTAAAGCACCTGCTCTAGTTGAATAATAAGTGTCGCAAATGTATTGCATAAGGTTTAAGGTTTCTTTTGTGAGTGCAGGTTTTTCTTCTATCAACCTATAAATAGGCTTGATTTTTTGCACGTCATAAACACTCTTTTCCTTAACGTTAATAACGATGCCTTCGATAAACTTTTTACCAAAAGGCACGATAACACGACTGCCAAGAGTTATCTTGCAGTCAGAAAAAGAATATTCAAAAACCTTATCAACTTCAACGTTGTTGATATCTACAATTACTTCAGCAAACACTTCTATAACCTAAAAAAACAAAATATGTCCACCAAGTTGATGAACACATTTATTAATTAATCATTTGTTGCAATCAATTTGCCGTCATAAATTTCTTGCGCAGCAACTGATAATGGCTTTTCCTTTGTTGGAAGTTCGGTAAAACCTTGATTTTGTGCTTGTTCCATCAACTGTCTTGCACGCTTACTTGTCACGATGCAAAGTTCATACTTTGAACCGATTTTTTGTGCTAATTGGTCAATAGGTGGTTTATGTATCATATTAATTCTCCTTAAAATGAATTCTTGTTTATATTTTATTTGTTTTTTTCTTTTTCTATAATCGACTGAACGTCAATCATTGCTTGTTCAAGTTTGTCGTTTACAACCGTGTAATCATAAAGAGCACTCTTTTCTAACTCATAATCAATTCTTTGCATACGAAGTTTGATTTCTTCAAGACTTTCTGTGCTTCTTTTGATAAGTCTTTTTTCCACTTCTTCAAGCGATGGCGGTGCAATCATAATCAAGACGGCATCTTTAAAACTCTTTTTAATGTTAAGTCCACCGTTTACGTCAATTTCCAAAAGAACGTCTTTATTTTTTAATTGTTCCATAACAAAATCTTTTGGAGTGCCGTAATAATTTTCAAAATGGTTGCTATATTCTAAAAAGCCATCGTTATTAATCTTTTCAACAAAATCTTTCTTGTCAATAAAAAAGTATTCCCTTCCGTTAACTTCGCCATTTCTTGGACTTCTTGTCGTGCAAGAAATACTTAGTGAAATGTTAGGGTTTGTTGCAATAAGTTTTCTTGCAATAGTGCCCTTTCCAACCCCAGAAGGCCCCGACAAAACTATTAAAACGTTTCTCATAATTACTCTAAATTTTGAACTTGTTCCCTAACTTTTTCAATTTCGTTCTTCAATTCTAACGCAAGACGTGTCACTTGAATATCGTTTGACTTTGAACAAATAGTGTTTGTTTCACGATTAAACTCTTGCATAAGGAAATCAAGTTTTTTGCCCATACCATCAATTTTAACAATTTCAGTAAATTGAACTATATGTGAAGAAAGTCTTGTCAATTCTTCATCAATATTAACCTTGTCGGTATAAAAAGCAACTTCGTTAAGAAGCCTTGCTTGGTCATACTTAACGTCTTTAAGCGCTTCTTCAATTCTATTTTGAAGTTTTTGCTTATATTCTTCAGCAACAAAAGGTGCACGAAGAGATATTTTTGATGCCAAGTCTTTAATCGTTTGCATACGATTAAGCATATCAACAACAAGTTTTTCCCCCTCAACCTTTCTCATTTGGTTTAAGTTAATACAAGCATTTTTAACAACATCTTTAACGATATCGTTAATTTCTGTTAAATCACTTGTTGCATTATCCACTATAACGTCAGGCGACTTCATCAATTGACTTACTGAAATGTCATTGGTAAGATTAAACTTTTCAGCAAGTTTAACGCTTGCGTTATAATAACTATTTGCCCTTTCAAAATCAACTTCTAAATTTTGAGAACCTTCTCTCATGTCAGAAAAGTTAACAAAAAGGTCAATTCTGCCACGATTTATATATGATTGCACCGTTTTTCTAATAGTATCTTCAAGCGCAATGAAAGCACGTGGCATCTTACAATTTAAATCAAAATTACGGTTATTGACAGTCTTGATTTCAACGATAAGACTTATGCCGTTATCGTTATATTCAGCCTTGCCATACCCTGTCATACTGTACATAATAAAAACACTCTCCAAGTTATCTTATTTATTTTATCATAAAATAAATATTTTATCAAGTTTTTATAAGCACTTTAAACGTTTCTTCATCAATAATTTTAATGCCAAGTTTTTTTGCTTTATCAAACTTGCTTCCCGCATTTTCCCCTGCTAAAACCATAGTTGTTGATTTTGAAACTGATGACAAGATTTCCCCACCTAAACTTTCAATTATTTTTGATGCTTCATCTCTCTTAAAGTCTTGCAACGTTCCCGTTAAAACAACCTTTTCGTTAGAAAAAACGCCTTGAACACTTTCTTTTTGATGTTTAATATTAACGCCTAAATTAAACAACTTATTGATTTCATCAATATTCTCATTATCGGAAAAGTAATTTACTATGCAATCTGCAACTATTTCACCTATATCGGCAATGGACGTCAATTGCTCTTTCGTTGCAAGCATTAATTCATTTATATCACTAAAGTTTTTAGACAAATCCTTTGCCGTTTTCTTGCCCACGTTATCAATCCCTAACGCATATATAAATTTGTCAAAATCAATGGTTTTAGAGTTTTCAATCGCAATTAAAAGATTGTCTGTTTTTGCATCTTTAAAACCATCTAATTTCAACAATTTTTCTCTATCTAAAGTAAATAGGTCTGAAAAATTTTGCACCGAAAATTCATCGAACAAAAGACCTGCAGTCATTTCGCTAAAGCCATCAATATCAAACCCATTTTTGCAAGCAAAGTTAACAACCTTTGCAATAACTCTTGGGCGACAAGCCTTGTTTGGACAAAATAAATTTGCTCCTATCTCAACGACTTCGCTTCCGCAATATTTGCACACAGTCGGTTTCACAACAGGTTTGCAATAGTCAAAGACTTCGGTCGTTCCTAAAATTTCTGGAATAACTTCATTACTTCTTCTAACAAGCACTCTCGCACCGATTAAAACGCCCTTTCTTTGAATATCACCATAGTTATTTAAGGTCGCCTTTTTAACAGTTGCACCAGCAAGTTCGGTCGGTTCTAAAAGCCCTAAAGGCGTCATCTTTCCAGTCCTTCCAACTTGCCAAATTACGTCATTAATAATAGTTGTTGTTTCTTCTGCTTCAAACTTAAAAGCGATTGCCCAACGTGGAAATTTATCAGTGCTTCCAAGTTCTTCCCTTCTTTTAATATCGTTTAATTTTAGAACAGCACCATCAGTTAAAATATCAAGGTTTTTCCTACTGTTTTCGATTTCCTTTATAGCAGACATAACAGCATCGATATTTGGGCAAACACGTAAAAATGGGTGAACTTTAAAACCATTTTCTTTCAAGAATTCAACGCTCTCAACTTGGGTCTTAAACTCCTTCCCTTCAATATAATTTACGTTATAAAACATAATTTCTGGGCGTCTTTTTTCGGTCACTTTTGGGTCTAAATTTCTTATTGCACCAGCAACGGCATTTCTTGCATTTTTCAAAATTTCGGTTGCCGTTTTATTATATTCTTCTAATACTGAAAGCCTTATAATCGCTTCGCCTTGAACTTCTAATTTGCCCTTAAAATCAATGCAAAGTGGGAAACTTTTTATGGTTAAAGCTTGGGCAGAAACGTCTTCCCCTTCCACACCATTGCCACGTGTTGATGCACAAACAAACTTACCTTCATCATAGGTAATGCAAATTGTTAAGCCATCGAATTTATACTCAACAGTATATTCGCAGTCTTGATTATCTTTATTAATTCTTTTGTTAAAAGCAATAAGTTGTTCATATTCTGTTGCCTTATCCAAACTATAAAGCCTTTCAATATGTTTATGCTTTTTGAACGATGAAATCGGTTGTCCCCCGACCCTTTTTGTTGGAGAGTTAAAAAGCACTTCGCCCGTGCTTTTTTCAAGAGCAACAAGTTCATCATAAAGCCTATCGTATTCTTTATCTGAAACGGTAGGATTATCTAAAACGTAATATTCGTGAGCATACTTATTAAGTTGTTCAACAAGTTGTTTCATTCTTTCCATTAAACAATCTCCATAGGTGCAAATTTTGCAGACAAAGATTTAATTCCTATACCCTTAAAGGCAACGTCAACGATAACGTTTTCGCCTTCGCCCTTAACACCGATTACAATGCCTTCGCCAAATTTTGCGTGCTTAACCTTTGTGCCACTGCTATATTTATTTGTTTTATAATTTTCGTTCACTTTTGGTTTTGATGCGTTTAGCATTGATTTAGCATAGGTCGAAGAATATCCACCCGTACTAGAAGGTGCAGAAATACTGTCATCATTATCATCAAAGCGTTTATCATAACTATAAGAATAAGTCTTTTTTTCTTCCACAATTCTTGGCGATAAAACTATTTGCGCTTCTTTTAAGAATTGTGATTGAACCATATGTTCTCTTCTTCCGTAAAGATATCTGCTCATTGCACGTGTTAAATAAAGTCTTTCCCTTGCCCTTGTCACAGCAACGTACATAAGTCGTCTCTCTTCTTCAAGTTCCGCATCATCATTTTTACTTCTTGCTATAGGAAGAATATCTTGGTCAAGCCCTGCAACGAAAACGCAAGTGTATTCAAGACCCTTTGATGCGTGAATTGTAGCAATAGTGACGGCATCTTCGGTATTAATATCATCAATATCCGTGCTCAAAGTCACAGAGTTAAGATAATCTGCAAGCGTAGAGCCACGATTATCTTTTGCGAACTGTTCTGCAGAGTTTTTAAGTTCGCTTATGTTATAAAGTTTTGAAGTGTTTTCTTCACTCTTTTCAGCAAATTGTTCCAAAAAACCTGTCATTTCAAGAATATGGTCGATTAAGTCCACAACCTTGTTGTTTTGAGCAAAAGCCTTAAAACCATCTAACATTAAACCAAAATTATAAAGTTTTGTCTTTGCAGAATTACCTATCGTGGTGTAATCTAATTGCGACAAACCTTCATACATAGAAATAGATTTTGCGTAGCAATATTCCCTTAATTCTCTTAAAGTTTTATCCCCTATTCCACGTTTTGGCGTTGAAATACATCTTAAAAAACTTTCATCGTCATAATGATTATTGATAACTTTTAGGTATGACAAAACGTCTTTAATTTCCTTACGTTCAAAGAACTTAAAACCACCGTAAACCCTGCAAGGTATTCCATATTTCATAAACTCTTGTTCATATGCACGGGAAAGGGCGTTTATACGCATAAATACGGCAAAATCACTGTATTTAAGTGCAGAATTTCTTGACATAAGGTTTTTAATTTGTAGTGCAGTATAAGTCGCTTCATTGTTTTCATCAGTGCCCACAAACGTTTCAATTTTAACACCGTCAGCATTGTCCGTCCACAACTCTTTTTCTCTTCTTTCGGTGTTGTTTTTTATAATGCAGTTTGCAAGTTGCAAAATCTTTTTAGTTGAACGATAATTTCTTTGCAATTTGTAAACCTTTGCCCCACGATAAATATCATCAAAAGATAAAATGTTTTCAATCTTTGCACCACGCCAACTGTAAATACTTTGGTCATCATCGCCAACGACAAAAATATTGCCGTGTTTTGAACTTAAGGCTTGTGCTAAAGCAAATTGGACCTTGTTCGTATCTTGGAATTCATCGATATGTATATATTGAAATTTATTTGCGTAATAACTTGCAACTTCTGGAAAGTTTGAAAACAATTTATAAGTCTTAAACAACAAATCGTCAAAGTCAAGTGCATTTGACCTTTCAAGCAAATCATCATACTTTTGATAAATTTCAGCATACTCATCAACAAATCTTGTGCCAGCATATGCTTTTTTATATTCTTCTGGCGACAAGCACTCGTTTTTAGCGTTAGAAATAACGTTTTTAACTGGTTTAAAGAACTTATCAGCGTCATAATTTAAGTCTTCAAAAGCGTGTTTTAAGACCTTATCTTTATCGCTTTCATCGTAAATGGTAAAGTTCTTTTCATAGCCAAGTTTATCTATGTCACGACGTAAAATGCGTACGCACATACTATGAATTGTGGAAACCCACATTTCATCAATATCGCCAACTATTTTAGTTAGTCTTTCTTTCATTTCGCCTGCAGCCTTGTTTGTAAAAGTTATTGCCATAATATTTGCTGGCGATACATTTTTTTCTAAAACAAGGTGGGCAATTCTGGTTGTTAAAACACGTGTTTTGCCACTGCCTGCCCCTGCTATAACCAAAACAGCGCCTTCTGTATCTAAAACTGGATTTCTTTGTTCTTCATTAAGTTGTGCTATTAATTGTTTAACGTCTTGCATTTTTTCACCTTTCATATTATTATACCATACAGTTAAATTCTTTTCAAGTACATAAGGCAATTTACCGCACTATAACCTTGCATTTTTAACAAGTTTATGATAATATAATTTTAGGTGTAATATGAAGAAAAATTATCTATACAATAAAACTGTTGTGATTACTGGTGCAAGTGGTGGTCTTGGGTTTGCAATATCAAAAATTCTTATAGAAAAATATAATTGCAAGATTATAGGCATTGCAAGAAACGAACAAAAAATGCTTAACTCTATTGAAACACTTGGCAACAAAAAAGAGAATTTTTGTTATTATCTATTCGACGTTTCTAAAAGGGAAAATTGGCAAGATTTTTACCAAAAATTGCAAGATAACCAAATAAAAATTGACCTTTTGATAAATAATGCTGGTTTTATGTTGCCTTTTGAAAAGTTTGAATATGCAACCGATAAAGATATTGATGATATAGTTCAAACAAATTTTATGGCAAACGTTTACAGCATAAAAACGCTTATGCCACTTATAAAGCAATCGTCTTCCCCTGCAATAATCAATATTTGCAGTTCTGCTGGGCTTTTAGCCGTTGTAGGACAAAGTATGTATTCTGCAACAAAACACGCCGTGCACGGTCTTACTGAAAGTTTAATTCAAGAATACAAAAAGCAAGTTTATATTAGTGGTATTTACCCTGGTTTTATAAAAACGGATATATTAAACAGACAAAATCTTGATGAAAAGTCTAAAAGGCTTGTCAACAAATTTATGATGCCAGTTGAAAAAGCCAGCAAAAAAATCGTTAAGGCAATCAAAAAGAAAAAGAAAAAATACGTTTTAGGGTTTGACGGAAAGTTTATGGGTTGTTTTGGAAGAATTTTCCCAAGAACAACAACTTCAATTATAACCAAAGTCTTAAAATCTTCAAAACTTGAAATGTTTAGCGATACTTTTGATTATAAAAAATAAATTAATCCGAGATTGGTATTCAATCTCGGATTTTTATATTTGTAAAATGATTTATGCCTTTAATTTATCTAAAAGTTTTGTCTCAAAAACGCCAACGCCTTTAAGTTGTTCTCTCTTTACTTCTCTATACGCCTTTTTGAAGAAAACATCTAGATTTTCCGTTTCTTTAACAACGTTTTTCAAATAAGCAATTTTAATTCTTACGTTTGTTGCAGTGTTAACGTTGTTAAGATATTTTTCCACTTCATATAATAAGTCGTCTGCACGCACTTCATCGAAGTCAAACGTGCAAGCATTATACAACGCATCAGCCTTTACAATCATTTGAAAAGCCTTTGGCAAATAGTCTTCTAAAGACAACAATCTTGCCGTGATTTTTTTTGCATTTTCATAATCTTCTTTATCAAGATAATAAGAATATCTTGCATTTAACAACATTGCAAAATTGATATCGTCTTCTGGAAGTTGTGGCAAATCAAAATATAACGCTTCGTCAATTTCTTTTGGTGATTTGCCCGCATATGATTGCGCTTGAATTTTCAAAAGGTTAATCATAACCAACGCACTGTCTGTCTTATTCTTAATATTTGCAATAACAGCACCGTCGTTTAGCACACCTTCGGTAGTTGTTGGAAGAAGTGTTCCAAAATAGTAATATAAACCAACAGGCAAAAACATTGCCCAGATAGAATATACCCAAATAGGTAAAAAGCCCATAAATAGTGGTGGCAAACCAAGAATTGTTATTAAAAGTGACGCATTTATTCCACCTTTTGTCATTTTTATAAACTTTTTATCAATATCATCCGTTTGGGTAGGTATCATTTCGGTATAACCGGCTTCTTCTCCCATAAGAATAAACTCAAACCTAGTTTTATCTTTAACTTTTTTCCACCTAAAGAACCAAATGGACATAGAAGAAAAGGCAAATCCATTTTTCTTGCCAACATAATAATGCCCTAATTCGTGTGCAACTGTGTTGAAAAAACCAGCAATAATCGCACCGATTAAGAAACGAAGAATTGATGCAAACATCTGTTCTCCATAAAACTTATTGCATACAATAAGCACAGCAAAAAAACCGATTGCAGTTGCAAACAAAGTCATACTATAACTAAATAAATTTCTTCTTTTCATCTTAACTCCGTTTCGTATCCAAATAACCTTCAAGGTTATCACTTTCGCTTATAATAATATTTTGCGCATTTGCCGTTTTTAAGATTTCGCACACAATGGCAACGCCACCGGCAATAACTTCTGCCCTTTCCTTTTGAAGACCAACCAAATTTCGTTTTTCTTCAACAGTCATATCAAGCAGTTTATCCCTTAAAGCAACGATTTTATCTATTGATAACATGTGGCCGTGCACTTGATTTGGGTCGTATTCTTTTAGCATTAAATCCATTGACGCAATGCTTGTTGCCGTGCCACCTATACCATAAAATGTTGCAAGTGGAATTTCGCCATACTCTTGAGTTGCACCCTTAACACACTCTAAAATTTTGTCTTTATCTTGTCCACATAAGTTAAGCAATTTGACTGCACCTATATTCAAACTTTTTGAATAAACAATTTCCCCGTTTTTCATTACTAAAACTTCAGAACTTGCCCCACCGACGTCAATTATTCCACCATCTTTGCCATTAAGTGCACCCAACGCACCTAACTTTGCTTCAAGTTCGCCTTTTATAACGTCAATTTCAATACCTGTCATTTCTTTGACTTTATTAATAAATTCTTGCTTGTTTTTTGCTTGCCTTACGGCTGCCGTGGCAAAAATATAAATTATATCGGCATTTTGTTCTTTTGCCATATTTACAAAAAAAGAAACGGCACAAGCAGTTCTTTCCATTGAGTAGTTCTGCAAATTGTTATCCGCTTCCATATTTTCAGCAAGACGGGTCGTCTTAACGTATTTCTTTTCGGTTATTCCGTCATTACTAATCATAAGTCTAACAGAGTTAGAACCTATATCTATAACACCATATTTCATATTAATTATCTTTGTAATTATAACCTAATTTCCATGCTTCTCTCACAATCCACTCTTTCATTTGACGGGCTTTAATTGTGTCTTCACCATCTTCAATCAAGCGTTCATACTGCTTAATTTGTTCTTTTAAATGAGAGAGACGTGCTTGTTCGGTCTTTATTGAAATCATTTGATAAACCATTATCGACACGAGTATTACTAGCAATAACACTGCGCCGACCGTGGTTGCCACTATCATTTTTTTTGCTTTTGTTTCGGTCATTTTTATCCCTTTTGATTTTAATAATCTTTTGCTTACTTATATTATAAAACTTTTTTAGAAATTTTGCAAGTATTATATAAAAACTTTTGTAATAGAGATATATTCCAAAGAGCACTCCTGCAATCATATATACTCTTATGTTTGGAAAAAACATCTTATAAGAATAGTTGGAATATAGTATGCCTATTAAGGACAAGCCTAATAAATCACAAACAAATTTTAATATCTTTTGCTTTGATAAAAAAGAAAATAGATTTATTGTGCTTAAAACAAGTCCAGAAACCCCACCAAAAGCAATGCAAGCAATAAACACGTAAAATTGATTTTTTGCGACAAACATTACTTAAAAATCCTTTTTACTAAAGGTTGTTTTTGATGCGAATATCTTATTTCGTAAAAATCGCCTTGCGCACACAAGTTTCCATTTGCCTTGTTAAAAGCAGTAATTTTAATATTGTCGCCTAATATTTGAACTTTACTGCCATTGACAGTAAGTTTAAGCATTTGTTCATTAAAGCCGTCAACCGTTTCTACACATGATAGCGATATATTTTTCCTTGCATCTAAAACTAATTTTTCTTGAGAAATAACGTTTTCTTGTTGCATAAATTTTCTCCTTTTTTATTATATTTATGCAGTGAAAACGTATTTTAAACACAAATAATCACTTATCTGTATTCTCATTTAACTTTCTGTATTCTATCGGCGTTATGGACAAATATTTTTTGAAAAACGAATAAAAATTTGGTATGGAAGAAAAGTTTAATAAATCACTCAATTCTTGAATACTAATATCGGTGTTTGACAACTTATCCTTTGCATACTCTAATTTCTTATCCGAAAGGTATTGTACTATGGTTTTTCCCGTTGCGTTTTTAAATTCTTTACACAATGTGGAACGATTTGTTCTAAAAATAAACGACAATTCTTCTATGGTGATTTTATGTAAGAAGTTGTTGTCCAAATATCTTATTATTTCATTTATTTCAAAGCCCACGTTTTCTTTTTTGCTTTGTTGACCAAAAAATTCATACTTCCTAATAAGCCCTATCAAAAAACCTTCAATTAATGTGGAAAGGAGTTGTTCACTGCCAAAAGTTTGATGCTTTTTCTTTTTCATATCGTATAAAGGCACGTCGTAAGGCGGTGCAAAAACGTTTCTGCCTTCCTTAACGATTTCTGCAAGTTGTTTAACTTCAAACTCATCTAATTGAACGGGTGAATTTGCAAAATAATTAAGTTTTTCTGCCGAACACTCAAACCCAACTATTATAAGTGAAGTTTGGCTGTTTTTAGGGCAAGAAAGAGAATGTACGCTTTCTGGTGGGTGGATAATAAAATCGTTCTTTTTAAGGAGCCCCACGTATTCTTGCGACCTAACTTTAACCGTACCACTAACCACGAAAATCAATTCGTGAAAAGGGTGATTATCGTCAAAGGTTTCATAGTCTTTTGAGAACTCAAAAAAATGCACGTTTGCTATTCTTGATATGTTTATAACTTTTTCTAATTTTTTTAACTGAAATGACATAATTTTATTTTATATAATAAAATTAAAGTTGTCAAGCAAATTTGTAATCGTAAAAGAATTTACGATTTAATAATTTTTATTGAAGATTTGAGAATTGCATATTGTAAAAAATAGTTTATAATGGTATTATAAAATAAAAAAATTATAAGGAGTTATAATTATGAACAGAATTTGTATCCCAGATTACGAATATGCCGAAAGAATTCAAAAAGCAGCAAAACTCGTTGCTGAAAAAGGTTTAGATGCAATGTTAGTTGTATCAACCGAAAGCGACTATGCAAACGCAAGATATTTTTCAGGTTTCTGGCCACTATTTGAACGTGCAGGCGTTTTAATCGGTGCAAGTGGTAAAGCAGTTTTACTTGCTGGTCCTGAATCTGCAATCTTCGCAAAAGACTTTGGTAAGTTAGACAAGGTTATGGTGTTAAAGGAATTCCGTGAATCTGCTGACCCTGCTTACCCAGAACTTGTTCCAGACACATTTAAAGATGCGTTTAATTACGTTGGTGCAACTGGCGAAAACCTTAAAATCGGTTTAGGTTCTTACGTTGAATGTACACTTCCTATTATGGAAGGCTTAAAAGAAACTTTCCCAAAAGCTGAAATTTCTATCTGCAGTGACATCATGGTTGCTCTCCGTAGCATCAAATCTGAAAACGAACTTGCTTGTATTAAAGAAGGTTTTAGAATCGTTGAAATCGCAACTGATGAAGTTATTAAAAACTTAAAACCAGGTGTGACCGAACTTCAAATGGTTGGTATCGCACAAAAAGTTATTTACGAACACGGTGCTGAATATGAAGGCTTGCCTATGTACGTATTTAGCGAATCTTCAACACGTCACGCAATCAGCCGTTCTACTTATAAGCAAATCGGTAAAGACGATATCGTTCAACTTAACCTTTCTGCTAAAATCGACGGCTACTCACCTGCTATCGGTCTTCCAGTATTTATGGGCAAAGCTGAAGGCGAAAAGAAAGAAATCGTTGAATTCTGCTTAAAGATGCACAACTGGACAACTGAAAACTTAAAGGCTGGTATCCCTGCTGACCGTATTCCAAAACAATTCTTACAAATGTTCAAAGACGCTGGTTATGAAAAGAACTACGTTTACGGACCTTGCCACGGTACAGGTATGATTGAAGTTGAAGCACCTTGGATGGAAACTTCTTCTAACTACTTGTTGCAAAAGAATATGACTTTCCAAGTTGATACTTTCGTTTCAGGTTCAACATTTGGTTGTCGTTGGGAAAAAGGTATTGCTATTAAAGAAAACGGCATCGAATCTTACACAGATTACCTTGAAAAGCACGGCTTAATTGAATTAGGATTTTAATTTTAAGGGGTAAGACTATGAAAACTATAGGAAAAAAATATTGGATTGTTCCTGACTGCGAATTGCCACCTGAAGGCGAAGGCGCTATGAAAGGTCACGAAAGCGTTGTTATCGTTAACGACACCAACAAAAAGGCTGTTATTGACGTTAAGATTTTCTTCGTAGATAAGCCTGCTTACACCGGTATTCGTTGGGAAGTTGAACCACAAAAAGTTAAGTGCTTTAGAATGAACAATTTAGAGCATATGTGTGGTTTTGAAGTTCCACTTGAAACTCAATACGCTATGAAGATTTCAAGTTCAGTACCTATCGTTGTTCAATACGGCAGATTGGATAATAGACAAGTTAACCTTGCTTATTATACTACCCTTGCTTATTAATATCTTATCGAATAAAAATTTGATTCATATTAAAATAAAAAATGCTAACGAAAATTCGTTAGCATTTTTATTTTGCATTTCTTTAGTTTTAGTCAGGCAATTTCATATCCCCCAACTTTATCCAACCTTTCTTTCTCATAAATTCGCTGATTACAATATTGAGAAGTGCTGGAAGAACAATCATTAATAATATAATACCAATAACACCTAATGCACCAGAAGTATATGTAAACAAGTCAATAATTCCAACAAAACCACTTGTACCCATACCACCGCCATTAAAGCCACACTTTAAAGCAAATAAGCAAGTTGAAAGTGGACCCAAAATAGCACTTGAAATAATCATAGGAAGCATAATAACTGGCTTAACCATGATGTTTGGAATTTGAAGCATACTTGTTCCCAAGCCTTGTGCGATAAGACCACCAAAACGATTTTCACGATATGATGCAACGGCAAAGCCAACCATATGACAAGCACAACCAACGGTTGCTGCACCACCAGCAATAAGCATATAGTCTGCATTTGCGCCACCTGCTTCAATAACTGACTTTGAAACGGCAATCCAAATTGCTGCAGAAGATGTTGGCATTGTTAATAAAACACCCATAACCACTGCAACGATTATACCCATAAAGAAAGGAGCAATACCAGTTGCTTTTGCGATAAGCACGCCTAATTTATCCACAAGCCAAATGAAAGGACACGCAAGGAAAATTCCGCCAAATGACACTAACATTACACCTAATGGAACTAATATTATATCAAGTTTTGTTTTACCAGCATATAATCCAACAATTTCAATAGCAAACATTGTGACGATGTATGCACCGATAGGATTACCAGGAGCACCAAAAGTAAGTGCTGTAAAAGGTGCACCAACTGTTGGGAATAAAGTTGCAGCAAAGGAGCCAAAAAGCAATTTATCTGCAAAAGCACCTATCATACCAGCAACTGCTGATGAGAATAATAATAATTTATTTTTCTTTAATGCGTTTGCAATACCGATACCTATGCCCGCACCCATCAATGATTTAGCAATGTTTGCGATATAATATAAAGTATCGGAAAAAAAGTTTCCTAAACCTATAATATCTTTTGCCAAAGTTGCTAAAATCGTTCCTGCAATCAATGTCACAAAAAGCCCTTGTGCCATACCAGAAAATGCCGTTATAAAATATCTTGTTGGCAATTCTTTTAAGTATTTTTTTGTTTTTTCTCCGAAAGTCATTTTATATTACCTCCAAAATTCTTTTGTTATAATATTATTTCTGTTAATTTGTTATCCGTTTGGTCACAAGAAGTTAAATAGTATTTAATTCCATCCTTAACAACAAGTTTGTCCGCACGAACGTTCTTACCATGCAAGTGTCCGTAAACAACTGTATCAACGCCGTATTCTTTAAAAATTTCCGTAAAAGCATTGCTTTCCCTATGCACGTTAAATGGTGGAAAATGCACCAAGGCAATGAGTTTATCCCTTTCTTGCTGTAAATTTTTTGCATTTTTTAAGGAAAGTTTTAGCCTTTCAGTTTCTCTGTTATAAATTTTTAAATCTTGCTCTTTAAAGTCTGGCGACCCAGGGACACTCCAACATCTTGAGCCACATATAACAACACCATCAAACCTAATGCTATCGTTTTGAAGTGCGTAAACTTTTTCTGGAAGGATATCCCTAACCTTTCCTATTCCACTCCACCAGTAATCGTGATTACCCTTAATCATCACTTTTTTACCGTTGAGTGAAGCAAGTTTTTCTATATCGATTTTGGCATCTTCAATATTCATAGCCCAACTGATATCCCCACCGATTAAAACCAAATCGTCATCTGTGACTTTTTGTTTCCAGTCATCAAAAATTTTATCCAAATAACCAACCCAGTTTCCACCAAAAATATCCATAGGTTTATTAGTGTTTGTTGAGATGTGCAAATCGCTAATCGCAAATATTTTCATAATCAAATTTTATCACAAAATATTGCATATAGCAAGTAAATAACTTTAAAAATGCAAAATAAGCGTGAGAAAACTCACGCTTAAAAATGCTCTTTTTATTCGATTATTCAGGGTACATAGGAAGTTCAAAAAATCCTGCGCACACTTCTTGCGTATATTCTTGACAAGGTGGTATCGCAGCATATCCATAAGACGGAACTAAAAGTTCAACTTCCATAACAATCTTCATAATGATAGACACACACGCATCAATAATGAATTGATTTACACCTGAATAAGTGCCTTGTGTTGATACAAGCGAAACAACTGCTTCAACGTCATAAGGCATAATTGATGCCGATGGAATATTGAGAATAACGTCTTTGGTTATTGTTATAGTTGCAGTTGCAACGCCTTCAACGTTGTTTGCATCGGTATAAGCAACGGAAACTGGAATAGTCACGTCTGCCTTTACTCTTGCACAGTTTGGTCTTTCATTAAGTGGGTCAATAAGCAAGTTGCTTATCGTACCTTGTGAACTTGTGCTTTTTGCGCTTATAAACGTCAATGGATATGTAGGATTAGCCGGTGTTAAGTTTGTTATGTTTAATACTATATCTGTCAACTGGGTTTGTTGCATACACGCATCAAACACCTTTTTAACTTGTAAGCATACTTTTTCACACAAGCCGTTTAACGGATTGCCATTTATTTGCCCTGGACATTTATCAGATTGAAAATTACAGAAAAACGACATATTTTCCTCCTTTTTTGGCTTTCTATTTCAATATATGCACTTAAAGCTAAAAAATGACACATTTCATATTGCATTATATAATAAAAAGCAATGGAAATTTCTTCCCATTGCTTTTAAATATTCTCTTAAATTTATTTTTGACTATAATAAATAAGCAAACTTGCAGGCGTTTTTGTAAAGTTAACTTCTAAACCGTTTATTAAGTCTTCCCCACGTACTATCTTTTCAGTTTTTACAAGGTCTTCATCAGAGAAAGTTAGTTTATATTCTTTATTTTTTAATACATATGGAAGTTTTACAATAAATTTATCTTTTGCCTCTTCACGCCTAAAGACAAGCACTATTCCACGTTTTTGTTTTTGCAAATGTAGTGCAAAAGCAACAATATCTTCTTTGCTATCAGATGGTGGTGTCAAAGCCTTAAAATCGCCTTTCCAGTATTCACGAAGACCTATAACTTCATCAAGCGCCTTGTCAATATCATCCATATCTAAAACACCAACGTTAACAATTTCTGATACTTTGAAATTTCCATTGCTAACAAAGTTTAAGGATGTTTTTTCTTTTTCTGGGTCGATAATGCCCTTCAAGAAGCCAAATTCACACGCAACGCCAGTTGTAGTTGTTGAGCGCAAAAAGTATGGTGTATAGTCAAACGTTGCCCCTTGATGATAAGGAATATATTTTGAAAGCCCAAGAATTTCGTTTTGACTGCCTAATGGCGATGGTCTGCAAGAAACATCACTTCTCCAAAGTGGAATTGAACGCATATTGGTTTCAACGTCAATAAGTCTGCCACCAGAAGCACAACTATCTATAATAAGGTTTGGGAAACGCTCTGCTAAAGCATCCCATAACTTATAAATACCTTCAACAAAATGAATTTGGTCAATCCCTTTTCTTCCTTCCTTTTCAATTTCAATCAAAAAGTAGTAAGGGTCAATATTAAAGTCTTGGCGATATACGTCAACATCATTTTCTTCAATAATTCTTGCGATATTATCAAACTGATATTGCCAAACTTCTGGGTCGCCAAGATTAACTAAATAATGTTTTTCAGTTTCACAAGAAATAATTTTTCTTTCATCGTGCTTGAATTTATTATAAACTTCTGTATCTTTCATTGCACGAACTGGCTCAAACCACAAAATAAACTTAAAGCCTTTAGATTTTGCTGTGTCGCTTATCTTTTTTAAGCCGTTAGGAAAACCTTTTGCATATTCATAATTGCCAACACCCGTTCTAAATGCACCTTCAAACCAACAAGCATCAAACCAAAATGAATTGAAGTGCTTGCCTTTTGAACCATTATTTATAATGTTCAATTGTGCATCTTCACTTTCAAAGTAGTTGATTTCCCCTTCTTTTGGGATATTACCCCAGTAATATCTGCTAAAGCACGCTGGACTTATAGGAAAATAAGTTTTATTGTCAAAATCAGGGATAGGAGTATAGTGTTCTCTTTGCAAACGCACAAAATCGTGGCAAAGTTTATCTTCCCCGCCCTTGCCCAAATACAACAAAACTCTTATAGAACGAATTTTTTCGTGTGGTTCAAGATAAAAATCACAATCATAGAAACCTGCTAAAAGGCGAACGTTGTCGCCATCACGCATTGCGTTAAGTTTCCATTGCCCAGACCAACCGATACCAAAAACAAGACCTTTGCCTGTACTATCTTCTATATCAAAATATGGAAAAGCCGTTGTGTTAGAAGAACGACCGCCAGTTGGTATTCTTTCAACAGTTTGGCCATCAACAAGGTCAAAACTTTCTGGAAAGAACGAATAAATTGAGTTATCGTCGCCACGAAGGGTGTTAAACTTAACGTCGCCTTTCAACGAAAAAGTCGTGTCCAAACCATAAAAGTTAGTTATTCTTGGTGAGTTTTCATCACTGTCATTTTCAAGATAAACCACCCAAGAATAAAGATTTTTTGCCTTATTTTCAAAAACAAGGTTTATTTTTAGATTGCCTATCTTTTGCGCACCTTTTTTGATTGCAAAATATTCGCCACCGATATTTATTGACGCAAGATTTTTACTTAATTTCATTTCATTTTACCTCTTTGTTTTAATACCGAATAGGTCTTTATTTTAACATAAATATTTTCATTTTTCAATGAACTTGTTTATTTTTATTAAAAAAATAAGCATTTTTTACTGTTTACTTGGAAGGCACTCAATTAAAGTTCACCTTACAAAACACTCATTATTTCATTTTTAATTAAAAGTTTTTGCTCATCGCTTAATTGCTTAAATGGTGTTCTGCAATGACCAAAATCTAAGCCCATTTGGCACAATATTTCTTTTTCGCCTTGCATAACGCCAACTTTACAAAGAATACTGATAATTTCATTTGCCTTTTCTTGAATTTTTTGTGCTTCTTTAATATTGTTTTCTTTGAAAAGGTTATATATATCAACAAACTTCTCTGCCATAAAGTTATAAGTACTGCCTATACCACCATCAGCGCCCATAATAAGCCCTGAAAGTATCATTTCGTCATAACCATTATAAACAATTTTATCTTTATATGAATTTCTTAATCTTTCCATAGTGAAAAAGTCGTTAGAAGTAAACTTAACGCCGATTATTTCTTGTCTATTTAAGAAATCACCCAACTGTTCCGTACCCATATTTACACCAGAAAATGCAGGTATATAATAAACCAACATAGGCATTTCTGCACTATCCATAACCCTAAAATAATATTCTTTAATTTCATCAAAGGTATATTTATAGTAAAATGGTGTGACTGAAGAAATTGCATCATACTCTAATTCTTTTGCGTGCTTTGAAAGTGATATTGCTTGTCTTTCATCTAATGCACCTACGTGTGCAATTAAAGTACAATCTGGTGCATATTCTTTTACGGTTGTCATTATTTCTTTTCTTTCTTGTTCGCTTAAAGAAAAGGCTTCGCCAGTGCTTCCACACACGTAAAAACCTTTAACACCTTTATCGATATTCATTTTAATCAACTGTTTTAAAACGTTATGATTAACGTTCCCATTTTTGTCAAATGGGGTTAGCAATGCTGGAAAAATTCCACTGTATTTTTGTTTTAAGTCTTTAATCATATAAATAACTCCTGTTTTTATTTTTCTTAATTATATCATAATTTTTATTATTAAAAAATATAAATATTGCCATAAAGTTAATTGTGGTTGCTTTTTGGTTTTTATTATGTTATAATTTAATAACCAACAAAAAGGAGTTATACAAGGTGAACTATTCTTTATTATACAATCAAATAGGCAGAGATGAAATGTATAAAACGTGGCACTCACTCAACAACAAAATTATGTTTATGTTGATAAACAAAGGAAACGGAAATGCAGTTTTTCACGAAAACGTTTATCATTTTTCAAAAAGCACTCTTATCTTTGTAAATGCAGACAAGCAACATTATACAATGCCTGAAAACTTTGATGATTATTCAAGAAGTAAACTCTTTTTGTCGTTAGATAATTTTGCAAACATATTAAATCTTATTGACAAGAGTGGAAAATTAGCAAAAGAATTTCTTTTATCTTCTTTTGTGGCAATAAACCTTAATGATAAAGATTTTACACGTGCAAAAGACCTTTTTTTAGAACTTAACGAATACGAAGAAAACAAAAGCACAAACAATTCTTTATTGTTAAGTGTTATAACAAGATTGATAAGTTTTTTTATCGAATCTAAATCAAGCACCCCTGCTAACGTTAAGAACAACCATTTTATTACACGCACAATTTTGTACATAAATGAACATATTACAGAAAATCTTTCCATCGAAGAACTCTGTTCGCACGTCTTTATAAGCAAATACCATTTTTGCAGAGAATTTAAGCGTTATATAGGGCTTTCGGTTATGAAATACATATTGTTTAGCCGACTTTCATTAGCACAAGAATTAATGAGAGACACCGATTTAAACATATCCGAAATTTCATATCGTGCAGGTTTTAGCAGTACAAATTATTTTTGCAACGTTTTTAAAAAAGAAAAAGGAATTACCCCAAAAGAATTTAGGAAAATCAATAAAAAATAAACAAAAAAGATGATAACAAGCTGTTATCATCTTTTAGTTTTAAAGACTTATATTAGAAATTATAACCTAATTCAATTGCTTTAATGTTGTTTTGCAAAAGTTCTGCTTTCTTTGCAGGAACCATTTGGGCCAAACTATTTTTTAATTGTTCTAAAGTTAAAACGCCTGTTTCTTTAATTGCCTTACCCATAATAATCATATTAGCAAGACCATTTAAGCCGTTATCACTTGCAAGTTTTGTTGCAGGGATACCAAAGATAGAAACGTCTGCTCTTTCAACTTCTTTTGAAATCAATGAACTATCGTAAATGATATATCCACCCTTTTCTGTTTCAAACAAATATTTTTCTAATGATGGCAAGTTCATTGCAATCAAAACGTCTGGCTTATCAACGATTGGAGAACCGATAGGTGCTTCGCTTAAGGTGACGCTACAGTTAGCAGTACCACCACGCATTTCTGGACCATATGATGGAAGCCAACTTACTTCCATACCAGCCTTAAGACCTGTAAATGCCAAAGCTTTTCCAGAGAACAAAATACCTTGTCCACCAAAGCCTGCAATAAGGATTTTTGAAGTCTTCATATTACTTTTCCTCCTTATATTTGTCTTTGAAAACACCAAGTGGATAATGTGGTCCCATATTATCTTCAAGCCACTTTAATGAATCTTTTGGTGATAAACCCCAGTTTGTTGGGCAAGTTGACAACACTTCGATGAGTGAGAAACCTTTACCTTCCATTTGGTTCTTAAATGCGTGCAAAATTGCCTTCTTTGCGTTTTTGATATTTTTAATGTTGTTAACAGCAACTCTTTCAAGGTAAGATGCACCGTCAACTTGTGAAAGCATTTCACAAACTCTAACAGGATATCCAACAACTGTGACGTCTCTACCATAAGGTGAAGTTTGTGTCACTTGGTTTGGAAGAGTTGTTGGTGCCATTTGACCACCAGTCATACCGTAAATAGCGTTGTTTACGAATATGATTGTGATATTTTCGTTTCTTGCTGCAGAGTGAACCATTTCAGCCGTACCGATAGCAGCAAGGTCACCATCGCCTTGATAAGTAAATACGATATTGTTTGGGTTTGCTCTTTTAGCACCCGTTGCAACTGCTGGTGCTCTGCCGTGTGCGGCTTGAATCATATCGCAGTTAAAATAGTTATACGAGAAAACAGAACAACCAACTGATGCAATGCCAACCGTTCTGTTTGTCACTCCAAGTTCTTCTAATGCTTCGGCAACCAAACGGTGAATAATACCGTGAGTACAACCTGGGCAATAGTGGAGTTGATTATCAGTTAAACCTTTGGTTTTTTCAAATACTACCATTGTTTTGCTTCTCCTTTTTCGATTTCAATAATTTTATTAAGCACTTCGTCTGGTGTCATAATTACACCACCTGTTCTTCCATAGAAGTAAACAGGTTTTTGGCAATCGATTGCAAGTTTAACGTCATCAACCATTTGACCCATATTGAGTTCAACTGATAAGAAAGACTTAACTTTGCCTGCTGCCTTTTTGAGTGCATCTTTTGGGAAAGGCCAAAGTGTGATAGGTCTAATCATACCAACTTTAATACCCTTTTCTCTTGCTGCCATAATTGCGTTTTTGCAAACACGTGCAGCAATACCAAATGCAACAACGCACATATCAGCGTCGTCCATCATAAATTCTTCATACATAACTTCGTTTTCTTCAACGATTTTGTATCTTTCGTATCTTGAGATATTCCATTCTTCAAGTTGTGCTGGGCTCAAAGACAATGAGTTAACAACGTTTCTGCCTTCGTGTGTGCCAGTACCTGTTGTTGCCCAAGGCTTAGCATATTCTTTAACTTCGCCAAGTTCAAGGCTAACTGGTTCCATCATTTGTCCCATAGTACCGTCAGCCAAAATCATTGCTTGCATTCTATATTTATCAGCAAGGTCAAATCCCTTAAACGTCAAGTCAACCATTTCTTGAATTGATGCAGGTGCTAAAACGATAAGTTTATAGTCGCCGTGTCCACCACCCTTCAATGCTTGGAAATAGTCTGATTGAGATGGTTGAATACCACCCAAACCTGGGCCACCACGTTGAACGTTAACGATAAGTGCAGGAAGGTCGCAACCAGCAAGGTAAGAAATACCTTCGCTCTTAAGTGAAATTCCTGGACTTGAACTACTTGTCATAACTCTCTTACCACAAGCAGCAACACCGATAACCATATTGATAGCAGCGATTTCAGATTCTGCTTGCAAGAAAGTTCCGCCAACTTTTGGCATACGCTTACTCATATATGCAGCAACTTCAGTTTGTGGCGTGATAGGATAACCAAAATAGTATTTGCAACCTGCCATTATTGCTGCTTCTGCTAATGCTTCATTACCTTTCATTAATACTTTTTCTGCCATAATACACCTCTACTTCTCAACCCTTATAACAGAATCTGGACACATTGTTGCACAAAATGCACAAGCAATACATTTGTCTTGGTCTGTTATTTGCGCTGGATGATAACCTTTTGCATTAATTTTTTCATTTGAAAGTGCTATGATTTGCTTTGGACAAACAACTTCGCATAGTCCACAGCCTTTGCATCTTTCTTCATCAAAACTTACTTTTGCCATTTTTTCTCCTTTATATCCAATTGCCATATTTTATAGGGTCAATCGGTAATATTTGTTTAATTTGTTGTATTTCTTTTTGAGTAGCAAACTCTTTTCTAACGGCTGTAAATTTAACAGGAAGTCCTGTCACTTTTGACAACCTATCAGTAAATGCCACACCACTCAAAATAGTTTCTATTGTTGTTTCGTTTCCAAGATTAGCGTTGTTTACTATTCCCGTAAACTTAATTTTTGCACTGTGCTCTACTTCGGCCTTAATCTCTAATGCACCGTCAATATCCCTTGTTTCTGGGCGAAAGTTGTTAACGACAAAAAGTGCATCGTAATCATTTTCTTCTTTTATTCGCTCATAAAATCTGCCAAGTGCAAGTGCACCCCTATCGTCGCCACCGATATCAGCAACGGCATACCTTGACTTATCATCAATCATCTTATATGATTGTGGGTTCATTGCTGGAATATCAACGTTGGTTTCAGCAAAGGGTGAAACAACTAATTCAACCCCTGCTTTATCCAAAGTCTTTTGAGCATCGACAGTCCTAAAATATGGGTTAACGATATCTAAATCGTAAATAGTTACTGGTTTGCCCATTTTTGCAAGCGCTATGGCATAGTTAACTGAAACGAAAGTTTTGCCACTGCCATAGTGCCCCATAAAAATAGTTATTCTCTTATCGAACATTACATTTTAACCTTATAGCACCAGTCACGCTTGTCAGCAACTTTACCCCATTGAATACCTGTCAATTCATCGTAAAGTCTTTGAGCAAGTTCGCCGATTTTATCGCCAGCAACAACGTGGTCAACGTCTTTATAAACCAAGTGACCGATAGGCGAAATTACAGCAGCAGTACCTGTGCCCCACGCTTCTTCAAGTGTTCCGTTTTCAGCAGCAGCAATAAGTTCATCAACTGAAATAAGTCTTTCAGTCACCTTATAGCCCCATTCTCTTAAAATTTCAAGGCAAGATTTTCTTGTGATACCTGGAAGAACTGAACCTGTGAGCATAGGTGTGATGATTTCACCATTGATTTTGAACATAACGTTCATTGCGCCAACTTCTTCAATGTATTTTCTTTCAACACCATCAAGCCATAATACTTGTGAAAAGCCCTTTGCAGCCGCTCTCTTACCTGCTCTCATACTTGCAGCATAGTTGCCACCGCACTTTGCATAGCCTGTACCACCACGAACGGCTCTAACGTCTTCGCTTTCGATAGAAATCTTAACAGGGTTAAGACCTTCTGCATAGTAAGCACCAACAGGCGATAAAATTATAACGAAAGTGGCGTGATGAACGGCGTGTACGCCAAGTGTTTCATCATTACCGAACATAAATGGACGGATATAGAGTGAAGTTCCTTCTTGGTCTGGAATCCAACTATAATCCAAATTGATAAGTTCGGTTAAAGCCTTTAACGTAAATTCTTCTGGAAGTGCTGGCAAGCACAATCTTTCAGCAGAATCGTTCATTCTTCTAATGTTTTCAAGTGGTCTAAACATTTGATAGCCATCAGCAGTTCTATAAGCCTTCATACCTTCAAAAATTTCAGCGCCGTAATGCAAAACGGTTGATGCTGGATGAATTGGAATAGGTGCAAAAGGAACGATTCTTGGGTTTTGCCAACCTTCACCTTCGGTGTATTCCATCATAAACATATGGTCGGTAAAATACTTACCAAAGCCAAGTTTAGAAAAATCAGGTTTTTGTTTGAGTGTTTTTGCCTTTTCAATTTTAATTTCTTGCATAACATTACCTCTAATTATTTTTTTCTTTAATTCTTTCAATAGCGTCTTCACGCATTTTATACTTTAATATTTTTCCGGCAGCGTTCATTGGGAAAGTTTCAACAAAAATAAAATATCTTGGAACTTTATGTTTTGCCATATGTGAATTGCCGTATTCACGCATTTCTTCTTCAGAAGAAGTGAGCCCCTTCTTCAAAATAATATAAGCACACGCTTCTTCGCCGTATTTGTGGTCAGGCACACCAACAACTTGAACGTCACTAACCTTGTCGTTTGTAAGATAGAATTCTTCAATTTCTCTTGGATACAAGTTTTCGCCACCACGGATAATCATATCTTTAAGTCTGCCCGTCACCTTATAATATCCGTCAGGTGTTCTGCAACATATATCCCCGCTGTGCAACCAACCTTCTTTATCAATAGTTTGTTCGGTTGCTTTTGGCATTTTATAATAACCTTTCATTATGTTATAGCCACGTGCAACGAATTCACCATTTTCGCCATCGGCAACTTCTTCGCCAGTTTCTGGGTTGATAATTTTACATTCAACACCAGGGAAAGCACTGCCAACGGTTTCAACTCTGTGGTCGATATCTTCGTTAACTTCACCCATAGTACAACCTGGGGACGCTTCAGTTTGACCATAAACGCTGATAATTTCGGTCATATTCATTTCTTTTGCAGCCTTTCTCATAAGGTCTGCTGGACAGTTTGCACCTGCCATAATACCCGTTCTTATATGTGAAAAATCCGTTTTAGCAAAATCTGCGTGGGCAAACATTGCAATAAACATTGTTGGAACACCATTAAAGCAAGTAATTTTTTCATCGTTAACACAAGCAAGTGAAGATTTTGGTGAAAAATATGGCATAGGACAAAGCGTTCCGCCGTGCGTCATAATGTTTGTCATTGAAAGCACCATACCAAAGCAGTGAAACATAGGAACTTGAACCATCATTCTATCTGCCGTTGATATATCCATTCTATCCCCGATAATTTTACCATTGTTTACGATATTTCTGTGCGTTAACATAACGCCTTTTGGAAAGCCTGTTGTTCCAGAAGTATATTGCATATTGCACACGTCATCAACTTTTACGTTTGACGCCCTTCTTCTAACTTCTTCTTGTGGAACAGACTTAGAACGTGCAACAAAATCGTTCCATTCCAAACAACCGTCCATATCAAAACCAACCGTTATAACGTTTCTTAAGAAAGGCAACTTCTTAGAATAAAGTGGCTGACCTTTTTCAGTGTTTTTAAGTTCTGGACAAAGTTCTTCTATGATTTCTTTATAGTTTGAATCTTTGCAACTGTCAATCATAACCAAGGTATGAGTGTCAGATTGCCTTAAAAGATATTCTGCTTCGTGAATTTTATAAGCAGTGTTCACAGTGACCAAAACTGCACCGATTTTAACAGTCGCCCAGAAAGTTATAAACCATTGTGGGATATTCGTTGCCCAAATAGCAACGTGATGCCCCGGTTCAACACCCAAAGAAATGAGTGCGGCTGCCGTTCTATCAACGTCATCTCTAAACTGTTTATACGTTCTTGTGTAATCAAGTGTCGTGTATTTAAATGCGTATTGGTCTGGATAATATTGAACCATCGTATCAAGCACGTCAGAAAAAGTCACGTCCAAAACGTCAAACTTTTTCCAAGGGTGTGTGCCAGTTTTTGAACGGTTATAATACAAAGTCTTTTGTTTCTTTTCAACAGTTTTTGAGTTCATATAACTCATAAAATGTGTCAAAAGAATATCAGCAGAATCTGTTTCATCACAATCCATAACACTGATAAAGCCATCGTAATTAAGTGAGCGCAAAGCGTTCATAAAATCTTGAACAGGAAGTTCGCCTTCCCCAACAAGAGTGTTCTTGCCGTCTTTTTTATCGCCTATTCTTACATAGTTGATATAAGCGCCTAATGTTTGTATTGTTTTATCTGCAAGTTCGTTTGCAACGAAAAATGTTTCTCTTATATTCCAACAAACTTTTATTGTTGCTGAACCAAGTTCGTTTACAATATCCAAAACTTTTTGTGTGTTTGCAAGTTCACCACAAGTTTCAATCAAGATATTAACGCCACAACTTTCTGCCCTTTTAATTGCTGGCAAAAGAACTTCTTTTATGTTGTCTAAACTCTTATATTCTTCAATTTCTATAATAACGCCATCAATATTTGCCATTAAGCAATAGTCAATGCAATCAATCAAAGTTTTACTATCTGCTACTTCAGAAATCTTTTCTGGGCAACAAATTACCGGTATAGAAATATGTCTATTAACCAACTTTCTCTTTGCGTCAGCAGTTATAGAAGAACGAAAGATACTGTCAGCGTGGCTTTCTTTTTCTTTGTTTGCATCGGTAATTTCAATACCATCAAACCCATAATTTTGGGCTATATTACACAAGTCAACAAAACTTGTGCTGTTAAAATATTTATCAGGAAAAGAAAATTTCATTTTAGTTTTCCTCGTAAACTATCTTATTCAAAGCATTGATATATGCACGGATACAAGCGCCAACAATGTCAGTTGAAACGCCGTTCCCCGGATATAACTTGCCATTTGCACGCAAACGAATTATTGATGAACCGACTGCACCCCTACCTGTAGTCAGTGCGTGAACTTGGAAATCATCAAGTTCATAATGGTGACCAACAACTTGTTCAATAGCGTGGAAGGCAGCGTCAATAGGACCGTCCCCAGTAGAAACGCCAGTAAACTTTTGTCCGTCCTTTTCAAGTGTTATATTTGCAGTTGCAGGGATAATATTACCACTGTTAACAACGTAGTTAACCAAATGATATGTTGATGGAACTTGCATTGCAGTGCTTGCGATAACTGCTTCTAATTCCTTACTATCAATACTTTCTTTTTTGCCGATAACTCTCTTAAATTCTTCATAAACGTTGCCGATATCACTATCAGAAAGTTCATAACCTAATTGTTTAACAACGTCTGCAATTTGCTTAATGGTTGTTTTTGCATCAAAAACACCAGTATTGACAACTTGTTGGCTTTCAACCTTATCGGCTGTTATTCCATTAATAACGTCAACAATGCTGTGGATATTTGTTGCATCAACGTCACAGTCGCTGTCCATAACGAATTTCTTTGCACGCATAATATCAGAGAATAAAGAAACTGAAAGGTATTCCCCGCAAACGGAAGTTTTAACCCCATCTGCACCAGCCTTTAAGCCTTCAACTGCACACGCACCAGCAAAAGATAATTTGTTTGATGGTTGAACGAAAACTTGTGCATCAACAACTGATTTAATATCCTTAACCATATCAAAATAGTCTTGTGGAAGAGCGATGCCTTCATCATCACAAATTGTAATCATCTTTGCGCCGTTTTCAACAGCAACTTTAATGCAAGAAAGAACGAAATCTCTATCAGCCCTAAAAGCATCGAGACCAACGAATTCAACGTTGGCACAAAGTTCGCTTGCACTCTTAACAAGCGTTGCGATTTTTTCTGCCATAGCAGGTGCTTTAATATGGTAAATATATTCCATTAATGAAGTTGATAACGGCAAAACAACTTGCAAGCAAGATTTTTTTGCTTTTGAAATGCAGTTTGCAACAAAGTTTAGACTGTCAATATCGTTGCCAACAGGAATTTTAACCATTGCGTTTTGTAAACTTTCAGCAATAGTTCTATAAATAATTTCGCTTTCCTTATTATTTTTTAGTAATGGCAATTCAATAGCATCAACCTTTGATAAATCAAGGTTTTCAGCGATTGCTAACTTTTCCCTAAAACTTAAAGCAAAATCTTCTTGTTCAACTGCTCTTAACGTAATGTCTGAAACGTAAATCTTCTTCATAAAAAACATCTCCTAATACAAATCACTTAAAACAAAAGACGCCCCTAACTCTAAAGTCAGGGACGATTAAACACCGCGGTACCACCCAGATTGTTGTTAAACACAACCACTCTTATGCATTAACGTTGCTAGCCCGTAAACGACTATTCTTTTTCGTTTCAGTCTCTGAATTTAAGCAATTATATATTAATTATCTATATAATTATATATAAAATCACAAAAACTGTCAAGCGAAAGATGTTATCACGACAAACTTTTTAGGCAATTAATTCCTAAAAACAAAAAATCCCCGACTAAATAGTCAGGGACGATAAATTACCGTGGTACCACCCAGTTTGTTGCTAAAAGCAACCACTCTTTCGCTTTAACGATGCTGAACCGTAAACGATTACTTAATTTCGCCGTTTCCGCTCCGGAATGAGTAACGATAAACTTCTCATTGACTTGCACCACCCGTCAACTCTCTAAATAAAAATTTGCCGTCTGTTTCCATCACTGCGTTTTATTTTTTCTTAAATTTTACTCCTATATTGAGCGTTTGTCAATCATTTTCACTAGACATAAACTAAATTTTTAATAAATTCTTTATGTTTTTTGCAAATATACATTCCCTTTCTTTTTCGGTAAGTTTTATTTTATTAAATCTCTTTAATTCACCAACTGCATCCCACATAGGAAAGTCCGTGCCAAAAAAGAACCTTTCACTACCTAACTTATCAATTATTTCCTTTGCCTTATCTGGAGTGATAAACATTAAAGATGAGCAAGTGTCATAATAAACGTTATCAAGTCCTTTATACACGTCAATTTCGTGCCAACACCTATATCCACCAAAATGTGCACCGATAAAGTTAACAGTCTTAAATTCTTTTGCAACGTTTGCAAGGCGATATGGTTTAGAAAAATCATATCTATCATCGCCCGTATGGAACAAGATTGGCAACCTATCCCCAACTATACGATAAATCTTTTTTGCATTTTCGCCATCAATGTCAAACTTTTGAAAATCAGGGTGCATTTTTATACCCTTAAAGCCGTTTGCAATACACCAAGAAACTTCTTCTTCAATTTGTTCTTCAGTCAAGTCTTGATGCAAGGTCATAAAACCGATAAAGTTATCGTGAGCATCGATTTCTTGCTTAACAAACTCATTAATAGAACGAACTTGAACGGCTTTAGTTGCACAAGAGTGAACGATAAATTTGCTTATCCCAGCCCTTAACCCATCTTCAATAAGTCTATCTGGAGTGCCGGCTGGCATTTCCATTTTTATATCGTAAAATTCGCCTATCGCATTAGTTGCTTTTTCTGCAATCTTATTTGGATAAATATGTGCGTGTGCGTCTATGATTTCCATTTTAATTTCCTCATTTTTTTAACAGAATAAATTTTATCACACCCAAAATTATAAATCAACTTAATTTATATGAAAAAACGACGAATTTTTCGCCGTTTTCAATTTTATTTGTTGTTATAGTTAGATAAATAAGTCAAGTCCAACGCCCACTCACTTACCTTGTTTAATTCCCTGTGTTTTTCGTTTGCTTCTCCAAGTGCTTTTCTATAATCTGCGTATGAACAATTATTTACTTTCATAAAATGTTCTTCAGCCCTTTGCTCATTGCCTTTTAACTGAGTAAAACCGATATGAATAACACTGTGACAATCTTTACAAACGGCAATAATATCTTGAAGTTTTTGTATACCCTTTTCTTTGTCGTAAGACCACCTTTCGTGTGCGTCAAGCCTATCGGTTTTTTTGCCACAAATAGCACACTTTCCACCAGAACGAATTTTAGCATCTTTTTTTAAGATATCCCACTCTGCTTTTGATAAGATATTCCTTAAATTACTGCCCCAACACCCGTCTGGCACAAGTTCAAAATTCAACTTATATTCCATAAGATTTTCACGCTCTACTTTGATGACAAACAAAATAAATTATTTGATATTCATCACTCAAACTCTTTATCAAATTAATTGCTTGTTCAATTTTCTTATCGTCTAAATTATAGAAAGGGTCATCTAAAATTATAAATGGTTTTTCGCCCTTAAACAAAACGTCGGTAAGAGCAAAACGCTTGCAAATTTCAAATAAATTTTGATAGCCTTTGCTATAATAATCGGTTGACTTTGTACCATCTTTTTCTTCAATAGAAACTATTAAATCAATATCTATTTGAGCATTTAAGTCGCTGTTTGTTATATGTTTCAAATACTTGTTTAAACTGTTTTGCAATGGTGCACGATATTTAATTTTCAAGTTTTCATCAGCCGTTTTTAAGTAGTCGATAGTTGCCGTTAAAACCTTGTAATTTTCAGCATAAGTTTGCAATTTTTGCACTAATTCTTCCCTTTTACTTTGCAAATCAATAATGGAATTTGCATAGTTTTCATGCGTTAACAAACTTGCACGTTTATCCGCAAGTAAACTTGATTTTTTGGTGTGCTCTGCTTGATAAATACTCAACTGATTTTTTATATAAGACAAGTCCAAGCCTGCATCTACAATCTTATCAAAACCACCTTCTGCTATGTTTAAGCCTTTAATGTTTTGGTCTATATTTTTTAAGGTTTCAAGAAGTTTTTGCTTTTCATTATCAGCACTTAAAATAAGGCTTAAAGCAGTGTATCTATCTTGACAAATACCGATATTAAATCTTGCAATAAATGTGTCAATACTGCTTGAAATTTCCTTTTCTAAAGCAAGGTATTTGCTTAGTTGCAACTGCTTATCTTCTAGTATCGCACTTAAATCGTTTGGCTGTTCTTTTTCCCTATTATTTTTTCTTGCAAATAACGCCGTGCCAAAAACAACTGCAACGATAAACGTCACAACGCCCACAATAACGTTTAAAAACATACAACCTATTGCACAAAGTGTGATGATTAAAGGTATTAAAAACAACAGGTTATTATCCTTTGTTGATTTTGGTTGTGACAAGTTTGATTTATTAAGATTTTCAATATCGCTAGATAAAATTTTAACGTTAGTAGATGCAGTTATTAAATCTTGATTGCAAACAAAATAGTTGTTAATTTCTTCCTTATTAATAGCATTGCCATTTAACACTTTTTCAACATTATCAAGTTGTGAAAGTGCCTTTTCCTTGTCTGCAACAAGTTGTTGATAATGTGCTTTTTTAACTTTTAATGCTTGAACTTCACCTGCTTTTGCGACTTTATCTGCAAGCAAAGAAGTGGTTTTTTTCAATTCTTCAACTTCTTTTTCCAAAGTATCAACTTCGTCTTTTAATAATTTTGCCGTTTGTGCAGACCTAACGGTCTTTTCTATTTCATAATCAACGTCGGCAATTTCACGCTTTATGTCAGCAATAAGCCCCTTATCCCCACGATACTTATAAGTTTTTGCCTTTTCTTCAAGTTTTTGTAATGCTTTGTCAAACTTATCTGTATCTTGAACTTCGCAAACGGCATTAAACTTTGCAGTTAAAGATGAGTTGCTTTTAATTTCAAAATCTTTTTGCGAAAAATAAGTGGTTGACAAAAAACCTTCTTCATCAATTTCAAAAATTCTTTTGCCCAAATTTTCAGTGTTGGCAAATTCTTTGCCCGTTGTTGCATCAAAAAGTCTAACGGTGTCTTCAGCATCTTTTGTACCGAAAAACCTTTCTATTTTATATTGCTTTCCTGCCCACTCAAACACGATGTTTCCACCAAATTTTTGCGTGCTGTTCCAAGGTCTATATTTAATTCTTTCGTTTTCAGCAACACTTCTTTTGTTTGAATTTATGCCGTAAAACATAGCCTTGATAAACGTTGCAAAGGTGCTTTTTCCCCAACCGTTATCTTCAATAATCGTGTTTAAGCCACTAGAAAAATCATAAGAAAAATCTTGGAGTTTTCCAAAAGATGAAATATAACAATTTAATAATTTCATTTTATATTTCCTCCCCTTTTAGTGCTGAAAGTCCACACATAATTATCTTATTCTTTTCTTCTTCATTTAAGCCACTTTCCCAAACGGCACGAACAAATTCACCTCTAACCGATTTATCAAATTCATAGTCGGAAAGAACGATTTCAAGTTCGGTTTTATCATAGACTTTTGCAAAGAAAAATAATTCGTTTAATCTTGTTGATAAAGAAAATTTATCAACAAAATAATCGGTTTTATGTTGACCTTTAAGAATAATTTTAACCAAACTTTTACTGTCGATTTTGCTTGTCAAATCAATGACGATATGTTCGGTTAATTGATAGAAAGTGTCAAACATATTAACGTCATATTCAAACTCATATAATACCCTTGAAGAAAATGGAACGAACTCAGTTTTAACCTTACCGTTTTCGCACTCAACTAAAACAAAGCCTTTTTCACCAAGTTCATCAAAGCCACGACCATCTAGACAACCAGAATAAGCATAAACGCCACGATTATCTAATTCGCCTTTAGAAAACGAGTGGATATGCCCTAATGCAAGATAGTCAATATTTTTATCCTTTAGTTTTGGCAAAGAAATAACTTCAGCCTTTTCTTGTGATTTATATCCAACGATTTGACCGTGCATTGCAACGATGTTGGTTTTTTGAGCATCTAAATTTAAGGTGTCATAAACAACTTTTTGATTTAAGGCAGTTAAAACGATGCCCGTTATCACAACGTCATCATAAACCACGCTCTTATATTCATCATTAAAAATGATTAAATTTGATGGCATTTCGTTTTCATTTACAAAAGAAACTTCATCGTGATTGCCTTGCAAATATAAAAAATCAATATGTGAATATTTTTTAATCGTTTCGTTTACCCTTGACCTTGTTTTTATGGTTATGCCAGAAGTATCAAACATATCCCCTGCGATAATAATTGCTCTAACGCAATTTTTATCAGCATAATCAACCAACTTTTCAAAGGTGCGAACTATCTCTTCTCTTCTAGTTCTAGACTTATCGGTTGGAATTCCATCAATCTTTGAATCAAGGTGCAAATCTGCCGTGTGAATAAACTTCATAATTTCTCCAAAATTTTATCTATATTTATATTGTAATACAAATTTATGAATAAGTAAAGTACAAAGAAAAAATCCTTGAAAATTTTTCAAGGATTTTATACAAATAATTAGGTTAAACAGCAAATTACCTGTTGTTATTTTTAGCAACGAAGAAAAGTGCGAGAGTACCCGGACCAGAGTGACTGCCGATGATAGGACCTAAATTAGTTAAAGTGACTTCTATATCCCTAAATTCTTTAATCATATTTTTGAGATATTCTGCATCTTCATAACAGTCAGCGTGTGAAATTAAACAGTGTTTATATTCAGGCGAAAAAGTCTCAACGTATTTGTTAAAAATTTCTTTTATTGCCTTTCTTCTTGACATTACCTTTTGTTCAAGAACAAGATGCCCCAAATCATCCATTTTCATAACAGGTTTAATGTGCAAGATATTGCCAACCATTGCAGAAGTTTTCTTTATTCTTCCACCATTTGCAAGATATTTTAAGTTGTCAACCGAAAATAAATGTGCAACGTTTAATTTTAAGTTTTCCAAGTATTTTATAGTTTCGTTAATATCATTTCCATTTTCTGCATATTCTTTGGCTAATATAGCAAACAAACCGTGACCAGCGCAAGCACATAAACTATCAATAACGTAAACCTTGTTGGTTGAGTTTTTGTTAACTTCTTCTGAAGCGTCAAGGGCTGATTGATAAGTTTGACTTAAGCCACTTGAAAAAGCCAAGTGCAAAACGTCTTTTCCTTCTTTTAATATTTTTTGAAAAAACTCAACGTATAATTGCTTATTTATTTGGCTTGTTGAAGTCTTTAAGCCTTCCCTCATTTTTGCATACAAGTCACTGCTGACAACGTCGTATTCTTTAGTATTAAATTCTTTACCGTCGATAAAGAATTCCATATCAATTATTCTAAAATCGTTTTCAGCAATTATCGCTTTTGGCAAATCACAAGTTGCCTCTAAAGAAATTATAAATTGACTTAAATTACTTTCACTTTTCATTTTTATCTCCTTAAAGCACGTATTAATTATAAAAGAAAATTTATTGTTTTTGCTTTTCACAACATCTATTTTATCCAAAATGGAAATGTTTTACAACTGAATTTAATCTCAAAGTTTTCGAATTAAACTTGAATTTTAGGACACATATTTTCTATGTTTAGTTTATCACTTTTAAAACTCTACTGTCTGTAGATTAGTGCTTAATTTAAAACAAAAAATGCCATTTTAATGCAATTATTACATAAAAATGACATTGTTTCGGTTTATTTCTTTGCGATTAAGCCGTTTGCAAATATCCCTTTGCTCTTAAACATTTTTTCGTATTCCGTTTCAATATTATCTATTTCATTATGTTTAATCTTTTCCGTCACGTCTTCAACAGTAAAGCCGTGCTCAACAAACTTATTAAAGGAATAATCAAAAAATTCTTTATCGTCGGTTTTTTGAAAAACCTTTCCACCAGAAACTAAAAATTCTTTATATGATTTAACAAAATTATCGCTTGTTAACCTGTGACTTTCACTGCCTATTTTGGGGAAAGGTGGCGAAAAGTTTAAGTAAATATTATTAATAGATTGTTCCCTTATATAACGTGGCAAATACTCTGCCCCACTGTTAAAAAATCGAATATTAGTTAAGCCTTCTTTTTTTGCATATTCACACGCCATAACAACTATGTTTTGCAAAAGTTCAACGGCAATGAAATTAACGTTCGGGTTTTGCTTTGCTTTTTGAACGATAAAACCGCCTTTTCCGCACCCAACTTCAATTTCCACAGGATTATTATTGCCAAACATTTTTTCAAAATCAAAATACTTTTTATCTTTAATTGCAAGGTTTACGTTTTGGATATCTCTATCTGCAATAATTAAAATATCACTTACGCTTTTAACCCTTTCTTCAAGATGCTTTTTTCTTCTAATTCTCATAATTTATCTCATTAACTTTACAAACAAAAACCACCTATTTGGTGGCTTTTATTTATTTTTGTCTTATTTACGTTTGATATTATTTTCTAAAGAGTTTTCTCATAAATGCAGGAAGTTCTCATTCCTTTTTAACTGGAGTTTCTTGCACTTGTGGTTGTTCAACAACAATGTCTTCAATGGTTTGTTGAACAGGCTCAACAGGTTGTTCAACTTGCTTTTCAGTTGTATCTATATCAAAATCACGAAGAAGTGGTGGAATGTCATCAAGTTGCTTTTTTGCACTATCTGTAAATCGAATTGCTGGCTGAACAGAAACTTCAGCATCAATATTTGATTTCGCATTAAAGCCAGTTGCTATAATCGTAATCTTAACTTCATCAGACATTGTTTCATCAATAGTAGCACCAAAAATAATGTTTGCTGATTCATCGATGATGCCTTGAACTAAACTTGATGCTTCGTTAATTTCCGAAAGCATAATATCTCTGCCACCAGTGATATTCAATATCACTGATTTTGCGCCTTCAATAGTTGTTTCTAACAATGGACTTGAAACGGCTTGTCTAACGGCTTCAATTATACGATTTTCGCCTTTTGCCCTACCGATACCCATATGAGCCAAGCCTTGATTACGCATAACGGTGTTAACGTCAGCAAAGTCAAGGTTGATAAGAGATGGTGTTGCAATCAAGTCAACAATACCAACAACACCTTGCTTCAACATATCATCTGCAACCTTAAATGCATCTAGCATACCAGTATTTTGTGGCAAAAACTGTAAGAGTTTATCGTTTGGAATAACAACCAAAGTATCAACGTATTTCTTTAAGTTTGCAATACCTTTGTTTGCATTTTCGTTTCTAACTTTTCCTTCAAATGAGAAAGGTTTTGTGACAACGGCAACTGTTAAAATACCCATTTCACGTGCAAAGCGTGCAATAACTGATGCAGCACCCGTGCCAGTGCCACCACCCATTCCTGATGCAATGAACAAAAGGTCTGTTCCTTGTAATGCTTGAATAATGGCATCCTTTGATTCTTCAGCAGCCGCTTCACCAACGTTAGGGTCACTGCCTGCGCCCAATCCTTTTGTTAATTTTTCGCCTATTTGCAAGCACTTTTCTGCCCTTGAAAGCATAAGTGCTTGGTTATCCGTGTTAACGGCTATGAATTCAGCGCTTGAAATGTTTGATGATATCATGCTGTTAACAGCATTACAACCACCGCCACCAACGCCTAAAACTTTTATTACTGCTGAATTTGTATTTAACATATCTTGTCCAAACATATTGTTTCTCCTTATATATCAATTGTAAATCAATAAAACACAAAAATTTGTGATTTAGTTTTGTTCAAGTGCCAAATCTAATAAAGATAGCACGGTTGATTCTAATGGCTTGTCCATTAAAGGTACTTTTGGCACGATTATTTCAACTGGCATACCAAGTCTATTTGAAACGTGCTCTTTTGCCCCACGAATATATGAAATTCCACCGCCAGTAATAGATAATTGAACGTAATCTGGAATAACAAAACCCGACTCATCAAAAGCATTTGCAAGGTTTTCACACAAAACATCTAAACTATCTTTAACGATAGACTTCACTTCATTTACTGGATAATACTCACCGTTTTCACCATCAATAACGTCAAAAGTAGAGCCTGATGAAATGCAACTTAAATTTACCTTTCGTTTAATTTTTTCTGCGACGTCAAACGCAATAGAATATTTTTCAACAAGTCCAGCAGTGATATACCCACCGCCATAAGCAAAAGATTTTTGATATAAAATTCCATCGCCTTGAATAATGCTAAAGGTTGTTGTGATATAACCTATATCTGCGATAACGGCTATTCTATCACGTGTTTCAGCATCAACTAAATACAAGGCTTGTGCAAGTGATGATGAAACGCACTCAACGTTTGCAAAACCAGCGTTAACAAGTGTTTGCTTAACGATTTCAATAAAGTAATTCGTGCAAACGACAAAAGATAATTTTCCACTTAAGATTTCACTCACTGCACCGACTGGGTTTGCAAGTCTTCTAAAATCGTCTAATTCATAAACGATTGCAGAACGATTAATAAGCGTATATTTTTTAGTAGTCATAACAAAGGCTGCATCGAATAATGCGTCCACGTCTTCTTCGGTGATTTTTTTCTTTTTAGCAAAGGAAATTTGACTGTCTTTTATAAACACTTCAGTAAAATCACCAGGGACACCCACGTAAACAGTATCAATCTTTCCGTGCGTACCTTTCAAAATATAGTTTGCAGTTGATAAAAGGACCTGTCTTAATTTTTGAGTATCAAAAAATAAGCCGTCTTCAAACCCGTCATAATCATAAGAACATCTGCCCTTGATTATAAACGTTTGATTTACACCCCTTTCGCCTATAACTGCAGTAATCTTTGACGAACCAACGTCAATAACTGCAACATGTTTCTTTTGCATCGTTTCACCTATAAACTAAATTTTATATATCTTCGCTAAATAATAGCACGTCCTTATCAACGTCATCAAAAATATATTGAACTTGCAATTTGTTTTCAACGTAATAACTTGCAATACTTCCAAATCTCTTTTGATAATCGCTTGCAATAGTATCGTAAACGTTAAAAGCAGTTAAAGCCTTTTTAGCACCGTCTTGCATAACGTCAACAACCCTTATTATTACACCAGTACGTGTTTCAAACCAAAGGTCATAACCGTTGGTGCAATCTTCGATATAAATCTTTTCTATGCAATCGGCAAGACCAACTTCTTTGGCAACGGCAAGCGTTTCATAAACAACCTTGTCGTTTGTTGTTTTAAGTTTTTTGCCCAAAACTGCACTTTCAACTTTAATTTTCAAATCTAAATCAGGTCTATTTTCAAAAGCAATAAACGCCAAATCTATGATATCAACGCCCTGCTTTAATTCACCAGTATCATTCAAAACAACGCCGTTTTCATCTAAAACATAGGTTGTTCCATCAACTTCAATGCGATAAGTTTCCTTTCTTTCTTTGATGCTCATTGAAAGAATATTTGGGTATTTTTTATGTATTGAAGTCACTTCTAAATAAGGCTTGTCACTAATCGCTTTTTCCACGTCGTTAACGTTTAAGAACAACAAATTCTTACCCAAAAATTCATCAAGAGTTTTTTGAACGCCATCAGTATCGTTTGTGTTTTGGGAAACGGCATAATCAACGTCAACTTTTTTGATTGCCAAAAGACCCACGCACGAAAATAGTACTACTAGGGCAAATGCAATTGCAATTAAAATAACCGTTATCCTTTTTGTATTCATAAACACCTGCTAAAAAGTTTGTTTTGTTATATCTGCGCCAAGCGAAGAAAGTTTTTTATGCATTTGATAATATCCACGCTCAATATGATTAACGTTATTGACAACCGTTTCGCCTTCTGCGTTTAGCCCAGCCAAAACAAGTGCTGCCCCACCACGCAAATCATATGCATTAACCGATGCGCCGTTAAGCCTATCAACGCCAGTGACAATAGCGTTTTTCCCCTTAACGATTATGTTTGCGCCCATCTTAATTAATTCTGGGATATGGCGAAAACGCATTTCAAAAACGTTTTCCGAAACGACTGAAACACCATTACAAACGGTTAACAAAGCCATTGCTTGTGCTTGCAAATCGGTTGGAAACATTGGGTATGGACCAGTGGTGAAAGAAAAGTTTTTTCTTATACTCCCACTTTTTATATATATTATATCATTTTTTATATATATTTTACAAGTATTATCGCAAAGTTTGTGTACTAAAAGTGAAATATTTTTTGCTGAACAATTATTTAATTGCACAGAACCACCCGTAATTGCCGTTGCGAGCAAATATGTACCGCATTCTATCCTATCCGAAATGGGCGCATATTCCGTTCCGTGCAACTTTGAAACGCCTTCAATTAAAATAGTCGAAGTTCCTGCACCATAAATTTTTGCACCCATAGAATTTAAAAAGTTCATTAAATCAACTATTTCCGGCTCTTTTGCCGAATTAAAAATTTGAGTTTTACCTTTTGCAAAAACTGATGCTAAAATTATGTTTTCAGTTGCACCAACCGATGGAAAATCAAGGCAAATATCCCTGCCAGTAATCGTGTTTGAAACGCAATTGATTTCTCCATTTATATCGCTTATTATAACCCCTAAATCTGCCAATGCAGAAAGGTGCATATCTATCGGTCTTAAGCCTATATCACAACCACCGGGAAAATATAATTTTGCTTTTTTAAAACGTGAAATGAGCGCCCCCAACATAAATATTGATGAGCGCAACTCTCCCGCAAGATTTTGCGGAATAGAACATTTATCGATTGATGAAGAATCAAGTATTAAATTATCGTCTTCAAAAGACCATTTTGCACCTAGATAAGTCAAGATATCAAGCATTGCAAAAACGTCTTTAATTTTAGGACAATTTTTTATAACAACTTGTTCATCTGTCAATATTGCCCCTGCTATAATAGGCAACACTGCATTTTTTGAACTTTCTATTTTTATTTGTCCGTCAAGCCTTCTCCCCCCGTGTATTACATACTTTTCCATAACATTCTCCCCATTGTAATAATTGATAGTTCATATTATGGAAAAATCTCTTAAAAAGTTAATGAACCTTGTTTAGATATGTTAAACAAAATGCCCATTTCAGCCATAAAAATTATAATCGAAGTATTGCCACTTGAAACCAACGGCAAAGGCAAACCAGTTGGTGGAATACTCCCAGTGACAACAAGTGCGTTTACAACTGTTTGTATCCCAAAAATCATAGTTATACCAACAGCCAAAATAAACCCAAACAAATTTTTTGATTTTGATGCGATTTTTATTCCCCTATATATGATAAAAAACAATAACAAAAAGAAAAAAATCAAACCCACAAAACCAACTTCTTCGCCTATAACCGAAAGTATAAAATCAGACTCTGCAAACGGCAAAAAGGCATATTTTTGCCTTGAAGAAAAAAGCCCAACCCCAAACCAGCCACCAGACCCCAAAGCATAAAGCGATTGCAAAAGTTGATAACCTTCACCCTTTGGGTTTGACCACGGATTTATAAAAGCCATAAGCCTGTCTAGTCTATATGGTTCTGCAAGAATAAGCAACACGCCACCAAGCACGGCTGGAACAACCAAAATTAGAAAATGTTTAATTCTCATACCTGCTGAAAAAAGCATAGTTATCATAAGAAGTGCAACGCAAACGGTTATAGACATATTCGGCTCTAAAATAATGAGCAAACAAGTTGCGCCACCATACAATAAAACAGGGATTATGCCCTTAAACATTTTTATTTTTTCGGCATTTTTGCTAGTGTATGAGGCACAAAAAAGAATAAGTGCAAACTTTGCAATTTCTGATGGTTGCAAGGTTAAAGGCCCTATTGCTATCCACCTTTTTGCGCCGTAATTTTCCACCCCTATTTTTGGGACAAATACTAAGATTAAGGTTATAAAAGCAACTATTGAAACGTATATTGTGAATTTATGTAATTTGTTATAATCAAAGTTTGCAGTTATCAACATTGCAATTATCCCAAGCGCAATTCCAACCACCTGTTTCTTTACAAAATAAAAGGGGTCGGAATAGGTTTTGGTTGCCGTATAATTGCTTGCAGAATATATAAAAATCGTTCCCACAATAGAAAGCAAAACCACAGCAATTAACAGAAGATAATCCCCTTTTTCGCCGTTAATTTTATTTAGTTTTTTCATCAAAATCCTTCCACGATTTGTTTAAAAGTTTCGCCACGTTCTTCAAAGCAAGAAAAGTTGTCAAAACTTGCACAAGCAGGGCTTAAAAGAACGGCGTCGCCTTCTTCAGAAATTAATTTTGCCACCTTTACCGCAGTGGTAAAATCACTTGTTAAGGTTAAATTTGAATAGCCAACTTTCCCTGCACTCTCAAGCATATTAAACCTTGATGCGCCCGTCAAAATAACGTGCTTTACCATACTAGACTTAATTTTTTCAAACAAATTGACGTACTTTTCGCCCTTTTCACTACCCCCCAAAATTAATATTATAGGCTTATTTATCCCATCTATTGCACTGATTGTAGATGCAGTATTCGTCGCTTTAGAATCGTTATAAAAGTCAACGCCTTCTTTGGTGCAAATCAATTCCATACGATGTTTAACGCCTTTAAAATTTTTCAAAGCACTTGCAATAATATCGTTATCAACCATCATAAGTTTTGCAACTGCGATTGCAAATAATGAGTTATAAACGTTATGCTCACCAGAAAGTTTTAAGTCGGCTTTGTTCATTATAAATTCATCAAAATAATAGAGTTTATCTCCGTCTAGATATGCACCATTGACCTTTTCTTTTATAGAAACGTATAAAATTTTAGCCTTAACTTCTGCACTAAAACCCCGAACAGTTTTATCGTCATAATTTAATATTGCATATTCGCTTTCACGTTGATTTTTGAAAATTCGCTTTTTCAAATATATATAATTTTCCATTGTGTAATGCCTTTCCAAATGGTCGGGCGCAATGTTTAAGATGCAAGAAATATGTGGGCAAAAAGCGTTGACGCTTTCAAGTTGAAAACTTGAAACTTCGGTCACGCAAAGTGTATCTTTATCAACGTCGTTTATTCTATTTGTAATAGGCACTCCAACGTTTCCAACAAGTGCACTTTTTATGCCCTGCTCATTAAAAATTGCATCGACAAGCGTTGCTGTCGTCGTCTTTCCATTGGTGCCAGTTATGGCTATTATAGGTGGAGTAAACTGTAAACAACCAAATTCTAATTCCCCAACTATTCGTTTGCCCAAATTCTTTGCCTTAACGGCTATTTCGTGATTTATAGGCACACCTGGGCTTATCACAACGATATCAATATGTAAAAGCATTTTTTCAACGCTTTCGTTGTCAAGGCGTATTCCACCAAGGCTTGTCAACTCTTCTATTGCCAGATTAATTTTAGGGCTTGATAATTCTTCGTAAAAGTAGCATTTGCCACCGTTTTGTAGCACGTGTCTTGCAACGGCATAACCGCTTTTTGATACGCCTAAAACCAAATAATTTTGTGTTTTAATATACATTTTTACCCCTTATAAGTAGGACAACACCACAATTAAACCACAAACGGCAGTGATTAGCGAATACACGTAGCCTATCTGTGTTTCGGTATAGCCCTTTAATTGAAAATGATGGTGCAGTGGCGCCATAAGAAAAACTCTTTTTTTAGTTCTTTTATAGTGCACAACCTGTATAATTACCGATATGCTTGAAAGCACAAACATTATGCCTAATAATGGAATAAAAAATCCGTTTAAAGTAAAAATGCTTATTGCACCCAAAAAGCCACCTAAAGAAAGCGAACCCGTGTCGCCCATAAATACGCTTGCCTTACTCATATTAAAGGTTAAAAAGCCCAAAATTCCACCCATTAGGCAAAAAGATAATAAAAGCAAGTTATGATATTCTTCAGCACCTAAATATAGTATTTTCATACTCTCATACTGTACAAAAATAAGTGCACATAAAAAGACTAAATAGACAAAACTTACTTGCCCAGCAAGACCATCTAAACCGTCTGTTAAATTCACGCTATTTGTTATTGCCAAAAGTATGATTACAATAACTGGTATAGCAAAAGTACCTATATCAATCTCAGCATTTATAAAAGGTATATAAAACCTTGTAATTCCATTATTAAAGCAATAAAATGCAATAATTATTGCAACCGAAAATTGAAATATGATTTTTTGATACGCTTTTAACCCTTCATTTTTTTTGTAATGTACTTTTATAAAATCATCTAAAAATCCAACCACCAAAAAAGCAAGCCCGACACTTAAAGCAACAAGTGAAATTTGGCTTTTTCCGCCACCAAAAATCAAAAACACTATCGATGCTGGCATAATAAAAAACAGCCCGCCCATTGTTGGCGTTCCGTTTTTCTTCTTGTGCTCTTTAACGTATCCTAATATGGTTTGCCCTGCCTTTAATCTTTTTAATAAAGGTATAAAAATATACCCACTAATTATGGTTAAAATTAAGGCAAATATCAACGCAATAAATAATTCTTTCAAAGCCCCATACTCCGTAAATATTCGTTAACCGTATCTTTATCATTGTATAATTTTTTTATACCTAAAATCTCTTGGTATTTTTCACTACCCTTTCCTGCAATCAATATGACGTCACCCTTAACGGCAATATCAAGGGCATATTTAATTGCATCTTCTCTTTCTTCGATTAAAAGATATTTTTTACTCTTTTTTAACATGCCTTTTTCAATTTGCGTCATTATTTCAATAGGTTCTTCATATCTTGGGTTATCCGAAGTTATTATAGAAAAATCGGCAAGTGAGCCACTTATTTCGCCCATAATTTCCCTTTTCGTTTGGTCACGGTTTCCCCCGCAACCAAAAACGCAAATCAACCGATTATTTACTAACGGACGTATAGCAAGTAATGATTTTGTAAGTCCGTCTGGCGTATGAGCATAATCAACAATAACGTCAAACTGTTTGCTATAAATTCTTTCAAGCCTACCTTCAACACCCTTTGCTTGCTCAAGTGCTTTTATAATCTTTTCTTGCTCAATACCCATCAAATAACACACGCAACTGCTTGCAAGTGCATTATACACGTTAAAAAAGCCTATCATACCAAGATTAACTTGTGCAACGTCATCAAAAAGGTTAATAAAAAAAGAAGTGCTTTTGTTTTTACAAGTGATGCTTATTGCAAACACGTCTGCTGGGTTATCCAAGCCATAAGTTATGGTTTTTGAATATAGCCTTGCAATTTCCATACCAACTTTATCATCGCTGTTAGAAACAATATATTTACACTCATTATCCCTAAAGAACTTAAGTTTGGCATTTTTATAATTTTCCATACTGCCAAAAAAATCAAGGTGGTCTTGACTAAAATTTGTAAACACGGCACAGAAAAATCTAATATTTTTTACCTTGTCTAAATATATTGCGTGGGCAGAAACTTCCATAACCACGCACCTTACCCCACAATCATACATGTCTTTTAAAATTTTGTGCAAATCTATAGGGTCTGGGGTTGTTAAACTTGGCTCAATAAACTTGTCGCAATAATAAGTGCCTAACGTACCTATCACCCCACACTTAACAGAGCATGATTCTAAAATGTTTTTTATAAGGTGTGAAGTGGTTGTTTTGCCATTAGTACCTATTACGGCAATAATTTTCATTTCCCTATCAACGTTGTTATAAAAGTTTGACGCAACTTGGCTCATTGCCATACGAGAGTTATCAACAATTATTTGAGTGATGCTTGCATCAACTTCTTTTTCGCAAATAATGGCGATTGCTCCATACGACTGTGCTTGTTTAGCATATGCGTGCCCATCAAAATCTTTACCTGTTATACAAATAAACAAACTATCGCAAACAACCTTGTTGCTATCCATAACGATTTCTTTAACGTCAATATCCTTTTTGCCTATTATTTTTTTATAATTTACGTCTTTTAACAAGTCTAATAATTTCATTTTTTCCACCCTTTATCATTTAATCGGTTTTATGTCATAAATATCAATAATACCTTCAAACACCTGTTTAGCATAAGGCGCTGCAACCGTGCTACCATAATATTGCCCAACAGGTTCATCAATAATAACAAGTGCTAAATATTTTGGATTCGTTGACGGAAAATAACCCACAAAAGAAGATACGTATTTTCCACTTGCTATAATTCCGTTTTGGTATTTTTGTGCCGTACCAGTTTTCCCAGCCACCGAATAGCCTTCAATATAAGCCTGTTTACCAGAGCCTTCAGAAACAACCTTTTCAAGCATTTCGTTCAAAATGTTTGATGCTTTTTCGCTTATTACCCTATTTTTCAACTGTGGTTGAATTTTTTCTGCAATTATCCCATTTTCATCATATATTTCACTCACTAAATATGGCGTAAAATACTTTCCACCATTTATAGCAGCACAAGTTGCACTTGCAAGTTGAAGTCCACTCACTGCAATGGTTTGCCCAAACGCAATTCGTGCCAAATCTACGTTTTGCACGGCTGAAATAGGTAAAACCATACCTTGTGTTTCTCCACCAAAATCAATTCCTGTCGTACTGCCATAATTAAACAAGTCTATGTATTTATACATAGTTTGCTTACCAAGTGACATTGCGATATCCACAAAAATAGGGTTGCAACTGTTGTTTAACGCACCTTGCAAAGTGAGTGCAGAGTGCTTGCCATTTTTATGTTCGTTCCAGCATTTTACCCTTTGTCCGTCAACATATCTATACCTTGAAGAATTATATACGTGACCTATCGAAAATGCGTTTGGATTGCCATTTAAATATTCTTCAATGTTCGCTGCTGCAGTAAGAACCTTAAAGGTTGACCCCGGTTCATAAATATCGCAAACCAAACCGTTTCTTCCCAGTTTATTTAACGCATCAATATCATCTCTAGGTATTTCGTTTAAGTTGAAAGACGGCTTACACGATAACCCACGTATTGCACCAGTGCTAGGGTCTATAACGATTATTTGTGCTGATTTTGCCTTATGCACTTCCATTGCTTCTTGCATTGCAGTTTCGCACAATTGTTGCACGTTGTAATCTATGGTCAATTTTAAGTTTAACCCGTTTGTTGCTGGGCGATAACTTGCCTTGCCTTCATTTATTTCCACACCAACAATATCCGTTTCGTATAAAATTTCGCCATCAAGCCCTGAAAGATATTTGTCATAATAAAGTTCTAACCCAGACTGCCCCTTTCCATCTGTTGAAGTAAAGCCCAAAACCGAAGTTAAAAACTCATTGTTTGGATAAACTCTGCAATTATCCCTTGAATAATATACGCCCGATAAATTTAATTTTAATAAGTTCGAGATACTATCTTTGTCAACTTGTTTTTTAATTGTAATTTCACTAGAAAAGGTTTTTGTGAGCCTGTCTAACACGTAATTATAATCAATATCTAAACAGGTTGATAAATTTAATGCCAAACTTTCTTTATCCTTAACGGCACTCTTTCTAACAAAGACAGTATAAGTGTCGTCATTATCTGCAAGAATAACGCCGTTTGTATCAACAATTTTGCCACGTGATGCGATTATAGGTATTTCCCTTGTCCACTGGTCAATTGCTTTTATTTGCAAATCTTCGCCCCAAATAACTTGAACGTAAAACAGTCTGCCTAAAACGAACAAAAATAAAAAGGTTATTGCAAGTATAATTGCGAATAACCTCTTTCGTAAAATCGTTATTGAAAAATAATTTTTAATTTTTTATTACCCCCGAACCTTTTTATATATTTATTCGGGAAAATACGTTTTAATTACCTTTTACCATACCATATTGATTTTCTGCAACGTCAATAATATAGTCTGGATTTGAAATGCTGTCAATTTCTGTTTGGATAGCATTGTATTGAGCCATGTGAGCATCTAAATCAGCGCTAACACTCTTGCGTTCAGCAGAAACTGTTGCCAAAATATTAGTGTTTAACACGATAAGCGCTAAAATCACAGCAACAACAAGAGAATACAACACAACTGCTATTTTACCCTTTGCGTTTAAGTGATAAGAACTTTCTTCTTCAACTTGTTTTTGTCTCATTTCTTCACGAATTTGGTCGATATTATCATCGCCAAATTGCATTGTTGTTGAAGTTGGTCTTATATCTTCATCAGAAAAAGATGATATGGCTACTTCTTCTTGAACGTCTTGCATTTGTTCTTCATTAAATCTATCGTAATTTAATAGTTTATACAAGTTATTTTGCATTCTTTCAGCATCAGCGCTGTTAATCTTTTGTTGAGTTTCAACGTTTGCTTCTGCTTGCACAGGTCTTTCAAGTAAACCTACACCGCCGTTAGAACCGTTATCAAAAGCACTATTTACTGTGTCATTTGCTCTTCTTGTTATAACCATACTACTTCTCCTTTATAATTAAGCGAATTTATCGCAAAATTTTATATTTTTTCACCAATACGAAGTTTGGCACTCTTTGCCCTACTGTTATTTGCTAATTCTTCATCAGTTGCCACAATAGGATGTTTTGTTATTATTTCGATTTCCTTGTGTTTTCCACACACACATACTGGCAAACTCTTATCACAAATGCAATCGCACTCTAATTCCTTAAAAGCCTTTTTAACAATTCTGTCTTCCAACGAGTGAAAGGTCAAAATCACTATTCTGCCGTTATTCTTAAGCGAACGCGCCATTTCTAAAACCGTTTCGTAAAGCCCGTCTAATTCGCCGTTAACTTCTATCCTTATCGCTTGAAAAGTCCTTTTTGCTGGGTGCCCGTCTTGTTGGAATTTTTTTGGGATACTCTTTTGTATTATTTCTATTAAGTCGCCCGTCGTTTTAATAGGTTTTTCCTTACGATTTTTAACAATGTTTGATGCTATAATGCCAGCAAATCGTTCTTCGCCGTATTCTGATAAAATTCTTTTCAAGTCCCTTTCAGCATATTCGTTTACGACACGCATTGCTGTAAGTGGGTTAGACTTGTCCATTCTCATATCAAGGTCAACGTCGGTTGCCATATATGAAAATCCCCTATCCCTATCGTCAAGTTGAAAACTTGAAACGCCAAGGTCTAACAAAATTCCATCAAAGCCATCAATACCTAATTGTTCTTTTATTGTTTTGAACGACTTAAAATTATCTTTAATTAATGTAAATCGTCCAGAAAACTCTTTTAATCTTTCACTTGCACGACCTATTGCATAATCATCTAAATCAGTTGCAACAAGTTGTCCATTAGGTGCGCTTCTTTTTAATATTTCATAAGAGTGACCACCACCACCCAAAGTGCCGTCAAAGTATATCCCGCCATCTTTTATATTAAGACCGTCCATACACTCATTGAGCATAACCGATACGTGCTTAAATTCAGTCATTTCCGTTCAATTCATCTAACGCATCTGCAAGGTCTTCGAAGTTAACGTCGTTAAAATAATTATTCCAAACTTCTTCACTCCAAATTTCCACACAGTTAGGACCTTTGAAAACTATCACGTTCTTTTCAATCTTTGCATATTTCCTTAAGTTCTCTGGCAAAAGAATTCTGCCTTGCTTATCTTCTTCAGCATCCCACGAATTATATAAAACAAAACGTGCCGCCTTTAATTGCTTTTCCCTAAAAGGATTTATGTTTGAGAGAGTGGCTTTAACTTTTTGCATTTGTTCTTCCGTGTAAACGTAAAGACAATTGCCCGTGCCGACTGTGATAGAATAATTGTTTCCAAGTTCTTCACGAAGTTTGGCAGGAATACGCATTCTGTTTTTAGCATCTAATTGATGTGCGTAGTTCTTGTTGGACATACTAAACCGACTCTCCTTGTATTGATACAGTAATTCTAACATAATTTTTGACCACTGTCAACCACTTTTCGAAATTTTTTTGAGTTTTTTTGAAAAAAATTTAATTAATTTTACCCCTGTTGACCACAAACATTATATATATACTCATTTAACCTTGCATTGTTTCCTATAAATAAAGTGCCAAATCTATTGTTTTTTACTAATGATTTTTGTTGTCGATACACTTTTTCCATCATTTTAATCAAATTTTCCGTTCCGCTACAAAAATTTTGTGGTCGAAAGTGGACAAAAATTTGTTTTTTTATAAAATTATAATGCGTGCAACCCAAAATAACGGTTTCATAGTGACCTTTTAGATTGTTTGCTTTATCAATGGTGGCAAAATAATCGCTAAAATTAAAGTTATGCAAATTCAAAATATTCCTTTCTATAATTAGTGCCAAATCTTTTAGTCCAACAACGTCAAGATTGTTTGATGCACTATAATTTTTTGCAGTTCTTTCCGTTGCTAAGAGCAAAGTGTTTTTATTTTCAAGTTTGCATTTTTCAACGGGTGGAAAAGTACAGAAGGTTGGCAAGCCTGAATACTCTTTAATTTGATTAAACAAATTAACACTTAAAGTATTGCACGCCAAAACTATTCCTTTAGGGTTATACCCTTTTACTAAATCTATGCTTTTTATAACAAGTCTTAACAAATTGTGCTTTGAAAGATTGCCGTAAGGCGCATTATCGTTATCGCCAAAATATATAAAATGCTCCGTTGGGAAACTTTTTATCAGTTCGTGAAGAACCGATATTCCCCCAAAACCACTGTCAATAACTGCTATACATTGATTATTCATATTAAATTGTATGTTGAAAACGACAAAAATAGTGAAAATTTACTTAAAAGGTAAATTATATATGCAAATGTGCTTGCATTTACTTTTAATTTGTGCTAAAATATCATAGAATTAAATGTAATTAAGGAGTGCATTAGATATGCCAAATATTAAATCAGCAAAAAAGAGAGTTTTAGTAAACGCAAAGAAAACTGAACAAAACAAAGCAATCCGTTCAGCTGTTAAGACAGAAATTAAAAAAATCGATACACTTATTAAGAACAATAAGTTAGAAGAAGCAAAGGCAAGCCTTGCAAATGCATTCAAGGTTATTGACTCTGCTTGCAGTAAAAATATTTTCCACGCAAACAACGCTTCTAACAAGAAGGCAAAACTTTCAAAGAAAGTTGATGCTGCTTTAGCATCTGTTGCAACTGAAGAAGTTGTTGCTACTGCTGAACCAGAAGTAGTTGAAGCACCTGTTGTTGAAGAAGTTCCTGTTAAGAAACCTGCTACTAGAAAACCTAGAGCAAAAAAGGCTGAAGTTAAAGACGCTGAATAATCTTATTTTGCAAAATTTATGCCTATTGAGTTTTTCTCAATAGGCATTTTGTTTTTCGTTTTTATAGTAGAGTTCCCCTATTTGCACTCTACAAAAAGAAGAATTCGACAATATTTTTATCCACTAACAATAGATTTTGTTTGATTGAGAAGTTTTTTTATGCTATAATCTAAATATGGATATAAAAGAAAACCTTGCAAAAAACTTAACGTTATATAGAAAGGCAAACAATTTAACACAAGCCGAACTTGCAGAAAAACTCAATTATTCAGACAAGGCAGTTTCAAAGTGGGAACGTGGCGAATCTGTTCCGGACTTATACATACTTAAAAAACTTGCAGATTTTTACGGCGTTAAAATTGACACTCTCATTTCAGAGCCGACAAAAGAAGTCCTTCCTAAAAACTCTAATAAAGCCATCAGAAGAACGGCTATTCTTCTTTGTTCAACTGGATTAGTTTGGTTGGTTGCAGTTTTGTCATACGCAATGATAAACCTCATCTTCCCTTCAATAACTAATACTTGGCTTTCGTTTTTCTATGCAGTTCCAGTGACTTTTATATTGCTTTTAGTGTTTTCTGCAATTTGGAAAAAATCGTGGGCAACCACCCTTTCAATTTCTTCGCTTATATGGACAACACTTCTTGCAATATTTTTAACTATATTACACGCCCTAATTAACCCACCAAAAACTTTATGGATGATATTTTTGATAGGTGTTCCTTTACAAGCCTTAACTATATTTTTCTTTATGTATAGAAAATCTAAATAAAAATTAAGCACTTTACAAACGTTGTAAAGTGCTTTTTCATTAGTTTAAGGTTATATCTTTTAATTTTTTATATTTTTCAAGGGCAATATTTTTAACAACTTCCAAATCTTTGCCCCTCTCAAAAAACTCATCACTGATTTTTTTAGCAAGAAAAATGCTTTCTGTACTGTAATATAATGAGCCTAAGTCGTGCATAAACTTACCACTTTGCTTTTCGCCCATAAAATCCCCTGCACCACGCATTTTATAGTCGTATTCAGAAATCTTAAAGCCATCACTATTATCTTTTAAGACTTTAAGTCTTTCCAAACCTAAACCTTCAGTTTCTTTAGTCATCAAGAAACAATAACTTTTTATACTTGACCTACCAACTCTGCCCCGTAATTGATGTAATTGAGATAAGCCAAATCTTTCAGCATTATAAATCACCATAACAGTCGCATCAGGCACGTCAACCCCAACTTCAATTACCGTTGTTGACACCAAGATATCCAAATCTTTATTTTTGAAGTCTTGCATAACGACATTTTTTTCTTTATCTTTCATTTTGCCGTGCAATAACCCCACCCTTACGTCAGGAAGTTTGCTTTTGATATCTTCAAAAAGTTCAGTCACGCTCATAATAGCGCCTTCTTCATCGCCTTCAATTTTTGGGCACACAAAATATGCTTGTTTTCCTTCCAAAATTTCTTTTTTGATAAAACCTAGCATATCCACGTATTTATTTACAGGAACAATATTCGTTTGAATTTCCACACGCATTTTTGGTTTATCTGTTATTGTTGTGATATCCAAATCGCCATAGAATATAAGCGAAAGCGTTCGTGGAATAGGTGTTGCACTCATAACTAAAACGTCTGGTGTCACACCTTTATTTAACAAAGCACTTCTTTGTGCAACGCCAAATCTTTGTTGTTCATCACAAACACAAAGTGACAACTTCTTAAACACAACGTCATCAGTTAAAACTGCGTGAGTTCCCACAACAACGTTTATAAAACCATTTTGAATAAGTTGTTTTGTTTCTCTTTTTTCCTTTGCCGTCATAGAACCTGTGATTAAAGCCACGTTATAATCGGGAAAAACCTTTTTAATTGCATCATAATTTTGCCTTGCCAAAACTTCTGTTGGGGCAAGCATAACGGCTTGATAGCCACTATTAACAGCAATAAATATTGCACATTGACTTACAGCAGTCTTACCACTTCCAACGTCACCTTGCATAAGTCTATTCATAACGCTAGTTCCCGTCATATCTGCAAAAATCGAATTAACGGCTTGTTTTTGACCTTCTGTGAACTCAAATGGAAAACGTGATACGATAAATTCTAAAAGTTCCTTTGCAGTAGTATTATACTTATTTATTCTAACTTGTTCTTTGCCACCTTTTAGGAATTTAAAAGCAGAAATCAAAGAAAAATATTCTTCAACAGCAATTCTTTCAGACGCAATTTTTACCTGTTCAAAGTTTGACGGATTGTGCACTTCTCTATACGCTTTATAAAGGTCGCAAAGCCCGTATTTCGCCTGTAAATCAAAAGGGATTATGCTCTTTGGTTTTTCTATATCAACAGCAAGTTTAACGGCGTCACGAAAGAGTTTTTGCGTCAAATAATTTTTAATAGCATATTGTGGAACAATGCCTTTAAGCCTAAAAACCTTTTCGCAAAGTTCAAAGGACGGATTAACCAAACTTGTTTCAAAACCGTCAATTCTAACTCTGCCATAAAACAAATATTCTTCACCAACTTTTAACTTGTTTGCAACGTATGGTTGATTAAACCAAACAATAGAGAAAATAAAACCTTCTTGCTCACAAACAACCTTTACTAATCCACCACGGCGATAATATCTTGTTGTTGGGATATTGAGAACTTTACCAGCCGTTAAAACAATATCGTTATGGTATGCATATTTTAAAAGTTGGTTTTGTCTTAAATCTAAATAAGAACGTGGAAAAAACCGCATTAAATCTGCGGTGTTATATACGCCTAATTTATTAAATTCTTGTTCACGCTTTTCGTTTACGTATCGAATTTTTGTAAGTTCCATATCCTATTAAAAAAGGGGAAGTTTTCCTTCCCCTAAAAAAATTATTCTAATGCGATATAATAATAGTAAATTGGTTGTCCACCGTAATGAACATCAACGTCACAATCTGGGTATTTTTCCATTATTTTTTCTTGAAGTGCCAACGCATCTTCTTCCTTAACGTCTTGACCATAATAAAGAGTGATAATTTCTTCATCATTTCTTATTTTTTCAATAAGGTCTAATGTGACTTCACTAACGTCTTTACCTTGAGCCAAAATCTTCTTGTTATCAAGCCCCATAATGTCGCCAACTTTAAGTTCAAAACCATAAAGTTTTGTATTCCTTACTGAATATGTGACTTGTCCCACTGTCACAGAGTCAAGCGAGTGAATCATATTCGCCTTGTTTTCATCAACAGGAAGGTCTGGGTTAAACGCAAGCGCAGCCGCAAAACCTTGTGGAATATTCTTTGTTGGTATAACGTGAATTTTCTTGTTTTGAACTAGCGATTTTGCTTGTTCTGCTGCAAGAATTATATTCTTATTGTTAGGGAAAACAAAGATGTTATCTGCATTAATTCTTTGTGCTGCATTAGCAATGTCATCAGCAGATGGGTTCATTGATTGACCACCTTCGATAACCCCGTCAACCATAAGGTCTTTGAAGATTCCTGAAATACCGTCACCAGCAGAAACAGCAAGCATACCCATTTGTTTCTTTTCTTCTTCATACTTCTTCATAAGTGCACGGTTTTGCTCAAGCATATTTTCGATTTTCAATCTGTCTAATTCGCCAAGTTCCAATGCACGTGAAAGTGCCTTACCGGGTTGGTTTGTATGAACGTGAACTTTAACAAATTCCAAATCACCTATAACGATAACGCTATCGCCGATAGTCATCAAAGTTTCACGCAATCTTTCTATATCAGCAAGTGTTGTTTTCTTGTTGAGATTAATAATAAAGAATTCTGTGCAGTATGCAAATTCAATATCGCCAAGATTCATAATATCAGCGTGGTCCATAACTGAATCACCACTGCTTTCTTGAGCCACTGTAATTTCTTCATTGCTAACAGTTTCGCCCATCAATGCTTTATACATACCTTCGTATAAGCACATCAAACCTTTACCACCAGCATCAACTACCCCTGCTTTCTTAAGAACAGGCAAAAGTGATGGTGTAAGTTCAACTGCATTATTACCAGCAGTTATTAATTCTGGTAAAAACATTTCAAAGTCTTTACACTTTGAACGCACTGATTGAGAATGTTCTGCAACCATACGTGCAACTGTTAACATTGTGCCTTCTTTTGGTTTACTTACTGCACCGTAAGCAACTTCAGCACCAGCAACTAATGCTTGTGAAAAAAGTTTTGTATCAATTTCATCAACGTTCTTAAGAGTGTTGCAGAACCCCCTTAATACTTGAGATAAAATAACGCCTGAATTACCACGTGCGCCACGGAGTGCGCCTTTTGATACTGCATCTGCAATATCTTCAATTTTATTACTTTGACATTTCACAAGTTCTTTAACTGCTGATTGAAATGTTAATGACATATTAGTACCTGTATCGCCATCTGGAACAGGAAAAACGTTGAGTGCATCGATAGATGCTCTATTTACTTCAAGGAGTTTTGCTGCCGTTAAAATCATTGATTTTAACATTGAGCCATTGATTGTTTTTTGCATATTAATTAACCCCATACAATGAGAACAATTTTATTTTTATTTTGATTAATTCATAACGCCTGTAACGTAAACGTTGATGGTATCAACAATCATACCAGTAAAACGCTCAACTTTATACTTAACAGATTCTTTAAGCGCTTCAACAACGGCCTTTATTGACACACCATATTTAACTATTACAGAAAGGTCGATAAAAATCCTATCTCCATTAGAACGAACGTTCACGCTCTTGTTCCCGAAGACATAGTTAACAAAACTAACAAACGAACTAAGTGGATTATTATGAGAAAATTTTACAATGCCATAACAGTCTGTTGCAATGTGTGAAACAAACTTTTCTATGGTTTTATTCGATATTGTAATTTTGCCATAAATGTTATTAGTTTTAACCGACATACTGACCTCACTATAAATTATCATTAATATTTTACAATATTTATTTTAATTTTGCAAGTTTTTATTGATAATAATTGAATTTTTTTATTAATTAGCAAATTTAATTATAAAATTTTTCCCAAACAGCCTTATTTTTCTTGCTTTTTATTAAATAATATGTTAAAGTATTCGTTGTTAATGATAAAACGATTCCAAAAGTGGAGGATATTATAATGAGTAAAGTATGTAGTGTTTGTGGCAAAGGTAAACTTTCAGGCAATTTGGTTAGCCACTCTAACCGTAAAACCCCAAAACTTTATGAAGCAAATCTTCAAAAAGTAAGCGTTAAGAGTGAAAACGGCACTGTTTCTAAGCAATATGTTTGTGCTAGATGCTTAAAGAGCGGTAAAGTTGAAAGAGCATAATTAACTAATTAAAAACAATTTAAGGGTATATTCATTTGAATATACCCTTATTTTTTATCTTTTTTTGCTTTTATTCAAATAATTCTGTTGATAAATACCTTTCACCCGTATCAGCAAGCAACGCAACGATTGTTTTACCAGTATTTTCTTGCTTTTTCGCTTGGTCAATCGCAACGGACAAAGATGCCCCTGCAGAAATTCCAACCAAAATGCCTTCCTTCTTTGCAAGCATTTTTGCATAAAAAACAGCATCGGCATCAGCCACTGTTTCAACCTTGTCAACCAAAGTCCTATCAAAGTTTTGTGGAACAAAATTTGCGCCTATTCCTTGAATTTTGTGTGCACCACTCACCCCTTTAGTTATCATAGGCGAAGATGCAGGCTCAACGGCAACTATTTCAATTTTACTGTTCTTTTCCTTAAAATATTTAGCACAACCAGAAACAGTTCCACCCGTTCCAACACCCGCAACAAACATATCAATTTTACCATCTAAATCTTTATATATTTCAGGTGCAGTCGTGTAATAATGTGCATCTTTATTTGATGGATTATCAAATTGAGATGGAATAAAACTATTTGGCGTTTTTGCTTGTATTTCCTTGGCTTTCTCAATAGCGCCAGCCATACCCAACTTGCCGTCAGTTAAAACAACTTCAGCGCCATAGGCCGTAAGCAATTTTCTTCTTTCTAAACTCATAGTATCAGGCATAGTCATTATTACTTTATAACCACGTGATGCACCGATTGATGCAAGACCTATCCCAGTGTTTCCACTGGTTGGCTCAATTACAGTTCCACCCGTTTTAATAAGCCCCTTTTGTTCAGCATCGTTAAGCATAAACAAAGCAGTTCTATCCTTTATGCTTCCTGCAGGGTTAAAACTTTCTATCTTGACTAAAACCTTTGCCTTAAGCGAAAGTTCCTTTTCAATATTAACCACTTCTAAAAGTGGGGTTTTTCCTATCAATTGTTCGATTTTTGTATAAATCTTCATTTTATTTCAACTCTTGTAATTTTTTCTTAATTCCTTCAATAGCTCTAAAACGGTGGCTTATGGTATTCTTCTCGGCATCGCTTGCTATACCCAAACACTTATTTAAGTCGTGACTAAAAAACAAAGGGTCGTATCCAAAACCATTTTCGCCATAACATTTATCCATAATTTCGCCGTGAGTTTCGCCAGTTGCCGTGACAATTTTTCCGTCTGGTCTATAATAAACCATACAACAAACGAACTTTGCCTTCCTATCTGTTTTGCCTTGCATATTTTTAAGCAAAAGTTTATTGTTGTTTTCATCAATGCCGTCGCCAGCATATCTTGCACTATAAATTCCCGGTTCGCCGTTTAATGCATCAACGCAAATCCCACTATCGTCTGCAAGGGCCGGCAATGATAGTTTTTCACTGACGGTTTTTGCCTTTATCAATGCGTTTTCATAAAAGGTTTTTCCATCTTCTTCTATCTCAAAATCAAAGCCTAAATCTTTATAACCAACTATTTCATAATCAGGGAGCATTTGTTGAATTTCTTTGATTTTATGTTTGTTTCCACTTGCTAAAACTATTCTTTCTTTGCTCATAATTAACCTTTATTATATATAATTTCGCTTAATCTTACGTAATTTTCAGCAGTCAAATTTTCGCCACGGACAGTCAACGGCAAATCTGCATCAACAAGCACTTTTTCAGCATCTTGTCTTGACATTTTGTAAGTGTTCATAAGGTTGTTTACAAGCATTTTTCTTCTGCTTGAAAAGGCGCATCTAACAACGTTTCTAACCTTATCAAAATCAACGCCAGAAAACTTATCTTTATCAACCGTGATTTTAACGACTGCAGAATCGACGTTTGGTGGTGGTGTAAATTTCTCTCTGCCCACTTTCAAGACAACTTCTGCACTGCCACGAAGATTTATCCCAACAGTAATAGCGCCATAATCTGATGAACTTTCTTTTGACGCCAAACGATATGCAACTTCTTCTTGCACCATAATAACCATTGCCTTGATGTTTTTAGCATTTTCGATAAATCGCATAATTATCGGCGTTGTTATATAGTATGGCAAATTCGCCACTAAAACGTAATCCCCACCTAGTTTTTTTTCAACTTCTTCAAGAGGCACTTTCATTATATCCGAAAAGGTGATTTCGGTATTTTTATATTCGCTTAAAACGTCGGCTAAAACAGGTTTTAATCTAGTGTCGATTTCATATCCAACAACCCTTTTTGCCTTTCTTGCAAGTGCGCTTGTCAATGCACCAGCACCACAACCTATTTCTAAAACAGTGTCGTTTTCATTAACGCCTGCCTTTTCAACAATTTGGTCAAGCAAAGCCGTATCGGTCAAAAAGTTTTGACCAAATGCTTTTTTTAACGTTAGATTATGTTTTAATAAAATAGCCTTTAATTTTTCCATTTTTTACCTTGATTTTTTATTTGTAATCGTGCATATATATTTTGCTTATACACACAATAATAACGTAAAGAGAAATCTTTACTATCAATCATTATTTTACAAATGAATTAAGATGATAAAATATAGCGGACGATTAGTCGGCTATATTTTATTTTTTGCTTATTTTAATTTGTAAAACAAAGTTTTAGCATTGTTCATAACTTGTTCTGCCAAAACTTCCATATCAACCTTTTTAATTTCAGCAAGTTTTGCCAAAATTATAGGCACGTTTTTAGGTCCATTTACCTTTCCACGAAGTGGATGTGGCGATAAATACGGACTGTCCGTTTCGGTCAAGCACATATCGTTTGGCACGAAAGATGCAACTTCTAAAATACTGTTTGCATTTTTAAAAGTCAATGGTCCTGCAAATGAAATATATAGCCCCAACTTTAATAATTCGCTTGCAGTTTCTTTGCTACCAGCAAAACAGTGCATAACACCACCATAAGTCAATTTATCCTTATTTTCTTTAAGGATTTTTAGCATATCACCCGTCGCATCACGTGAGTGAATTGATATAGGGAGTTTAACTTGTTTTGCAAGTTCAATTTGCTTAATAAACCCTGCGATTTGCTTTTCCTTATCGTAAGGCTCCCAGTAATAATCTAAACCTATTTCGCCAACTGCAACGCATTTTGGGTGACTTGTGAGTTTGCTAATCCTTTCAAACTCCTGTTCATCAAGCCCAGCAACGTCACTTGGGTGACAACCTGTGCCAAAATAAACAGATGGATATTTTTCAGCAAGTTCCTTGCCCTTTTCACTTGTCAAAGCACAACAAGCCATATTTAAGGCAATATCCACCCCACTAGTTAAATATTCGTTAACGACAGTGTCGGTATCTTTCAATTTTTCATCGTGAAGGTGACAATGTGTGTCAATATACATTAGAAAATTTGGCTCCCGTCATCGATATCTTTTTCTGGTGTTAAGAAGGCAAGTTTTCCGTCTTTATCTTCAGCGCAAATAATCATACCTTCGCTAACGATTCCACATAATTTTGCAGGTTTTAAGTTGGTTATCATTGCAAGTTTCTTGCCAACCATTTCTTCTGGTGAATATGCAAGTGCAATGCCACTTACAACAGTTCTTGTTTCATCGCCAACCTTAACGGTAAGTTTAAGCAATTTCTTGCTCTTTTCAACCTTTTCACAAGCCAAAACCTTTGCGATTTTAAGTTCAACTTTTGCAAAATCATCTATTTCAATAGGTGCTTTTTTATTTTCTTCTTGTGGTTTTTCTTCCACTTTTTCTCTTCTTTCTTCTATCATCTTGTTAACTTCTTCCATAACCTTTGCACTGTCAATTCTTGCAAAAAGAATTTCAGGATTTTCAGTCACTTTAACTTCGTTAATCAAACCAAATTCACAAAGTTTGTCGTAATCTCTTAAAGAAAGATTTAACATTTTTGCAACTTTTTCGCAAGTTTCTGTTAAATATGGTGCTAAAAGTGAAGTGCCGATTATAATGCTTTCAACCAAATTGTATAGCACTGTTGCCAAACGGTCTTTCTTGCTTTCGTCTTTTGCAAGTGCCCAAGGCATTGTTTCATCAATATATTTATTCGCCCTTCTAAAAATAGCAAAGATTTCAAAGAGTGCATCAGCAACCTTAAATTCATCCATCTTTTTAGCGACTTTTTCTTTTGCAGATACAACAACTTCTTTTAACGAAGCATCAACTTCTTCAACTGCCCCAGCATCTTTAACTTGTCCACCAAAATATTTGTTTGACATTGCAATCGTTCTACTTACCAAGTTGCCAAACACGTTTGCTAAATCACTGTTAATAGTTTCGATAACTGATTCCCAAGAAATCAATCCGTCGTTATCTTGTGGCATTGCAGTTAAAACGTAATATCTAACGGCATCTTTGCCAAAGAATTTAACCAAATCGTCGGCGTAAATAACGTTGCCCTTTGACTTACTCATCTTTCCGCCGTCTTGTAAAAGCCAACCGTGACCATATACCTTTTTAGGCAATGGAATATCAAGTGCCATCAAGAAAATAGGCCAGTAAATAGTGTGGAAACGAATAATATCCTTGCCGATAACGTGCACGTCAGCAGGCCAGAAGTCTTTATATTTTTGGTCGTGATTTCCGTC
>JAZQYW010000027.1:0-7941 GCA_045633745.1 Christensenellaceae bacterium
ACTTCAACATCAGCTGAAGCTTTTTATTCAAACTTTCTTGTTCAAATATTTAAAAATAATGAAATTTTTTAAAAACCCCTAAAACAATTTGAATATTTTGTCGTTTTTTGATATAATTTATTTATGGAAGATATTAAACAAGAAAATGTTGAAGTTAAAACATTAAAAGCAAAACAAAAACGTAAAGGCTACTTTGAATTTATGAAAAAAATAATGAAGGTGAAATATAAACAACCTAAATTTATTTTTCTCGGTGAGGAATTTGAAAATTCGGCATTAATTTTGAGCAATCACGAAGGAACAGACGCTCCTATGGCTTTGGAAATATATTTACCAAAACCTGTGAGAATGTGGGGTGCGCACGAAATGAATTCTGGGCTTATAAAGATGTATAAGTATCAAACCCGAGTATATTATCACGAAAAAAAGCATTGGAATCTGCATTTGGCAAGATTATTTTGTTTGATTGCAAGTCCACTTACAAATCTTTTTTACAAGGGTTTTAATTTGATTTCAACTTATAGAGACGCTCGCTTTATCAAAACGATGAAAGAGAGTTTGGATACGATTAAAAACAAAGAAAGCGTGGTTATTTATCCAGAAGATTCTAAAAAAGGATATTTAGCGCAACTTGAAGGCTTTTATGCTGGGTTTGCCGTGTTTGCTGAACACGCATTAAAGAAAGGTGTTGACGTTCCGATAGTCGTTTCTTATTTTAGAAAAAATCAAAAGATTTTCGTGTTTGATAAGCCACAAAAGTATTCAAAACTTCTTGCTGAACACGGAAATAAAGAAAAGGTCGTTGACTATTTGCTATCAAGATGCAATGAACTTGGAGTAATGGATTTAAGTTCATATACAACTGAAGAAAAAGTTGCTTAAAATGGCAGGTTTATAAAATTATAAAAGAGTTAAAATAGAGATATTTTAATTCTTTTTTTGTGTTAAAAAATAAGGATAAAATTTTTTCAAAAAAGCATTATTATTTTAAAATAAGTATTGACAAGTTAGGGGTTTATATATATAATATTAGGAATATAAAAATATACATATATAAACAAAAAAATGGAGGGTAAACTATGGACTTTATTCAAAGATTTTTATCACAAGCGTTTACTGGCGAATTTGCTATAGTTGAACACATTATTAGGCTTATACTTGCACTTGCATTAGGTTTTGCAATCGGCTTTGAAAGAAAAATGAGATTTAAGGAGGCAGGGCCTAGAACGCATACAATCGTATGTATTGGCGCTTGCTTATTTACGTTGCTTTCAATCAATGCTTTTGACGGGTCTGACCCAGCGAGAATTGCGGCACAAATAGTGCCAGGTATCGGTTTTATCGGTGCTGGTATGATATTTTATCACAAAGAAACCGTGCACGGATTAACAACTGCCGCAGGCATGTGGGCAACGGCTGCTATCGGTATGGCTGTCGGTGTTGGTTGGTACGTTATTTCTATACTTGCAACCATTTTGATTATTTTAATTCAATGCATTATGCATATGAATTTCAAGGTTTTCCATGCACATCATTTTGTCAAAGTGAACGTTGTGTTTATTGATAATGAAGGTGGTATGGGCGAAAAGATTAGAGAAATTTTTGGGGTTAATCGTTTCACCAAAATTAATGCTAAAAAAGACGGGGACGATATCCTTTATAGCGTTGTTATCAGTACGGATAAAATTGTAAGTGCATCTGAGATACATAAAATTATAAACGAAAACAAAAACATTATTTCTATCGCACGTCAAGACGATGATTTTTAAGGTAAATTAAATGACTAAAGATATATTTGGCAAGACCATAAATTTAAGTGGCAAAAAACTCTATTTGTTCGATATGGACGGAACGATTTATTTGGGCAACAAACTTTTTGAAGGGGTTGATGAGTTCCTTAAAAAGATTGATGCAGATGGTGGAAAGTTCGTGTTCATAACCAACAATTCTTCACGTTCTGTGGTTGATTACGTTAAAAAATTGCATAATTTAGGGCTTTCTTACGTGACTGAAGAAAACTTTTTCACTTCAACTCAAGCATCAAAAATGTTGTTTAAGGAAAAGTTTGGCAATGGTTTAATATACGCACAAGGCACAAAATCTTTTATTCAAGAACTTATTGATAGTGGACTTAATATAACGCAAGAATTCGATGAAAACGCAGTTGCCGTTTTGGTGGGTTTTGACCCTGAACTTACGGGAGAAAAATTGTGGAATACTTGTAAGTTGTTAACCAAAAAAGATATACCATATTATGCGACAAATCCCGACTGGGTTTGCCCTGTTGAATTTGGGTATATTCCAGACTGTGGGTCAATGTGTTTCGGCATTGAAAAGGCGACTGGAAAGATGCCTATATTTATAGGAAAACCACAGCCACAAATGATTTATTCAGCAATGGAAAAATTTGGGTTTAGCAAGGAACAAACTATCGTTTTTGGGGATAGAATTTATACCGATATCCGTTCTGGATATAACGCTGGGGTGGACACCATTTTAGTGTTGAGTGGGGAAGCCACCATCGAAGATTATAACCAAAGTGACATAAAACCAGCTTACGTTATAAATCACATTAAAGAGATTAAATAATTAATTAAGATAGCGACTTTTCAGTCGCTATCTTTTTATATAAAAACTTGACTAAACAAGAGTATAGTGATACAATAAACTTAACAGATACAAAAGGGTGAAGAAATGGTCAATATTTTAATTGTTGATGATGATAAAAACATACGAAAATTGATGCAAGTGGTGCTTGAAAGACAGGGCTTTAACGTTTATACTGCAAGTGATGGAGAGCAAGCTTTAAAGTTAATCGACCAAGTTAAAATTAATCTTGCCATAGTTGATATTATGATGCCAAATATGGATGGATATGAATTCACGAAAACACTTCGTGATGGAAATGAAGATTTATCCGTGTTAATGGTTTCGGCAAAGCAACTTCCTGAAGATAGGAAAAAGGGGTTTGTTGCTGGTATTGACGATTATATGACTAAACCTGTTGACAACGAAGAATTGGTGTTGCACGTAAAAGCACTTCTTCGCCGTGCAAAAATCAATGATGAAAAGAAAATTGTAATCGGTGACGTTATAATTGATAGTGAAAAGATGACGGTCACAAAAAATGGTGAAAGTCAAGAACTTCCACAAAAAGAATTTTTGCTTTTGCACAAACTTTTGTCTTACCCAGACAAGATTTTTACAAGAATACAACTTATGGATGAAATTTGGGGTATGGATTGCGATACGGCGTGGGAAACTTTGACCGTTCACATTTCAAGATTAAGAAAACGTTTTGAAAACTTTGATGAGTTTGAAATTCAATCAATAAGGGGATTAGGATACAAGGCGGTTAAGAAAAAATGAAATTAAAAAATTCCAACAAGCCTACGATAAACAACACCGACAAAAAAAGAAGGAAAAGAATACAGTCGATATTCACTTCAGCCGTGTTTTTGGTTATGCTAGGCACATACGTGCTTATAATGGCAACCCTTTATATTTTAATCAACGCCAACGCAATTCACATTGATAGTGTTAAAATACCTACGTGGCTTTTAATCTTGATTTTTTCTGTGTCAAGTTTTGTAATAGGCACGATTTTAACTCTTTTTGTAAGTCGATTTGTGTTGAGTGCCGTTAACACGGTTGCAGAAGGTATGACCGAACTATCAAGGGGCAACTTTGACGTTAAGATTAATTTGGGGAAAAGTGAAGAGTCGCAACAAGTTGCAAATGCCTTTAACAACCTTGCAAAAGAGTTGAAAGGAATTCAAATGTTGCGTTCTAATTTTGTAAACGAATATGCCCACGAATTTAAGACACCGATAGCATCAATAAAAGGCTTTGCAGAATTGTTGAAACAAGAAGATTTAACAGATGAGCAAAGAAAAGAGTATTTGGAAATAGTAATTGAAGAAGCAAACAGACTTACCACACTCTCTTCAAATTCTTTGAACTTATCAAAGATAGAAAATCAAAAGATTTTGACAGACCTTTCAAGTTTTAATATATCCGAACAAATAAGAAACAGCATATTACTTTTGGAACAAAAATGGCAAGAAAAGAATATTGACTTGCAAATTTCTTTAGAAGAACACACTGTAAAAGCAAATGAAGAAATGCTAAAGCAGGTATGGATAAATTTGCTTGATAACGCCATTAAATTTTCTAACGACAGGGGTGTTGTTGGTATCGAACTAAAAAAGCAAAATAGAAAACTTGTTTTCAAAATAACAAACGGTGGAACGACTGTTAAGGAAGAAGATTATCAAAAAGTATTTGAAAAGTTTTATAGAAGTCAAGGTACAAGCGCAGACGGACATGGTGTGGGACTTTCTATCGTTAAAAAGATTGTGGATTTGCATAAAGGTGAGATTACAGTTCACAGTCAGGACGGAGTGACCGAATTTACGGTTGCTTTGCCAGAAAATAATTAAAATATTGTCATTTATTTATAATTTTCATATTATAAATAGTTGCTAATAAAAATTAATTGTGTTAAGATTAAGTCAAGTAAGAAAATGCTTACATAAAAAAGGAGAAAAATAAATGGCGCAAGGTTTAAAAGTAGGTTATGCAAAGGCTAACATAAACCCACCAATGGGCATTCACATTACGGGATATTTTAAGGTTCGTAAGGCAGAAGGAATTTTAGACGATTTAGAAACTGTTGCTATTGCACTTAATCACGGCGAAAAGACTATGATTATGATAACTGTTGATAACTGCGGCATAGGCAAACCTCAATTTAAAAGATTTAGAGAAACGTTAGCAGAAAAACTTTCTCTTCCAATAGAAGCGATTTTAATTCACTCAACGCACACTCACACAAGCCCTGCATTAAGGGCAGTTGTAGGTGCTACTGAAGAAGAAAATAAACTTATTGAAAACTATATTTCTTTTGTTGAACAAAGACTTATAGACGTATCAAAGTTTGCAATCGCAGACTTAAAAGATGCAAAGATGGGCTATGGCGTTGGTGTTGCTCCAAACATCGCCTTTATCCGTCGCTATCGTATGAAAGACGGTTCAGTTAGAACAAACCCAGGTGTTCTTAACCCTGATATAGTCGAACCTATCGGCAAGGTTGATGAAAGAGTATCAGTTCTTCGTTTTGATAGAGAAGGTGCAACCAGTGTTGTTCTCGTTAGCTTTGCAAACCACCCAGATACAGTTGGTGGAAACCTTATTTCAGGGGACTGGCCAAGTTTGACTCGTCGCTTTGTAGAAAAGTCACTTGATAGCACAAGTTGTATTTTCTTCAACGGTGCTGAAGGGGACGTAAACCACGTTAACGTTCATCCAAACAAGGGTGACTTCAACGATATGTTTAACGACTTTGATGGTTGTTCTCGTGGATATGGTCACACAAAATATATGGCAAGAGTAGTGACTGCCGGCGTTTTGCAAGCATATGATAAGGTTAATTACGTTGATGTTGATAGTATCAATTACGTTCAAAAAATCGTTGATATTCCAGCAAACGTTCCAGACCCAGAAGATATGCCACTTGCTCACAAATATAACGACTTGCATAATGCTGGTAGAGATGATTTAATTCCATTTGAGGCAATGATGTTAACCACGGTTGTTGCCGATGCTGCGAGAAAGGTAAGGCTTGAACACGGCCCAGAAAGTTTCCCATTCTTGCTTACGGGTATGTCTATCGGCAACGTTGCTATTATCGGTATTCCAGGCGAACCATTTAACGCAATCGGCAGAGCATTAAAAGAAACTGAAGGTTGGGATTTGGTTATTCCTTTCTGCTACACGAACAGTGCGGAAGGTTATTTCCCAATGCAAGACTCTTACGATGAAGGTGGTTATGAAGCAAGGACTTCAAACTTTAAGGCAGGTGTTGGCGAAAAGATTATCGCTTACGGACAAGATTTATTAAAAGATTTGAAATAAATGAAAGTTAATTAGGAGAAAAATTATGAAAACAGGATTACAAGCAGGTTTTGCTAGAGTAAACGTTAACCCACCTTTAGGCATTGACGTTAATGGATATTATGTTAAAAGAAATGCAGAAGGATTTTTAGATGATTTAGAAGTAAACGCTTTGGCAGTAAAAAACGGCGATAAAACCATCTTACTTATGGCTATTGATAACGTTGGTATCGGTGCTAATTATCCAGACTTTATGCAAGCAATTAGTGATAGAACTTCACTTCCAATAGAGGCTATATTTTTGCACTGTACACATACTCACACAGGTCCATCAACAACTGCACCTTTAGGCTGTGCCAATGGTGAAGGTGATGTCGCAGAACAAAAATTAATTGATGATTATAGAGATTTTTTACTTAACAGATGTATGGACGTTGCAACAATGGCCCTTGCTGACTTAAAGCCAGCAAAGATGGGCTATGGCGTTGGCGTTGCACCAAACATCGCATTTGTTCGTCGTTATCGTATGAAAGATGGTTCAGTTAAAACAAATCCAGGCGTTCTTAATCCAGATATAGTTGAACCAATTGGCAAGGTTGATGAAAAGGTATCAGTTGTTAGATTTGATAGAGAAGGCGGGGAAACAATCGTTTTAACAAATATGGGCAACCACCCAGACACAGTTGGTGGCAACCTTATTTCAGGCGACTGGCCAACATTGACACGTCATTACGTTGAAAAGGCACTTGATAACACAAAGTGTATTTTCTTCAACGGAACACAAGGTGACGTAAACCACGTTAACGTTCATCCAACAAAGGGCGATTTTAACGGTATGTTTAACGATTTTGACGGATGTTCACGTGGTTATGAACACACCAAATATATGGCAAGAGTTGTGACAGGTGGCGTTTTACAAGCATATGATAAAGTGAACTACGTTGATGACGATGAATTAAGGTTTATGCAAAAGATCGTTCAAATTCCAGCAAACGTTCCAGACCCTAAAGACGTGCCACTTGCTGAAAAGTATGTTAAATTGCATAACGAAGGCAGAGACGATGAAATTCCGTTTAAGGCAATGATGCTTACAACTGTCGTTGCTGAAGCCGCAAGAATGGTTAGGTTAAAGGATGGCCCTGAAAGTTTTCCTTTCTTACTTTCTGCAGTTTCTATCGGTGGCGTTGCACTTATCGGTATCCCAGGCGAACCATTTAACGCAATCGGCAGAGAATTAAAGACTGCTGAAGGCTATGATTTGGTTATCCCTTGTTGTATCGTAAATGGTTATATGGGTTATTTCCCAATGCAAGATTCTTATGATGAAGGTGGTTATGAAGCAAGAAGTTCTTCATTTAAGGCTGGCGTTGGCGAAAAGATTGTTAAGTATGGTTTAGAATTACTTGGCGAATTAAAAAAATAATTAAAAGATGTTCAATTTGGCAAGGAAGAAAGGCTCTTCCTTGCTTTTTGATGGCTAGTTTATAGGAGTATTTATGGAAATTCTTTTAAGTTTATCAATAGCATTATTTGCTGGGCTTATGCTTTCCCGTCTTGCAAAATTAGTGCAATTACCAGCAGTCACAGCATACTTGGTGGCTGGTATTATTATAGGACCTTTCTGCTTGGGCAAAATAGGTGTGGCTGGAATAGGTTTTTCAAGCACTTTACTTGAAGAAATGAGTTTGATTTCAGATGTTGCTTTGGGCTTTATCGCCTTTGCTATCGGCAATGAATTTAGACTTGCTCAATTAAAATCAATCGGTAAGCAAGCAACTATTATCGGTATTTTTCAAGCCGTATTTACAACAATTTTGGTTGATATTGTGCTTATTTGCGTGCACTTAATTATCCCTAAACAATTCCCTCTTCCAGCAGCAATTATTATGGGTGCTATCGCAGCGGCAACTGCTCCTGCGGCAACGCTTATGGTTGTTCGTCAATACAAGGCTAAAGGACCTGTCACAAGCGTTCTTCTTCCTGTCGTTGCATTAGACGATGCTGTCGGTTTGGTTTTGTTCTCTCTTTCTTTCGGTGTGGCTACAG
>JAZQYW010000028.1:0-13996 GCA_045633745.1 Christensenellaceae bacterium
AACTTGGACACCAGTTAACAGGCGCCTCCTTTCTATATGCAAGGCCATTTTCAAACAATTTTAAGAAAATCCATTGAGTCCACTTATAATAATCTTCGTTGCAAGTTTTAATTTCTGCATTCCAATCAAACAAAGCACCCATATCGCTTAAGGTTTGTTCCATATTTTCAATATTTTGTTCTGTTGAATCTTTTGGGTGAATACCTGTTTTAATTGCAAAGTTTTCTGCTGGTAAACCAAAAGCGTCAAAGCCCATAGGTTGAAAAACTTCAAAACCCTTCATTTTCTTGTAGCGAGCAAAACTATCCGTAGGGCCATAGTTATACCAGTGACCCAAGTGAAGTTTTGATGCTGATGGGTAAGAGAACATTTCTAAACAATAATATTTTTTATCCATGTTCTTTGAGTTGAAGTTTGCTATTTTTTCCTTATTCCAAATGGTTTGCCACTTCTTTTCGATTTTTTTGATATCCATAGTTTTACTGAATATGCCTCCGTATAATACTTGTCTTTGAATAAACATTTCAATTATATAACAATTAAGGGCTTAAGTCAACAAATAATAACTAAAATAAAACTTTTAATTTAATATAAATTAAATATCTGCCGAAAGACTGAGAGGTGTGGGTGTTATAAAACCGTCAATAAGCAAAAATGCATTTGTTTAGTAAAATTTTTCCTTTTAAACGATTAAAACGTTGATAATTTATGTGTTTACTAGTGATTTTATGGGCTATTATGTCACACATAATATGCAAAAACTTCAACAAGATTTTTGGATTGAAAGTATAAGGCAAAAAACAATAAAATTTCTTGTAAAATACAGACTTTTTGTCAAAAAGTCTTGACATTATATATTTTAAAATATATAATATATCTAATTAATTTTAAAGGAAGAATAAGATGATTTACGCAAAACAATTTTTTTACTATCAAAATGAATACTTTTATTATTTTGTATAAGTGATTAAATTGTTCTAGCGGTATAAATTTTATCATAACGTTTGCACCGCCATGTAAGGCGGTGTTTTTTTTGGGAGAACATTCATGACTATTGCTTACGTGATTTTGGCTTTATATGTTTTGAGTATGGTTGCAATTACCATCTATACGAAAAATCGTTCTAAATCAGTCAATGATTTTTTAATGGCAGGCAAAAAAGGTTTAAATGGTTGGATGAGCGCATTTGCTTATGGCACAACCTATTTTTCTGCTGTTATTTTTATAGGATATGCTGGTAAGTTCGGTTCTTCTTATCAAATGGCTGCAACTTGGATAGGCGTGGGCAATGCATTTTTAGGTGCATTAGTTGCTTGGAAAGTTCTTGCAAAAAGAACAAAGGTTATCACTCATAGATTAGGCACAAAAACTATGCCTGAATTTTTTGAAAAAAGGTATGATAGTAATGGGTTGAAGATTTTTTCAGCAATTATAATTTTTGTATTCTTAATTCCTTATTCAGTTTCGGTATATAACGGTTTAAGCAACCTTTTTGAAATGGTGTTTAATATCCAAGGCTGGATTATAATGCTTATTCTTGCAGGTATAACTGCATTGTATTTATTTTTCGGTGGTTATTTTGCAACTGCACTTTCAGATTTTATACAAGGCATTATAATGCTTATCGGCGTTGTTTTGATGGTTATATTCTTCCTTAAAAGCGAATATGTAAGTTGGGATATATCTTCATTAAAATGGTTTACGTTTGGCAATGAAAATGCGAGTGGTCTTTTTGGTGATACCGTTTCACTTATAGCACTTATTTTGCTCACTTCTTTTGGGGTGTGGGCGCTTCCACAAACAGTACATAAATATCACACAGTTCGTGATGATAGAGCGATTAATCAAGGTATGATTGTTAGCACTATTTTCGCTTTAATTATCGGTTTTAGCGCTTATTTCGTTGGTGGTTTAAGTCAAGCCGATGGTTTTAGTGGTTATTTAGGTGGTGTTTCAAGTGACGACATCATTCCAAAAATGTTAAGCCTTTTAGGTCAACCTTGGCTTTTGGGTATTATTGCCGTGTTAATTTTATCAGCAAGTATGTCAACCCTTTCATCTGTTTCTTTGTCAAGTGCATCTGTTGTTGCAATCGACTTATACAAAGGTGTTATTGATAAAAAAGCAGAAGACAAAAAAGTTAATATTGTTATGCGATTTTTGTGCTTGTTTTTTATCTTGATTTCAGTTGTTTTGGCAATATTAAATGATATATATGGTATTTCTGCCATTGCATATATGATGGGGTTAAGTTGGGGTGTGCTTGCAGGCTGTTTTATCGGTCCATACGTTTTTGGTCTTTTATGGAAAAAGGTCACAAAAACTGCCGTTTGGGCTTCAATGATAACTTCGCTTGCATTAACGTTTGTTTTGATTTTTGTATTTGGCTATATGAAAGGTGGCTGGAATTGTCCGTTTGGTGTTGCCATTCAAGGTGGAATAAATAGTTCACCATTAATCGGTGTTGTTTGTATGATTTCATCAGTAATTATCACTTTTGTTGTAAGTTTGTTTACAAAAGAACCAGCAAAAGAAATTATTGATTTAACTTTTTTAGATAAAGAAGAACAGAGAGTTTAATTGCTTTAAGGAGAAATTATGATTTGGTCAAAGGAAGAAACACTTTCAAGACAAGAAATTGAGAAAATTCAACTTGAAAGATTGCAAGAAACAGTGTCAAGAGTTTATGACAAAGTTCCTGCATATAGGAAGAAAATGGATGAAAAAGGCGTTAAACCACAAGATATTAAAACGCTTAATGACCTTTCAAAATTGCCATTTGTCACAAAACAAGATATGCGTGATAACTATCCGTTTGGATTGTTTGCCGTTCCAAAAGATAAACTTGTAAGAATTCACGCTTCAAGTGGAACAACTGGTAAGCCAACCGTTGTTGGATACACTGAAAACGACTTAAAAACGTGGACGGAGTGTGTTTCTCGTATCGCTTGTATGGGTGGTGCAACTGAAAAGGACGTTGCTCAAATTTGTTTTGGTTATGGTATGTTTACTGGTGCGTTGGGTTTACACTATGGTTTGGAAAACATAGGCGCAACCATCGTTCCATCTTCAACTGGTAATTCTGAAAAACAAATTATGTATATGAAAGATTTTGAAACTTCGCTTTTAGTTGCAACTCCTTCATATGCATTAAGGCTTGCTGAAGTAGCAAGAGAAATGGGAATTGACCCTGCAAAAGACTTAAAAGTTAAAATCGGCTTGGTTGGAAGTGAACTTTTAACCGATGCAATGCGTGAAGAAATGCATAAAGCATGGGGAAAAGATATGCTTGTGACTTCAAATTATGGTATGAGCGAACTTATGGGACCGGGCGTTTCGGGTGAATGTGAATATATGTGTGGTATGCACATTAATGAAGACTTTTTTATTCCTGAAATAATCGACCCTGTGACAGAAGAAGTTTTACCAGAAGGTGAAAAGGGTGAACTTGTTATCACTTGTATCAAAAAAGAAGGAATTCCACTAATTAGATATAGAACAAAAGACATAACAAGGCTTTTCTATGACAAGTGTAAGTGTGGAAGAACTTTCTGCAGAATGGAAAACTTGTCTGGAAGAAGTGACGACATGCTTAAAATTCGTGGTGTAAACGTTTTCCCAAGTCAAATTGAAGAAGTTATCTTGAGTTTTGATGAGTTGGGTCCACACTATGAAATAATCGTCACAAGAGAAGGTTATACTGATAAACTTGAAATTAGAGTGGAATTAACGCACTCAACCGACTCTTTTGCAGTTTTGGAAAAGTTGTCAAATTCAGTTAGAAATAAATTAAAAGTTATGTTGGGGCTTGACGCAAAAGTTAAGTTGGAATCGCCAAATACCTTGCAAAGATTTGAAGGTAAGGCAAAAAGAATTAAAGATTTGAGAGGAAATTAATATGAACGACAAAATTATTATGCTTGGTAATGAAGCAATCGCACGTGGTGCATATGAAGCAGGCGTTAAGGTTTCAAGCGCATATCCTGGAACACCAAGTACGGAAATCAGTGAATATCTTGCAAATTATGGCGATGTTTACACAGAATGGGCTCCAAACGAAAAGGTTGCAGCCGAAGTTGCTTTCGGTGCGTCTTTTGCTGGGGTAAGAAGTCTTGCTTGTATGAAACACGTTGGCTTAAACGTTGCAAGCGACCCTTTGTATACATTTTCATATACTGGCGTAAACGGCGGTGCTGTTTTAGTTGTTGCCGATGACCCAGGCTTAGCAAGTTCACAAAACGAACAAGATACAAGGATGATAGGTAGAGCAGCACATATTCCTGTAATCGAACCATCTGACAGTATGGAAGCAAAGGAATTCATTAAGTTTGCTTATGAATTAAGTGAAAAGTATGATACTCCTGTTATTTTAAGAACAACAACAAAACTTTCTCACTCACAAAGCGTTGTTGAATTGTGTGATAGGGTTGAAGTTGCTGATAAAGATTATAATAGGGACGTTAGAAAATACGTTATGATGCCAGCATCTGCAATCGGCAGACACCTTGTAGTTGAAGAAAGAGATAACAAACTTGCAGTTGATGGTTGCGATTTTCCTATTAACAAAATGGAAATTAACGATAAGAAAATCGGCTTTATTACAAGTGGCGTTCCTTATCAATACGTTAAGGAAGTTTGCCCAAATGCAAGCGTGCTTAAACTTGGTCTTGTTAACCCATTGCCAAAGAAACTTATTGAAGATTTTATCAAACAAGTTGACACGGTTTACGTGTTTGAAGAACTTGAACCAGTTATTGAAGAACAAGTTAAATCTTGGGGATATGACGTTAAAGGCAAGGAATTATTTACAAGGCAAGGCGAATATAGCGCAAATATGTTAAAAAAGGCAATATTTGGCGCTTGTGATATGGTGTTTACAAAGAAAGAAACACCAAATCGTCCACCTATTTTATGCCCAGGTTGTCCACACAGAAGTGTATTCTCTGTTTTAAACAAACTTAAAATTCACGCAGCAGGCGATATCGGTTGTTATACTCTTGGTGCTGTTGCTCCACTTGGTGTTATTGACAGTACACTTTGTATGGGTGCAAGTATTTCAACATTGCACGGCATTGAAAAGGCAAGGGGCAAAGACTTTATTAAGAACTGGGTTGCTGTTATCGGCGATTCAACTTTCTTACATACAGGTATTAACTCACTCATCAACCTTGTTTACAACAAAGCGACAGGCACTGTTTTGATTTTAGATAACAGAACGACTGGTATGACAGGGCATCAACAACACGCAGCAACTGGTAAAACATTAAAAGGCGAAGATACAAATGCTATTGATTTATCAGTATTGTGCAAAGCAGTTGGCGTTCAAAACGTTTTAACTATCGATGCTTTTGATATTGTTTCATTAGAAAAGGCAATTAAAGAAAGTGTAAATGGTGACACATTAACCGTTATAATTGCAAAAGCGCCTTGCGCACTCTTAAAGGGTCAAAAATTCCCATATAAATGCGTTTGTGATGCTGAAAAATGCAAAAAGTGTGGTATGTGCTTAAAAATCGGTTGCCCAGCAATAACAAAACAAGCAGACGGCACTGTTAAGATTGATGAAACAATGTGCAACGGCTGTGGTCTCTGCAAAAATTATTGTAAATTTAACGCTATAGATAAGGTGGAAAAATAATATGAAAGATTTGAACGTAATGGTTGTTGGTGTTGGTGGACAAGGAACACTTTTAACTAGTAGAATTATAGGTAAAACGGCACTTAATGCTGGTTATGACGTAAAATTATCAGAAGTTCACGGTATGGCTCAACGTGGTGGTAGTGTTGTCACTTTCGTTAGATTTGGCGAAAAGGTTAGCGAACCTGTTGTTGAAGAAGGTCAAGCAGATATTTTGATTTCTTTTGAAAGACTTGAAGCATTGCGCTATCAACATTTCTTGAAAAAGGACGGCATTATTATCGTTAACGACTGCAGAATTGACCCTATGACCGTTGTTATCGGTGCAAGTCAATATCCACAAGATATAATTGAAACATTAAAATCTGAACATACAGTTTATACTATTGATGCCGGCGCTATTGCAAAAGAACTTGGCAACTCAAAAGTTCTTAATTCTGTTGTTTTGGGACTTTCTGCAAAGCATATCGGTTTTACTAAAGAAGAATGGCTTGAAACAGTTAGAAAAACCGTTCCACAAAAAACTGTTGAAATTAATGAAAAAGCATTTTTGCTTGGTTATGAAAAATAAAACTTAGGAGTTATATTATGATTTGGAATAAAACCAAAGAATGTATGAGTAGGGATGAATTATCTGCTCTTCAAAGTGCACGACTAGTTAAACTTGTTGATTACGTTTATCATAACGTTGAATTTTATCGCAATAAAATGCAACAAGTGGGTTTGCTTCCACACGATATTAAGAGTATTGAAGATATCGATAAGTTGCCATTTACAACAAAAGACGACTTAAGAGATAATTATCCTTTCGGTTTATTTGCCGTTCCACAATCTGAAATCGTTAGAGTTCACGCATCAAGTGGTACAACTGGTAAAGCAACCGTTGTTGGTTATACAAGACGTGATATTGATATTTGGGCAGAATGTGTTGCAAGATGTTTGGCAATGTCTGGTGTCACAAGAAATGACGTTATTCAAATTGCTTATGGTTATGGCTTGTTTACTGGTGGTCTTGGCGCACATTATGGCGCAGAACAAATCGGTGCAACTGTTGTTCCTATGAGTACAGGTAATTCAAAAAAATTAACAACAATGATGATTGACTTTGGTGCAACTGCTATTGCTTGTACTCCATCATATTTGTTGCATATTACAGAACTTTTGGAACAAGAAGGTTTGATTGACAAAGTTAAACTTAAATATGCTATCTGCGGTGCTGAACCTTGGACTGAAAAGATGCATAAGGATATCGAAGAACGTTTACACATCAGCGCTCACGATATTTATGGTTTAAGTGAAGTTATGGGTCCGGGGGTTGCTTGTGACTGTAATTTCCATAAAGGTTTGCACGTTTGTGAAGACCATTTCTATCCAGAAGTTATTGATTCAAATACGTTTAAGGCTAAAAAAGATGGCGAAACTGGTGAATTGGTTTTCACAACACTTACTAAAGAAGGTTTGCCACTCATTAGATATAGGACAAAGGACCTTACAAGTATTGACCACTCAACTTGTGATTGTGGAAGAACAAGTGCAAGAATTTCTAGGTTTAAGGGTAGAGTTGACGATATGCTTATTATTCGTGGCGTAAACGTTTTCCCAAGTCAAGTTGAAGCGGCGTTAATCGACGTTGAAGAAGTTTCTCCACACTATATGATTATCGTTGACCGTGTTAACAATCTTGACACACTTGAAATTCAAGTTGAAATCAATCCACAATACTACACTGATGAAATCAGGGGGCTAGAAGCATTGACAAAGAAAATTTCACACGTTTTGTCACAAGCATTAGGTCTTAATCCAAAGGTAAAAATTGTTGAACCACAAACTTTAGTTAGAAGTGAAGGTAAGGCAGTTCACGTTGTTGATAAGAGAAAATTATATTAATAGGAGGGAAAATATGGTAGCAAAACAATTATCGGTTTTTATCGAAAACAGACAAGGTAGATTAGGCGAAGTATTAAACGTTTTAAAGGTTAACAAGGTAAATATTTTATCTTTAAGCCTTGCAGACACAACAGAATATGGTCTTTTAAGACTTATTGTAAATAATCCAGAACTTGGCAAAGAAAAACTTGCTGCAGATGGCTTTTCAACCATTTTGACAGACGTTTTGGTGTTGAAAATTTCTCATCAATCAGGCAGTTTGCAAGAATTGTTGCAAATTCTCTCTGATAATAACGTTAACATTGAATATATGTATGGTTTATCTATAGATGGAGATGAAGCATCAATTGTTTTAAAAACTTCAGATATTGCAAAAGCAGAAGAAGTTTTGAAAGAAAAAGGCGTTAAAACCTTGTCAACAAGCGATATTTCTGCGTTATAATTATGATTATTGACTTTCACACACACGTTTTTCCCGATAAAATTGCGGGAAGCACTATAAATGCGCTTGCAAGTAATTCTGGCACAAAACCAAATACTGACGGCACTGTAAATGGTATGCTTGAAGCGTTAAACAGGGCAAAAGCAGATATTGCCGTCACTTTGCCTGTTATGACAAAAGCCACTCAGTTTGACAGTATATCAAAGTTTGCCATTGCAATTAATGAGCAGTTTAAAAATGCTGAAAAAAGGCTTATTTCTTTTGGTGGTATGCACCCTGACTGCGAAAACGTTGATGAAAAACTTGCATACTTAAAAGAAAACGGGATTTTAGGTATTAAAATTCACCCTGACTATCAAGGCACTTTTATCGATGATGAAAGGTATATAAACATTATAAAATGTGCTAAAAAATACGATTTAATCGTTGTCACACACGCAGGTGTTGACGATGGATATAAAGGTCACCCTGTAAGATGCACGGTGGATAGAATTCTTAACGTCATTAAGGAAGTTGATTATTCTAAATTTGTTTTGGCGCATTTTGGTGCACATAGGCTTTGGGAAGAAGTTTTAGATAAACTTGCTGGTCAAAATCTTTATTTTGATACGGCATTTACCTTTAACGATATTGATAAAGACCTATTTAAGAAAATAGTTGAAAAACATGGGGCAGATAAGGTTTTGTTTGCAACCGATTGTCCGTGGCGTGATATTAAAGAAGATTATGAGATTTTGTCGTCATATAATCTTGACAAAGAAACTTTTGATAAAATAACTTATAAAAATGCAATTAAATTATTAGGGATATAGGTGTAATATGCAATTTAACGAAAAATCTTATGCGCTTGGCAGTAAGCGTTCAATAATAAGAGAAATTTTTGAATACAGTAAAACCCGTGCGGGTGAAATCGGTGCTGAAAACGTTTTTAACTTTAGCCTTGGCAATCCAAGTGTTGAACCACCACAAGAAGTTGTTGATGCTATAAAGGAACTCCTTAATAGCGAAAATCAAACTTTGTTGCATGGTTATACTTCTGCACAGGGTGATTTATCAGTTAGAACGACTATTGCAAATAGCATAAATCAAAGATTTAACTTATCTTTATCGCCAAACAATATATATATGACTTGTGGTGCTGCTGCATCCCTTTCAATTTGCTTAAAGGCAGTTATGAATCAAGGCGAAGAATGTGTTGTTTTTGCACCTTTCTTCACAGAATACAGAGTTTTTGTTGAAAATGCTTTAGGCAAACTTGTTATTTCTGACCCAAAAGAAGATTTACAAATCGATTTGGCAGATTTTGAAAGCAAAATCAATGAGAACACAAAGGCTGTTATTATAAATTCGCCAAACAACCCAAGTGGTGTTATTTATACCGAAGAAACTATTAATGGCGTTTGCGAAATTTTGCAAAGAAAACAAAAACAATATAATAAGGTTATATATTTGATTACAGATGAACCTTATCGTGAACTTGTTTATGGCGACGTAAAAGTTCCATATTTAATGAATTATTACGATAATACTTTGGTTTGTTATTCTTATTCAAAATCATTGTCTTTACCGGGCGAAAGAATAGGTTATATTGCTGTAAATCCAAATATGGAAGACAGTGTTAACGTATATTTGGCAGTTTGTGGCGCAGGCAGAAGTTTAGGATACGTTTGTGCACCAAGTTTATTCCAACAAGTAGTTAAAAAATGTATTGATGCAAAAGTTAATATCAATGCATACAAGAAAAACAGAGATTTGTTGTATAACAACCTTGTTGAATATGGCTTTAATTGTGTTAAACCAGATGGTGCTTTTTATCTATTCGTTAAGTCTCCAGATAACGATGCTTTCTCTTTCTATGAAAAGGCAAAGAAAAAGGAAATTTTAGTTGTTCCTTGTGACGATTTTGGCGTTAAGGGATACGTTAGAATTGCTTATTGTGTTGATTATAATATGATAAAGAATTCACTTAAAGGCTTTAAGGAATTAGCAAAAGATTTTGGTTTATCAAAATAATTGATAGAGATTAAATAAAAATTAAAAGGGGCTAACAAAATTGTTAGCCCCTTTGTTATACGATTAAATTTATTTCGCAGTTAATTCGTATAAGTTTGCCTTATAACTGTCCATTGATTTGATGATGATTTTAATTGCTTCATCTCTGTCTGATGCAACGTCAACTGTTGTATTTTTATATTCTAATTGTTTATAAACAGTAAAGAAGTGACGCATTTCATCAAAAACGTGTTGTGGCAAGTCGTGTATGCTCTTATATGTATTATAGTTAGGGTCGGTTTCTGGGATTGCGATAATTTTTTCATCAACAGAACCATTATCGTTCATTATAATAACGCCGATAGGATAGCACTTAACCAAACTCATAGGAATAAGACTTTCAGAGCATAAAATTAAAACGTCAAGTGGGTCGTTATCTTCTGCAAGTGTGTGTGGAATAAAGCCATAGTTTGCAGGGTAGTGTGTTGAAGTGTATAAAATTCTATCAAGGCGGAGTAATCCGGTTTTTTTATCCATTTCATATTTTTGTTTAGAGCCTTTGCTTATTTCAACAACGGCGATAAATTCTTCTGGTGTAATTCTATTACTTTCAATGTCGTGCCAAATGTTCATAATTTACTCCTTAAGTTTTTATATTAGCCATTTTATCACTATGTTTTAAAAAAAGCAACTTTTTTACTTAAAATAATGATATTTGTCGAGAAAAGTATTAAAAATAGCACTAAAAATTTGCGAAATTTTAAAATTTTTGATATAATACTATCGTGGTAAAAGTATTTTATTCAGATATAACAAATTTTGAATTTAATCAGTGTGAAGTTGATAACTTCCCAATGCTACGCAGAGATTACATTAATAGTATTACAGACATTGAGAGAAAGCGCCAAAGTACCTTTGTGTGGTTATTGCTTGAGAAAGCCCTAGCAGACATAAATGTATCGGGCACTTTTTCTGTTGATTCGAAGGGTAAGTGGCACTTTGTTGACAGTAAGGTTAAGTTTTCCTTATCTCATTCACACAATATCGTTGCCGTTGCAGTTGGTTTAACCGATTGTTTGGGGATAGACGTTGAAAAATGTTCTGAAAAGGTTTTGAAACTTCAAGCAAAACTTGGGGAATACAAACAAAATAATTTGTCAAACATAGAGTATATAACACGTGAATGGACAAAAAAGGAAAGCGCATTTAAGGCTGGCAAAAAATGTGAGTTTAATAGTAGAAAAATATTTGACAAATTTGGTGAAGAATATTTTTTAACCCTTTGTTCAAAAGAGATTATTTGTGATTTTGTTTATGTAAACGCTAAAGAATTGATAAACAAATAGGTTGTAAAGGAGTTTTTATGAGCGAATGTACGCACGATTGTTCAACCTGCAATAAGGATTGTTCGGAAAAAAAGGATTTTAAAGAAAAACAAAACGAATTAAGCAAAGTTAAAAAAGTTATCGGTATTGTTAGTGGTAAAGGTGGCGTAGGTAAGTCTTTTGTCACTTCAACACTTGCAGTTTTATTAAAGAAAAAAGGTTTTCAAACAGCAATTTTAGATGCTGATATAACAGGTCCTTCAATTCCAAAAATGTTCGGTATTAATCAAAAGGCTAACGCAATGGACGATAAATATTTATTGCCTGTAATTTCAAAAACTGGTATTGAGATGATGTCTATTAACTTATTGCTTGAAAATGAAACAGACCCTGTTGTTTGGCGTGGTCCTGTAATTGCAGGTGCTGTTAAACAATTCTGGACAGACGTTGTTTGGAGCGAAGTTGACTATATGTTTGTTGATATGCCTCCGGGAACGGGTGACGTGCCACTAACCGTGTTTCAATCTTTGCCAGTTGACGGCATAGTTGTTGTTGCATCGCCACAAGAACTTGTTTCAATGATAGTTGGAAAGGCTGTTAAAATGGCAAATATGATGAATATTCCAGTTTTGGGAATAGTTGAAAATATGTCTTATTTTGAATGTCCTGACTGCAAGAAAAAGATTGAAATTTTTGGTAAGAGCAGAATTGATGAAACGGCTAAAGAATATAAAATAGAAACCGTTGCTAAATTGCCTATAAATCCAGAGTTTGCAAGTTTGGCTGACAATGGTAATATCGAAAACTTTTCGTGGGATTATTTAGACAATATCGCAGATAAAATTATGTCTATCTAAAATTAAGTGATAATTATGAAAACAAATAATCAAAATCAAAATTTTATAGAACAGTCAGCACCTAAAAGTTCTGGTTTTACTGGAAAATTAGGGTTTGTTCTTGCTGCTGCAGGTTCGGCTGTAGGATTAGGTAATCTTTGGAGATTTCCATATTTGACTGCACAATATGGTGGTGGGGCATTTATACTTTGCTATGTTCTGTTGGCAATATTTTTTGGCGTTTCTCTTTTAATGCTTGAAATAGGTATAGGAAGAAAGACCGGCAAAAGTGTTATCGGCGCATTTCCACTCTTAAATAAAAAATTTAAGTGGTTTGGCTACTTTTCTGTTGCAGTTCCACTTTTAATAGTTCCATATTACTGCGTTATCGGTGGTTGGGTGCTCAAGTATGCTTGTTCTTTCTTAACTGGGGCTAGTGGTCTTGTTAGTTCGAATTCTACTCCTGATATGACGGCAGGTTTCTTCAATTCTTTTATTACAAGTACATATGGACCTTTAATTTTCTTTTTAATTTTTGCTTTGGTGACCGTTTTAATTGTTAGTTTCGGCGTGAAAAGCGGAATAGAAAAAATGAGCAAAATTCTCATGCCAGCCCTTGCTGTTTTGGCAGTTATCTTAATGATATACGTGTTGTGCCAAAAAGGCTCTGGAGAAGGCTTGAAGTTCATTTTTGTCCCTGACCTAGAAGATTTCACTTTCAAAACACTTCTTGGTGCGTTAGGTCAATTATTCTACTCAATGTCTATCGGTATGTGTATAATGATTACATATGGTTCATATATGAAAAAAGAAGTTAGCGTTAAATCATCAGCAACTCAAATCGCTGTTTTTGATAGTGCTTTTGCTTTAGTCGCATCTTTAATTATTATTCCTGCCGTTTTTGCTTTTGGTGCTGGGGAAGGTTCTCTTCAAAAAGATGGTCCTGCATTAATGTTTGTTCAACTAACAAACGTGTTTAATGCTATACCTGGTGGTAGAATTATCGGCATTTTATTCTTTATTTTAGTTTTCTTTGCTGCTGTGACGAGTTCGGTTTCTCTTGTTGAAGCAATCGTTGCCGTTTTATGTGAAGATAACCGTATGAAGAGAAGAACTGCTTGCATAATCGTTTTCGGTGTTATTTTGGTTTTGGGTACGTTGTCTTCTTTAGGTTTTGGCGTACTTCAAAACGTTCAAATTTCTGGTAAGGGAATTTTAGATTGCTTTGATTTCCTTGCAAACAATATTTTAATACCTATAACGGCGATTATAACTTGTGTTTTTGCAGGCTGGTGTATAAATAAAGAAATTATACCAAAAGAAATCGGCATTGACAGAAATAAATGGTTAAACAGATATTTTAATGTTATAGTTAAGTTTGTTGCACCTATTTGTATTTTTATTATCTTAGTCACAGGTTTGTTTATTACTTTATAATTAAAAAAATAACTTATTAAAAAAGTCACTTTGTATTAAGTGACTTTTTTTTGTTGTTAATATTTTATTGTTTAATATTGACATGAGTTAAATATTAAGCCTTAGGGCTTGTTTATTTCTTTATTGATATAATAATTGTCCTAATGAATAACTTGCCTTTATATGCATAATATTCAAACTCAAACTATATTTTAATCTAAAAGATAAGTGTATTAAATTAAATAAGTTCCTACACATATGTAAGAACTTACTTGGTGAGAAGGGGTGGATTCGCTTCTCTCGAGCCTCCCGATAAACAGTGGGTGACCACTGTTTACCCTAAAGGGAAATTTGATAAATCAAATTTTCTCCTAATTCGAATCCACATAAATAGTTTTTAATAAAAAAATAAGTTCCTACACAAATGTAAGAACTTACTTGGTGGGAAGGGGTGGATTCG